>NZ_DATMRK010000046.1:0-180210 GCF_035566375.1 Collimonas sp.
CTCGCAAAAACAGCTCATTTACCTCTCAGCTGCTTCGCTTGTTTCGCGTCGTTCTCAACGGGAGGCGAACTATAGCAACCCTTTTAAAACCCAGCAAGTACTTTGTTAAAAATATTTCGATTTATCTCTTTTTGCCCAAATCCCACTGCACGATGGACTCGCCGCCACTAGTAGTCTTGGGCACAGGCCGGAACGCATGACCATAGATGATTTCAAAGGTCAGCGGCAATTTGCCGTCCGGCCGCCGCTTCGCTTCCAACGCTGCCTTGAGATTACTCGCCGCAGCGCGCCCCAATAGGCCACGGCCTCTAGTCGCTAATGGATTACCGCCCCAGGCGCGTACATCTGCCAGCAATTTCTCCACTGTGTCGTAGGTCACTGTGATCGTTTCCATGTCCATGACCGGCGTCGAGAAACCGGCATTGACCAGCATGTCGCCAAAATCATGCATATCGACGAAGGGCAGTACGTGTGCGCCGTCATCGATAGCGGCGAATGCATTGCGCAATTCTTTGAAGGTGTCAGGACCGAAGCAAGAGAACATCAGCAAACCATCCACCCGCAATATACGACGCCATTCGGCGAACACGCGGTCCGGCTGCGGATGCCAGTGCAAAGCCAAGTTGGACCAGACCAGATCAACCGTGTTTGACGCTAACGGTAATTGCGCAAAGTCGCCGCACAATAAAGCAGACGCCAAATCATTGCTGTTGCCGGTAAATGGCAGCCACTTCTTTAATAAGCGATTGACCGATAACTGCGCCGTCTGACGTTGCTCTTTTGCCATCGACAACATGGCGACAGACGCATCCAAGCCAATAATGGCGGCTTCGCTAAAGCGCTGCTGCAATGTATATATATCCGGGCCGGCGCCGCAACCGGCATCCAGTACACGCTTCGGCGCTAGTTTCACCAGTGCAAGACGCTCATGCATGCGACTTGAAATTTCGCGACGCATGAACTCTGATTCGCGTACCAGTTCAGGCCGGGCAAACAGTTGGCGTACCCGGCGCAAGTCGATAGGCGCACTAAGACTAGTTTCGAAAGGAGGAAGTGAAGTAGACATCGGAATCCGGCAGGTGAGATGAAATGCGATAATCGGCAGTAGTTTACACGCTTGATTGCCTGTAGGCTGAGTGTGCCAACATCCACCTGATAGAACGAGACTCGCCTTTGCTATTTTCCGCGCTACGCCAATGGCCGCAACAGAAACTTGCCCGCATCCTGGCGGGCATGCCGTCCTGCTGCGCGCTGTGCGGGCAAAGCGGCAAGCGCGTTATCTGCGACGGCTGCAGCAAACATTATTTTTCCCGCCACCCGGCACGCTGCAGGCAATGCGCGAATCTGCTGCCTCAGATTGATGGTCCCGCACCAACGCTATGCGGTAACTGTCTGAAACAACCCCGAGCCTTCGACGCCACCATTGTGGCATGTGACTATACGGCGCCAGCCGACCAACTGATTCTGGCGCTAAAATTCGGCGGCCAGCTGGCGTTGGCGCCCGTGTTTGCGCAAATGTTATGCGAGGCGGGGCGGCGCAGCCTCTGCAATCATCCTGAACTTGAACTGCCGGCGGATTTACCAGATATCCTGACTGCGGTACCGCTCAGCGCCCAACGCTTGCAACAGCGCGGCTTCAATCAGGCTCTGGAGATAGCCAAGCCCTTTGCGCGCATGCTTGGACTTGGCTTGCAACATGGACTGCTGCGGCGGCAACGCGACACACTGCCGCAGTCTCAGGTTCCGGACATGGAGCAACGACGTCGCAATCTGCGCCAGGCGTTTGCCGTGCCGCCAGCGGCCATAAGCCAGATACGCGGCCGTCATATAGGTGTAATCGACGATGTCATGACCACTGGCGAGACGCTGCATGCACTGGCGAAAACGCTACGCCGGCACGGCGCCCGCCGCATCACCAATTTCGTGTTCGCAAGAACCCCCTAAGCATTCCTCGCGGCCCACTATCCGGGCCACTATCTATATATAAGGAGAATCACCTTGTTCCACGTGGTACTGGTTGAACCGGAAATCCCGCCGAATACCGGCAACATCATTCGCTTGTGCGCCAATACCGGTGCGCAATTGCACTTGATTGAACCGCTTGGCTTTCCCCTCGATGACAGCAAAATGCGCAGGGCCGGCCTGGACTATCACGACTACGCCACCATGCAGGTGCATGCCAACTGGGACGCCTTCGTCGCCAGTATGCGTGCTGCCGGCAACTATGACGCCAGCCGCATGTTTGCCATGACTACCCACGGCTCAACGCCATTTGCCAATCTCAAGTTCCAGGCAGGCGACGTATTTGTGTTCGGCTCGGAAACCCGTGGCCTCGATCCTGCGTTACGTGAATCTTTTGCGCCTTCGCAGCGCATCCGCCTGCCGATGCGGCCGGATAATCGCAGCTTGAATCTGTCTAATACAGTGGCCGTTGTAGTGTATGAAGCCTGGCGCCAAAACGGCTTTAGCGGCGGCTCCTGAACAAATTCCCGTTAACAAAGGAACAATCAAGCCGCGCTTGTTATAATCCGCCATCTTGCAAATGGGCACCATGACTTCTAATCTCCGCCTCTTTTTCGCTTGGCTCGCCATTTCCAGCTTCTTGCTGAATGGCACTATGCAGCCCGTGCAGGCGGCAAGTGGTCCGGCGATGGAAATTTGCAGCGTCAACGCGACGCGCACGGATACAGATACCAAACAAAACCCGCTGCACGCCAAGGATCATCGGGCATGTGCACATTGCTGTGCAGCCTCCCACAATCCTGCGTTGCCGACGACGCCGATGCAGAGTTCTCTTTGCGCACGAGCAGGCGAGGCCCCCAATCTACAAGTCACATCAACAGTCGATGCGAATCCGGCTGGTAGTAATTTTCAGGCGCGTGCACCGCCGCTGCAATCTAGCCATTGAACGAAAACACCGCACTGTTCGCCGTCGACATTTCCCCAATTTAAGCAAAGGTTCATCATGTCTTTACGTTCCGTTTCCCTGTTTTTCTGTGCTCTCGCCATCAGCGTTTCCGCCTACGCACACGAGTACCAGCTCGGCAGCCTGCACATCGACCATCCCTACGCGCGCGCCACAGTTCCCGGTCAGCCAGCCGGCGGTGCGTTCTTGAGTATCGAGAATAGCGGTAAAGAGAGCGATAAGCTGATAGGCGTCAGCTCATTGATCGCAAAAAGCACCGAGATCCACACCATGTCCATGGAGGGTAATGTAATGAAAATGCGCGAAGTCGGCGAGATTGAGCTGCTGCCGGCAAGCAAAGTCGACATGACACCGGGTCACGGCTATCACATCATGCTGATCGGCCTGACCCAGCCACTGAAAGCCGGCGACAAATTCCCGCTGACGCTGACTTTCCAGAAAGCAGGCAAGATCGAAGTGTCGGTATTCGTCACCGATCTGACCGGCAAACCAGCCGACGCGGCGCATCAACACTAAAAACAAATGGCGCCTGCATAAAAAAAGCGCGGCATCCGCGCTTTTTTTCGTCTCGTCGTTTGTGAAAATCAGGAGCCTTGCCGCACCTTGCTCAACAATTTGCTGGTCGAACGATCATGCGCGAACGCGATCGCGACCACCTGACCGCCATACGCCAGCACCGCTTGACCTTCCGGAATCGCATCCATCTGATAATCGCCGCCTTTAACGTACACGCCAGGCTGCGCTTCCTGAACCACTTCCAACGCCGTATCTTCATCAAACTCGACCACCAGGCTGACCGCTTCCAGCGCCGCTAATACAGCCATGCGGTCGGCACAAGTATTGATCGGCCTGTCGTCGCCCTTACCCAAGCGCTTGACCGAAGCATCGGTATTCACCGCCACCACCAGCGACGCACCTTGTTCACGCGCCTGCGCCAAATAGGTGACGTGGCCGCGATGCAGGATATCGAATACACCGTTGGTCAACACCACCGGCTGCGGCAAAGCCGCAACGCGGGCTTTCAATTCAGCGCGGGTGCAAAGCTTGGTTTCAAATTTAGGCATGGCGAACATAGAAAAACCGCAATAAAAAAGCCGCAAAACATGCGGCTTGGGATCAATCGCTGGCGGCGCTATATGCTTAGCACCGCCAGCATCAGACTATCAGACTGCTTGGGCCGGCGTCAAAGCCAGGCGGGCGACAACTTCCTTACGATAGCGATTCAGCTCTTGCACCGTATCAAAGGTACGTTCAAACAGCAGAGACATATTGTGCAGGATGCGGTCAACCACCTTCTTTTCCCAGACGCCGTCGAATTTGATTTGCTCGTCCAGCCAGCGTTCCAGCCACTCCGGATCCGGCAGGCGGCTTTGCACGGTGTCGTTCGGGAACAGCGACTGATTCACGTGCAGATTGGTCGGATGCAGCGGTTTTTCGGTGCGGCGCGCCGATGCCATCAAGACGCCGATCTTGGCGAACGCGGCAGAAGCGCTATCGCCCACTTCAGACAAGGCCTTCTTCATGTAGCGCAGGTAAGCGCCGCCATGACGGGCTTCATCCTGGCTGATGATCTTGTAAATTTGCTTAATCACAGGCTCGGTGTGCCAATCGGAAGCGCAACGGTACCAATGGTTGAGACGGATCTCGCCGCAGAAATGCATCATCAGAGTTTCCAGCGGCGGTGCTGGGTCGAACTCAAAACGCACTTTGTCCAGCTCAGCTTCGGTAGGCACCAGTTCAGGCCGGAAACGACGCAGATATTCCATCAGCACCAGCGAATGCTTTTGCTCTTCAAAAAACCATACCGACATGAAAGCGCAAAAATCGCTGTCGCCGTGGTTATCACGCAAAAACATCTCGGTTGCAGGCAGCGCCGACCATTCCGTAATCGCATTCATACGAATAGTCTGAGCTTGTTCGTCGGACAGTTGGGTGGCGTCAAACTTGTCCCATGGAATATCGGTCTCCATGTTCCAGCGGACTTGTTCAAGCGATTTAAACAGTTCTGGATACAGCATACATACCTTAAGCAAGTGAGTTAACTGTTCGATTTTACCAAGAATTTGTTACGGGACCGTTTATAAACCGGCTGAGAGCCGAGTTTTTGCTAAAAACCCTGCTTAAATCACAACAAAGTCAAGATATCACTTAGAGTTTTCCGTCCAAGCATCGGTCTTTAATCATTGCACTTATCCGGCGCTAGTCAAGCTGCCCTAAAAAACCAGGACTTAACTAATTAGCACGTCCGGCCACATGGATACTTCCTATATTGTCATTCTTTTGGAACAGCCTTGGCTTTGCTTGAACGCGCGGCTGTCTCGCCAGTGGCGGCGGTGCTGCTCTTTTTCCCTGCAGACTTTGACGCTGTACCATTGCCAGTTTTGCTATGCCGCTTGACTGTTGGTTTGGCCTCGCTGTCCGCAGCAGCTTTAGCCGGCATCACCATTTTTTCTGCCGCGACCACACTATTGACCGCTTGCTTGAACTGATTTTGCAGCAAGTCCCACCAAGCGCCTGAATTTCCCAGCGAGTTATCCGCCGCGCTGCTGGCGCTTGGCGGATTTTCGGCTTGCGCTTCAGCGGCCGGCGGCACGGCTGGATCCGGCGCAACAGGAGCATTTTTCGCCGGGCTCATAAATGAAAACGGGAACCCGGCCGGCGTCGCCCATGCGCTCGCGCTGGACTCACTGCCGCCGCCGTCCTTGCGATCCACGCTCGCCTGCACACCCGCCTGATTAGCCGCAGCCATTGCCTGTAGTGCAGAAATGGTTGCGCTTTGCACTTCGAGCGCCTGTATCGTGGTGCGCAACATATTCAGATTAAGATTCAGCCACGACTCCACGGCTTTCAGATCGCTGATCTTCTTATTGATTTCTTCCACCGACAAGGTGGGAACAACCATGCCGGGCACGCCCATGCCGCCCCACATTTTCTTGATGAATTCGAGACTATCCTGCATTGCGTCGACTCCTGGAATACTAGAACTGCTCATCACACATCTCCTTCAGAGATAATCTACAACAGCTATCAACTTGCCCCTAGCCTCGTAGCTGCTACCGTTTTAGGGACGCTGCATCTTGCATGTACTGGGCGCCGCCGTTGCCGCCGGCGCCAGGTAACGCTCGGTTTTGAAGCCGTAACCGCTACCTTCATTATCAAACCGGATACCGCCATCGGCAAGCCTTTGCATCACCGCCACATACAAGGGTTGTATCAGTTGATGATCACTAGCCCGCATGCTGGCTTCATGAAATTTGCTCTTGTATTGCGCTCCTTCCAGCGCCCGTGCAACGGCTACCGCGTCCGTGGTTTGGGCTTTCTCGATGGCCGTCACCAACATGTCGATCATGACATCCATACGCAAAAACAGATAGTCATCTTTCGGCTGCGGATAGCGCTGACGAAAACTGCGATAAAACGCATCGCTGGCGGCATTGCCGTCGACGGCGTTCGGATGCCACTCCGCAACGGCGCGCACCGTCCCTACGCCAGCATCGCCAATTGCCGCCGGCGCCCCCAGGCTATTCGCATAAAAGGTGTAGAACTTGAGATGCAGACCGGCCTCCTTGGCGGCTTTCACCAGTAAGGTCAGATCGTTGCCCCAGTTGCCAGTGATCACCGTATCGGCGCCGCTGGCACGGATCTTAGCGATGTAAGGCGCAAAATCCTTGACCTTGCCGATAGGGTGCAACTCGTCGCCGACAATCCTGATATCCGGTCGCGCCGCCTGCAGTTGCTGACGTGCAGCCTTGGCAACCTGCTGGCCGAAACTGTAGTCCTGGCCGATCAGGTAAACGCTTTTTGCCTTGCTATCGCTTTTAATGACGTCGACCAGCGCGCGCATCCGCATGTCGGCATTGGCGTCAAACCGAAAATGCCAGAAGCTACACTTTTCATTGGTCAATACCGGGTCGACTGCCGAGTAATTCAGGAACAACACGCGATTGTCTGGAACCCGGGCGTTATGTTTGTTGATGGCGTCCACCAGCGCCCCGGCAACTGCGGAGCTGTTGCCCTCCAATACGAATGGAATTTTCTGGTCGGTCAATTGCTTGAGCTGCAATAACGCATCCTCTACGCCCTGTTTGCTATCAAACACAGTCAGGCTCAAGAGATGTTTACCATCCGGCAGACGCACGCCGCCACGCCCGTTGACCTGCTCCACCGCAAACCGGATATTGCGCTCCACGGCTTCACCCGCATTGGCAAAAGGTCCCGACATGCCTTCGATCATGCCAAGCCGGATCGGCGGCAAAGCCGTCGGTGCGGCAGATGCCGCCGGCGTCATGGCGCCCATGCCTAGTGTGACTGCCAGCGCGACGCTGGCGGCGTAATGTATGCGATGCAGCATCGGTGGCTATTCTTGTTTGATGTAAATGCAATATTTTACGTGGTTTATCGCCTGCCCCAGTCTTGCCGAGCTTAATCCCGACGGATACGTTTACACTATACGGATGCCGTCTTCTTTCGAACCGCCCTCAACTTCGAGTTATACCTTTGCCAGCCGTCGTCGGTGGCTGTGGGCGCTGCTGCTCACGGTGCTACTACATTTGCTCCTGTTCGCCTGGGGCAGCCGCCAGTTCAGCATACCGACGCCAGTCAATAGGCCTGAACGCCTGATCATGGCCAATCTCACGCCGTTGCCGCCAGTTGAAAAGCCAGTGCTGCTGCCGCAAGCACCCACGCCGAAGCCGAGCGCCAAGGCACGCCCCAAAGCAGCACCGCGGCCGGCGCCGCAGGTCGAAGTGCCGGATACGCCTATCAGAGAAACCGTTACGCCCATTATCGACCTTGGAGCGACCGCCCCGGTTCCAATTGATCTGGCGACCAACACAGCGGCGGCCGTTGCCGCCAATCCGCCGACAACCGAACCGGCCCCTTCAGCCCAAGCAGAAGCGGCGCCGGCGGCCGGCAAACATTACCAGGTCAATCCACCACCGTCGGCGGAGCTGAAGTACGATGTGGAAGCTTTACAAAAAGGCCAGAACTACCACGGCAGCGGCAAAATCACCTGGCAATCCAATGACCGCAGTTACACCATCAACGGCGAGGCCGGAGCTCTGTTTATTACCGTTCTCGATTTTAAGAGCGAAGGTGAAATCAATGGTTTTGGCGTGGCGCCGCTGACCTATTCGCAAAAGCGTTTCCGCAAGCCCGCCACCCAGACGATTTTTCAGCGCGAGCGCAACGCCATTATCTTTTCCTCGTCGCAGAATAGTTACCCGCGCAGCGGCGGCGAACAAGACCGCGCCAGCGTGGTTTGGCAATTGGCCAGCATTGGCCGCGGCGATAGCGCGCAATTTTCCCCGGGCACGGTGATCGATATGTTTGTTGCCGGCCCGCTGGACGCTGAAACCTGGCGCATGCAGGTGGTCGGCCAGGAAAAAATTACGGTTGCCAGTGGCGATCTCGATGTCTGGCATGTGATTCGCATTCCGGAGGCCGGCTCGCACCAGCAACGACTGGACATCTGGCTAGCGCCGCAACAGGAATGGTATCCGGTCAAACTACGCTTTACCGAAACTGACGGCGACTATCTGGACATGTCGCTGTCCAAGATGAAACTACTGGATACGGCATCGGCAAATTGATCTTTCCGCGTCACTGGATCAAGTGCTTTAAAGTATTGTGTTTAAAGTATTGTGAATCGCAGCAGCATTATTTTTTGGAGAATCATGACATCACCTTTACTCCGCCTATCCATGGCCGCCGCACTTTGCTGCAGCATGCTGGCAGCTTCTGCCGCCAGCACCGATCATCCTGCCACCAAGTACAAGATAGACCTGCCGCCGTCGGCCGATCTGAGCTATGCGATTCAAGCCAAGCAGAGCGGTATTACGCTGGGTGGCGAAGGCAGCGTCAAATGGCAGGTAGACGATAAGCACTTCAGCGTCGCCTCGGAAACCCGCGCCATGCTGTTTGGAAAAATTCTCGAATCCTCCAGCGAAGGTTCGATCGACAGCTACGGCCTGGCGCCTGTGCAATTCATCAATAAGCGCTTTCGCAAGGAAGCCACCACCACGACTTTCCATCGCGACAGCGGCAGCATCAGCTTTTCCGAGTCCAGCGAGAGTTATCCGCTAAAGGGTGGCGAGCAGGATCGCACCAGCATCATCTGGCAATTGATTTCGGTGGCGCGAGCGGTCCCGAAACAATTCAAGCCAGGGTCGGACTGGACATTCTTTGTGGCCGGCATGCGCGATGCGGAAGCGTGGACGTTCAAGGTCATCAACATTGAAAAAATCAAAACGCCGATGGGCGATCTGGACGCCGTCCATATTTTCAAAGCGCCGCCGCCGGACGCCAAGGACCAGCAGTTGGATATCTGGCTGGCGCCGTCGCTTGAATGGTATCCGGTGCGCTTGCGGTTTACCGAACCGAACAAAGATTTTGTCGAGCAAACATTGCAACAAGTTAGCAATAAGGCCGGCAAATAGGGCAGAAAATAAAGCATACAATCTCTTCTTGAATATTTAAACTGCAAATCATATGACTACACCAAACGGCGCCATCGTCCTGTTTAGCGGCGGCCAGGACTCCACCACTTGCCTGGCATGGGCTTTGTCGCGCTACGAGCGGGTCGAGACGATAGGCTTTGATTACGGCCAGCGGCATGCGGTTGAACTGACGGTGCGTCCGGTCTTGCTACAGAAAATCCGCGCCCGGTTTCCGCAGTGGGCCGACAAACTGGGCGAAGACCACATGATAGATCTGTCGCTGATTTCGAAAATATCATCGACTGCGATGACCGAAGACGTTGAAATCGTGATGCAGGAAAACGGCTTGCCGAACACCTTTGTGCCGGGACGCAATCTTATGTTCATGACGGTAGCGGCCACCGTCGCCTATCGACGTGGTTTGAATGTGCTGGTAGGCGGCATGTGCGAAACCGATTTTTCCGGCTATCCCGATTGCCGCGACGACACGATGAAAGCCTTGCAGGTGGCGCTGAACCTGGGTATGGCAACTCAGCTCAAACTGGAAACGCCCTTGATGTGGATAGACAAGTCAGAGACCTGGAAACTGGCGCAAGACCTGGGTGGCGATTCCTTGGTCGACCTGATCCGGGCCGATACGCATACTTGCTATCTGGGTGAACGCGGCGCCTTGCATGACTGGGGTTATGGCTGCGGCACATGTCCGGCCTGTGCCTTGCGCGCGCGCGGGTATGAGCAATTCAAGCAAACAGCCGGCGCCTGATCCGAATCCTGAAAGTCGACATGTAGATAAAAAAACGGCCGGTAGACATTCATCTACCGGCCGTTTTTTATCGTTCTCGATTAAGCTGCAACCGATCGCGGCAACTCCTCTTT
Organism: Collimonas sp.; assembly: GCF_035566375.1. Classification (GTDB taxonomy): domain Bacteria; phylum Pseudomonadota; class Gammaproteobacteria; order Burkholderiales; family Burkholderiaceae_D; genus Collimonas. Next base: position 10,240 of record NZ_DATMRK010000046.1, read on the forward strand.
TTGTTCAGATACAGGGTGACTGAACTGATCGAGCAACTGCGCTTCCTTGGTCCGTGCTGCAACCAGATGCCGCTCCTTGACATGGCCGTAGCCGCGAATTTCTTCAGGAATGCTGGCAATTGCCACGGCAGCCGGCAGATTATCGGCTGTCAACTGCGGCAACAAGGCAGCAACGGTTTCCTTGTAGTGCACGATCAAGCCACGCTCTTCCTTGCGTTCGGCGGTATAACCGAAAATATCCAAGGCACTGCCGCGCAAGAATTTCAGTTTAGCCAAGACACCAAAAGCGCGCATCATCCACGGGCCGAATTCCTGTTTGATCAGATGGCCGTGTGCATCGTGCTTGGCAAGCAGCGGCGGCGCCAGATGGAATTTGAGCTTGTAGTCGCCCTCGAACATGCCGGCAATCTTGGCCTTGAAGGCGCCGTCGGTATATAAGCGCGCGACTTCGTATTCATCCTTGTAAGCCATCAGCTTGAACAAATACGTAGCGACCGCCATGCTCAGGCGCGACGCTGTGCGCCCGCTTTCTGCATGAGACAATTGCGCTTCGGCAGCCTGCACCTGTTCGACAAAACTACGATATTGCTCGGCATATGCCGCGTCCTGATAAGACGTCAGGACCGCAACACGGCGCTTGATCAACTCATCCAGATTGGGAGCGCGCTTGAATTCAATCACTTGCGCCGGCGTATCGCTGAGGCGTGTGCGTTGTTCCAGTCCAGCCAAATCGCAAGCTGCAGTCCGGCCCCAGACAAAGGCTTGTTTGTTAAACGCGACCTGCAAAGCGTTCAATTCTATCGCCCGCATCAGCGATGCCTCTTGCAATGGCACCCAGCCTTTTTGCCAGGCGTAACCGAGCATGAACATATTGGTCGCGATGGCGTCACCCATCAAGGCAGTAGCGATACGACCGGCATCGATGAACTCCACCCGGTCGCTGCCGCAAGCCGCACGTATATCTTGTTCGGCCGCTGCATCGGGGAACTGCCAATCCGGATTCTTGACGAAAGCGGCAGTCGGCGTGCGGGTTGAGTTGATCGCGGCGTAAGTACGTCCCTCACCCATGCGCGACAAGGCATCGCGGTTGGCGCTGACGATCGCATCGCAGCCGATCACCAGATCGGCGTCACCGGTGCCGACACGGGTCGAATAAATATCGTCGGGATGATCGGCCAGCCGCACGTGCGACATCACCGGCCCGCCCTTTTGCGCCAGGCCGCTCATGTCCAGCACCGAGCAACCTTTACCCTCGACGTGAGCCGCCATCGCCAGGATCTGGCCGATAGTCACCACACCGGTGCCGCCGATGCCGGTTACCAGGATGCCGAAAGGCTTTACCGTATTTGGCAAGACAGGCGACGGCAGACTAGCCACCGGCGCGGCAGCAGTAGCGGGTGTCGCAGCCACTTTCGCCGGCTTCTTCAGACTGCCGCCTTCGACCGTGACGAAACTCGGGCAAAACCCGGTCACGCAAGAAAAATCCTTATTGCACGAGGACTGATTGATCTGCCGTTTGCGGCCGAATTCGGTTTCCAATGGTTCTACCGACAGGCAATTCGATTGCACGCTGCAATCGCCGCAACCTTCGCACACCGCTTCGTTAATCACGGCGCGTTTGGCTGGATCCGGATATTCATTGCGTTTCCGGCGACGACGTTTTTCGGAAGCGCAGGTCTGGTCGTAAATCATCGCGGAAGTGCCGCTGATTTCACGCAGTTCGCGCTGGACCGCATCGAGCTCGCTGCGATGACGGATCGTCACGCCAGGAGCCCAGTTAGTGTCGGCGGCATATTTATCCGGCTCGTCAGTCACCACGATAATCGGCGTCACGCCTTCTGCCGCAATCTGCCGTGAAATCATGGCGGGATCAAGCGGGCCGTCGAAGGCCTGGCCGCCGGTCATGGCAACCGCATCGTTAAACAGGATCTTGTAGGTGATATTCACCTTGGCGGCAACCGAAGCGCGAATCGCCAGCAGGCCGGAATGGAAATAAGTACCATCGCCCAGATTGGCAAACACATGCTTTTCCGAAGTGAATGGCGCCTGGCCGACCCAGGTCACGCCTTCGCCGCCCATATGGGTAAACGTCGACGATTCCCGATCCATCCACAACACCATGTAATGGCAGCCGATGCCAGCCAGACCACGGCTGCCATCCGGCAGCTTGGTCGAGGTATTGTGCGGGCAGCCGGAGCAGAAATGGGGAACCCGATCTTTGTTTGGATCGGGCTTGCTGCTGATATTCAACAGCGCTTCCTTGGCTTCCAGATAGGCGACTCGTTGCTGCACCCGCTCTGCCACCGGATGGCCGGCGAAATATTTCGAAACGCGCGTCGCAATCGCTCTGGCGATTTGTGCCGGATTCAACTCGTAGGTGGCCGGCAGCAGCCAGTCGCCATGGCCTTCGCCGCTGCGATTGCTCCACTCGCCGGTATCGTCGAATTTGCCGACCACGCGTGGCCGCACATCGTCGCGCCAGTTATACAACTCTTCCTTGACCTGGTATTCCAGGATCTGGCGCTTCTCTTCGACCACCAGGATTTCTTCCAGGCCTTGCGCAAACTCACGCACACCTTCCGCTTCCAGCGGCCAGGTCATGCCGATCTTGTACAGACGAATGCCGATGTCGCGCGCCACGTTTTCATCGATACCCAGATCGGCCAAAGCCTGACGCGTATCCAGATACGATTTGCCGGCGGTGATGATGCCGATCTTGGCGCGCGGGCTGTCCCAGATGATTTGATTCAGCTTGTTGACGCGGGCATAGGCCAGCGCTGCGTACCATTTGTAATTGTTCATCCGTGCTTCTTGTCCCAGCACGGTATCCGGCAAGCGGATGTTCAAGCCATCCGCCGGCAGTTCGAAATCGGCAGCGGTCGGCAACACGATCTTGACGCGATCCGGATCGAGATCGACCGAGGCGCCGGACTCGACCAGATCGGTGACGCACTTCATCGATACCCAGAGGCCGGTATACCGGCTCATGGCCCAGCCATGCATGCCGTAGTCGAGATACTCCTGCACCGAGGACGGATACAGCACCGGGATGCCGCATGCTTTCAGGATATGTTCGCTCTGATGGGCGGTAGTCGAGGATTTTGCCGCGTGATCGTCGCCGGCCAATACCAGCACCCCGCCGTGTTGGGAAGTGCCAGCCATGTTGGCATGCTTGAAGACGTCGCCGCAGCGGTCGACGCCGGGGCCTTTGCCGTACCACAAGCCGAATACGCCATCGTATTGAGCGCCCGGGAACAAGTTCACTTGCTGCGTACCCCAGACACTGGTCGCGGCCAGATCTTCGTTCATGCCGGGATGAAATTTGACGTGATGTGCGTCCAGATATTTTTTTGCCTTGGCAGCGGTCAGATCGACGCTGCCTAGCGGCGAACCGCGATAGCCGGTAACAAAACCGGCGGTATTCAGGCCAGCCAGGACATCGCGTTGCCGTTGCAGCATCGGCAAACGAATAATGGCTTGTGTGCCCGTCATGAAAGCACGGCCACGCTCCAGCGTAAATTTGTCATCCAGGGAAATGCGATCAGCTTCAGACGCTTGCGGCGATTCTGTAGGCAGCAAGGCTTGCGCCGATTTGAGTGGTGCGTTCATTCAGTCTCCGTGCCAAAAATTATGTTTTTGATTGCACTGCGTGGAGGTTATCCTACGCGGTAAAACGTCTTCGCCTTTTGGGCAAATCGTCCTGTGTTTTGCTATTTGTTGCGGCGCCCAGATTATCACAAGCGCTGGTGCGACTCAATGCACGCCGCATAAATGGGCCGCCGTGTAGCGGGCGTAACAACTGTAACAACTGGTAAATCGAGTAGGAATGAGAATCGACTAAGCGTGTAATGACAACTTGTCTGATGTGGCTGAATACCTCCCCTGGACCAGCCATGTCGGGCATTCCTCCCTCTAGTGTTCCCATTATCACTAGTTTGCGGATTCTGCCTTCCACGGCAGAATCCGCTTTTTTATTTCAGCGACAGATTTGTTTCGCCAGGCAACAGAGTGTTCGCCGGCAACGGTTCGAGCGCCTTCAGCCGCTCATACATCGGCGTAAAATCCGGCGCCGTGTCGTTGAACAACTGCTGGAAATCATCAATTACGAAATAAGTTTCCTGGTAGGAGTCGATCTTGTACAAGGTGCGCATCACGCGCTCGACATCGAACGGCAACCGCAACGACTCTGGACTGGTCAGGCAATGTTCGATTTCGCCGCCGGAAGACAAAATCCCGGCGCCATACACGCGCAAACCCTCAGGGCTCTGGATCAGGCCGAATTCGACGGTGTACCAGTACAAGCGCGCCAGCATAGCCAGGCCGCCCAGCTTCATCGCCTTCAAGGCGCCCTTGCCGTAATCTTGCAAATGATCGGCAAAAATCGGATTGAACAACAGTGGAACATGACCGAAAAAATCATGGAACACATCGGGTTCGACAATGTAGTCGAACTCTTCCGGATCGCGCAGCCATACCGTGACCGGGAAGCGGCGGCTTGCCAGATGTTCGAAGAAAATATGATCCGGCACCAAGCCCGGCACTGCCACCAGGGTCCAACCTGTGGCCTTGAACAGCAAGGCTGAACTCTCTTCGAAGCGCGGGATGCCGTCACCGATGTTCAGCAACTCCAGGCTTTCGATGAACACATCGCAAGCCCGTCCCGGGATCAACTTGGCTTGCCGTTGATACAGGCGACGCCACAGGGCGTGCTGCTCCGGCGTGTAAGCATCCCACTCCTGCTTGACCACGTATTGTGCGTCGATCTTGCTGTAATCGCCACGCAACGCAGCGCCGTCCGATTTTTCGGCGACAGTGGCAAAAAAATCGTCGGTATTGACGCTGACATTCGCTACTTTTGCATCCATTTTCGCTTTCCTAAACTAAACGCGTTTCCTGCTTTCGTGGCTACAGTATAGGGCCGAGTTGGTGGCAGTTAATTGCAAAATTAGCCCCGCACGGAAAAATTTACGCAATAATATTATAAAAATTAATCTCTTTAGGGTCATTTATGCCAACGATTGCATTGGATGCAACAGACCGTAAAATTTTGGCGATCTTGCAGGAGGATGGCCGCCTGAGCAACCAGGAAGTGGCGGAAAGGGTCAATCTGTCACCGTCGCCATGCCTGCGCCGTATCAAACAACTGGAGCAAGCCGGCGTGATCCGGCAATACGTCGCGCTGCTGGAGCCGGACAAAATCGGTCTTGGCTTGCTGGCCTACATCAACGTGCGCCTGGAAAAACATAGCGATCCACAATACCTGAGCGGCACCAAAGCGGCAGCACAACACCAGGCCATGTCGCCGCGTGCCTCCTTCTCGGCGGCGGTCGAACAATGGCCAGAGGTGGTCGCCTGTTACGCGATGACGGGTGAAATGGATTTTCTGTTACGGGTGCATGTGGAAGACATGGCGCATTTTTCGCGCTTCATGATGGAGACCTTGCTGCGCCATCCGGCGGTGCTGGATGTCAAATCAAGTTTTGCCCTGCAACGGATTAAAGATACGACGGCGCTGCCCTTGCTCTAAGCGCCAATTTGCGGCGACCGCTCCTGCTACTTTAATTTAATCGCGTATTTAATCACGCTTAATGCCCGGCAGGCTGCTTAGCCATTTCAGTGCTGCACGCAGATTCGCCTTGACGGTATAGTCAAGCGTCGCCACCTGTTCCTGGACGGCCTCTTGCAGCACGCTGGCCGGATTGGCGGGCGGTAATTTCAGATAGGCGTCGGCTTCGCCGTAATCGCGATGGATGGCCATGCCGGCTTTCTTGGCGATGTGCATCATCACCTTGTTCGATGCCAGGCAATGCACGTACAAGGTATCGATATCGACGTTGCGGCAGTGTATCGCGGCCCGTTCGAACAAACGGCTGCCGACCCCCATGCCGCGTGCAGAAGCAGCAACCGAGACACCGAATTCGGCGACCCGCTCCTTGCTGGTGGAAGCGCTCACTGACGGCAGCGCTTCGCGTGGCGCAAACGCCAGATGACCGACCCCGAGCAAGCGCAATTTGCGGTCGTAGACACCAAACACCGTATCGCGTGAAAAATCGATATTTTCGACATAACGGCTAAGCAGATCGTCCGACAACACCGAACCGAAGCGCAGCAGGCGATCGCCGCTACTCAATGCCAGGAAATGGCGCAGCAGACGCTTGCGGGCGCGGCGTGACAATTCCTTAACGAAAATGGTCGGCCGCGACGCCTTGGTTTTGTCCGAGCTGGTACCGCCGGTTTTCCCCGGCGCCTCGCTTACGGAACCTGCCTTGGCATCTGTCGCAGTCATCCTCGCTCTCCCTTTCGGATAAGCTTACCTCGGATCAAGGCCGTTGTGCTTGCACCACCTGCTCAACCATTTCGACCCGAGCCACATGGATGGCTTCAGGTATCCGTTGTGGTTGTTGTTGGAGCATGCCGGCAATCACGCCGGCGTTGACCGAGCGCGCCGCCTTCAACGCGGCCTGCAGATAGGCGAGTTGCGGAAAGGGTCGTCCGGCGTACCCGGTCCTGCCGCGATAATCGCATTCGGTGGCGCGCAGCATATCGATAAAACGATGCGGTTTGCGAAACGCATCGCAACGCCCCAGCAAGTTCACGATGGTGTCTGCGCGCAGCTCGAATGCGCGACCGACATTGCCGTGTTCACGCGCCGTCATGAGGGCCAGGTCACGCGCCTCGCCCGGTACTTTGAGACGCTGGCAAACCTGTTCCACCAGCTTCACGCCAAGCCCTTCGTGACCGTGATGACTAGGCCAGCCGGCGGCCGGTGTCACGCCCTTGCCGAGATCATGGACGAGTGCCGCGAAGCGCACCCGTAATTCGTAATTTTCGCGCGCAGCGGTATCCACCACCATCATCACGTGTACGCCGGTATCGATTTCCGGATGATATTTTTCCGGTTGCGGTATGCCCCACAAGACATCCAGTTCCGGCAGGATGCGAACCAGCGCACCGCAGGCGCGCAAGACCTCGAACATGCGCGACGGCTGGGTTTCCATCAGGCCGCGCGCCAGCTCCTGCCACACCCGTTCCGGCACCAGCGCATCGACTTCGCCGGCAGCGACCATGCGCTGCATCAGCGCATTGGTCTGCGGCGCTACCGTGAAGTCGGTAAAGCGCGCGGCAAATCTGGCGACGCGCAAGATACGCACCGGGTCTTCGGCGAAAGCCTCGGATACATGACGAAATACCCGATCCTGCAAATCCTGCCGGCCGTTAAACGGATCGGCCAAAGTGCCGTCGTCGGCGCGTGCGATGGCGTTGATGGTCAAATCGCGGCGCACCAGGTCTTGCTCCAGCGTGACATCGGGATCGGTATGAAACACAAAACCCTTGTAGCCTGGCGCGGTCTTGCGCTCGGTGCGCGCCAACGCATATTCCTCATGCGTGCGCGGATGCAGGAACACCGGGAAATCCTTGCCGACCGGCCGAAACCCCTTGGCCAGCATATCTTCCGGTGTAGCGCCGACCACCACGTAATCACGGTCTTTTACCGGTAAGCCAAGCAACTCGTCGCGTACCGCGCCGCCCACCTCAAAAACTTTCATAGCTGTGATGGCACCTGGTTAGTCTGGCAACACTTCGGTTTCCGCCAACGCTTCGCGTATCCAGCGTGCCACGGCGGGATGCGCCTGTACCCGCTCGGCGTAAGCTTGCAAGGCCGGCGCCAGCGATACGCCGTAACTGTGGAAACGCATCACCACCGGCGCAAAATAGGCGTCGGCAATCGAGAATGCGCCAAACAAGAATTGATGATGGCCGAACTCGGATAAGCAAGTCTCCCAGATTTCAATCACGCGGGCGATGTCGGCCTGGGAACCTGGGGTGCGGCCCTGCCCCGGCTTGTGCGCGCGGATATCCATCGGCATGTCTGAGCGCAGAGCGGCGAAACCGGAATGCATCTCGGCGCAGATTGAACGGGCGGTGGCGCGCGCCAGAGAATCTTGCGGCCACATGCCCAGATCGGGAAACTGTTCTGCCAGGTATTCGCAAATTGCCAGGGAATCCCAGATCGGTGTATCGCCCACCATCAGAATCGGCAGCCGGCCGCTGGCTGAATAGCGCCCTATCTGGTTCGCGGTATCGGCTTGCCGCAGCAGGATCTTATGCTCTTTGAACGGAATCCCGAATGCTGTCATCGCCACCCATGGCCGCATCGACCATGAAGAATAATTCTTGTTGGCGATCACCAGTATCAAGCCATCTGCTCCGGCTTTTTGCAAAGCGGCGGAAAGGCTGGGATCAAGTTCTGTGGTTTGCATGTGTTTTACCTATTCGACTGCAATTTCAAGGCAACGCCGATTCAACAAAACCTTTGGGCGCGACGGTGCCCAGCCGCGCTTTCAAGGATTGCGGCTTGCCGTCGAACAGGGCGGCGTAATAGGTCGCATTGGACAGCACATTCTTTACATAACCACGGGTTTCATTAAACGGGATCGATTCCGCAAAAACCGCGCCTTCGACCGTGCCAGGCAAAGTCGAACGCCAGGCTCGCGGCCGCCCGGGGCCGGCATTGTAGGCGGCAGAGGCCAGCGCTTGCGAGCCATCCAGATCCGCTAACACCATGCTCAGATAATTCGTCCCTAGCAGGATATTGGTATTTACATCAGATATCTGGTCATTGGTAAAACCGCTCAGGCCGATTTTTTTCGCGACCCAGCGCGCCGTCGCCGGCATCACCTGCATCAGGCCGCTGGCGCCGACATTAGAGCGCGCACTTCTGATAAAGCGCGATTCTTGCCGGATCAAGCCATACACCCATGCCATGTCGAGCCCCAGGTTTTGGGTATTGGTGGCCATGACATCGCGGTGAGGCGCCGGAAAGCGTTGGTTGAAATCGACTTCGACCTTGGTGCGGTCGGAAGTGCTCACCATCCGGTCCAGAACATTGTTTTGGCGGGCGAATTCAGCCGCCGTCAGCAATTGACGGTCAGTCATCTTGCGCAATTCCCAGTTCCATTCGCGCACGCCTTCAAAACGCAGATTCATGTCGAAAAACCGCAGTGCGCGACGGAAGCCTTGATTATTTGCCATCGGCGCAATTTCGGCCGGACTGAATTCCTGGGCGGAGGAAACGGCGATAATTTTCTGCCCCAATTCTTCCAGCGCCAGCTGGCCGTAGAAATTGGTCTGGTCGGCAATCGACTGGAATTGCTGCTGCGCCTGATCGACTTTGCCCTCGGACTTATCGGCCCGCGCCAGCCAGTAAATCCAGGCAGGATCGCTACGTAAAGCTGCCGGCATCGCCTCGATTCCGGCTCGGACCAGTTTCCAGTCGCCGCCGCGCAGTGCAGAACGGACGCGCCACTGATAAGCATCCATCGACAATGGGACATTGCCCTTTACCTGCCGCCAATAATCGATGGCTTGCGGCTCCAGCTTGAGCGCGGACTGCAATGCTATCTGCGCCCATGCCAGCGAGCGTTCGGATGAAGTCAACTGATCGGATGAGGCACTTAGCGCTGCTGCTGCCCGTCCGCTATCGTTCTTGGCAATCCGCCCTAAGGCGAGAATGAATAATTCGTGGCCGCTGCGGCCGGCTCCAGGGCCGCGCGCAAGCACCAGTGCCGATTTGTCGATGGCCTGCGCCACCTGTGAATCGTCAGCGTCGATATACGGCGTCATGCGGCGTGCGACGACGGCAAACCCGGCTTCTACCGCTTGCCGGATCTGGAACCACACGTCGTCCGCGCTGAACTGGTCATTCTGCGCCAGCGTGCCAATCAGGCCGGTACAACCCTGACCGTAATCCTTCGGCGTAGTCAGCAGGGCGCGCGCCTCGGCAGCGACATTCGTGCCTTTCAACGCCGCCGAAGTCAAGGCGTAGCATTTCAACTGGGTGTCATCGTCGAGTACGAATTTCGGATATTGCTCATCGAAGGTGGTCCAATCGCCCGCCTTGCCCAACTCCAACAGCCAGTCGTTGCGCAGGCGGTCAGCAATCGCGCTGCCATCGTAGCGCGCCAGGTAGTCACGAATCTCGGATTGCGGAGCGACCAGGTCTTTGATCAAGGGCTTCAGGCGGTAATAATCGACATACGAAGGAATGTCATAATCACTTAAAGTAGAAGCCAACAGCTCCGTCTTATCTGCATTGTTTGCGCGGGCGGCGTCGCGCAAGGCCAGGAAGGCGTCGTCCTGACTGGTATAGCTGGCCGCTGCGGCGTTATTTGCGGAGCGTTTTTGGGCGTAAGCTGCGCTGCTTATTACGGCAGAGGAAGCGACTGCGACGGCGATAACAGCAAGCCATTTTTTTTTGAACATAGAACTAGCCAACCTTATTTTTACGGATGCGAATGATGACGTCTAGCATAGCATGTGATGCCAGCGATGCAACGCCCGGCCCGGACAAAACGCTGCTGCGGCGCGCCTTGCTGGCAAGCCGGCAATCGATCAGCCCGGCCCGGCGCCAGGATTGGGATGCCGAGCTTGGGCGGCGGGTCATTGCCTGGGCCGCGCTCTGGGCGGAGACGCATCCAGACGGTGTGCTGGGCGTGTATTGGCCAATCCGCGGCGAACCGGACCTGCGCCCTGCCTATGCCGAGCTGGCGGCGCGCGGCATGCAACTGGCGTTGCCGGTAGTAGTGGGCAGCGACAGTCCCTTGCGGTTTGTCCGCTGGAGTCCGGGCGAGGCCATGGCCAAGGACGGATTTGGAGTAGCCATACCTGCGAGCGATGTGGCAACCACGCCGCAAGCCTTGTTGATTCCCTGCGTGGGTTTCAACCAGCACAAGATACGGCTGGGTTACGGCGGCGGATTTTATGACCGGACGCTGGCGCCGCTGCCACACCCGCAGGCAATCGGCATTGCCTATTCTTGCGCACTGGTGGAATTTGACGGCGCAGCGCACGATATCGCGCTGGACGCCGTCATCACTGAGGCAGCGAATTTATAGCTTGACGAATTTATAGCTTAATTTATAGCTTGAGCCGCTGCCAGATCGCGATAGTCGCCGCCGATTGATTCAGCGTATAAAAATGCAAACCGGGCGCACCGCCTGCCAGCAACCGTTCGCAAAGTTGGGTCACGACATCCAGACCGAAAGCCCGGATCGAATCCGTGTCGTCACCGTAGCTGGCAAGCTTGAGACGGATCCAGCGCGGGATTTCAGTGCCGCACATGTCTGAAAACCGCATCAGTTGCGAGTAATTAGTGATCGGCATGATGCCGGCAATCACCGGTATCGTGGCCCCCAGTTTTTGCGCTTCTTCGACAAACCGGAAATACGCATCGGCGTTGTAGAAATATTGCGTAATGGCGCCGCTGGCGCCCGCTTTCACCTTGTTGACATAGCGCTGCACGTCGTCCTGCGGCGACTTCGCTTGCGGATGCATTTCAGGATAGGCCGCGACTTCGATATGAAACCAGTCGCCGGTTTCGGCGCGAATGAATTCCACCAGTTCGTTAGCATAACGAAACTCGCCGGAAGAAATATCCATCGCTCCGTAACCGCTAGGCAAATCGCCGCGCAACGCCACCAGGCGCTTGATGCCGTGATCCTTGTATTGCGTCAGGATGGTGCGCAGCGCTTCGCGCGAACTACCCAGGCAAGACAGATGCGGCGCCGCCTCGTGGCCTTCGCTACGGATGTCGAGTACGGTGTCCAGCGTGCCCTTCTGGGTCGAACCGCCGGCGCCGAAGGTGACCGAAAAATAGCGGGGATGCAGCTCAGCCAGCTTGGCGCGCGTCACCCGTAATTTCTCCGCCCCTTCCGGTGTCTTCGGCGGGAAGAACTCAATGCTGAAATTCTTTTGTGCGTTTTTCTGTACCATCTAATTCTTCTTCAATAGCAAAGTGGAAAGCGCCCACGAAACAATGCTGTACAAGATAGCGCCGCCAACCGCCGACCAGAAACTGGCCACGTAAAATCCGCTCACCAGATGCGACACCAGCCAGAACATCAAGCCGTTGATGATGAAGATGAACAAACCCAGCGTCAGCAAAGTCGCCGGCAAGGTCAGCAACAGCAGGATGGGGCGGATCAAGGTATTGACGAAACCCAGCACCAGCGCCGCGATCAGCGCCGCACCGAAACTGGCAAACTGCACTGAATGCATCAAATACGGCACCGCCAGCAAGGCCAGGGTATTGATCAGCCAGGTAATCAGTAAACGCATCGTGTCTTCCTTTTTATTTTGCGAGGCCGGTGCAGCGGCACACTTGCATGCCGCTGCGTAGCTTCGCTGTTAGTAGCGGTAGTGTTCCGGTTTGTAAGGACCGGTTTGCTTGACGCCGATATAGGCGGCTTGCTCCTCAGTCAATACAGACAGTTGCGCATTCAGTTTTTTCAACTGCAGGCGCGCGACTTTTTCGTCCAGGTGTTTTGGCAAGGTGTATACGCCAACCGGATAGGCTTTGGTGTTCGCGAACAATTCGATCTGAGCGATGGTCTGGTTAGCGAACGACGAGCTCATCACATACGACGGGTGGCCGGTACCGCAACCCAGGTTCACCAGGCGGCCCTCAGCCAGCAAGATGATGCGCTTGCCGTCCGGGAAAATGATGTGGTCGACTTGCGGCTTGATGTTTTCCCAGGTGTATTGCTTCAACGCGGCGACTTCGATTTCATTATCGAAGTGACCAATGTTGCAAACGATCGCCTGGTCTTTCATCTTTTGCATGTGGGCGTGGGTGATCACATGGTAGTTGCCGGTGCAGGTGACGAAGATGTCGCCATGTTCGGCGGCGTATTCCATGGTCACTACGCGATAACCTTCCATTGCTGCCTGCAAGGCGCAGATCGGATCGACTTCGGTCACCCAGACTTGGGCCGACAGGGCGCGCATGGCTTGCGCCGAACCCTTGCCGACATCGCCATAACCGGCGATCACGGCAACCTTGCCGGCGATCATGACGTCGGTGGCGCGCTTGATGCCATCCACCAGCGATTCGCGGCAACCGTACAGATTGTCGAACTTGGATTTGGTGACCGAGTCATTGACGTTGATCGCAGGGAAAGCCAGCTTGCCTTCCTTATGCATCTGGTACAAGCGATGCACGCCGGTCGTGGTTTCTTCGGTCACGCCTTTGATCTGAGCCAGGCGGGTCGAGTACCAGTCAGGCGAAGTCGCCAGCTTTTTCTTGATCGCATTGAACAGGCAGATTTCTTCTTCTGAGCCTGGATTGTTCAAGACCGAAGCGTCTTTTTCAGCGCGGGTGCCGAGATGCAGCAACAGCGTTGCATCGCCGCCGTCGTCGAGGATCATGTTGGCTTGCTCTTCGCCCGGCCATTCGAAAATGCGATGCGTGAATTCCCAGTAGTCGTCCAGCGATTCACCCTTGAAGGCGAACACTGGCGTGCCGGCTGCGGCAATCGCAGCGGCGGCGTGATCCTGGGTTGAATAGATATTGCAGGACGCCCAGCGTACCTTGGCGCCCAATGCTTCCAGGGTCTGGATCAGCACCGCGGTCTGGATCGTCATGTGGATCGAACCAGTGATACGTGCGCCCTTGAGCGGTTGTGCAGCGGCGAACTCTTCACGAATTGCCATCAGGCCCGGCATTTCGGTTTCGGCGATCTTGATTTCCTTGTCGCCCCATGCGGACAAGCTGATATCGGCAACCACGTAATCCTGGGTTGAAGATGTGGAATGTGTCGAGGAATGTGTAGATGCGTTCATGACTGCGGCGTTCATCACGCCCTCCTTTCGTTAGAAAAAAAGTAACGTGAGCGCAGTTGCAAAATGACTGTACCAAGCCTGGCAGACCATGTCTGTCGCAACGCTCCTTGGATACGAGCCGCTATTTTAAAGCAAAACAGCAAATTTTCAGCTAGCTGAAATACATATTCCGGCTATCCGGGTTGGCGAATGGCCGGCTAGCCCTCAGACCCAGCCCATTTCATGCAACTCGCTCTTGATATAAGCATAGTAAATCGGCGCCGCCACCAACCCCGGCAAACCGAATGCCGCTTCGGCCAGCACCATCACCAGCAGCAACTCCCAGCTGCGCGCATTGATTTGCGATCCGACTATCCGCGCATTGAGGAAATACTCGAGTTTGTGTATCACCACCAGAAACACTAATGCAGCCAATGCCACATAGACCGATACCGACAAGGCAACCAACACGATCAGGGTGTTGGAAATCAGGTTACCGATCACCGGCAGCAAACCCGCCAGGAAAGTGACGATGATCATGGTCTTGGTCAATGGCAGATGGACGCCGCCGAGCCGCAGCACCACCAACAGAAAGATCGCTGTCAATGTCGTATTCAGCAAGGAAATCTTGATCTGGGCGAACACCACGCGATGAAAGGCGTCCGCCAGCAAATGCGCCCGCCCTAGCAATTCGCTGGCCAGCGGTTGCAACAAAGGCATCGGATGCGCCGCATTCATCGCTATCATGGCGCCCAGCACCATGCCGATCAGTACATGTACGAATACCTGTACGGCTTCCTTGCCGGCCAGTTGCACTTCGCTGCTGTGGGATTGCAGCCAGTCGCTGAGGGTTTGCCGGATATCGTCGATATCGTCTGGCAGGTATTGTTGTATCCAGACGGGTAGTTGGGTGCGAGCTTGGTCCAGCACCAATATCAATTTCGATTGCAGCACCTGCATGCGGTCGGGACCGCCGTGAAAAAACGCCACCAGTCCAAAAATAGCCAGTGTCAACAGCCCGATAATGATGGCCGATAAGAACACTACCGAAATCAGGTGGGCGCGCTCGCTGGTCAGCCGGCGCTGCACAAATGGCGTCAATGTGCGGACCAGTTCATACACCAGCAAGCCGGCCAGCAAGGCTGTCAGCATATGCAAGGCCAACACCAGAAACAATGCCGCTAGCGCCACCAGCCATGCCGCCAGGCGAAAGCGCGGCAACGCCGTGATTATCGGGCGCGGTTTCGCCGGATCGGACGGTGATTCAGATGCAATTTTTTGGACGGAGGCCATGTGGGGACTTGGTTAGATCAGGTGCAATACACTAATTGCTGCCGCCCGATCTTTCTTTCAAGGTAGTCACTGAGGAGGTCAGTGTAACAAGTCGTTACAATCGTGCAAAGCGCGATTCTGGCGTGGCCGGTGTTCGGTGCGGCATGACGGGAAAACAAATCCCGCCATGCCCGGACAGCAATTACAGCGCAGCTGCTTTCAGTGCAGCAGCTTTATCGGTACGTTCCCAGGTGAATTCCGGCTCTTCCCGGCCGAAATGGCCGTAGGCCGCAGTTTTTTGATAAATCGGACGCAGCAAGTCGAGCATTTGCACAATGCCCTTAGGACGCAAGTCAAAATGTTCCAGCACCAGTTGCGCCAGTTTTTCGTCGCTGATCTTGCCGGTGCCAAAGGTGGTCACCATCACCGAGGTCGGTTTGGCAATGCCGATTGCGTACGACACCTGGATCTGGCAGCGAGTGGCAAGGCCGGCCGCAACGATATTCTTTGCCACATAACGGCCGGCGTAAGCCGCCGAGCGGTCGACCTTGGATGGATCTTTTCCAGAGAATGCGCCGCCGCCGTGGGGCGCAGCACCGCCGTAGGTGTCGACAATGATCTTGCGCCCGGTCAGGCCACAATCGCCTTGCGGACCGCCGATGACAAAACGGCCGGTCGGGTTGACCAGGTAACGGGTATTTTGCAGCCACTCCTTCGGCACTACCGGCTTGATGATTTCTTCGATCACCGCTTCTTCAATCGCCTTGTGCTGCATGTCCGGCGCATGCTGGGTCGACAACACCACGGTGTCTATCGCCACTGGCACGCCATCGACGTATTTCAACGTGACTTGCGATTTAGCGTCCGGGCGCAGCCAAGGCAGGCGGCCGTCCTTGCGCAATTGCGACTGGCGTTCGACGATCCGGTGGGCGTAATAAATTGCGGCCGGCATCAATTCCGGCGTTTCATCACAGGCATAACCGAACATCAGACCTTGGTCACCGGCGCCCTGATCGAGATCGAGGCCCTTGCCTTCATCCACTCCTTGGGCGATATCCGGTGATTGCTTGTCGTAGCCGACCAGTACCGAGCAACTCTTGTAGTCGATGCCAAAATCGGCATTGTCGTAGCCGATACGCTTGATAGTTTCACGCGCAACGGCGATGTAATCGACGTTGGCAAAAGTGGTGACTTCACCAGCCAGTACTACCAGGCCGGTGTTGCACAGGGTTTCGGCAGCAACCCGGGCTTGCGGGTCCTGGGTAAGAATTGCATCGAGAATCGCGTCAGAGATTTGATCCGAGACTTTGTCGGGATGACCTTCGGAAACGGATTCGGAAGTGAAGAGGTATTCATGCGCCATAGCAGGCTCCTAAAAAAATAACAGTGATGACCATGTCGCAGTCAAACCTGTTGAGCCTGCGACGCTTTAGCGAAATTTGTATGCCGCCTCGCAAGTTGTCTATTAACTCGGCGGATGATGCTAATTCTAAATTCTAATTACGGCTGCTAGTTACCGCTGCTAGTTACCGCTGCTGGTTACTATAACGGCAGCTAGTTACTATATATTAATGCGATTCTTGTAAGCAATCTATCTGGGGCCTAAAAAACGCTTTGCAACGCCATTCGGTTTTCAGACTATTGTGCTATTTTACGCCTCTTGAAAAAAATCGGCAAAATCCACCCTCTTTTGGCTCTTATTGAGCTCCGCCAATGCTTGTAACACTCTTCCGCCTACTCTCGACACTACCTCTATTTTTCCTACACGCAATAGGGACGCTGGGCGGCTGGCTGGTGTACCTGGCCTCTGCTTCGTATCGCAGCAAGTTAAAAGACAATCTGTTCCGGGCCGGTTATCCAGCGGCTTTGCCGCAAGCTATCAGCGAGTCCGGCAAGAGCATGTTTGAGCTGCCGTTCATCTGGTGCGCCGCGCCGCAACGCGTGTTGGGTACCGCCACCATCGAAAACTGGGAACTGGCGCAAGCAGCGCTGGATGCCAAAACCGGCGTGATCTTCCTGACCCCGCACCTGGGCTGCTTTGAAATCATTGCCCAGGCCATCGCC
This sequence comes from Collimonas sp., assembly GCF_035566375.1. Taxonomy (GTDB): domain Bacteria; phylum Pseudomonadota; class Gammaproteobacteria; order Burkholderiales; family Burkholderiaceae_D; genus Collimonas. The sequence goes on from NZ_DATMRK010000046.1 coordinate 27,175, forward strand.
ACCAAGACCGCGCTTACCGCACTCTATCGGCCACCTCGCAAAGCAGCCCTCAAACCTTTGATCGAGGGCGCACGCAGCCGTCATAACCTGTTGCTGGCGCCGGCCAATCTGGCGGGTGTGCGGACTCTGTTCAAGGCACTCAAAAAGGGCCAGGCGATCGGCTTGTTGCCGGATCAGGTGCCACAGAACGGCGAAGGAATCTGGGCCGACTTTTTCGGACGTCCAGCCTACACCATGACCTTGCCGGCCAAGCTGCAGCAAATGAGCGGCGCGCCGATTATCCTGTCTTATGCCGAACGGTTGCCGTTCGGCCGCGGTTATGTGATCCGCTTTGTGCCATTCGAAGAAACACCGGGCCACAGCCCCGAACAACGCACGCTGGCCATCAACCAGGCCATGGAGAGACTGATCGCACGTTGCCCGGCGCAATATATCTGGAGTTATAACCGCTACAAGACGCCGCCTGGAGTGGCGGCGCCCGCGCCCCCTGCCGCACAGGGGCCGCAGGCATGAGAGCCTTGCTCGGACTATTGTGGCTGGCGCATTTTTTACCGCTGTGGATCCTGGGCCCGGTTGGCGAAGCCCTGGGCTCGTTACTGTTCATCATCATGAAACCGCGGCGGCATATTACGCTGACCAATCTACGGCTGTGTTTTCCAGACATGCCGGAAACTGAGCGCGTGGCGTTGGCGCGCCGCCACTTCCAGGCATACTCGCGCAGCGTGCTGGAACGTAGCGTGCTGTGGTGGGCCTCTGAAAACCGCTTGCGCCGCCTGATCAAGATTGAATCGGATCTGCCGCTCAGCACCTTGCAAGCCGGTCCGACTATTCTGCTTTGCCCGCATTTCGTCTGCCTGGAAATTCCCGGCATCGCGCTGGTGTTGAATTCCGCGCTATCGATCTGCACTATTTATACGCGCCAGCAAGATGCGGTAATCGATGCAGCGCTGCTGAAGGGGCGTTCGCGCTTCCGTCCGGTCAAGCTGTTTAACCGTGAGCAAGGCGTCAAGCCGATCATCCGGGCGATGCGCGAAGGTTTTCCCTTCATCATGCTGCCGGATATGGATTTCGGCATGAAGGACGCCGAGTTTGTGCCGTTTTTTGGGATCCCGACGGCAACCCTTACCGCCACTGCACGGATCGCCGCCGCCACCAAAGCCAATGTGGTGCCAATGATCGCGACTTTCTTGCCTGGCTACAAAGGTTGGAAAGTGACCTTTTACCCCGCCTGGGAAAATTACCCCGGAGACGATATTGCCGAGGCAACCCGCCGCATGAACGCATTTATCGAAGCCCGTATCCTGGAAGCGCCGGCCGAATATTTCTGGGCCCACAAACGCTTCAAGACGCGGCCGCCGGGACAGGCCGATGTCTATTCCTCATCCACGCCGGAGCAGACTGACACTGCTGCGCACTAGCGTCGTTTCCATCATAATGCGCGTATGAAACTCAAATTCACAAAAATGCACGGTGCGGGTAATGATTTCGTCGTGATTGATGCGATCAGCCAGCATATAGACTTTACTGCAGCGCAATGGCAGCTACTGGGCGATCGCCGCTTTGGCGTAGGCGCAGATCAAATGCTGGTGGTGGAAAAATCAGACACAGATGGTGTCGATTTCCGTTATCGGATCTATAACGCTGACGGCGGCGAAGTCGAGCAATGCGGCAATGGCGCCCGCGCATTCGTCAAATTTGTCACCGACAAGGGTCTGACCAGCAAGCGCACGATTCGGGTGGAAACCATGTCCGGCGTAATTGAGCCGAAGCTGGAAGACGACGGCCGCATCACGGTCGATATGGGTGCTCCGATCCTGGCGCCCGCTGCGGTGCCGTTTGACGCCAGCAATCTGAGCGGCCAGGCGATGGGCGAGGATGTACTCTGGCCGCTGGAGATTCCGGGCAAACAAACCTGGATCTCAGTGGTGTCGATGGGCAATCCGCACGCGGTGCAAGTGGTTGAAGACAGCGAGGCAGCGCCGGTCTTGATCGACGGCCCGCTGATAGAGCATCACCCACGCTTTCCGCGGCGAGTTAACGCCGGCTTCATGCAAGTGGTCGATCGCCATCACATTAAGCTGCGTGTATTTGAGCGCGGCGCCGGCGAAACCCTGGCCTGCGGCACAGGGGCTTGCGCGGCGGTGGTAGCCGGCATCCGGCGCGGCTTGCTGGATTCGCCGGTCACAGTGCAAACCCATGGCGGTGAATTGTCGATTGCATGGGCTGGCGATCAGCAAGCGGTCATGATGACCGGCCCGGCGGTATCGGTATTCGAGGGTGAAATCGAAATGACTACGGCTGATTAGCTGTCAATGGTTGCTTCGTCGGCTTCGAGCTCAGAGGCCGGTGTCGCCGCCTTGAAGCGATACAGGCGCTGCCGATAGTTGCCTTCCGGTCCATTCGGCCCGCAATCCACATCTTCAAACAAGCGCGCAATCCGGCTCAAGGCCTGGCGCTCGTCGCCGGTCTGGATCAATATCAAACGACGTTTGCTGCGCGCATAGTGGGCTCGGATGTCGATTACCAGGCAATGGCCGCAATCGGCTTGATTCAAATCCAGCAACAAAGCTTCTGGCCGGCTCAAGCCAAATAAGATCGCGAGCTCAATCCGCGCGGCAAGAAACGGGTGCGCCTTGACTTGCTCGCGCGTCAGTTGTTGTTTTGCCGCTTCCGCCCAGGCTGCCGGCTGCGCGCTGTCGGCAATCTTTGCCAGCAGATCTGCCGCCTCGCTGCTGCCCTGTGCCGCCGCTTTTTGCAACCAGTAGACGGCGCGGACATCGTTGGTGAGTTTTTCGCGTCGATTGCGCCAGGCACTTAGTCCGCATTCCAGTTGCGCCGCAGAGTGCCCCATTTCGGCAGCATGTTCCAAATGGCGCTGCATATCCACCAGATTGCGCTGGGAAAATTCCGACTTCAAATATATCCGCGACAGGGCGTACCAGGCGTCCGCCAAACCAGCCTCGCCCGCCAGCGTCAGCCAGCGAATTGCCTTTTTATAATTGGCCGAGCCGGTTCCTACCAGCACCCGCTCGCCATCGCTATTCATGCGGGCATACCAGAGGCCCAGCGCCAATTGCGCAGCCTTATCGTCGCCATATGCGGCCAGTTCGAGAAACTGTTGCACCTCGCCGGCATCAAAGCTGGCGCTGGTCTGCAACACCTGAGCGCTGCGCAACAGCAAAGACAGGTTTTCTTCGCCAAGCTGGCGCGCCAGAGTTTCCGACGGCACATTCAATTGCGCCAAGATATCGGCATACTGTTCCGACAACGCTCTGGCCAGCGGCAACGCTCTTTCCAGGAAAACCGGCCAGTCGGATTTTTCCCAGGCCAGCTGCGCCAGCGATTGCTGCGCCTGCATCACGCCGGCATCCGCGGCGCGCGCGGTCCACTTCAAGGTGGCATCCTGCCCCATCTTGCTCTCGGCCTGGTTATCGCTGACAGGCGCCAGCGTCGACGTCCGGTTGACCGCAATTGCGGGCACACTGTCAGCATGTTGCGCCAACAGCCATTGAGCTTCGGCCACGCCAGCATTCGCAGCGGCTTCCAATACTTTGATCACCTTGCTGCGCAATCCCGGCAATACCTGCTCACCGCCAAGCTGGCCGTTGCCAGTCAATACCAGTTGCGCCAGCACCAGGCCCGCTTGCATCGAGCCGGCGTCAAAAGCCCGTTCGTACCAGACGCAAAGGGCCAAGGGATCAGCAGCGGCACGCGCTACCTCCAATGGAATATGACTGCCGATCAACATCCACGCTTCGGACTCCTGTTGTTGCGCAGCCCGGCCCAGCCAATGCAGCGCGGTCGAGAAGCTTTGTGGCAAGCCATTGCCGCCAAACAGATAGCGGCTGCCTAAAGCCAGTTGTGCCGCAGCCTGCCCTGCACGAGCGGCACGGATGATCGCTAGGTCCTCACGTTTAGCCATAAAGCCTTCGTTGCAAAAGCCTAAATTATGCTTGATAAATCGATTCTGTTTTATTTTAGGCAGATTTTTACAATCTACGCGTCTTTTACACCACACAAATACTCAAATTAATCACTCGGCTGCGAGCTATCGCGAATCTACCATCAATAGTTTTTTTTAAAAAAAGCCAGAAAGCACACAAAATCAGTTGTCGAAATACAACACATTTCACAAACAACATCGCTTTTTGCAAAATAACAATTGCCCAACAAACAAAATAAAATTCTTTTATGCCAAGCCCATTTAATGTTCGCGCCTCCGGCAAAAAGCTCAGATCCTCAAGCCGATTTTCAAATCAAGGACGTTAAATGAAAAAATCACTCATCGCATTGGCCGCACTCGGCACAATCGCTAGCGCAGCACAAGCTCAAAGCTCCGTCACTATCTACGGTACCGTAGATACCGGCATCACTTTCTCGAATCACAACGTGCGCACCGGCACTGCCAGCAACGGCAGCAAGTTCGGCGTCGACTCGGGCAACATCGATACTTCCCGCCTCGGCTTCAAGGGCACCGAAGATCTGGGTGGCGGCCTGAAAGCTTTGTTCCAACTGGAAGCGGGCTTCAAGAACGATACCGGCGCGTCAGATGGCAACGGCTTTGCTCGTAAATCGGTGGTTGGCCTGGCTGGCAACTTCGGTACTGTTACGCTGGGTCGTCAATCCGACATCCTGGACGACGCTGGCCATGCATACACATCCGTTAAAGATTTCGGTAATTTCGTAGGCAGCCCGCACGCTTTTGATCGCCTCGAAGGCATCCGCACGCAAAATTCGATTCGCTATGACAGCATGAATCTGAGCGGTTTCACTGGTAGCGTGATTTACGGCTTCGGCGAACAAGCCGGCCACACAACTGCCGGCCAATCCTTCGGCGCTGGCGGCACTTACGCTAACGGCCCATTGGGACTGTACGCTGGTTACTATCAATCGAAATTTGGCTCCAACCCTAGCGACACGCTGATTTCCGGCATCACCGCCTTGACTGGCCTGACTCCAGCCCAGCTGACAGCCGCCCACCTTGACGGCACCACTGTCAACAAGACATTCAGCCTGGGCGCCAGCTACCAAGCCGGTCCAGCACGCCTGTATGGCAACTGGTCGCGCGTCAACGTGCCTGACGTGCTCAAGCAAAATATTTTCGAACTCGGCGCAGACTATGCTGTAACAGCACCGATGCACTTGCTGGCGGCGGTTCAACACACCAAGACATCGATCGACGGTCTGCAAGGCTCCAAGCCATCCGTGACCCAGTTCAGCCTGGGCCTGGACTACTACCTGTCCAAGCGTACCGATCTGTATACCCTGGCTTCCTACGCAAAGGGCCGCAATGGCGCGCTGGTTGGCGACATTACAGCTCCAGCAGTACAGGGTAGCAACGGTAACAGCAATCAGACAGCAGTTGCAGTTGGCATCCGCCACAAGTTCTAATCAAACTTTATTGTCATTTGACGATAGATTCGATTGCGTTATGGGGGGCTGCTTGCCCCCCCCCCTCTTCCCAGTCCGGCGTATTAACCGTCGCAACTGAGAAGAGGAACTAACGGTGCGTAGCCCGAGATTATCTAGAAATAGAAGATTTTGGCGCATATTGTCGCCAGAGTTCACTTTAAGCAAACTGGAAATACGTTCTTTACCTGCTCTGATGCGCCATGCATCTTTAGCATGCCAGACAGTAAATAACACCTATCCTGCGTTTTCGGCGCACCCCACCAAGTCATGCGGAAACATACAGCCAGGCCAGAGCCAGGCTCGCCCCGCCTCGTGTCACAAAAATACAACACAATTAACAATCTTCCTCAATTTCGACCAATTTATAGCGTCACAGGAAACCAAACCGCCAGCATAGCCAGCGAGACACCTTAATGTTCATCCATCCGGCAAGATGTACGGATCCTTAAGACAGTTTTCTAAATAAAGGACGTCAAATGAAGAAATCACTAATCGCACTGGCCGTACTCGGCGCAATCGCAGGTGCAGCACAAGCTCAAAGCTCCGTAACCATCTACGGTATCGTTGATACTGGTATCGTGTACACAAGCAAGGCTTCGGCTGGCGCCGGCACTACTGGTAGCAAATTCAGCGTTAACTCCGGCGTTATCCAAGGTTCGCGTCTGGGTTTCAAAGGCGTTGAAGATCTGGGCGGCGGTCTGAAGGCTCTGTTCCAATTGGAAGCTGGTTTCAACAATGACACTGGCGCTTTGAACGGTCAAGACAGCAAGTCCTCGACAACTCTGTTCCGTCGTAAGTCGGTGGTCGGTCTGGGCGGCAACTTCGGTTCCGTTCTGCTGGGTCGTCAGACTGACATCCTGGACGACGTCAGCCAATGGACTTCGGTTCAAGACTTCGGCGGCGTAACTGGTTCCGTCGGTCACAACCTGGACCGTTTGGAAGGTACACGTACCAACAATTCGATCCGTTACAACACACCAGATTTCGCTGGCTTCACAGGTAGCGCAATCTATGGCTTCGGCGAAGCAGCTGGCAAAACTTCGAGCGGCCAATCGTTCGGTCTGGGCGGTCAGTACGCAAACGGCCCACTGGGTCTGTTCGCAGCTTACTACCAATCGAAATTGGGCACTGTTTCGGCTGCCGGCAATAGCAATGCCAGCGATGCTTCCCTGCTGAATAACAGCTCGCCAGTATTCAACAATAGCTATGGCGCTGCTGGCGATACAGCTCTGAAGACTTTCAGCTTGGGTGCTAGCTACCAAGTTGGTCCTGCACGTCTGTACGGTAACTGGTCGCGCGTTAAGCAACCTCTGGCAGTCAGCTCGACTACTCTGGGTCTGACACCAATCGGCGCCTTCAGCATTGGCGGCACCAACAACAGCAAAGCTGACATCTTCGAACTGGGTGTGAACTACTCAGTTACAGCTCCTCTGCACCTGTTAGCTAGCGTTCAGTACAACAAGCTGACATTTGCTGATGCAAACTCCCCTAAGGGTAAGCTGACCCAAATCAACCTGGGTACTGACTACTTCCTGTCGAAGCGTACTGACCTGTATGCATTCGTTTCGAACCTGCGCGCTAAAGATGCTGCCAATCCAGGCGTCTTCGGTGACGGCATCGGCAGCAACACTGACAAGCAAAACCAAACAGCAGTTGCTGTTGGTATCCGTCACAAGTTCTAATTTAAGCTAACCGAACCCGCAGCAGCAAGCGGGCCAGGTTGCTTGACTAGAGATGTAAAAGGCCCACATGGCTTGCCATGTGGGCCTTTTTTATTGTGCCGCGCTCATTGAGCTGAACCCCGTGCCGAACTCTCTCGTGCTGCCGGGTTGTCACGCAGCGCGATAGCGGTGTACTCTTGATCATTCTTTTTCTTCTCTTCATCACCGACCTTGTCCACACACCTCATGAGCTCCCAACTTGATCCCGATACTGTCGCCCAATATCTGATCGACTCCCCCCATTTTTTCGAAGAACATGCCGAACTGCTGGCAAAGATCCGCCTCAGCAGCCCCTTGTTAGGCCGCGCTGTGTCGCTGCAGGAGCGGCAGATGGAGGTGCTGCGCGAGAAAATCAAATTGCAGGATTTGCGACTCGCCGACATGATGCGCAATGCCCAGGAAAATGACGCCAGCTCGCATAAACTGCATACCTGGACTCGCAGCTTGCTGTTGGCGCGTAATGACGTTGACTTGCCGCACACACTGGTCGATGGCCTGCGCACCAGCTTTGCAGTGCCTCAGGCTACCTTGCGCTTGTGGGGTGTGGCCGAGGATTATTCGCACACCTGGTTTGCGGCAGCGGCTTCCGAGGATGTCAAACTTTTCGCCAATGGCTTGAGCCTGCCGTTTTGCGGCAGCAATAATGATTTCGAAGCTGCCGCCTGGCTTGAACACGACGTCCAGTCCGTTGCCATGCTGCCGCTACGCAGCACTAGCGCCACCTCGGCAACCTTCGGCCTGCTAGTGCTGGGCTCCCCCGATCCGCAACGCTTCAGCGCCGACATGGCGACCGACTTCCTGGTGCAAATTGGCGAAACGGCCAGCGCGGCACTGGCTTGCTTGCTCGCGTAGCCCTGGTGCATCCTCATCCTTCGACATCGTGAGCGGCGATACCAATTCAACTTACCTGAGCAGCTATCTGGATAGCCTGGCCGGTCAGCGCCAGCTGTCAACGCATACCATCAGCAACTACGCCCGTGATCTGAAAGAACTGGCGGCCCTGACACAAGCGCTGGGCGAGCATTGGGAATTCGCCGCCGTCACTCACTTCCACATTCGTAAATTTGCCGCGCAATTGCACTCCCGCGGCTTGAATCCGAGTTCGATTGCGCGCAAGTTGTCAGCCTGGCGCGGATTTTTCGAATGGCTGGCGGAACAGACCACACTTGCCAGCAACCCTGTCGAAGGCGTCAAAGCGCCAAAACGCGCCAAACCGCTGCCGAAAGCGATGGCGGCGGATGACGCGATACATCTGGTTGCCAGCCCCAACCCGCTGGCCGATGCCGGATCCAGCATGGCGCTATGCAATCACGCGATGTTTGAATTGCTGTATTCCAGCGGGCTGCGGGTCTCGGAACTGGTGGGGCTGGACCTACGTTACAAGCGGCTGGCTGACTACGAATCGGCCGGTTGGATCGATCTGGATGCGGCGGAAGTGACAGTCACCGGCAAAGGCGGGAAAAAACGCAGCGTACCGGTAGGCAAGCCGGCAATACAAGCTATCGCGGCATGGCTGCCGCAACGCGAAACGCTGCTCAAAGGCGATCAGGAACAGCATACTGCGGCGTTATTCTTGACCGAACGCGGCACCCGCGTGTCGCCGCGCGTGGTTCAATTGCGCTTGAAACATCATGCGCAGTCGCTCGGCATCGCCAGCAATGTCCATCCCCATGTGCTACGCCATTCATTCGCCTCGCACATGCTGCAGGGTTCCGGCGATTTGCGCGCAGTGCAGGAGCTGCTGGGGCACGCATCGATTGCCGCCACCCAGGTCTACACCTCGCTTGATTTCCAGCGCCTGGCGCAGGTCTATGACGCCGCCCACCCGCGCGCAAAAAAAATTTCAGATAAATGATCAGCAGGCAGCAAGCGTTTTAACTACCGGGATTGAGCCACATCCGACATCAAATATGCAACTGAATTGCATTTCAGGCATAATTGGCGTCTCACCTACCCACATCGCATTATGAATCCAGGCCCGAAATCCAAATCTACCGCTGCCACTGCAGCCGCCAAGGGCAACTCCCAACCACATGCGGCGGCACTGGCCGAGGCGCAGTTGCGCGAAGTCGCGCTGCGCATCACGCCTGCCCGCATCAAAGTCCTGGCGGCCCTGCTGGAAGCACGTTGCGCTTTTTCGCATCAGGACATGCAGGATCAATTTGTCGAGATGGACCGGGTGACCTTGTATCGCGCCCTCGATTGCCTGACCGACGCCGGCCTGGCGCACAAGATTGCCGGCGACGACCGCGTATTCCGTTATAGCGCCGGTACCGAACACAGCGCCGCAGCGCACCAGACCCAGCATCAGCATCAACACGGACATTTCAAATGCACCCGTTGCGCCAAGGTGTTTTGCCTGGACGGCAGCGGCGACGCCGGTTTCCTGGATAGCATACTGGCGCTCGGCGACAACCATGCCGGCAGCACCCCGGCCAAGCTGCGCAAGCAGTTGCAACAAGCTTTGCAAGACACGCTAGGCAAGGGTTTTCAGGGTCATGAAATCGAACTGACCATCAAGGGCTGGTGCGCCGATTGCTCCCATTGATTGGTGTAGCAGCGTTGTGTAACAGCATTGTTGAAACAGCCCTGCAGCAGCGTGACTGATCTGAATCCTATCCCGCTTTTTATCGTTTTTTATTTTTCTGAATCTGACCATGGCACTTATTCCGACCACTATCCTGACCGGCTTTCTCGGCGCCGGCAAAACCACTTTGCTGAACCGCATCCTGCAACAGCAGCATGGCCATAAAATCGCCGTGATTGAAAATGAATTCGGCCAGGAAAATATCGACAATGAAATCCTGGTGCAGGACAGCACCGAGCAAATCGTCGAGATGAACAACGGCTGCATCTGCTGCACCGTGCGCGGCGACCTGATCGTTGCGCTGACCACGCTGGCACGCCGCCGTACCGCGGGCGAACTAAACTTTGACCGGGTGATTATCGAAACCACCGGCATGGCCAATCCAGGGCCGGTAGCGCAAACCTTCTTTGTCGACGATGAAGTGGCGATGCACTTCATGCTGGACGCCATCGTCACCGTAGTCGATGCAAAACATGCAATGGCGCAGCTCGATCAACAAGAAGAAGCGCAACGCCAGGTAGGCTTTGCCGATAAGTTGCTGCTCTCCAAAACCGATCTGGTCAGCACAGAAGAAGTGGCCGTCTTGACCAGCCGTCTGAAACGCATCAATCCGCGCGCACCGGTCATTACTCTCGATCCGCAACACACGCCGATAGACGAAATCCTGGATATCCGTGGTTTCAATCTCAACGCCAAGCTGGAAATCGACCCTGATTTTTTGGCAACCGAAGAACATGCCCACGAGCATAGCGGCGACGATTGCGACCACCCATCCCATCAACATGAAGGACATGCCCACCACGATCATCACGACCATCATCGCCCGCATCACGACGACGAAATCGCGGCTTTTGTGTTCAAAAGTGAAAGGCCATTCGATACCGCGCGCCTTGACGAGTTTCTCGGCGGCCTGGTACAAGTCTACGGACCGCGCATGTTGCGCTACAAAGGCGTATTGTTGATGGATGGCGCCGACCGCAAGGTAGTGTTCCAAGGAGTGCACCAGATCATGGGCAGCGATGTCGGCGGTAAATGGGATGAGAATGAGACACGCGGCAGCAAAATGGTCTTCATTGGCAAGAATCTGCCGAAAGACATTTTTATTCGCGGTTTGGAGCAATGTTTGGTATAAACTATGGCAGTTTTGCGCTGGGAAATCACTGGATAGCGGGCCAATCGCATCGTCGCTTGGTTGCTGATTTAAGGAGAGGACCATGAACCTGACCGTTAAAAAGACCGTTGCCAAGAAGGCAGCGGCCTCGCTAGGCAAAATGACGCCGAAAGCCCGGCAGGCTAGTGCTCCCGCCAGTGAAAAAATAGCTGAAAAATCGGCAAAACTCTCCGCCAAGGCGCCGCGGAAGACCGAGCCCCCTGCTGCAACCGCAAACAAGGCCGTGCCTAAAGTTGCCAAACCCAGTCCCAAACCTGTTGTAAAATCGCTAGCCAAGAAAACGGCGATTGCCAAATCTGTTACAAAATCCGATCCTGCAGCTGACAAGGAAACGCGCAACGAGGTAACGCGTAATACAACGAGCGGTAGTTCTGTTACAAAGAAACTGAGTTCCCCAACGGCCAGATCCGGTGCTGGCAGCACCAGCAACAAGCCCGTAAGTGCCGGATCAACGGATAAAATTGAAAAAAACGTCGTATCGAAAGCAAGCGAAGTGGCTACTAAAACAACCAAACCAACCTCTGAATCCATTCTGTTGACCGAAGAGCAAATCCTCAAGATGAGCGAAAAGGACTACATGAATGAGGCGCAACTGGCTTTCTTCAAAGCGCGTTTGCAGCAGTTAGAAATCGACCTGCTCAAGAATGCAGGAGAAACCACTGAACATTTGCGTGAAACCGTCCTGGTGCCGGATCCTGCAGACCGTGCGACCATCGAAGAAGAACATGCGCTCGAACTGCGGACCCGCGATCGTGAGCGCAAATTGCTGAAGAAAGTACAGCAGTCGATCGCATCGATTGACGCCGGCGAGTATGGCTGGTGCGAAGAAACCGGCGAGCCTATCGGCATTCCACGTTTGCTGGCGCGGCCAACGGCTACCCTGTCGCTGGAAGCACAACAACGTCGCGAACTGAAACAAAAGCTTTACGGCGATTGATTCTCGATAGCGGTCCGGCTTGGGGAAAACGCAAGCCGGAGCAGCATAGCAGGCTTGCGTAGTTTGTCTGCGGCCTGATCACTAGCGCTTCCTCTGCCGCTTTCACGCGCTTTTACGTTATCCAGACTCCTTGATGTCAGCCCAAGCATGCCGCTCAAGACGCCTCCAGCACACCGCCCTGGCGCCGCTGCTGGTGTTCGTGCTGATATGTGCGATCCTGTTCGCCCAATGGCTGGGGCTGACGCATAGCATCGTCCACGCAGCCTGGGAAAACAAGCCGTCGACCCGCCTGACGCACATGACGTCGGTGATTGAACGCACCATCGAAGGCGGCGGCAAAGCACATCACTCTTGCGCAGCCTTCGATGACGCCACCCTGGCAGCGGCGATTTACTCGACGCCTCTAGCGCTACCGCCACTACCCGGCAAACACCTGCTGGCCTTGTGGCAGGCATTCGCCTCTTGGGATGCGCCGTTTACCTGCCATTTTTCACCACGCGCACCGCCCCGTTCCTGACAGGACGCTTCACTCGTTTCGCTCATCCCGAAGCATCAAACGCATCGAATTATTTATTGCCGTCGCCCTATCGCCGATATGGCCGTCGTCCGGATAATCCGTGCCCGATCGCGCTCTGGCCATGCCTTGCTGCCGACGACTGATGTCGCCTGGAGCTGCAGGCTTTGGCCTGGCGCTGTCGCGTACAGCTTCCGCATCGATATGAAAAGCGACGGCCATCACCTGTCTAGGAATCATCATGTCTGCCCAACGTACGCTGTTATCCAGTGCGGTTCTATCCGCGCTGTCCGTTCTGTCGTCTACTGCATCCGCCCAGAGCGACACTATCGATGCAACTAAAACCTTGCCACCCATCGTGGTCAACGCCAGTCCGCTCAACGCCAATGTCGATACCCAGATCCTGACGCCGACCAAAGTCTTGTCCGGTGAAGAATTGCGCAACAAGACCGGCGCCTCGCTGGGCGACACCTTGTCGCAAGAACTGGGCGTATCGGCATCCGGTTTCGGCGCCGGCGCTTCCCGCCCGATCATTCGCGGCATGGAAGGTCCACGCGTCAAGATCCTGCAAAACGGCATGTCGGTGGCCGACGTATCGAGCCTGTCCAACGATCATGCGGTAGCCACTGAAGCCGCTACCGCCCGCCAAATTGAAATCCTGCGCGGCCCCGCCGCTCTGTTGTATGGTTCCGGCGCAATCGGCGGCCTGGTCAACGTCGTCAATGACCGCATCCCGACCCAATTACAAAAAGAGATCAGTGGCGAAGCCGAGGCCCGCTATAGCAGCGTCGATAACGGCAGAAGCACCTCTCTGACCCTGGACGGCGCCACCGGACCGATCGGCATGCATCTGGACGGCAACTGGCGCGATACCGGAAATTACAAGATCCCCGGCCATGCCAGCCAGAACGATCCCGGTTCAGCGTCGGGCCGCCTGCCTAATTCCTTTACCCACGAAACCGGTGTCGGCGCTGGCGCCTCCTACCTGGCTTCCTGGGGTTATGTCGGCGCCTCGGTGGCAACCCTGGACGACCACTATGGCATCCCCACTGCAGAAAAGTCCTTTATCGATCTGCATCAAACCCGTTACGACATCGCCGGCCAGGTCGACCAGCCGCTGGCAGGCTTCGAAAAATTCACATTCAAGCTGGGCCACACCGACTACACCCACACCGAGAAACAGGAAAACGGCACACCGAACACGATTTTCTCCAACCAGTCGACCGAGAGCCGATGGGAACTCGCGCACAAACCATTGGCCGGCTGGCACGGCACTTTCGGCATGCAAACCGAAGACACGCGCTTCTCGGCCTTGGCTGCGGAGAGCGGTCTGCCCAATACCATACCGCGTACCAAATCAACTTCGATCGCGGCGTTCCTGGTGGAAGAACGCAATTTTGGTCCGCTGCTGACTAGCGCCGGCTTGCGTCTTGAATCGGTCAAACGCCGGCCCGATGCGGAGTCCGGTTTCGCTGACCGCAAATTCAGCCTGGCATCCTATTCGGTCGGTGCTTTGTGGAATTTCATGCCAGGATACGGCTTCGGCCCCACGGTTTCAATCGCGCAACGCGCACCGGCTGCCGAAGAACTGTATTCCAACGGCCCGCACGAATCCACCGCCACTTTCGATATCGGCGATCCGAGCTTGAAAAAAGAAACCTCGCGCAATATCGAACTGACCTTGCAAAAAACTACAGGGCTGATTCGCTGGAAAGCCAATCTGTTCCAGAATCATGTCAGCAATTATGTGTTTGGCCGTAATGCCGGCCAGGTTGACGCCAGCGGTGCGCCAGAGCTGGACGGCGAGTTCACCGAACGCTTCTGGTCGCAGGCGGACGCCACCATCCGCGGCGCCGAAGCGGAAATAAGCTACAACCTGCGCGGCGAAGGTTTTTCGATACGCGGCTTTGCCGATGCCTCACGCGGCAAGCTGGATCAGATGGGCAACCTGCCATTGCAACCGGCCAGCCGTTACGGTGTCGATCTCGGTTATGTACAGGGTGCATGGCGTAGCGGCGTCACTGTCCTGCGCGCACAGCAACAAGATCGGCTGGCGACCTTTGAAAACCGCGTGACGCCGGCATACACCAAAATCGACGCCAATCTCTCGTATACCCAGACGCTGGGGACGCTTCGGCTCACTTGGTTTGCCTTGGCCAAAAATCTGTTGAATCAGGATATCCGTCTGGCGACTTCCGTGTTGAAAGACATCGCACCACAACCAGGACGCAGCTTGATTCTTGGGGTACGCAGCAAGTTCTAAAACAGAAAACCGGGATTGCAAAGCAAGGCAATAATCCATGCCATGGCCTGCCGCGCAATCCCCCGCCTGGCCCCATGCATCGGCCTAGAGAGTGATCGTTCTTTCCACCTGAAATGCGAAATTCACAACATATTTATGTCATCACTTAAGGGCTTCCAGGCATACTTCCTGAGTTGCTTTGTGTTACCTTTAGCGGTATCGATTGATCGTGCTTTTTTTACCTAAGAATAAGCAAAAGCAAGAACGGTCTCCAAACAAAAATGGTGCAATAAACAAAGCAAAAGCGATGATAAAAGCGTAATTCGCAGAATCGGAATTGGATCACGGCTAGCCCATCCGAGACCTCGGCTTTCAATACAAATCGCAGCTACTCGTACAGCTTTAACAGCAACTTACTTTCAGGATTAACACGTGGGGATTTTCTCGCTCTTCGGCAAAAATAATCGTCCAAACGGCACACCACCGGCGGATGACAAGGAAGCAGCCGCAGCAGACAATCAAGCGCCGGTTCTGTTTGGTGAAAGTCCTGAGCGACACGCCAACTCGACCACGCAGCGCGATGGTGCGGCACGCAGCACCACAACCATGAAGATCGATGCGATCGAATCGGAGATGTCGTCCGAATTCGTCCATCTGCCGCCCTCCTCCAAAGCGTCGGCCGACATCGACAGCACGCCGACCACCACCCAGGGCCCGCTCACCACCCAGCTGACGCTGCCGGTAATGAGCAGGACCACAGAATATCTGGACGATCAATCGCGCAGCGGCAGCATCGAAGTGTCGGTATCCGACACGCCGGAAGTAATTGAAGAGGCGGCAGTATTGTTTGCCAGCGATCAGAGTGACATTGCCGAAGTGCTGCTGCTAAATGCAATTGCCGAAAACAATCTCGGTTCATCCACCCACATCGTTTGGTGGATGCTGCTGGACCTGTATCAGATCACCGGCAAGCAACAGGAATTCGACAATCTATCGGTCGACTTTGCCAACAAATTTGAAACTTCGCCGCCGACCTGGATCGATATCATGACACTCGATCCGCAGGCAAAAACCCAGGAAAAAACAGGCACTTCGCCGGCAGTGGCTTTCTCCGGCAAGCTCGACGCCAACATCGGCAAACAGCTGGAACGCGCACAAAAACTGAGTGCCACCCATCCGGCGGTGCGCCTGGAGTTTACCCGGGTCAGCGCGGTCGACCCGATCGGTTGCGGCCTGTTGCTGCGCATGTTGAAAAAACTGCAAAAATCCGGGCTGGACCTGACACTGGTCGGCGCCGACGAACTGGCCGACAAGATTCGCCAGATCCTGCAGGTCGGGCGACGCGACGAAACCGCTGCGCCGTGGCTGCTGCTGCTGGAAATATTGCATCTGCTCAATCTCGAGCAGGCCTACGAAGACGCCAGCATAGATTACTCGATCACTTTCGAAGTCTCGCCACCACCGTTTGTAGCGCCGCACGCCAAGATCATCACTGCGGCTGAGGACAATACGCAAAACGTGAATCTCAGCGGCAGCAGCAGTTTGCTGATGCCGATCCTGATTGAAGGGCGAACCGAAGAGTTGCTGACCAAAATCCAAACCCACGCGATTGCCCACAGCCCCGCGATCATGGATTGCTCGCGTTTGGTCAGGGTCGATTTCAGCGCCGCCGGCGAACTGCTGAATGGCTTGGCATTGCTTGCCGGCAGCGGCAACGCGATTGAGTTTCACAACGTCAACCATCTGGTGACGGCCCTGTTCAAGGTGGTAGGCATACAGGAAATCGTGCGTGTAGTGCCACGCAAGAATTAGTTTTTTAGCAAAACCAAATCTCTGCAGTAGCAAAAGAACAACGCTAAATCCGTGTAATTCAGCGCTTGTAATCAAGCCGGCCGTCCCCATTTTTTCGGAACAGTATCGATTTATCATTCGATAGCGAATCACATCATGCAGCTCCGGCGCTCTGCGTCCTGCATGAGCGGCCCCGGGGCCGCCTTTTCTGAGGCTAGCAAAATGGAACAATTTCACGGCACCACCATTCTTTCAGTGCGACGCGGCAACAGCGTTGCGCTCGGCGGAGATGGCCAGGTAACACTCGGCAACGTCGTCATGAAGGGCACCGCCCGCAAAGTCCGCAAGTTATACCAAGGCAAGGTGCTGGTCGGTTTTGCCGGCGGTACTGCCGATGCCTTCACCCTGCTCGATCTGTTCGAAGCAAAACTGGAAAAGCATCAGGGCAATCTGATGCGCGCCTCGGTCGATCTCGCCAAGGAATGGCGCACCGATCGCATGTTGCGCCGGCTGGAAGCCATGCTGTTGACCGCCGACCGCGAAACCACCCTGGTGATCACCGGCAACGGCGATGTGCTGGAGCCTACCGACGGCATTGGCGCAATCGGCTCGGGCGGCACTTTCGCCCAATCGGCAGCCAAAGCGCTGCAGGAAAACACTGAATTGTCGCCGGCCGACATCGTCAAGAAATCGCTGGTGATTGCAGGTGAACTCTGCATTTACACCAATCAATCGCACATCATCGAAACTCTCGATTAAGACCTAACATCATGAACATGACTCCCCAAGAAATTGTTTCAGAACTGGATAAACATGTAGTCGGCCAGGATCGCGCCAAGCGTGCGGTGGCGATTGCCTTGCGTAACCGCTGGCGCCGGCAGCAGGTCGCCGAGCCGCTGCGCCATGAAATCACGCCCAAGAACATTTTGATGATCGGGCCTACCGGCGTCGGCAAGACTGAAATTGCACGGCGCCTGGCCAAGCTGGCCGATGCTCCCTTCATCAAGATCGAAGCCACCAAGTTCACCGAGGTCGGTTACGTCGGGCGCGACGTCGACACCATCATCCGTGACCTGATCGACATCGGCATCAAGCAAACCCGTGAAGCGGAAATGCGCAAAGTGCGCACCCGTGCCGAGGATGCCGCCGAAGACCGGGTGATCGATATCCTGGTGCCGCCGGCGCGCGATTTCGGCTTTCATCCTGAACCAAGCCCAGGCGATGGCGAAAGCGGCGGTGACAAAGGCAGCAACACCCGTCAGACTTTCCGCAAGCGGCTGCGCGAAGGCACGCTCGACGATAAGGAAATCGAGATCGAGCTATCGGAAGCGACTTCGCAAATGGAAATCATGGCTCCGCCCGGCATGGAAGAAATGACCGAGCAGATCAAATCCATGTTTTCCGGAGTCGGCGGCAATCGCAAGAAAAACCGCAAGCTCAAGATCAAGGATGCGATGAAAATCCTGATCGAGGAAGAAGCCGCCAAACTGGTTAACGAAGATGAGCTGAAGCAAAAAGCCATCAATAACGTTGAGCAAAACGGCATCGTGTTTCTGGATGAGATCGACAAGATCGCCACCCGTTCGCAAAACGGCGGCGCCGATGTCTCGCGCGCCGGAGTGCAACGCGATTTGCTGCCGCTGGTGGAAGGCACCACCGTCAACACCAAATACGGCATGATCAAGACCGATCACATCCTGTTTATCGCCTCCGGCGCTTTCCATCTGGCCAAACCGTCGGATCTGATCCCGGAGCTGCAAGGCCGCTTCCCGATCCGGGTCGAGCTCGATTCGTTGTCGATCAGCGATTTCGAAAGAATCATGACTGGCACCGACGCCTGCCTGACCAAGCAATATGAGGCGCTGCTGGCAACCGAGGGAGTAACGCTGGAGTTTGCCAAAGAAGGCGTGCTGCGACTCGCGGAAATCGCCTTTTCAGTCAATGAAAAAACCGAAAACATCGGCGCCCGCCGGCTGTATACCGTAATGGAAAAACTGCTGGAAGAAATTTCGTTTTCGGCGACTAACTCCGGCGAGAAAACCATGGTGATCGATGCTGCTTATGTCGATCAGCGGCTGGGAGCTTTGGAAGTCAACGAAGATTTATCGCGTTACGTGCTGTAAGACAAACCGGATCGAGATCCTATTGCATGCATAGGATCTCGATCCGGCAATTCACCTGTTCCCTCATTTCTCTTGTATTTGCACCGGCGGCTGTTCGGGCGGCAAATCCTGATTGAGAGGAGCCGGCGCCATCTGCGACGGCATCGCTATCGGCGGGGCGGCTCCGCCCAATCCCGATTTGGAACGCGCATCTTCCGGCAGCATCACCCGCTTCAAAACACCGCCTTCCGACAACAAGACATAAGTGGCATGCACTTCCTTGACGCTGGTCCCGGGCAGCAATTCCTTACCTTGCCGCACCGCCTGCGCCGGCTTACCATCGGCACTCAGGATCGCCACGCTCTCGCCCTCTGTTTTCGCCGCCACCACACCCAATAACTGGTAGTTACTGGCAACCGTCACCGTGCCGCGGCCGCCGAACAGCCCTGCGGCCAGAGAGACATCGATCTGCGCCTGTTCCTCTGTCGGCGGCGCAGTCACCGCACGCAACGGCGGTTTGATCAGTTGCATGACCCAGTAAGCGGTGCAAGCGCACAGCAGCATGAATAGCAGCAGGCTGAGAAACTCTGGCAGTCGTTTGCTTTGGCGGCCCAGTTTTTTAGTTAATTGTAGATTCACGTTTTTCCCTGACTTTGTCCTAGCGCACCAACTGGTTGATTTCAATAATCGGCATCAGTACCGCCAACACAATCAGCAATACCACCACCCCCATCGCCAGAATCAGGGCTGGCTCCAGCAAGCCGGCGATAGTCATGGCGCGCCGCTCCAGATCCTGCTCCTGGGCACTGGCGGCGCGCTCCAGCATGGCCGGCAGTTCGCCGGTCACTTCGCCGGCCCGTATCATGTGAATCAGCATCGGCGGAAAATGCTTGTGCGCCGCCAGCGCGCGCGCTAGGCCGACCCCCTCGCGCACGCTGGTGGCGGCAGTGTCGACCTGCTGCCGCATGGCGACGTTGGAGAGCGTATCGCGGCTGGTTTGCAGCGCTTTCAAAATCGGTACGCCGGAACCGGTGGTAATCGCCAGCGTACTGGCGAAACGGGCGGTATTCAAGCTGCGTTCGAATTTCCCGTACAGCGGCGCGCTCAGCAGCCAGGTATGCCAGCGCATCTTGGTGGCAGGATTTTTCAGCGCCGTGCGCCAGCCGTAGAACAGTGCGATTACCACGATCAAGACGATCCAGCCGTAGTTACGGACAAAATCAGAAGTCGCCAGCATCATTACCGTCAGCATCGGCAATTTCTGTTTGGTGTTGGCGAACACCGAAACGATCTGCGGCACCACGTAGGTCAGCAGGAAAATCACGATCACAAAAGCCACCACGGTCACGATCGCCGGGTAAGTGAACGCCAGCTTGACCTTCTGCACCAGTGCATTGCGGCGTTCGATGTAATCGGCCAGGCGCGACAACACGCGTGACAACTGGCCGATCTGTTCGCCCGAGGCCACCAAGGCCCGGTAGATTTCAGCGAAATCGCGTGGGTGCCCGGCTAGTGCGGTAGATAAGGCGGCGCCGCCCATGACGTCGGAGCGGATCGATGCGATCAGATCGCGCTGGTAACTACGCTCGGACTGTTCCAGCAACGCCGTCAAGGCCTGTTCCAGCGGCAGGCTGGCCTCTAGCAGACTGGCCAGCTGGCGCGTAAACAGAGCGATCTCTACCGTCGACAGATGCTCTCCAAAACCGCGCCGCTTCAGATTGCCGGCAGCATCCACCTGCTGCGCAATCGCCTCCACCGTCAACGGCAGTAAACCTTGGGCGCGCAGATCGGCCCGCGCCATCTTGGCGCTATCCGCATTCACCACGCCCTTGGTGGTGCTGCCGGCGGCATCTACCGCTTCGTAACGAAATGCTGGCACTCTACTCCTCGCTTATTTCTCTTTACTCTTTAGTGACACGCATCAGCTCGGCCTGAGTCGTGACGCCCTCGGTAAGCCAGCGTTCGCCATCCTGACGCATGGTTTGCATGCCGTTGCGCTGCGCCACTTGTTGTATCTCGGCTTCCGACGCCCGGTTGTGAATCTGCGCCGTAATCTCGTCGGTAGTCAGCAGCAACTCGTAGACGCCGACCCGGCCGTGATAACCGGTATGGCCGCATTGTTCGCAACCGACCGCGTGCCATAACTGGCCGTCGTGACGGCGGCAATGGGTGCATAATTTTCTTACCAGACGCTGCGCCACCACCCCCAGCAAAGAAGACGACAACAGGAATGGTTCGATCCCCATATCCAGCAAACGGGTCACCGCTGCGGCAGAGTCGTTGGTATGCAAGGTCGCCAGCACCAGATGGCCGGTGAGCGAGGCCTGCACCGCAATCTGCGCGGTTTCCAGATCGCGGATTTCGCCAATCATGATGACGTCCGGATCCTGCCGCAAAATCGCCCGCAAGGCCTTGGCGAAGGTCATCTCGATACGCGCGTTGACCTGGGTCTGGCCGACGCCTGCCAGTTCGTACTCGATCGGGTCTTCCACTGTCAGGATGTTGGTGCTGCTGGTATTCAGGCGCGACAAGGCGGCGTACAGGGTGGTGGTCTTGCCGGAGCCGGTCGGTCCGGTGACCAGCACGATGCCGTGCGGTTGAGCAATCAGGCGATCGAACTGCGGCAGCACTGCCGGGCTCATGCCGAGATGCTGCAAATCGAGCCGGCCGGCTTCCTTGTCCAGCAAACGCAGCACCGCCCGTTCGCCATGCCCGGTCGGCAAGGTCGAGACCCGTACGTCCACCGGCTTGCCGCCGACACGCAGCGTGATACGGCCATCCTGCGGTAAGCGCTTTTCGGCGATATCCAGTTGCGCCATGATCTTGATCCGGGAAATCAGCGAAGCATGGACGGCTTTCTTGGGCCGCACCACGTCGCGCAAACTGCCGTCGATGCGGAAACGCACTACCGAAATCTGCTCGAACGGTTCGATATGGATATCCGATGCGCCTTCCCGTAAAGCCTGGGTCAGCAAGACATTGATCATGCGGATCACCGGCGCATCGTCGGACGATTCCAGCAAATCCTCGATCGCCGGCATGTCTTGCATCAGTTTGGCGAGATCGAGATCGGATTCAAATTCATCCACCACTTGCGCAGCATCGCCGCCGGCGCCGGCATAGGCCTTGGCGATCGCCTCGTCTAGCTCGTCACGCGACAGCTTACGGAATTTGACACGGCCAAAGCGGCGGCTGGCTTCGGCGATGGCGCTTGGCTGGGTGGCGTCGGAAATCCATAACTCCACCGCGTTGTCAGCGCCGTTAGCGTCTTCCGTACGCAGTGCCAGCAAGGAGAAATCGCGGGCAAAAGCGTAGGGCAGCAGACGCATATCCGTCATCCTGGGATCGCTCATGGCGTTCTGTCATTCAAGAAGCCAGGTGCAGGCGCGGGTTTCGGCATCAGCAGCTGCGGCTGTTCCTGCGCAGGCTGATGCTGGCCGTCGGGCCGGTCTGACACGTCCTGTTGCTTGCGCAGATCGATGAACGGGCCGCCGTCTTCCAGCCTGGAGGTCACCGATGAACCGAAATCGGTCAGGATGCTCTTGTCTGGCTGCACCTTGATCTGTTGTTTGCGCATGTAGTCGTAACGATCTACGGCTAACAGATTGCTGGTGTCTTTGTCGCGCACAATAACCGGGCGCAAAAATATCATCAGATTGGTTTTCTCGCGGGAGCCGGACTGGTACTTGAAGAAATTGCCGATGAATGGCAAATCGCCCAGCAGCGGTACTTTTTGCACGCCGTTCTGGTTGTTATCGCCAATCAGGCCGCCCAGCGCAATGATCTCGCCGTCGTCAATCAAGACATTGGTATCCAGGGAGCGCTTGGTCGTGGTCGGTCCGTTGGCAGCATTTGCCGTGTTCGAAATCACCGCCGAGACTTCTTGCGAAATTTCCAGGCGCACCGTACCGCCTTCTGAAATATGCGGCTTTATCTTCAATGCGGTACCAACGTCCTTGCGATCGATGGTGGTGAACGGGCTGCTGGTGCCGGCACCGGTGGTCAAAGTGGAACCCGTGACAAAAGGCACGTTTTGACCAACGATGATCTTGGCCTCCTCATTATCCAGCGTCAGCAAATTCGGCATCGACAGCACGTTGCTGCCGGTGGTGGAATTCAAGGCGCTGGCTAAAGCACCCAAACCGATCTTGCCGGCAATCTGGCGGAATATGCCAAGCTGCAAGCCGCTGCCGACCGTCGGTACTGTAGAGGTGGTTCCGGTATTGACAGCCTGGCCAATTGCCGCGTTGAACAGATTGGTAGTACCGAGACCCGTATTGGTGCCAGTAAATCCGGTACCGCCGCCGACCCGATAATTGCTGTTCTTATCTCCACTCAGCGCCAGCCACTGCACACCGATCTCACTGGCCGCACTATCCGTTACTTCGACAATCAAGGCCTCCACATAAACCTGGGCGCGACGGGTATCGAGCTGGTCGATCACGCCGCGGATATTGCGATAAACCGGTTCACTGGCGGTAATAATCAGGGTATTGGTGGATTCGTCTGCCTGGATAAAGCCGGCAGCGCTGCTGCCGCCGGAAGATTGCGACGATGTATCGGAAGACGACGATGGCGACGGCGACGATGGCGACGTCGAATTGCTGGAATTCAGCGCTCCGCCGGTACTGGCGCCTTGCAACATACTGCCGGAACCGCCGCTGGAACTCTTGCTCGATGAGCTGGAGGTTGAGGCCGAAGGATCTTGCGACACAATCGCGCGCAAGGTTTTAGCCAGCTTTCCGGCATCGGCGTTTTTCAGATAAACCACATGCACATTGCCGGCGTTGGCGGTCGGCTGATCGAGCTTGGCGATCAGCGATTTGGCCAGGTTTGCGCGGCCCGCAGACGGCGCGCGGACGATCACTGAATTGGTTCTGGAATCGGCCATGATCATGGTGCGGGAACTGTCGCCGGCGCCAGGCGCAGCGGAACCGGAATCGAGCAGCTTGCTCGCCATCACCGCAATATCGCTGGCCACCGCATAACGTACCGGGATCACATCCAGATCATTGACTGCCGGCACATCGAGGGCGGCGATCATTTTCCCCAGACGCTGCAGGTTTTCTGCGTAATCGGTCACCACCAGCGTGTTATTGCCCGGGTTGGCGTTGATGGTGTTGTTGGGTGAAATCAGCGGCCGCAATACCGGCAGGATATTGGTTGCCGATTCATAGTTCAGCGAAAAAATCTGGGTGGCAATCTGATCGCCCCTGACATTGGCTGGCCGGGTCGGCGCCACCTGCAACTTGGCGTCAGCTTCCGGCACCACCTTGACAAAACCGTCGCCGCGCACCACTGCATAACCTTGCAAGCGCAGGGTCGACGCCAGCAAATCGAAAGCCTGGTTTTTGCTCAGCGGCTTTTCCGATACCAGGTTGATGCTGCCCTTGACGCGCGGATCAACGATGAAAGTGGTATTGGTGTACTGGCCGACGGCCTTGATCACCGATTCGATGTCGGCGCCGACAAAATTCATCACGGCCTGGCCGTTCGCGCCGCCGTTGGCATTGCCGCCGCTTGCATTGCCGCCTGCTCCAAGCACCGGCTGCTGGGCCGCAACGGCGGTAGCGCAGGTCAGCAGGACGATGGCAGCCGCGCTGCGCCAGTTGCTTGTGTTTGAAAGTAGTGCGAAATACATTTTATCTTTCATGATTTGAACTCTAGTCCGATAACGTTTCTGCCATTCATCTGGCGCCGCTGACCTAGCAAGCTCAGCAAAGTCGCCAACTTTTCCTCTTGTCCTGCCGCCGCTTCCGCGCTACCCGAAAACTGTAAATGGCCGTCTTGCAATTTGCCACTGCCGTTCAACAACAGCGCCCCGCTCAATGTCATCAGCGTCAGGCCCGCCTGCCGCCCTTGCCAATCGAACCGCAAGCGATAGCTGCCAAGCGGCTTGACCGGCGACAAGCGCGACGCCATCGCCAGCATGTCCAGTGTCATCACGCCGTTGACATCGATGCTGCCGGAGCCGGAGCCATTACCCGCCAGCACCAGCCTCAGCTGCTGCCAGCCCAGCAGCATCTTGCCCGACGGCTGCAAAGTGTTCAAGGGCGCGCCCAGCGCCGCCAAACGTTCGGCCGGCAAAGCCAGGCTGGCCGGGCTGATGCTCCAAGCGCTCCAGCTACCCCGAATGCTGACCACGCTCGACAGCACTTGCGCATTCTCCAATGTCGCCTGGACCCGCCCCAGCAAAACCAGCGGCGACAGGTGCCACACAAAACGTCCCGGCAATAAGGCCGTAACCGCATCCTTGCCGCTCGGCGCAGCGCCGATAAAGGCCGAACCGTGCCACAAGGAACCCTGGGCATCGCCCAGCGTGAGCCGGCCGCCGGTGCGGCTTTCCAGCAGCGGCGCCAGCCACGCCGCCGGCAAAAAAGCCGACACCGTGATCAACGCGCTCACGATCGCCGCTGCGGTCCACATCAATACTCTGCCCGGCCCCCGCATCAAACTTCCTGCGATGGGGATAACAGCGGGAATGACAGTACTCCACACACACGGCCATTACTCATGCTTTTGCTGCCACAAGGTGACCGTGGCGTTGACGATGCCCGGCTGCGCATTCGCTCCGGCCGCTGCACCGATGTTGGCGTCCACCACCTGCCAATGGGCGTTTTTTTGCGCATCGTCGAGCCAGTCCAGCAAGCCGGGAAACGCCACCGCTGATAACTGCACCTTGGCCATATCGCCGCTGAGCACCACGCTTTGCGGATTCAAGCCCTTGCTTTTCAATGCGCTCTCAACTGCCTCTTTGCTGAGCGGCGAGACGGGCCGTTCAGCTGACTGGTTCGACAGCGACGCTGCCTTGGCTGTCAACGCTTGCAATTCGGCGGCGTGCTGACGCAGCGCCGGCAAATCTTTTTGCAGGCGAGCGCGCCCGCTCAGCGCCGGATCCAGCAATAGCAGATAAATCACCGCGACTACGATCAGCACCGCAGCAGCCGTCAGCAAGCGGCGTTCGCGCTGATTCCTCTGCGCCCAGTAGTGGCTGGCAGAAGCACTGATTTTTCCCCAGGTTTGCTGTAGCGGATTACGTGTAGACATTACTTGCGGCTCCCGATCTGCCATACGCCGGTAGCCGGCTTGCTCAGCGTTAATTGACTGCTCTCCAGAGCGCTCTTGATTTGCGCTTCTGCGGCATCTGCATCTGCCGCATTTTTCAAACGCACCAGCAAATGGTGGTCGCGATATTCCAGGCTGCTGATGGCCGTGCTGTCTGCACTTTGCGGCGATCCGGCCCAGACTGCGCCGAACACGGCTGCCAGCGTCAGAAAATCGTCAGCCGCAAGCTGGCCGCCCTCGCGTTGCGCAGCGGCGATTTTTTGCTTGGCCTGCGCGATCGGATCGACAATCACGGTTTCTTTCGGAAAGGCCGCGCGATAGTTTTGCATCATGCCGCTACGCAGGCTGGCAGCCTCGCGCCGCATGCGCAGCCAGTCGTAATTCAAGCTAAGGACATTTACCAGCAACAAGGCCGCCGCCAATCCCAGCGGCCAGCGCCAGCGGCGCCAGCTGAACTCGGTGCCTGCCGCGCTGGCAGTCAGGCCGCTCATCAAATCCACACCGCTGCGCGCCAAGTCCTGCGTGCCGCTGATCCAGCGCGACCAGTCATCGGCCAGCACCGTGATTTGCCCCTGCCCCAGTTCCTGATACAGCGCCAGGCTGGATTGCGGCACATACAAAGTAATCGGCTGCTGCGGCAAAATGGCCGTCATGGCGTCCAATACTTCCTGTGCCACCGACTGTCCCGAGGCCGGCGACAAGGACCAGCCTATGCCCTGCTCTGCGGACATGCGTAATGCGACATCGATATCGCCGCCGTGATCGGTAATGGCGGCGACCGCCGTGTCAGGATCTTGCAGAGGCAGGCAAAGCTGGGCCGGCCAGGCTTGCAGATGGTGGGCGCCCAGCGCCAGCAAGGTTTTGACCAGCAACTCCAGCCAGTCTCTTTGCACCACGGCGATCAGGCGTAGCTTATCTGCAACCTTATCTGCAACCTGCGCTGCCGCACCACTGCGCTTGCGGCCGGCAACGATTACACAGTCGAACGGATCGACCAGTAATTGCTCTTCCACCAGATTCGGCAACGCCATTTTCAATTTGGCGTCGGATAAGGGCGGCACCTGCAACTGCAGCAGGTTGACGTCGGCAGCGGCCAGTATCAGCACCACGCGCGTGGCAGCTGCGATAATTTCGGCCAGGCCGGACAATTGTTCAGCACCCTGGCGTTCGATGCGGCCGCTATCGGCCACCAGCGCGAAAAAGCAATCGGGCATGGCCACCGCCGCCGCGCTATCGAGCGTGGCCCTGGCGGGCAAGCGGATATATAAGGTACTCAAAACGAATCTTCCATTTATTGTTCTCTGATCCACACTATATTGCTGCCGTTGCGGTTACCGGCGGGGCGCTGTAGCAAGGATACGGTATTGAGCGCGGCGCGCCCCATGCGAATCTTGCCGTACACCAAAAAAAAGTTACTGGAAACTTCTACATTGGCCGCCTGCGAAAATGATTTTCCAAAAAGTTGTGTCATTTGCGTAAACAAAAATGGCTTTTCGCGAAATGGCGCAGTCCGCCTGCTAGCCACCAAGGTATTTGCTTCCGACAGCGATAAATCGGCGAAACGGGCGGCTAGCACCTCCGCCGGCGCTGTATTCGCATTGATCGGCGTTGCTGCACCGGCCACAGGCAACACCACCACGAAGTCTTGCAATTGCCGCACTATTGCCGGCGTATAACCGGGTACCGACAACAGATCGCTTACCTGCAACATGGGCAGCGTACCGCTGTCTGACTTGGCAGCGCTCTGTTGGCCTGCGGGCGTAGTGACAGGTTGGCTGTTGGCGATAGCTTGCGCGGTCGGATTAGCCAGGCTGGTTGGCAGGCGCAAAAAACCCAGCAGGCGCTTGAACACCGCCACCTCATCCGGAACCGGTTTGCCATTCAGGCTGAGATTATTCAGGTTGTAGCGCGACTGGGCATCGACAATGCTGCCGGACAGAATGGCGTCGCCAGCGTCGCCGGCCGGCTGTCCGTCTTCGACATATTGATCCAGGCGGGTGTCGGCCAGGGGCGCGGCCCACGGTTGCCCCAGATGATCGTAATTAAACTGCCGACCGCTAGCCCGCAAAATCATGCTGGCCCAATCCAGTGCGCCGCGCATGATCCAGTCTTTCTGCAATTGCAGGCGCTGGTTTTCAATCGAGCGTACCTGCACTTGCTGCTGCCAAAACAAACTGGCGACGATGGTCACCGCCAGGGTGGTCAGCAACAAGGCCGTCACCACCGCGACGCCGCGTTGTTTGGCCCGAGTCCTTGGCGGCATGCTCATGACGCCCCCAGCAGGAAAGTCTTGGCCATGACGCTGTCGTGGCCACGCGGCTGTAGCGCGACTTGCAAACCGGTCCAATGATTGGCGTTGACGTTAACAGTATCCTGGCTGCCGGCATTGGCGGCAGCGGACGGACGCCAGCCCTGGCCATCGCTGCCCCACAATTGCATCTGCATGCTGGCGATATCGGATTGCAATAACACCGCTTGATTCACAGCTTGATTATTTGCTGCGTTGTCGCCACCATCGTTGAGAGCGCTCTGCCACATGCTGTCGAGCTGATTCAGATCGCGGGTCGGCGCCGATTCCTGGCGTGTCAAGCGGCCATCGCGCAAGCGGTAATCGACGATCTGGATGCGGGTCGGCTGCTGATCCGCAAACACCAGCCGCACCATCAGCAGGCGTCCCGGCGCCGCCAGCAAGGTAGGGCGCGCAGACATCAGGCTGACCGGAGCGATTTGCGCGCAATCGCTTTGCAGTTGCGCAAACGTCAGTTGCATGCCGCGCGTTTGTTCCATTTCGTTGGTCAGCGCCACCCGCGAGCGCACAATCCCGTCCAGCCCGCGCCAGCCAAGTATCGCCACCATCGCAAGTATGGTGATTGCGATAATCATTTCTACCAGCGTAAAGCCGGACCAAGCATTTTTCGACCTGCGCTTAACGTGCATTCGGCACCACCTGCGACAAATTGACGATGCGTCGTTCCGAATTGGCGCTGGCGAACACCGCTACCTCCACCCGTCGGAAATACGGGTTCGGCGTGCCAGAGACTTTTTCTTCGCATTGCAGCGGCAGGTCGCCTTGCGGGCAGGCGAAGGAACGGCTGCCGATGGTCGGCCATTCATGCCCAAGACGGATCTGCGTCAGGCGGTTTTCCGCTGACCAGGTGGCCATCATGGCGGCGCGCAAGCCGCTGCTGTTTTGCGTCAGGCTGCCAACCGCACGCAAGCTGGCGCCCAGCGCAGTGCCGACGATGACCAATGCCACCAGCACTTCCAGCAGGGTGAAACCTGCAGTATGAGGAAAATGAGGACGACAGTAAGGACGATGAGGAAGCGCGCGCAGGATAGGCATTTATTCGACCGAAAAATGGCCGATGCCGTCGGCCCGAATCACGACGCTGCTGTCGCCGCTGGCCAGGGTCAGCGCGAATGGCTTGTCGACCGGCTCGCGGCCGAAGGTAATGCGCAGTGTATTCGGCGCTGAGGCTTCGGTCGGCGGCGGATTCATGGATAACTGCATGGGCGTCCGCTTGAAATCGCGCTGGCGCAGCATGTCGTCCTGCGTCATTGCCTGCCAGCCGTTTTCTTCACGCACCAGGAAACGGTAGCTGTTGGGGTCGGCTTCGAAAGCGGTGGGACGATTGCGCAAGATGGCTTCTTCGCGCGTCAATTGCAGCAGCAAGGCGATCCGTTGCGCGTCGTTTTGCAATACCTGACGGTCGCTACGGAAGGCGTTAAGCGAGACCACGCCTAGCGTGATGCCCGCAATCACCACTACTACCAGCAACTCCAGCAAGGTAAAACCATTGCGTACAAGGGGATTGGCCTGGCGCAGATTGCGATGCGCCATCATGAACATTACAGATCCCACGAGCCGATGACGGCATCGTTGTGTTCGCCACCCGCCTGACCATCTGGACCATACGAGAATATATCCACTTCCCCCTTGAGGCCGGGTGACAGGAATTGATAAGGATTGCCCCAGGGATCTTTAGGCAGCTTGTCGATATAACCGCCGCTTTTCCAGCCATTGGCGGCGGGACCGCTGGTAGGTTTGGCGACCAGCGCCTGTAAACCTTGCTCCGTGGTCGGATAACGCTGGTTGTCCAGCTTGTACAGCTTGAGCGCTTGCATCAGGGTACCGATGTCCTGCCGTGCGGCCTGGATCCGCGCATCATCGGTACGCCCCATCAGCTTCGGCACCACTAATGCCGCCAGAATCCCCATGATCACCACCACCACCATGATTTCAATCAGCGTAAAGCCGCGCTGCACGATGAGCGAAGAACGACGTCGGACGGGAGCAGGCATTGTGTTAAGCATTTCTTTCCTTATCAAAAAAACCACTGACATGTTTGGAAAGGGCGATTATATGCCGCAATCATTGTTAAATAACCCTGGAGAGAGACATAATTCTATTCACTGTATTTATCCAGATTTTGTCACAGTCTTGCCACAAAGCAATGATAATACTTGAAACACGCGCAACGACATTGCATCGTCGCGCCCAATCCGCAAAAATAAACGGCGGGGCTGAGGCTATAAACTGCGAACTGCGGGAATGTGCAGGCTTAAGCCGCCTCTTCGCGCGGGTTGCGCGATAACAGCAGTTCCATCACAGCCTGCAACGAATCGCCATCGAATAAAACGCCTGCCACCGCATTAGTGATCGGCATGTCGACTCCGCATTCCTGCGCCAAGGCGCGCACCGCAGCCGCGCAGCGCACTCCCTCGGCGACATGGCCAAGTTCGGTCACGATGGATGCCAATGGTTTACCTTGCGCCAGGCTTAGCCCTACCCTGCGGTTGCGTGACAGGTCGCCGGTACAGGTCAAGATCAGATCGCCGACCCCGGACAAGCCCATGAAGGTTTCGCTACGGCCGCCGAGGGCGACGCCGAGCCGTGTAATTTCTGCCAGGCCGCGGGTGATCAAGGCCGCGCGCGCATTCAAGCCGAGGCCGAGGCCGTCGGCAACGCCGGTGGCAATTGCCAGGATATTCTTTACCGCACCGCCGACTTCGACACCGACCAGATCGTCGGTGGAATAGACGCGGATATTGCCGCCGTGAACCGCGGCCACCACTTGCTCGCACAATCCCGCATCGCCGCTAGCGACCGACAAGGCGCACGGCAGGCCGCGCGCTACTTCCTGCGCGAAAGACGGGCCGGACAGCGCCGCAGCCGGGATCGCATCGCCCAGCACCTGACGCACAATCTGATGCGGCAGCAAGCGCGTATTTTCTTCGAAGCCCTTGCACAACCAGACGATATTGGGAATGGGGAAAGCCAGCAGTTGCTGCGCCAGCTCGCGCAGGCCGGCGACGGAAGAGGCAACGATCAGCAAGGCCTCGCTCTGACTCGCCAGCGCGTCGCTAGTCACATGCCTTATCGCCTGAGAAAAATCGGCGCTGAGAGTCAGTCCATCGGGCAAGGCAAAACCGGGCAGGTAGGCGGAGTTTTCGCGCTGCGCGGCAGTCGCCGCCATGGTGTCCGGATTACGTCCCCACAGCAGTACATTGTGGCGCTGCGCCAATGCGATCGCCAGGGCGGTGCCCCAGGCGCCGGCGCCCAGTACGGTGATATTCATGGATGGGATGGTGGGTTCAGAGGACACTTACTTGCATCCAAGAGGTCAAACAAAAATAGATGAAACAACGCAAGAATCACGCAAATACGACGCAAAAGCAGCGCTCAATCGCCCCATACCTCAGCTGCCTTCACATAGCCAGTCTGACCGTCGCGATGGCGCACCTTGGCCCAACCGGAGGCCACCGGATCAAGCAACTCCAGCAACACGCCCTTGTCGGCAGAAAACACTACCGCTGCCGCATCGTCCGGATTAGCCCGGATCTTGGCATTGGCGACACTCACCACCAGATTACGCTTGGCGACCAGCGCCTTGGACTGCAACCACGACAAATCGCCGCTGGCGTCGCGCACCTTGGTCCACTCGCCGTAAGTCAGCACCACTTCGACCGGCATGCCGCGCGGCGCAACCGCCACCCGCCGGCCTTTTTCGGATGGCGCATCGTATAACACTACCGGCGCCGCGCCGACCGCCTTGAAGTCAAGCGCATGGGCAGAACCGGCGACACCAAGCAAGCTTGCCAGCAACAAAACGGTGATACCGGCTACGCGTGCAAAATTCATCTATTGCTCTCCAGTTGCGGTAAAACTTCCAGGGTGGACAGCGCCGGCCATGCCTGCCGCCGCCTGTCTGGCGCCGGAAAAACAAAACTGCCAACAAAACTACGCTATCCGCCCTGCTTGCTGCGCGAAATTAATTGATCGCGGAGGTGCCGTCAACCGCGATGCTGTCGCCGCTGCCCTTTTGCGCTTGCTCGGCCAGTGCTTGCAGACGTTGCTGATAAAACACTTCGAAGTTGATTTCGGCCAGGTGAATAGGCGGGAAACCGGCGCGGGTGATAGCGTCTGCCAGATTGGCGCGCAGATACGGGTAAACGATGTTCGGGCAGCCGATGCCGAGCAAAGGATCCAGTTGTTCGGTCGGGATGTTGCGCAACTCGAAAATACCGGCTTGCTTGCCTTCAACCAGGAACGCCACCTTGTCTTTCACCTTGGCGGTGACGGTAACCGTGACAGTCGACTCGAAAATGCCTTCGGCCAACGCTTCGGCACCGACATCTACCGCGACTTCGATTTGCGGCGCATCCTGCTCGAGGAAAATGGCCGGCGAATTCGGTTGTTCAAGCGACAAATCTTTCAGGTAAACGCGTTGAATCTGGAACACCGGTTGTGGTTGCTCAACTTGTTGATTCTCTTCAGCCATGACACTCTTTCAGTTAATTTAAATTTGCCAGATAGCAGCGCTGCCAGCTGGCCGGGTCTAAGTACAGTCTCAGTACAATCTGCAACGATACCTCAATCATCGGCAAATTGACGAAAATTAGTTGCCAAAAATTGCTTGCCGAAAATCAGGCGCTTTGCAGCAAAGGCTCCAGCTTGCCATCGCGATCAAGCGCATGCAAGTCGTCAAAGCCGCCGACATGGGTTTTGCCAATATAAATTTGCGGCACCGTGCGGCGTCCGGTCTTCTGCATCATCGTGTCGCGCTGTGCCGGATCGAGATCAATCCGGATCTTTTCGATTGTTTCCACGCCTTTTGCCTTCAGCAATTGCTCGGCGCGAATGCAATACGGGCACACCGCAGTGCTATACATTACTACATGGGCAGTCATGATTGTTCCCTGCTTCCTTATCATTGGCTGGGTCGGATACCGCTATCGGTTCCGACTGTATTTTCCGACTGTATTATTTGACCGTAGGCAAACCCTGGGTCTGCCAGGCGGCGATACCGCCCTCCAGGTTATAGGCCTGGGCAAAGCCGGCCTGGCCCAATTGTGCAACGGCTTTGGCCGACAGGTTGCCAGTCTGGCAAACCACCAACACGTTCTTTGCTTTAAACTTGTCCAGTTCGGCCATGCGCTGCGGCAAGTCCTTCAAGGGAATATTTTTGGAATCGATCAGGTGAGCGGCGGCAAATGCGGCGCTGTCACGCACATCCAGCACCAGTGTTTTACCTTGGTTAATCAGCTGGGTAGCCTGTAAAGTCGAGACCCGGTTACCGCGCTTTTGCAACAAAGGCAGCAACAGCGCGCCGCCCGATAAAATTGCCGCTGCGGCTGCTACGAACAGAAAAATGTTATCAATCAAGAATTTCACAGTGATCCAATGGTATTAGTTAATCCCGCCATTATAAAATAGAAGCCGAGGCGCCATTCAATTCGTATCAGGTCCCCTGAAAAAACCTTTGCGCCCCCCGCGTTTGCGCTTTACTGTCGCTACAGTCGTGTAAATGGGGAGCCCCTGGCTGAATTCCAATGGCGGGCAATAGATTTCTTACTCTTAGCAAACAGCAAACTTACCATGTACAAAATCGTATTGATGCGCCACGGCGAATCCACCTGGAACCTGGCTAACCGCTTCACCGGCTGGGTCGATGTCGACCTCACCGAAAAAGGCGTGGCCGAAGCCAAACAAGCCGGGCAGTTGCTGAAACAAGCCGGTTTCACTTTCGACCTGGCCTACACTTCAGTACTCAAGCGCGCCATTCGCACCCTGTGGGGCACACTCGACGAGATGGACCTGATGTGGCTGCCGGTCAGGCATGCCTGGCGTCTGAACGAACGCCACTACGGCGCTTTGCAAGGTTTGAACAAGGCGGAAACCGCGGCCAAATACGGAGACGAGCAGGTCATGGTCTGGCGCCGCAGCTACGATACGCCGCCTATGCCGCTGGATGCAGACGATCCGCGCACCTCCTATAACGATCCGCGCTATGCCGGTTTGAAACGCGAAGAAATCCCGCTGACCGAATGCCTGAAAGACACGGTAGCACGTGTATTACCATTCTGGAACGATGACATCGCCCCAGCTATCCGCAGCGGCAAGCGCATCATCATCTCGGCCCACGGCAACAGCTTGCGCGCCCTGATCAAAATGCTGGACGGCATCAGCGACCAGGATATCGTCGGCCTCAACATCCCCAACGGCCAGCCGCTGGTCTACGAACTGGACGCCGATCTGAAGCCGATCAAGAGTTATTACCTCGGCGACCAAGAGGCGATAGCAGCGGCGATGAACGCCGTCGCCAGCCAGGGGAAAGCGAAATAAATATCTCGCTGGACAAGCTTCTGGGTAGACGCAAATCCAATCGCGCCATTGGCCGCCGCAAGGGGCTGATAGCGTGCTCATTGGCGCTGTTGCTGGCGACAGCGCTGGTATCGGCGCTGCCCTCAAGCGCCAATGCCGCCGTCAAAATAACCGAGCGCAGCAAGCAAAAACAGGCGGCTGAGGCACAGCGCGCCGACTTGCGCCAAAAACTGGATAACCTCAAGCGCGACATCAGCCAGACCGAAACCGAGAAAGACAACGCCAGCGACGCCCTGGCCGACTCCGAAGCCGCCGTTTCCAAGGCCACCCGCTCCTTGCGCGATCTCGGCGCAGAACAAAAGCAAACCGAAGCCAAACTGGCCCAGCTGGCGAAACAGCACGACCAATTAAGCAAAACCGTGGCTTTGCAGCAGACCCAATTGGCCAACTTGCTGCGCCAGCAATACGTGGCCGGCAATGAAGACCGCATCAAGCTGCTGTTGTCGGGCGACAACCCGAATCGCATCAATCGCGATCTGCAATACATGGGATATGTATCGCAGGCGCAAGCCAGGCTGCTGGAATCGCTGCGCACCAATCTGGCTGCGGTGGAAGCCAACCAGACTGAAGCTCAGGACGCCAAGGACGACCTGGATGAAATCGCCCAGGAACAGCGAGATCAAAAGAATCTGCTGGAAAAGGAAAAAGCCAAGCGCGCTACGCTGCTGACCCAGCTTTCCAGCAAACTGGTCAGCCAGCGCAAGGAAGCCGGGAATATCCAGCGCGACGATCAACGCCTGTCAGGCCTGGTCGACAAATTGGCGCAATTGATCGAAGAACAAAAGATCGCCGACGCCGCAGCCCGCGAAAAACTGCGCCAGCAGCAGTTGGCCCAGGCGCAAGCGAAGGCCCAAGCCCAGGCAGCGCGTGAACGTGAACGCCAGCGCTTGCTTGAGCAACAGCGCGCGGCCCAGGCCAAAAAGCCGCCTGCCACCGATAATCAGGGCAAGCCGAAGGTGCCAAATCCGGATGCGATCGACGACGATCAGCCGCCAGCAGTGGTGGCAACGCCGCAGCCAGCGACAACGCAGCCCCCGGCGCCGACGCCATTGGCAAGTAACGAACTGACCCCTGAAGCCGGCAAGGATAACGCCTATGGCAAGTCGTTCGAATCGCTGCGCGGCCAGCTCAGATTGCCGGTGCGGGGCGACGTCATGGCCCGCTTTGGCAGCAAGCGCGGCGACGGTCCGAGCTGGAAAGGCTTGTTTATCCGCACCGCCGAAGGCAGCGAGGTCAAGGCGGTTGCCGCCGGCCGGGTAGTCTTTGCCGACTGGCTGCGCGGCTTCGGCAATCTGATCATTGTCGATCACGGCAACCAGTACATGACGATTTACGGTAATAATCAGGCATTATTGAAGCGTCCCGGAGACGCCGTGAAAAGCGGCGACGTGATTGCCAGCGCCGGCAACAGCGGCGGCAATGAACAATCGGGTTTATACTTTGAAATTCGGCATCAAGGCCGTGCGTTTGACCCACTCGGATGGGTAACTACTAGGTGAAACATGGGCAGTAAACTCAAGAATATCGGTCTGATCAGTTTAGGCGTCATTGCAGGAATAGGCGCCTCCATTCAGTTCGACGCGATTGCACAGAAAAGCGCTGCAGCGCCATTGCCGCTGGAAGAATTGCGGCAACTGGCCGATGTTTTCGGCCTGATCAAGTCCGATTATGTCGAACCGGCCGACGATAAAAAACTGCTGACCGAAGCCATTTCCGGCATGGTGGCCTCGCTCGACCCGCATTCCGCCTATCTGGACAAGAAGGCTTACAAGGAGTTGCGCGAGAGCACCCAAGGTAAATTTGTCGGCCTCGGCATCGAAGTCGGCATGGAAGAAGGCTACATCAAGGTGGTTTCGCCAATCGAGGATTCACCGGCCTACCGCGCTGGCATCAAGGCCGGCGACCTGATCACCCGCCTCGACGCCACGCCGGTCAAGGGCCTGACCCTGGAGCAGGCAGTCAAGCGCATGCGCGGCGAGCCCAATACCAAGATCACCCTGACCATCTCGCGCAAGGATGAAGACAAGCCGCTGATCTTCAGCATCACGCGCCAGGAAATCCGCGTCCAGAGCGTCAAGGGGAAAGTGATTGAACCGGGTTACGCCTGGTTGCGCGTGACCCAGTTCCAGGAACCGACGGTCGACGACATGGCCAAGAAAATTGCCGCCATCTATGCGCAAGAGCCGAATCTGAAGGGTCTGGTGCTGGATTTGCGTAACGATCCGGGCGGCGTCTTGCCGGGCGCAATCGGTGTCTCCGCCGCTTTCCTGCCTAAGGATTCGGTAGTCGTCACCACCAACGGCCAGTTGCCAAGCTCCAAGGCCTCGTTCTACGCCAAGCGTGAATACTATGCCAATCCGGGCAATGATCCACTGGCACGCCTGCCGGAAGCGCTGAAGAAAGTGCCGATGGTAGTGTTGGTCAATACCGGTTCCGCCTCCGCCTCGGAAATCGTGGCCGGCGCCTTGCAAGACTATAAGCGCGCCACCATCATGGGCACGCAAACCTTCGGCAAGGGTTCGGTGCAATCGGTGATCGCTCTGCCGCCGGAACGCAACACCGCAGTCAAGCTGACCACGGCCCGTTACTACACGCCGAACGGCCGCTCGATCCAGGCCAGAGGCATCGTGCCAGATGTGATGGTGGATGAATATGCCGACGGCGACGGCTTGAACGGCCTGCGTCTGCGCGAAGCCGACCTGACCAAGCATCTGAGCAACGATACCGACAAAGGTCCTGAAGTCGCTGCAGCCAAGGTCGACGAACTGGAAGAAGCACAGCGCATTGCGGCGATCGAAAAGAAACGCAGCAAACCACTGGAATTCGGCAGCAAGGACGATTTCCAGCTGGCGCAGGCGCTCAACCAGTTGAAGGGTCTGCCGGTAAAAGTGTCCGCGATAAAACCGGAAATCCGCTCGGAAACCGAGAAGGATGGCAAGACCTCTAAAGATGACAAGCCGGCTCCGGAAGATGGCGCCATCATCAAGAAAGATGGACCGAAGAACGAACCGAAGAACGAGAAAAAATAATCGTTTTTCACGCTACACTAAGGCCGCAGCGATGCGGCCTTTTTTGCGTCCGCCCTACCCGCAGTATTGTTTATCTATTTGGCAGCTCACCATGAACGACCAGCAATTACTCCGCTATTCACGCCACATCCTGCTGGATGACATCGACATCGCCGGCCAGGAAAAATTCCTGGCAGCGCACGCGCTGATCATCGGCGCCGGCGGCCTCGGCTCGCCAGTCGCCATGTATCTGGCGTCGGCCGGGGTTGGTCACATCACGCTGGTGGATAACGACAACGTCGACCTGACTAATCTGCAACGGCAAATCCTGCACACCAGCGAACGCGTCGGCCAGGCCAAGGTCAGTTCCGGCAAAACCGCCATGACGCAAATCAATCCCGACATCCAGGTGGCGGCATTGGCCGAACGCGCCGACCAGGCGCGTCTCGATCAACTGATCAGCGCCGCCGATGTGGTCATCGATTGCAGCGACAACTTCGCCACACGGCAAGCCATCAATGCCGCCTGCGTCGCCCATCAAGTGCCATTGGTCTCCGGCGCGGCGATCCAGTTCGACGGCCAGATCAGCGTATTCGATGCGCGCGACGCCAGTTCGCCTTGTTATGCCTGTCTGTTCCCGCCGGATCGGGAATTCGAAGAAGTTGCCTGCGCCACCATGGGTGTGTTCGCACCGCTGGTCGGCATCATCGGCAGCATGCAAGCGGCCGAAGCGCTCAAGCTGATCGCCGGCATCGGCACCTCCTTGTCCGGTTTCCTGCTGATGCTGGATGCGCGCAGCATGGAATGGACCCGCATCGGCGTCGCCCGTGATGCCGGCTGCCCGGTGTGCGGCAAACAGGATCATTCGCCTGTCGCATGAGCGCAGCATCGAACCATGCGGTCACGGTTGTCCAAGAATTCTGGCGGCTGATGGCTACCAACGATTTCTCATCGGTCGGCGTGATACTCGCAGAGGAATTCGTGCTTGATTGGCCCCAGAGCAATGAGCGCATCCGAGGCAAGGATCGGTTCGCCGCAATGAATGCCGAATATCCGGCAAACGGACCATGGCGATTCTCAATTCATCGCATCGTTGGCAATCAGACCGAGGCAGTGTCCGAAGTCAGCATTACCGACGGCGTGCAACAGGCGAAAGCCGTTACCTTCTTCACGATTGCCGACAGCAAAATTACCCGCATTGTTGAGTACTGGCCAGAGCCGTATCCGGCTCCGGCCAATCGAAAACACCTGGTCGAGGCAATTCAATAAGCGCTATGCAAAGCGCGTGCAGCCGGCTGCGCGGCTTTCAGAACCCGCAATTTCTGGATAGTGTCAGCACAAGCACGCGCAGCTTCCGCGCCCTTCACCAGGAAATGCTCAAAGAAATATTTCTGATGTTCTTCGCCGCCGTGGAAATGATGCGGCGTCAATACCGCCGACAGCACCGGCACCGCGGTTTCCAGTTGCACCTGCATCAAACCGCTGATCACCGCCTGCGCCACGAATTCATGGCGATAGATGCCGCCGTCCACCACTAGCCCGGTGGCTACGACAGCGGCGTACTTGCTACTGTTGGCCAGCAGTTTGGCGTGCAAGGGGATTTCGAAAGCGCCGGCGACTTCGAAGAAATCGATGTGTTGCTCGGTGTAGCCGGCCTTGGCTATTTCCGCAATGAAGGCGATCCGGCATTGATCCACTATCTCGCGATGCCAGCCGGCCTGGATGAATGCGATGCGGTCATCAGCTGCGGCGCCAGGAGTTTTTGATTTGATATCGACTGCTTGAGTGTGTTGTTGTTGCGTGTGCTGCTGTTGCATTTGAAGACTCCTGTTTAAAAAAATAAAACAGGGCGTGTTGGATCGAAAGGAAGCGAGAATTTATACGGAATCCACGAGCGCTGGCCAGCAATACCAATAGCAACGGCGATGCCGCTGCCTCGTCGGCAAGACACTTATCGATTCCTAGAAACTAGCGCGCAACCTGTTCTCTCTTTATCCGGACTATACCGTCGGCCCCGGGATCACACCGAGTCTGCTGACCTTGCTGCGGCTCATCTTGCCACCGACACTGCAACAAGCGCTCGCGGGCTATGCGCGTTGCACGCAATTACCGCCGGTGGGGAATCGCACCCCGCCCTGAGAACGTTTCGCTCGATTTCTTGAGCGAGCAGAGAATTTATCACAGAAGTTGCAGCGCTGCAGAAGCCCGGCCGCTTTCCCGAGAGCGCAACGTCAACCGGTTTTCTTGGCCAGCCCGAGATAGGTGGCTATCACTTTCGGATCATGCGCCAGTTGCTCCGCCGGCCCTTGCAACACCATGTCACCGGTTTCGAGCACATAGGCGTAATCGGCAGCCTGCAAGGCCGCACGGGCGTTTTGCTCGACCAGCAAGATCGCCACGCCGGTCTGCTTCAGGCGCACGATGATGTGGAAAATCTCTTTCACGATCAGCGGCGCCAGACCGAGACTAGGCTCGTCCAGCATCAGCAATTGCGGCTTCGCCATCAAGGCGCGTCCCAGCGCCAGCATTTGCCGCTCGCCACCGGACAGGCTGCCGGCCTGTTGTTTGCGGCGCTCCTGCAAGCGTGGGAACAAGTCGTACACTACCGCCATCTGGTCGGCGTAAGCGTGGTCGCCGGCTTTGTAGCGGCGATAACTGCCTAGCAGCAGATTGTCTTGCACCGTCATGCTGGCAAACAGCTCGCGCTTTTCCGGCACCAGGCACATGCCGCGCGCAACCCGCGTTTCGATCGCCACGCTGTCGATATTTTCACCCAGCAGACTGATCTTGCCGCGCATGCTGCCGTTGTTCGGCATGGCGCCGGCGATCGCATTCAGCATGGTCGATTTGCCGGCGCCATTAGGACCGATCACGGTCACGATCTGGCCGGCGCCGACTTGCAGACTGGCGCCATGCAAGGCCTCGACCTTGCCGTAAGCAACGTGCAGATCATCGACTGCAAGCACCGGGGCGGACACAGAGTTAGTCATCGATGCCTCCCAGATAAGCTTCCAGCACAGCAGGATCTTGTTGTATCTCGGCCGGCAAACCTTGCGCGATCTTGCTGCCGAATTCCATCACTACCAAATGATCCGTCAGGTTCATGACAAAATCCATATCGTGCTCCACCAGCAAAATGCTCATCCCCTCCGCCTTCAGCTTGCGCAGCAAATCAGCCAACGCCAGCTTTTCCTGATAACGCAAACCTGCTGCCGGTTCGTCCAGCAACAGCAAGGTCGGATCGCAACACAGCGCGCGGGCGATTTCCAGAATCCGCTGCTGGCCCAGCGCCAGGCTGCCGGCTTCTTCATATAGCAGATGCCCAAGGCCGACCCGTTCCAATTGTTTTTTTGCTTCAAACAACAAGGTCTGCTCTTCGCCGCGGTTAAGCCGCAACAGGCCGCGCGCGATACCGCTGACGTCGTTGCGGTGAGCGCGCAGATGCGCACCGATGGCGACGTTTTCAAGTACTGTCATGCTGCTCATCAGCCGCACATGCTGGAAGGTGCGGGCGATGCCGCGGGCAACGATCTGGCGCGACGGCAAACCGGATATCTGCTGCAACTCATTTTGCGCACGGAACTTGATCGAACCGCTGGTCAACGGCAAGACCCCGGTAACCAGATTGAACATGGTCGATTTGCCGGCGCCGTTAGGGCCGATCAAACCAACGATCTGGCCGGCGCTGACGCTGAAGCTCATGTCGTTGACCGCCACCAGGCCGCCGAATTCCTTGCGCGCGCGCTCGATCTCCAGCACCACTTCGGCATCCGCATGCCTGGCTCGAAGCGCTAACGACGCGGCAGATTGCGGCGCCAGTGCAGTTGGCTTGTTCGGTATCCATCGCCGCAAGAAAAGAGATAAATAAGGCCACAAACCATCGCGTGCGCGTTGCAACAGCAGTAGCATCAGAATGCCGAAGACGATGGTTTCGAAATTGCCATTTGCCCCCAGCAGTTTCGGCAACAGCGTTTGCAACTGGTCCTTCAGCAAGGTCAGCAAAGCCGATCCAAGAATCGCGCCCCACACATAACCGGCGCCGCCCACCACCGCCATGAACAGATACTCGATACCGGCGTTGAGACCGAACGGCGTCGGACTGACCGAACGTTGCAGATGCGCATACAACCAGCCGGAGACGCTGGCCAGCAACGCCGCCAGCACGAAGATCAGCACTTTGATCCAGGTGGTGTTGACGCCCATCGCCTCGGCCATCACTGCGCCGCCGTTGAGCGCGCGGATGGCGCGGCCGGAACGCGAGTTCAACAGATTCTGCAAACCGATCAGCGCCACCAGCAAAATCGCCCAGATCAGGTAAAACATCTTGCGGCCGCTATCGAGTTCAACCCCAAACAGGTTGACCGCTGGGATGCCGTTCAAGCCATCGTATTTGCCGAGGAATTCCAGATTGCCGAACAGGAAATACAGCGACAGCGCCCAGGCGATGGTGCCGAGCGGCAGATAGTGGCCGGACAAACGCATCGTAATCGCACCGATCGACAGCGCCGCCAGCGTTGTCACGCACAAGCCGGCTAGCAAGCCTAACCACGGCGACAGGCCGAATTGAGTGCTCAGATAAGCGGTGGCGTAAGCGCCGAGGCCGACAAACGCCGCCTGGCCGAAGGAAGTCAGGCCGCCCACGCCGGTCAACAGCACCAGGCCCAAGGCAACGATGGCGTACAGGCCGATGTAATTGGCCAGGGTGATCCAGAATTCCGGCGTCGGCAGGATCGGCAGCAAAACCAACACTGCGACGAAGCCAAGCAATGGCAGCTTGCTAAAGGAGAATTTAGGCATCACTGATCGCCCTCATCGATCTGCTTGCTGCTCAGCGAACGCCACAGCAGCACCGGGATGATCAGGGTAAACACGATCACTTCCTTGAACGCGCTGGCCCAGAACGAGGAATACGATTCCAGCAAACCCACCAGTAAAGCGCCGGCGGCGGCAATCGGATAACTGCCAAGGCCGCCGATAATAGCGCCGACAAAACCCTTCAAGCCGATCAGGAAACCGCTGTCGTAATACACAGTGGTCAACGGCGCGATCAGGATGCCGCACAAGGCGCCCAATGCAGCGGCCAGCGTGAACGCCGAACGCCCCGCTTGCGCGGTGCCGATACCGACCAGGCGCGCCCCAAGCCGGTTGACGGCGGTGGCGCGCAAAGCCTTGCCGGACAAGGTGCGTTCGAAATAAACGTAGAGCGCAACAATCAGCAGCAGTGAGACCACAATGATCACGCAGCTCTGGCCGGAAATAGTCAGGCCGCCGATGTCGAAGCGAGCGTCGGAAAACGGCGTGGTGCGCGAACCTTCGGCGCCGAACATCAGCAAGCCGATACCGATCAGGGCGTAGTGCACCGCCACCGATACGATCAGCAAGACCAGCGTGCTGGCTTCCGCCAGCGGCTGGAACGCCAGCCGGTAAATCATCGCCCCCATCGGCACCACGATCAGCAAGGTCAATAAAACCTGCAATGGCATCGCTAAGGCGGCATGGCCATACCAACGGGTGACCGCATAGATAGCCAGCGGCAACAGCACGAACTTCAGCAGCGCCAAACCGAGTCGCCGGGCGCGCAGGGTGTCACCGCTAGCGTTACGGCTGAAAACCACAGTCGCCGCTTCCTGGATAAAACTCAGAATGCCGAGCACTACCAGCAAGGTCGCCGACAAGGGAAATTTGTCGGCCTGGATCGCCGCCAGCGTCAGAGCGCCGAAAGCAACGAATTCACCCTGTGGGATAAAGATGACGCGGGTTACCGAAAATACCAGCACCAGCGCCAGCGCCAGCAGTGCATATACCGCACCGCTGGTGATGCCATCCTGAGCCAGGATGGCGGCTATTGAGAGATCCATGATTTTATTCTGCTGCGTTACTGCGCAGCGCCGATCAGTTTCCACTTGCCGTTAACGATTTCGACCATCACGCGCGAGCGCTGATCGAAGCCGACGTGATCGGTCGGGCTCATGTTCACGATGCCGTGCGATACCGGCAGATTCTTGATGGCTTCGATAGCGTCACGCAGCGCAGCGCGGAATTCCTTGCTGCCCGGCTGCCCCTTTTTCAGCGCTTGCGGTGCAGCGGCGCCTAGCAACATGCCGGCGTCCCAGGCGTGGCCGCCAAAGGTCGAAATACTGCCGGCACCATAGGCTTTCTCGTAGGCGGCGCGGTAAGCCATGGCCGATTTCTTGACCGGATTGCTGTCCGGCAGCTGCTCGGCCACCAGCAACGGGCCGGCCGGCAGGAAGGTGCCGTCGCAATCCTTGCCGCAGACGCGCAGGAAGTCATTGTTGGCGACGCCGTGGGTCTGATAAATCTTGCCTTTGTAGCCGCGCTCGTTCAGCGTTTTTTGCGGCAAGGCGGCAGGTGTGCCAGCGCCGGCAATCAGTACCGCATCAGGATTGGCGCTGACCATTTTCAGCACCTGCCCGGTGACCGAGGTATCGTTGCGGGCGAAGCGTTCGTTGGCGACAATCTTGATCTTGCGCAGCTCGGCCAGCTTGGAAAATTCGCGATACCAGCCCTCGCCATACGCATCCGAGAAACCGATAAAGGCAACGCTCTTGATGCCGGCGTCCGCCATGTGGGCGATGATCGCAGTTGCCATGTGCGAGTCATTCTGCGGGGTCTTGAAAATCCAGCGACGCTTGGCGTCTACCGGTTCGATCAGCGCGGCCGAAGCTGCCATCGAAATCATCGGCGTGCCGGATTCTGCGGCGACATCGCTCATCGCCAGCGAACCGGGAACAGCAGTCGAACCGATCAGCAAATCAACCTTTTCTTCACTGATCAGCTTGCGTGCATTCTTGACTGCGGTGGTACTGTCGGTGGCGTCGTCGAGCACGATGTATTGCACCTTCTGGCCGGCGATTTCCTTCGGCAACAGGACGAAAGTATTTTTTTCCGGGATGCCAAGCGAGGCTGCAGGCCCGGTGGCGGAGACACTCACGCCGACCTTGATCTGGGCGCTTGCGCTGCCGTAGGCACTAAGCAGCGCTACCGTCATTACTGCGGAAAGGGTAGTCCCCAACCATGTTTTTTTCATTAAATCTGCTCCATTTTGGTAAAAATATAGCTGCTACTAATGTGACTGGTACTACAGCAGCATCAATGCAATCTGTTGCGCCGCGTCATCGCCCGGCTTGTGCTGGAAACGGCTTTTGGCAAAACGCTGCCAGCGTCCCAGCACAAAGCTGGTCAGGATATTGGCGCGTAGCGCTACTTCCGCTTCATTCGACTCCCCTTGCGAGGCGGCGATCCGCAGCGCCTGTTTCAACGCCAGCTCGATGCGGTCGACGAATTGATTCATGCGTAGCTGCAGGCGTTCGTCTTCATTGACCAGCGCATCGCCGATCATGACCCGGGTCATGCCCGGATTGCGTTCGGCAAAATTGAGCAGCATGAGTGCAATCGCCTGCGCCTGATGCAAGCCTTTTTCCTGCTGTTCGGTAATCTGGTTGACCAGGCCGAAAACGCTGCTCTCGATGAAATCGATCAAGCCCTCGAACATCTGCGCCTTGCTGGCGAAGTGCCGATACAGGGCC
Source organism: Collimonas sp. (assembly GCF_035566375.1). Lineage (GTDB taxonomy): Bacteria > Pseudomonadota > Gammaproteobacteria > Burkholderiales > Burkholderiaceae_D > Collimonas. The sequence continues at coordinate 71,937 of NZ_DATMRK010000046.1, forward strand.
GCTTCCGAGACCTCGATCCTGGCCGCCAGCGCGGCGGTGGTTATCTTTTCGCCCTTGGGCTGTTCCAGCATAGCGGCCAGGGTCTGAAGAATCTGGAGTTTGCGCTCGCCGGGTTTAGTAGTTGCCATGATTTTTATTTTAGTAATGATGGGGTAAAGAAAAACTGTGCTTGCTCCCTGTTCAAGCCGCAGCAGCGGCTTCAACACAAGCGATGCAGATTCTTGCTCAGCTGCCGCACCGATTTTACTTTGACATCGACGTATTTGGGGCGCTTTGTCACATTTGACTGGTCGGCCAGGTATTGCGTGACCCATACCGTACGCATGCCGACCCATTTGGCCGCCTTCAGTGTGGCTATCGTGTCTTCCACCAGGATGCAACGGCGCGCTGCAACACGTTCCCGCGCCAGCAGCTGGCGCAACAGGTGGCGCGACGGTTTTGGCCGCAATCGCCGATGGACGTGCATCGACTCGATCGAAATATGCTTGCCGAAATGACGCTGCAAGCGCAAGTGGCGCATGACGTCGCCGGAATAACGCAGCGGTGCATTGGTCAACAGGATCTTGCGCCCCGGCAGGCGCTTGAGCAGATTGATCAGGCCGCGTTCGGCCCGGATCATGCTTGGCAGATCGTCAAACCGATGCGCTTCACGCAAAAAATCCTCAGGCCGCACCTGATGATGTTTAACCAGGCCCAGCAAGGTTGCGCCGTAGCGCCGCCAATACTCCTCCCTGGCGGCATTGACGGTGGCGGCGTCGGCGTCGACGCCGCCGCTGCCCAGGGTGCGCGCCATGAAGGCGTTCATATTGTCATGAATCGCCGGGAAAATTGCGTGCGAGGCGTTGTGCAGGGTATTGTCCAGATCGAACAGCCAGAGCGCTGTAGTATTCGTTACCATTGTGCCGGAGTGTGCATTCGGTGCATTCGTTATCAAGGAGAAAGTGTGCTTCGTCAGATTATAGTGACATTGTGCTGGTTGCCGCTAAGCTTGCTGGCGCCGGCCGCCCCGGCCAACGCTGCGGACGCAGTGGCGGCCCCGGCCATAGTAGCCGGCCACGGCCGCCAGGGCGGCGCGCTGTTCAAGATACAGCGTTCCAACCACAGCGCTTATGTCTTCGGCACCATCCACGTCGGCCGTGCCGATTTTTATCCTTTCGATGACAAAGTCTTGCAAGCGCTGCAACATTCGTCGTCGGTAGCGCTGGAAATCGATCCCAGCAACACACAGGGATTGGCCGCCCTGATGAGCAAATACGGCGTCTATGCCGATGGCAAGTCGCTGGCGCAGGAACTGCCGTCGCCGCTGCAACAGCAGATCAATCCATTGCTGGAAAAGTACGGCCTGACGCCGGCCGCGGTGGCCAACATGAAACCGTGGCTGCTGGCGACCGTGCTTGGCGTCGGCGAATACACGCATCAGGGTTATCTGCCGCAGTATGGGGTCGATACCACCTTGGCCACCTTTGCGAAAAGCCACGGCAAGCCATTGATCGAACTGGAGACTGCCGAACAGCAGGTGTCCTTGCTGGGCAAACTGACGTCGGCCGAGCAGATCCAGTTCCTGCAAGACAGCATCGATGAAATACAAGACCCGGCCAAGGCGCAACGCTCAGTGCAGATGATCACGCTGTGGCGCAATGGCGATGTCGACGGCATGGCAGCCATGCTGGCAGAATTGACCAGCGATGACACTTTCACCGGAAAATTCGTGCAACGCGCCTTGCTGGATGAACGCAACCCGGGCCTGGCGGACGGCATCGCCAAATTGACGACCGCAACACCGCATGCTTTCGTCGGCATCGGCATGCTGCATCTGGTGGGGAAAAACAGCGTGCTGGCGATACTTCAGCAACGCGGTTACAAGGTCACCCGGATTTACTAGCCAACGTTTGCCGCACCGCCATGACGACCCCGGATCCAGCTACCTCGTTGAGTTATCACGCGCCCCATTGGCAGGGGCGGGAAAACTTCGTCTTGCTGGATAGCGAATTCGGCAGCGGCGAGCATTTTTTCGCCACCTGGCAAACTTGGCTTGAGGATCCGCAACGGTCCCGGCAATTGCATTATCTGGCGCCGCTGCCGCAACTTACAACGCTCCACGATTTGCAGCTAGTCTGCGCCAGATTCCCGGAATGGCAGATCTTGTGCGCCGAGCTGTGTTCAGCATGGCCGCCGGCGGTGCCGGGGTTTCATCGGATTTTTCTACAACATGAACAACTGATCCTGACGCTGATGATCGGCGATAGCGCCACTTGCCTGCGTCAGATCGTGGCAAAAGTGGATGCCTTCCGAATCCATGGGCACGGTTGGAAAGCGTGGCCTATGCAGGTGCTAAGCACCCTGGGCAGATTGGCTGCCGAGCATGCCAGTCTGGATATTTCAGTAGCGGAAGAAGTCGCACGCAAGCAGCTACAACAAGCCGGATTTGTATTTGAAAATGCGGCTGACGGCGAGCCCCAAACCAGCGCTTTGCGCGGCCGTTTTACGCCACGTTTTAAGCCACGTCCTGCAGCAACAACTGCCCATAGCGAGCGCCGCGCGATTGTCATCGGCGCCGGCCTGGCCGGCAGCGCAGCTTGCCAACGCCTGGTGCAGCGTGGCTGGAGCGTCGATCTGATTGAGAGCCAGACCACACCGGCGCAGCAGGCGTCCGGCAATCCTGCCGGCATTTTCATGCCAGTGCTATCGCGCGACGACAACCCCGGCTCGCGCCTCAGCCGTAGCGCCTATTTGTTCGCCCTGCAGGTCTGGCGCCAGTTAGGCGGCATCGGCAACACCTTTGACGGCGCTGCCTGCGGCGTCCTCCAGATCGCCCGCGATGCCGAGCATGCCGAGGGCCAGCAGCAATTGGCAAGGCACTGGCGCTATCCGGCCGACTATGCGCAGTGGCTGGATCAAGCCGTCGCAAGTGAGCGCGCCGGCAGCCCGGTCAGCGGCGGCGGCTGGTATTTTCCGGCCGCCGGCTGGGTGCGGCCGAGCAGCCTTTGCCAAGCCATGCTGGATAGTTGCGGCACTCACCTGCAAATCCATTTCGGACGGCGCGCCGCAAGCATCGAACGCCAGCAAGGCAAAGATAAGAATTGCTGGACCATACGCGACCAGCACGGCGCAGAGATAGCCAGTGCGCCGGTGGTGATTCTGGCGAATGCCTGCGACGCCCTGCGTTTTTCCCAGGCAGAAGATTTACCCTTAAGCGCCATCCGCGGCCAAGTCACCTATCTTGAGGCAAAGCAGGTTCCGGCCATCACGCCGGTACTCTGCGGCGAAGCCTACCTGACCCCTGCTTATGAGGGTGTCTGCAGCGTCGGTGCTTCCTACGACGAGGATCAACAGTCGGCGCTGCGCCAGGAAAGCCAGGACGCCAATCTGGCGCGCCTGGCCAACATCCTGCCGGGTTGGCGCGCGGGCCAACTACCGCTGGCGGGGCGCGTCGGTTTTCGCTGCGTGGCGATCGACCGTCTGCCGCTGGTCGGCGCCTTACCGGATAAAGACGGCGCATGCGCAGTGCGCGAAGCAAAATTGAAAGACCTGCCCCGTTTCCCCGGCCTCTACAGCCTGCTCGGTTATGCCTCACGCGGTTTGATATGGGCGCCGCTGGCGGCGGAATTGCTGGCGTCGCAGCTGAATGGAGAACCGTTGCCGATCGAGGCCGATCTGGCGGCGGCGCTCGATCCGGCGCGGTTTTTATTAAAACAGCAGCGACGCGGCGCGACACCGCAGCGATAAGCTGGCCAACAAAAAAGGCGCCCGAAGGCGCCTTGTACGGCTTAACGATCCCAGCGGTATGGCCGCATTTCCCAGTCGCCGCGCGGGCCTCTTTGCCAGCGTGGCGGCACATAATGGTAGCCCGGCCGAGCTCTGAGCCAGTAGCCCCTCACCCACACGTGGCGATAGCCGTTCCAGCGCCAATACCCCGGCGCCCAGACATAGCCGTAACGCGGCGGCGGCACTACTTCATAACGTGGCGGCGGCGGTTGCCCGATCTGGACCCCGACATAGGTTCCAGCCTGGGCCGAAGTCAACGGCGCCATCATCCCTGCGCCGAGCGCCAGCAAACTGACACATAAAATCGATTTGATCTTCATCGGACACCTCCTTTGTTCGTTTAAAAACCGCGGGCGACGATTAAAATATAGGCGACAAATACCCTATTACTTGTAATTTTGTGTTTCCAAAAGATACAGGCCGCGCAACGGTCTGATGGCTCACCAGGCAGCTATTGCGCCGCCCCTAAGGTAAAATGGCGGCCTGCCACACGGCATTGTCGTTTTATTAAAATAATTACAGGACGGTGCAGCCGCAACGCGGCCACCCACTATCCTCACCTGACTTCCCGGAATACCCATGTTGCGATTGAATGAAGTACAACTCCCCCTCGACCATCCTGAAGACGCCCTGCATGCTGCGATTCTGGGACGGCTGGGAATCGCCGCTGAGGAAATGCTCGGTTACACAATTTTCCGCCGCAGCTACGACGCCCGCAAAAAGACTGCTGTGATCCTGACTTACAGCGTGGACGTCGAGCTCAAGGACGAGGACGCGGTCCTCAAGCGCATGAAGGGCGATCGCAGCGTGCTGCCGACACCCGACACCAATTACCGTTTCGTAGCGCAAGCGCCAACTCAGATGAAATCACGGCCGGTGGTAATCGGCACCGGGCCATGCGGCTTGTTTGCCGGCTTGATCCTGGCGCAGATGGGTTTCAATCCGATCATCCTGGAACGCGGCAAGGCAGTGCGCGAGCGTACCAAGGACACCTGGGGACTGTGGCGCAAACGCGAGTTGCAGCCGGAATCGAATGTGCAGTTCGGCGAAGGCGGCGCCGGCACGTTTTCCGATGGCAAACTGTGGACTCAGATCAAGGATCCCAAACACTACGGCCGCAAGGTGCTGACCGAATTCGTCAAGGCCGATGCGCCAGACGAGATCATGTACGTCAGCAAACCGCATATCGGTACTTTCCGGCTGGTCAAGATGGTGGAGCAGATGCGCGCCAGCATCGAGGCGCTGGGCGGCGAATTCCGCTTCCAGCAAAAGGTCGAGGATATCGACATCAAGATGGAAAACGGCCAGGGCCAGGTGCGTGCGGTAGTGCTCGCCAGCGGTGAGACCATCGTTACCGACCATGTGGTGCTGGCCATCGGCCATAGCGCTCGCGATACATTCCAGATGCTGTACGACCGCGGCGTGTATATCGAAGCCAAGCCATTCTCCATCGGCTTCCGCATCGAACATCCGCAATCCTTGATCGACCGCTGCCGCTTTGGCCCCGCCGCCGGTAATCCGATACTGGGCGCCGCCGATTACAAGCTGGTGCATCACTGCGAATCCAGTCAAGCTCTCGGCCGTGCGGTTTACAGTTTCTGCATGTGCCCGGGCGGCACTGTAGTCGCGGCCACCTCGGAACCCGGGCGAGTGGTAACCAACGGCATGAGCCAGTATTCGCGCAACGAACGCAACGCCAACAGCGGCATCGTGGTCGGCATCACGCCGGACGACTATCCCGGCCACCCGCTGGCCGGGATAGACTTCCAGCGCAAGTGGGAATCGCGCGCCTTCGAACTGGGCGGCGGCACCTATGATGCGCCGGGCCAGCTGGTGGGCGATTTCATCGCCGGCCGGCCGTCGACCGCGCTCGGTTCCGTGATTCCTTCCTACAAACCCGGCGTCCATCTGGGCGATCTCAGCACAGCCTTGCCAGACTACGCAATTGCCGCTATCCGCGAAGCCTTGCCGGTATTCGACAAACAGATCCGCGGTTTCGCCATGGCCGACGCCGTGCTGACCGGGGTCGAAACCCGCACTTCATCGCCGGTACGCATCAAGCGCCACGACGACAGTCTGCAAAGTTTGAATACGACTGGTTTGTTTCCGGCCGGAGAAGGCGCCGGTTATGCGGGCGGCATCATGTCGGCGGCGATTGACGGCATCCGCGTGGCCGAGGCGGTTGCCTTGAGCATGCTGAACAAAAATTAAATCTGCTGGCGTATGGTATGGGCCGCTGGCTTAACGTCTTTCTGCGGCCTTGTACACGGCGTTGCGCTCGCGCTTGCCCACCGCGACGACCAGCACGATCAACTCCCGGTCGCGTACTTCGTAGACCAGGCGGTAGCCAGCCTGGCGCAGCTTGATTTTGTAGCGACTTCCGGAGCCAGATAGTTGGGCTGACGGGATATGCGGACTCAGCAATCGTTCTGCTAATTTCCTTTTGAACTGTTCGCGGATGCCCTGATCCAGCTTACCCCACTCCTTCAATGCTTCTTCTAGGAAAGCTAGTTCAAAGCTCATCCAGCTTGACCTTGATAATAGCTTGCCCTTGGCGCGCGTCTGCAAGCGCGTTCAGTTCCATGTCTTCGAGCTTGTTCATCAAGGCTTCATAAGCCTTTGCAGGAACGCAATAAAAAGCCGGCTGGTTGCGGTTTAATATCGCCACGGGAAATCCTTCGCCTGCAGCAACGGTGCCCATAGGGTCTTTTTTTAACTCGGAAACGCTGGCGGTCGTTTCGGCAAGAATCAGGTGTGCCATAGAAATGCCTTTAAAAGCATTGTTAATAGCACCAATAATAGCATCTTTCATAGCACTCCTATAAATACCATCCGCCTTGGGGCAGGAAAGTATTTGCTTCGTGAAAGATTGCAGTATGGCTTAGCTTTTGCCTGCTGCTTACATGTGTACCTATAAGTCTTGGCTGAATTTTTGTTTCTTGTTTAATAGCTTAAACAGACTTGGCCAGATGCGGCATCCGGCCTCTATTGTTTATTGCTGGATCGAGTGCTCTGTTTGACATACGCGGCATCGGTCAGCGTTCGCAGAAACGCCACCAGATCATCAACATCGCTATCGCTGAGCGCCGGCGTGCTTCCTTCGCGCCGGTTGTACGGCACCGAATTGATATTGACGTTTTCCCGATAAGCTGGCGGCAGGTCATCGAACTTGATCCCGGTCTTGTACCAGTCGCCCGGTTTGGTCGCGCGTGTCGCATAAAACGCGACGGCGTCGCGCAGCGCGCCAAATACGCCGTTATGCATATAACTTTCACGTACGGCGACATTGCGCAAGCTCGGCGTTTTGAAATAACCGCACCATTGGCTGCTGTCGGGCCATTGCAACTCGGCTGCGGTTTTGCATAAACCTAGATCGTAGTATTTAGGATTGCGATTTTCCGCGATCCGGCGGTTGCGCGGCATCGCCGCCGCATCGTAACCAAAATCGGTAAACATCGAGCGCGCCGGATTGCTGGAGCTGTCGTTGAATTTATGACAGGATGCGCAGTTACCTTTGTCCGGATCTTTAAACAGGCGCAAACCGCGCATTTCCGCCACATCCAATTTAATCCTGCCGCGGATATAGTCGTCGTACCTGGAGCTGAACGGCGTCATTTCATCACTACGCAAAAATGCCTCCAGCGCACGGCTGGCGGCCTGAGTCGCTAGTGCCGGCCGCTGAAAGATGGCCGCACCAAACTGCGTGCGCATCTCCAGCCCATACGCTTGCTGCAGTTTGCGCGCCAGCTGGCTGGGATTGCGGTTGTTCATTTCCTGGGGATTAAACAAAGGCCCCTGAACTTGCTCGGCCAAAGTATTGGCGCGGCCGTCCCAAAAGAAACCGCCGAACGGAATCGGCGCTAGCGCATCGTCGTCCTGGTAAAAAAAACGTGGTGGCGTATAACGCAGATACAAGACTGACGGTGTATTGCGGGTACCCAGACTGGCCGGGCGGCTGCCGAGCGCGACACCGATGCGTGATCCATGATTGCCGGAGAAAGCCTGCGCCGGGGCGTGGCAGCTGGCGCAACTGGTACCGCGCGGCTCCGACAAGCGGGTATCGGAAAACAATTGGCGGCCTAGCGCCACTAATGCCGGAGCATCGGCCGGCGCTGCCGCCGGCGCCGGCATTTCCGGATACAACGGCGTGTTGAGCGGCGCTGCATTCAGTTTGAACGGCAAGCAGCAAGCTAGCAGTAGCGCCGGCCAAAAACGCTGCATCAATTTGGCGCCAGATAACCGGTCTTGTCGCAACTGATGTTATTCCCATTTTGCTGACAAGTGGTGAGTAGCTGCCCCTTACGCGTATAGGCTTTGTATGCCCATGTGCCATTGCTCTGACGATCCATCACCATGAAACCGAAGCTGCTGGTATGCGCAATCTTGTCGACGATGACACCGGGAGCCGGACTGATGCTGGATGGGAACGGATCGGCAAAATTCACATCCAGATTATCGCCACCGTTGCCGGAGACAAAAGTGGCCGGATGGTTGGATGAAAAATTGATGGCCTGGAAATCATGCACATGGCCGTGAATCGCCGTCTTCACACCGGCCGGATAAAAGGCTGTCGGATTGACGCTTTGCATCACCGATTGCAGCGCCTGATTGCCCGGCGCCGGCGCTGCGCCGGCCAATGGCGCGAAACCGAGGATCGGATGATGATTGGTGAAAATGCTGTTGACGCCGGCTTGCGCCGCCAAGCGGTTGACTGTCTGGAATTGTGCCTGATATTTGACGAATTGCGGATCGCTGATCGGCAACGCAGCCCTGCCCGCTTTCGACGAGTCGAACACAATCACTTGCGTATCGGCGCCGACTGCGACCGCATACGGATCGGAAAAATTACCCAAACCATCATTGGCCGGATCGTCGCAAGAGCGCTTGGCGTCGAACGGTTGCGTATCCAGAAAGCGGAACCAGCCCTGGCCGGCGCGCGCGCATTCTTCGTGATTGCCGCGCACCATGATCCACGGCGCGGCAGCCATCAGCGGTGCAGCGGGCTGGAACAAATCGGCTTGCCAGGCGTCCCAGCCGTAACCCCAGGGGCTGCCTTTGCAACCGCCGATATCTGCCGGGCAGGCATTTTCGCGATAGTGATAATCGCCTATGTGCAATACCAGATCCGGCTGCATGGCGGCAGCGGTGCTGGCGATCTCGGGAAACGGCCAGGCGTCGCCATCGGCGCAGGCTTGCCAGGCGTTATCGGCCTTCTTCAAGCGGCAACCGGTATCGGCCAGCACCACTACGCGCTGCGGCGCTTTCTTGGGCAGAGGTAAAGAACGGGAGCCGACCGAGATACTGCTGCTATTGGCAGGCACCTTGTATTCACAGGCGGTGACCGGGAAGGCGGAAGGCTTGGAGTCGGCGGCTGCGCTGGCGGTCGGGCGCTGCGCTGCGGTTGCCGCTGCAGCGCGCAAAGTCATCGCATTATAGTCAGCGCCGTCGAGGACTTGCGGACAACTGGCGTCGCTGGTGATAACCCTGACGGTGGCCTGGTTGTTGCTGCCGACGACCACCCAGGCCGCCTTCACGCCGGCGTCGACACTGCGGTTGCTGTCGCTGCCGCCGCAGGCAGCGACAAGCAGGCTCATGCCCAACGCTGATGCCAGCGTGAGCGCCGGTGAAACTGTGTTGTGCCGCAGTTGCTTTGTCGCGTCCATGTAGCTCGCTCAGGTCTGAGGTAATGATATTGAGTAGTCGAAATTATAAGAAATAAATATGACCTGCTTGTTACATCGGCTTGATACATCAGTTTGTTACAGCGGACGGATAAAAAAAATACGCCGTGAGCGTATTTTTTGAGAGCACATCGTGTCGCGGTTTCCCCTAGGGCGTGTTGACCTATGATCAGCTATTTGCCGGCGTCCCGCGTTGCCTGCAGCAAGCACTTCGATAACTTGTCGAAGTGCAGCCACGCCGCCTGGCTCAATTCCACCTGCTTGCGGCGCGTATCGTCGGTATCTGTCAGCACGATCCAGCCCTTTTCCCGCATCGACTTCAGCCGCGCATGCAACATGGCCGGTGATCCGAGTTCGCTTTGCGCCATCATGTCGCGTACCGACAGCCGCTCCTTGGCTTGCCCGGCGCGCGCAACAAAGGCCAGGATGCGATCTTCCAAAGGGTCCAGCGATGGCAGCGACGGCAAGCCGCGCAGCGCATTTGCCAGTTGCAAAAACCGCACATAGATATCTGCAGGTCGGTTATTTTTTTCCATAGCTCTATTTTTAACACGTAGGTAGGCGGCTGCCGGAAATGCTCTGCTAATGCTGTGAAATTCATATCGATCATACCCGTCATTTCACAGCCATCGCAAGTATCTTCCGGCGCTGGCGCGGATACTTCGGTAATATATGCGCGCCATGTCCATTCCCTCGTCCAGCGCCGCGAAACTGCGCCTCAACCTGTTAACCGTGACCATCACGGTGGTGGTCTACATGCTGGTGTACATGACCAACGACTGGTTATTCAAGCACATCGAATTCACCCAGGGGATTGCCTGGATCTACCTGCCGGCCGGGATACGGCTTATCTGCACTTTGCTGTTTGCCGAGGCGGGCGTGCTCGGCATCCTGTTCGCTTCACTGCTAACTTCCAGCATCTACGCCATCTTTCCCGGCGATCCGGTCACCACCATCGGCTACAGCATTATCTCGGCGCTGGCGCCCTATCTCGCCTATAGATTCACCTTGCAGGAAATGCGCTTGCAACGCTCGCTCAGCAATCTGACCACGACCCGCTTGCTGGCTTGCATCTTGTTATACGGCCTCGCCAATCCGCTGCTGCAGCTGATGTGGTTTGTGCTGCGCGGCGTCTCCTATCATTTCTGGTCGGGCCTGATCGTGATGTCCATCGGCGATCTGACCGGCTCTCTGATCGTGGTCTATGCGATCAAGATGCTGCTGTCTTTTGTGCGGCTGCCGCCACATCAATAGCTAAGTTAACGATTGTAATACTGCCGAAATAATTCCTCGCTATTCTGCCGACAGTTATAGAAATTATAGCGGTTAGCGACTTCACGCTATCACCGCGCTTCTTACATCGGGGTAGTGCAATGCGCAGCTGGGACGAACCAAAAAAGCGGAAAGCCCGCGTCGAAATTATTCCCATGATCGACGTGATGATGTTTCTACTGGTGTTTTTTGTGCTGATCAGTCTCAACGTGATTCCGGCACTCGGCATGAAAACACATTTGCCGACTGCCAGCAGCTCGCAGGATCTGAAACCGCAAAACAAAGCTGTCATCAGCATCGGTCTTAACGATGCGCTGCAAGTCGACGGCGTCGACACCAAGATCGGCGAGCTGGCGACACGCTTGAATCAAGCTAAAAAGAAAGACGAAAAACTCAACGTCATCGTCAACAGCGATCGCGGGGTTGAGGTGCAACGGCTGGTGGAAGTGATGGACAACTTGAAGCAGAACGGCTTCGAATCGATCTCCATTGCTACCCGCAAACCGTGATGCAAGCAATCATGACCATGCCGTTTTTCTACAGGTTTCGCGATGCGCTGGCAACGCTGCCGGCTATCGTCATACTCGCGATCCTGATCTTTGCCGGGATCCAGAAAGCGGTAAAGATCCAGCCGCATACAGATGATTCCCTGGTGCAGATCGCGTTGACGGAACCGGAGCCGCCAGTGGCCGCACCCACGCCGCCGACTCCGACGCCGCCGCAGGTGGTTAAGCCGCTGCCAGTACCGGCGGTGCAGCCGATCCAGAACCGGCAGCCAACTCCGGCAACACCGCAACCGACCGTGAGCGCCACACCGGTCAGCAACAGTCCGAGTGCCGAAGTAGCCGCACCGCCGGCAGCGCCCAAAGCCGTCGCCGCGCCTGCCCCCATAGCGCCACCGGCTCCGGAACCCGCGCCGCCGGTAACCAAGCCGAACAACGCCGGCGTCGAAGCCGGTTACATCGCCAAGCTGCGGGCGCATCTGAATAGCATCAAGCGTTATCCGACCGGGCGCGAAGCCAGTCAGCAGCGGCCGCAAGGCAAGGTCAAGGTTTGGTTTGTGCTGAATCGCGACGGCACTCTGGTAGAGCAAGGCATCGACGAATCGTCGAACTCCATGCTGCTCGACGAAGCCGCCCGCAAGACCATCAACCGCGCCACTTTTTCTGCTTTTCCCGAATCCAGCTGGGTCGGAGAAGCGAGCCATCGATTCAGCGCCGAGCTGGAATTCATCCCGGGAGCGGGGTAGAGCAACAGCGAACAGAAGTTAGCAGCAGCTTGAATACTTAGTTTGAACACCTAGCAAAAATATACAGGGAGTAATGCCATGCAATTCAAAGTCACCCGGCTGTCACTGCTGATCTCCGGGTTATTCATCGCCGCCAGTCCGCTGGTCTACGCTGCCGACACATCCGAGGTCGGCAAGGTCACAGTGCAAGGCGATGCCGGCGGCGGCCAAAGCACCGGCCTGATCCAGCAGGAAGAGTCAGCGAAAGCGCGCAGCTCGGTCAATCGCGACTATATGGAAAAACAAAGCACCACCGGCAATCCGTTTCAGATGATCAATCTGCTGCCGGGCGTGAACAGCTACGATACCGACGGCACCGGCCTGTTCGGCGGCAACGTCCGGGTGCGCGGCTTTAACAGCGACCAGCTCGGCTTCACCGTCAATGGTGCACCGGTCAACGATTCCGGCAGCTTCGCCGTCTATCCGCAGGAATACACCGATGCAGAAAACCTGTGCGACATCTTCGTCACGCAAGGATCCACCGACACTGAAGCACCGCATGTCGGCGCCACCGGCGGCAATATCGGCATGACCATGTGTACCCCGGAAGACCAGCGCCGCTTCCGCACCGAATATACTTTCGGCTCGAACGATCTGTGGAAAGCTTACGTGCGCCTCGATTCCGGCAAGCTGTTCAACGATCGTTTCAAGTTCTTTATCTCTTATTCCAAGGCGCAGGCCGACAAGTTCAAGGGTAAAGGCCGTGCCGACAAGGAACATGTCGATTTCAATAGCAAACTGGATCTGGGCGGCGGCAGTTTTGTCGATACCGGTTTCATGTACAACACGGCGTTGAACAATAATTATCGTTCGCTGACCAAGGCGCAGATTGCCCAGTATGGACGCAACCTGGATTACGGCACGGTGGCGCCGGTGCATCAGCCAGGCGGCCCTGGTGCGCAAAATGATTCGACCTACGGCCCGAACGCCGGCATCAATACCGGCAGCAAGGATCTGTACTACGGCTACAACCTGAATCCGTTCAAGAATTGGCTGGCCACCATGAACGCACACTTCCAGCTGGCGCCGCAATCCAGCATCGATGTCAACCCATACATGTGGTACGGCTTCGGCACTGGCGGCAATCAATTGCAAACTATCACCGAGGGTAATTCCGGTACTTTGCTGGGTGGCGGTGTGCGCGATGTCAATCGCGACGGCGACACCAAGGACACTGTGTTCGCCTACGAAGGCAGCCGCACCCGCACCTATCGTCCCGGCGTGACGCTCAAGTACAACCAGCAGATCGACAACCACAAACTGATGGTGGGCTATTGGTACGAGCGCGCGCGGCATCAGCAAACCGGCCCTTATGCGCCTATCGACAACAATGGCAACGCCGCCGATGTCTGGCTGAGCAATCCTGACGTCTGGCTCAGAAACCAGAACGGCAGCGTCGTGCAATACCGCGACACACTCACCGTCAGCACCGGTAAATCAGCTTTTGCGCAAGACAATATCAGCCTGATGCAAGACAAGCTGAACCTGCAGCTCGGCGCGCGTTATTCGAGCATAGACCGTAACGTCACCAACAATCCAAGCCAGAGTTCGCCAGGTTTCTATACCGTGCAGAAATCGTATTCCGACCTGTTGCCTAGCCTCGGCATCCGTTATCAGCTCGATCCGGCGCAATCGGTATTTTTCAACGCTGCGAAGAACTTCAAGGCGCCAGGCAATTTCTCCTTTTTCAACCTGATCTCGGGCGGCAATTTTGTAAACGGCGTGTATACCGGCGGCACCGTGCGCAATGTGCCGGTGGATAAGGAAACCTCTTGGAACTATGATCTCGGCTACCGTTACGCGACTGACAAATGGACGTTTTCGGGATCGGTATTCTATGTCGATTACAAAAACCGGATTGCCACCTCGTTCAACCCGGATACCGGCAATCGTATCGATTACAACGTCGGCGATTCGACATCCAAAGGCTTTGAACTGGAATCCGGCTACTCGCTCACCAAGAACCTGAGCTTGTACGGTTCACTGTCCTATATCAAGAGCAAGATGGATAAGGACATGCCTTGGGCCACCAACTTCAACCTGCCTACCGGCGGCAAAGAGTTTCCGGATACGCCGAACTGGCTGAGCGGCTTGAGCCTGCAATATGCGCAAGACAGCTGGTATGTATTCGGCCAGGCTAAATACACCGGCAAGCGCTACACCACACTGGTCAACGATGACAGCCTGGGCGGTTATACGGTGTTCAACGCCGGCGCCGGTTATACCTTCCCGTCGACCACTTGGCTGAAAAAACCGACGCTGCGCTTCAACCTCAACAATATCTTTGACAAGCAATACCTGAACCTGAATGCCGGCAGCGGCAGCCAGTTCACCAGCAATGCGGTGGCGATCGGCAGCAGCGCACCGGCAACGCCGCCGACGTTCTATGTCAGCGCACCGCGCAGCTTTAGCGTCACTTTGGTGGCGGATTTTTAATCCAGCAGCAAAGCATTAGCGGCAAACCATGGCGGGCGGCCCCGGACTGGGGCTCGCCGCTGCAACAAACGTGCATTCGTGCGCAGAGAGGTCAACATGAACATGCAATTATTCCACGAGCTCGCTTTCTATCTGATGTACGCCTGCGCTGCCTTGGCGATCTTCGTGATCGTCGAGCGCGGGCTGTTTTTCAACTACACGTTGCGCCAGGCTATCGGCCTGGAAAAAGCCATGACCCACGCCGTGCAGCACGTGCAGGAATTGCCGAGCGCACTGACGTCGCGCGCCAGCCTGCCGCTGACACTGGTGTCCGACATCCTGGCGGAAAAACATCAGCTGACCAGTGAAAAGGATCTGGAAGATTTCAGCGAGTCGGTATATATCGCCAACCGCGGCGAAGTGCAGCATCGGCTATGGATTCTGGACACCATCGTCACTGCCGCTCCCCTGCTCGGCCTGCTCGGTACGATTTTGGGTATTATCGATACTTTCAAGGCGCTGGCGGTATCCGGCGTATCCGATCCGGGCCAGGTCTCGCAAGGCATCGGCACCGCTTTGTATGCGACCGCGCTGGGCATCGGCATTGCGGTGGTGGGCATGTTTTTCTTTAATATGTTCCAGGAACGGATCGAACGCATCAACGATCATTTGAAAGTATTGATGCTGCGTGCCTGCGTCGGCCGAGTGGCTGGCAGCAGCACGGTGATGCCAGCAGAATCTGGAAAGCTGCATCTGGCCTGACCAGGATAGAAATGCATAAGATAAAAATATATAAGATAGAAATGCGTCGGCTGATCGCCTCGCTAGCAATTCTGCTGGGCTGCACCGGCAGCGCCCGTGCCGAATTCGGCATTCCCGGTTACGAACTAGTCCACACGGCGCCGCTCGAAACCACGCTGGCAACGCCTGACTTGCGTGAACCGCTGCAAGTCTGGAGCGAGATGTTCGATAGCGCCAGGCACGAGATCGTGCTGGGTCAGTTCTATGTCGCCAGCCAGCCTGGCGCCGCATTTGAACAGGTGATAGCGCGGCTCGCCGCAGCCGGTGCGCGTGGCGTCAAGATTCGTTTCCTGATGGAAGAAAAAGGCAAGTTCGCGTCCGACATGCCAACCATCGAACGGCTCAAAAAAATTCCCAATCTTGAATTCCGTTATCTCGATTATTCCAAGCTGACCGGCAACGGCATCATCCACGCAAAATATATGGTGGTCGACGCCAGCACCGCCTACGTCGGCAGCCAGAATTTTGACTGGCGCTCGTTTGTCCACATCCATGAAACCGGCTTGCGCATCACGGATGCGATGATGGTTGGCCAGTTGCAGCAAATTTTTGAGTACGATTGGCAGGCGCAGGAATTGATCGCGCAAGGGCAACCGGTGCCGCTTCTTAATCAGAGTGTGGCAAGCGCCGATGACCGGCAAGCGGCGTTTCTGGTAGCCAGCCCGAACGCGTTCAATCCGCCCGGCGTCGGCGACTCTGAAACCGAGTTGCCGAAACTGCTGGCCGCGGCTAAATCCGAAGTCCGGATACAGTTGCTCGACTATGCGCCGCTGAGCTACGGGCCGAATCGCACACGTCCTTATTACGCGGTGATCGATAATGCGATCCGCGCTGCACTGGCGCGCGGCGTCAAGGTCAAGCTGATGGTGTCGAACTGGAATACCGAACAGCCGGCGATCGCCTATTTGAAAAGCCTGGCGCTGCTGCCCGGCATGGAAATCCGGATCGTCACGCTGCCGCAGGCCAGCACCGGCTTCATTCCCTTCGCCCGCGTGATCCATAGCAAGACCATGTCTATCGATGGCCAGCTGGCATGGATCGGCACCAGCAACTGGAGCGGCGGCTACCTGGATAATTCACGCAACCTGGAGATCGTGCTGCGCAATGAGAAGATGGCGCAACGGATTGCCGACTTGCACCAGCAAACCTGGGAATCCACGTATGCACAAGCTATCGATGTGATGAAGGACTATCCCAAGCCGGTAAAGGGCAAGGAATAGTCCGGCGTTCCTCTAACCTCAGACAGCGCCGACCACGGCGGTCAGCATGCTGATAGAACCGATATCGATGCCATCGACTGCAATCGAAATCGTCTCGTCATCTTGTTTGGCGCCGGCGATGTACAACAGCGGCAGATAGTGCTCTGGCGTCGGCACCGACAATTGCGCGTCCTGGCCCTGATCGGCGTAATCGATCAAGGCTTGCAGATCGCCGCTCACCAGACTCTCGCGGATGTGGTCGTTGAAACGCTGAGCCCAGCCATGCACCGGCGCATCCTGGCTGCGATTCATCAGACGCAGGTTATGCACCACGTCGCCGCTGCCGATGATCAGCACGCCTTGTTCGCGCAATACGGCAAGTTTGCGGCCCAGATCAAAGTGAAACTGCGCCGGCCGGGTAGCGTCGATGCTCAGTTGTATCACTGGCACATCGGCCTTGGGAAAAGCTTTGACCAGCACCGACCAGGTGCCGTGATCGAGCCCCCAGGATTGGTCCATGGCAACCGCCACCGGCGCCAGCAGATCGCGCACCTGCGCTGCCAGCTGCGGATCGCCCGGCGCCGGATAACGGACGTCAAACAATGCCTGCGGAAAACCGCCGAAATCGTGAATGGTTTTCGGCTGCGCCATCGCGGTGACGCCGGTGCCGCGCGTGTACCAGTGCGCGGACACCGACAGGATCGCTTTCGGTTGCAGCGGCGCGACACTCGCGCCCAATTCGGCCCAGGCTGCGGTGTAGCGATTATCCTCAAGTGCATTCATCGGGCTGCCGTGACCGAAGAAAATCGCCGGCATGCGGGTGGCAATGGTGCTCATCTTAATCCCTTCCAATCAGCTTATTTTTCAGCTTATTTGTCAAATTACTTGTCGACCTTGCTGGTGCCTAACGCAAACGCGCCGTTGCCCAGCAAGGCCACTGAAATGGCGGTGATCACCATGAACGCCGGATATTCCCAACCGCCGTTAGGGCTGGTGAACACCCAGCCGTTACCGGCATGTACCGATAATGCGCCCAACAGTACCGGCAGTGAAATCACGGCGGCAATCCGGGCTTGCAGGCCAAGCACCATGGCAATCCCGGTCAGCACTTCCACCGCTACCACAGGGTAGACCGACCATGCGGGAAACCCCTGACTGGCAAAAAAGCCGGCCGCGCCCGGTAAAGTGAATACGAAGACCTTGAGGTAGGCATGCGCCAGCAGGGCAATGCCCAGGGTCAGTCTGAGCAGGGTAGCGGCGTAGATGCCGGGGTTGCTTGTGTTCATGATATTACCCTCGCAAAAATAGTTAAAAACCAAGATAGATAGTTTATGAATCGGATCGTGTTTGACTATATATTCTTGCAACGGAAAGAAAAATGCGGTTTCATTAAAATACCATTTCCGGATTTCAAAACAATAGGGCGTTGCAATGAATCTGTTCGAGGCCATGAAGGTGTTTGTCAAAGTGACTGAAAGCGGCAGCCTGTCGGGCGCTGCGCGGATTCTGAACTTGTCGAATCCGTCGGTGACACGGCATATCGCCGAGCTTGAGGAATACCTGGGCGCGCGCCTGCTGAATCGCAGCACGCGCCGCCTCAGCCTGACCGATACCGGCAGCGCCTATCTGGAACGCTGCAAGCAGCTACTGGCCGATCTTGAACAAGCCACGCTGGCGGCCGGCATGCACGCCGCCAATCCGGGCGGCGTGTTGCGTATCAATGCGCCGGTGTCCTTTTCCGTCAACCATCTGGGGCAACTACTGCCGTTGTACGCGCAACGCTATCCGAATGTCGAACTGGACGTGACCTTGTCCGATCGGGTTGTCGATCTGGTTGAAGAAGGTTTCGATCTGGCGATCCGCATCGGCAGATTGCAGAATTCCAGCCTGGTGATGCGCAAGCTGGCGACGGCGCACGTGCTGACCTGCGCCGCGCCGGCCTATCTTGAACGGCACGGCGTACCGCAACATCCGGATGATCTGGCCCGCCATGCCTGCCTGACCTATGCCTATACGCTGCCGGATAACGAATGGCGCTTGCAGCGCGACGGCAAAACGCACACGGTGCGCATCAACGGCGGTTTGCATTGCAATAACGGCGATCTGCTATTGGCCGCGGCAGTTGCCGGCATGGGCGTCATCCGGCAACCGACTTTCATCATTGGCGATGCGATCCGCGACGGCCGCTTGCTACCGATCCTGACCGATTACCATGGTGACGAGCTGGCGATCCACGCGGTATATCCGAGCCGCCAGCACCTGTCGGCCAAGGTGCGCACCTTTGTCGATTTCCTGGCGCAGCAGTTCGGCGAGGTGCCGGCCTGGGACCGCGCCTTACCTATATAGATAAAGATAAAGGCCGCATCTGCGGCCTTTATCGTGGATCAAGCGTGGATCAAGAAGAGCAGTAAAGCGGTAAGCAAAAAGCTGCTGCCCTTATCTCTTATTATTTACTTCTTGCTACGTGGCGTAGTCGCCTGAGTCAGTTGCGCGCTGGCGTTATTCAGATTGGCTTCCAGGGTTTCCACCGCCTGCTTGGTATTCTTGGTGAGCTGCTCATAACCCGCATTGGCATTGCTGATCACCGATTTCAGAATCGAGATCGCGCTTTCCGAACCTGGTGGCGCGTTCTTGCTGACTTCTTCTATCAAGGCATTGATTCTGCGGCTGGTTTCTGCGACTTGCGCTTCTGCTGCGCGGGTATATTCAGCCTGGGTGCCAGAGGCGATGCTGGCCAGATGACGGCCATAGGCTGCGGCCTTTTCTGCATTCGGCTTGGCTTGCGCGGCCGACAATGTCAGGAATTCTTGCGGGTCTTTGGCGCTCAGTAATTGTTTGGTGGCTTCGCTGGATTCTTCCAATGACGCTTTGGCGGCATTCAGGTTGAGTTCGATGACTTTTTCAACGCCCTCGAAAGTTTTTGCAGTCAGGGTATTGAGCAATGCCAACTGGGCTTCAAAATGCGCTTTGGTTGCTTCGGCAAACTTTTCATGAAACGAAAACATGGCCTTCTCCTGTGTGAACAAATCGGTATTGCTATCAATATGGCAATATTTCGCATTCATTCTACAAGCAAAATGCGAATCTGCCCCCTGCCAAATTTGACAGTGCGCTAGCCTGCCGCTGCCGCGCAAACCATCCTGTCTTTTGGTTTGCTACCGTGACCGCTGCCTGTGCGGCAGGCACGGTAAGCTGCAACCGTACTTTCAAACAGCTGGCGCGCCTGCGGCGCCGGCAGTTTTGCCATCCGTTCAGCCAGCTTGCGGCTGACCTGGAAATGCTGGTAATCAATCGGTTTTCTCCAATCGCCTCCCCAGATCAGAAAGCCATGCTGGGCGAATAGTTCCACAACTTGTTCACTGCTTCCGGGCCGGCTAACCAGTCGTTCACCGAAAGCCTGCCCGGCCGGCGGACTATATATCTGCCGCCCCTGAGCATCGCGCAGCACATACGGATTTTGCAAAGGATTAATATCGATCGCCAAACCGTAGGCATGCAAGGAAACCGTCTTGCCGCCGGTGATCGGCCTGTCGTTAAAGGCAGAGGTATTGTTGTCTGCCATCGAAGCGTCGTCGTTGCCTTGATAATGCTCCATCAGGCGTGCCTGCGCAAGCGGGAAACCACGCTTGAGCAGTTCGTCGAACAACGCTTTTACCTGCGGCGCGACGGCTGCCATCACCATGATCTCGCCATCGTTATGCGACACATGGTCAAAATCCAGATACGCGAAACGGACCACTTGCAGTTGCGGGCAATCAACCGGCGCACCAGGCTGCAGCACATGCTGCTTAAGGAGCGCGCATTGCTGGCTATCCAGCGCCGCGACGCCGGGCTGCGCGCCGGCATGCGGCGCCGCACCTGCCAGCAGCAAAAGCAAGGGCACGGCCAGGCGCAAGACAGAGGCAAAGACAGAGATAGACGCCATCGATTTTACGCTGACGGTGGCATGACCAACTCATGCACCACCAGGCCGGCGTCGGAGTTGCCAAAGGTTTCGCCATTCGCCCTGATGCTCTCGGCGGTCTGCATGGCGTCGGAGTAACCTTGCTCCCAGCGCCATTCGATCGAGCCACGCGAAAAATTGATGTCCTTGGACGCCATATTCCAGTCGTGGCCGCCGTAGCGCAGGCGCACCACATGAATCGTACCTTGGTCGGACATACCCTTGAACTCGTGGAGATCCGATTTGCTGCGCAGTTCCGGCGGCAATTTTTTATACAGAGCAAAGGCGGCATGGCGCAGTTGATACATGCGCAAATAATTTTGGATATGACGCTCCGAGCGTGAAGCAAATGTCACGTCTTTCTGACGATTCTCGATCTGGTTCAAGGTCGTCGGCTCGGGGCCGTTGGCGTTCCATAAATCCACCAGCACGCAAATGGTGTGGCCATCGATCTCGGTCTTGGCTTCGTCTTCCAGCACCACTTCCAACGGCGTATTCGAGTACAAGCCGCCGTCCCAGTACAGATCGCCGTCAACCCGCACTGGCGCAAAGCCGGGTGGCAACGCGCCGCTGGCCATGATGTGCTCGACCCCGATCTGCCGTTCCAGCGAATCGAATTTGACCAGGCTGCCGCACGCCACTTTCATCGCGCTGACGGTCAGACGAATGCCGCCCGGCGCATTCAGAAAATCGAAATCGACCAGTCGGCTCAGCGTCTCGGCCAGCGGACCGGTGTCGTAGAAACTGGCCTGCTCGGGCGCTACCGCCATGCCTAGTTGAAACGGATTAGGCCCGCGCGGCGAGAAAAATCCCGGCACCCCGCGCATTGTCACATCGGCCGTGGTCCACCAGGTATTGAACTGGCGCGCGGTATCTGTGACTTTGCTCAAATCCATCAAATCGCCGTGACCGACCTGCTCCCAAAATTCCTTCAGCCGCGAAAGCCGCAGATCGCGTTCGTTGCCAGCAATAATCGCGGCATTGATCGCGCCGATGGAGGTGCCGACCACCCAATCCGGAGTAAAGCCGTTTTCGTGCATCGCATGGTATACGCCGGCCTGATAAGCGCCCAGCGCGCCCCCGCCCTGCAGCACCAGCGCCACCCGCGGGCCGGCGGCTTTGGTCTTCGCTTGCGTCTGTACTTTGGATGTAGTTTTATTGCTCATTTGACGCCCATCTTTTCTTATGGAAGAGCAAATATATTACCCGATCGCGATGTGCCGCGACGGCGATCTCCGATATGTCATCAAATCATCACAAATCGTAACGATTCTCATTTGTGATATAGTGGCGCATCCTTAAATGTAACTATTTGTTACCAGCAACAAATCTTCATTCCCCTCATCAAGACAGGAGTTTCCATGCTTTTGCGCTCTCTCATCGCCAGCGCCATTCTGGCCACTAGTACCGCCTCCGCATTCTCTCAGGAACAAGTTCTGAACCTGTATTCGGCACGCCACTATCAAACCGACGAAGCGCTGTATGGCAATTTCACCAAGACTACCGGCATCAAGATCAACCGCGTCGACGGCGATGACGCCGGCACCATCGCGCGCCTGAAAAGCGAAGGCGCCGCCAGTCCGGCCGATGTAATCTTGCTGGTGGATGCGGCGCGGTTGTGGCGGGCAGAAAACGACGGCCTGTTCCAGCCGGTGAAATCGGCCGTCCTCGATGAACGCATCCCGGTGAACCTGCGCGGCAAGGATGATGGCAAGGGCTCGCAATGGTTTGGCTTTTCGACGCGGGCTCGCGTGATCGTCTACAACAAGCAAAATGTTCAGCCGCAAGACGTCGACACCTACGAAGCGCTGGCCGATCCGAAGAACAAGGGCAAGCTGTGCACCCGTTCCGGTTCGCATCCTTACAACGTCTCGCTGTTCGGCTCTCTGCTGGAACATCACGGCGAAGCCAAGACGGAAGCGCTGCTCAAGGGCTATGTCGCTAACCAGG
This sequence comes from Collimonas sp., assembly GCF_035566375.1. Taxonomy (GTDB): domain Bacteria; phylum Pseudomonadota; class Gammaproteobacteria; order Burkholderiales; family Burkholderiaceae_D; genus Collimonas. Next base: position 94,251 of record NZ_DATMRK010000046.1, read on the forward strand.
CGCGCTCGCCGGTGGGTGGCGATACCGACCAGATCAAGGCCGTCGCCTCGGGCGAATGCGGCGTGGCGATTTCGAATTCCTACTACGTTGCGCGGCTGATGAAATCGACCAAGCCGGAAGATATCGAGGTGATGAAAAAAGTCGCGGTGATCTGGCCTAATCAGAAAACCACCGGCGCCCATGTCAACATCGCCGGCGCCGGCGTCGCCAAGCATGCGCCGCATCGTGCTGCGGCAGTCAAGTTCCTGGAATATTTGTCGAGCGACGACGCCCAGCGCTATTTCGCCGAAGGCAATAACGAATCGCCAGCGGTCAAGGGCGTGAAGAGCGGCAATCCGGCGCTGGATGCGCTTGGCCCTTACAAAGCGGAGGTGATCGACGTCTCGGCGGTTGGCCGTAACCAGCAGAAAGTGCAGCAATTGCTGGATCGCGCCGGTTATAAATAGGCCACTGAGAGGTCACTAAGAAGACGCCAAGGTTTAGGCAAAGGCTGGCCGCGATGCGCCAGCCTTTTTCATATCTGGGAACGGTCTATTTTTTCCTGATCATGTAAATCGCCAGCGCCACCATCAGCACCACGCCAAACTCCAGACCGACCACAATATATTGCGCCATGATGATTACTTTTCCGGAAAGTCATGCAATTGATAAATTTACAAATTTACAAAGGGAAGGTCACCACGTGACTCACATCCAGTTTGATACCTATCCACTCATCGACGGCATGATCGTGATGGGACGGCACCAATGCCAGCAACTCTTGGCCGCTTGCCAGTTGCAGCGTGTATAAGAATTCAGCGCCGCGGAAAGATTTGCGTTTTATCCGTGCCTTGAACGGCGACGCATCGTCATGCACGATACCGTCCGCACGCAACAATACGTCAAACGGCGCGCGCCCATGCACCTGGATTTTCTGCAAGGCCTCGGCGCTGACATCCTGCAAATCGCCCAATGCGGTAGACACTGCCAGCCGCCCGCTGCTGTCGATCAAACGCCCCGGCAGCAACACGCCGTGGCCGATGAAATCGGCGACAAAGCGTGTCGCAGGCCGATGATACAAATCGTAGGGCGCCGCCCATTGCTGCAGATGGCCATGCTGCATCACGCCGACCACATCGCCGATGGCGAAGGCTTCCAGCTGATCGTGGGTCACCATCAGCGCCGTGATGCCGGCCTGCGTCAAGATCTGCCGCACATCATGCGCCAGACGCTCGCGCAACTCGATATCCAGGCTGGAAAACGGCTCATCCAGCAGCAGCAGGCGCGGCTCCGGCGCCAGGGCCCGCGCCAGCGCCACCCGTTGCTGCTGGCCGCCAGACAATTGATGCGGATATTTTTCCTGCGAACCTTCCAATCCCACCAGCGCCAGCATTTCTTCGACCCGCCGCAAGCGTTGCTGGCGCGAGGCATGCTGCAAACCGAAGCCGATATTCGCCGCAATGCTCAGATGCGGGAACAAGGCAAAATCCTGGAACACCATGCCGATGCGGCGCTGCTCGGCGGCGACCCTGGTCTGCGGCCCATCCAGCAGTTGCTGATCCAAGGTAATTTGCCCGCTCTGCGCCTGCTCCAGGCCGGCGATCGCGCGCAACAAACTGGTCTTGCCGCTGCCAGACGGGCCGATCAGCACGCCAAGCTGGCCGGCCGCAAGCTGCAACGACACCGCATGCACCGCCGGCGCCGGCGCGCCGGGATAACTGACACTGACTTGATCGAGAGTGAGAAACATGGGAAGCAGGCAGGTGATGCTGGTTACAATTCGGGTCGGATCGGGATAAACGCGTCTTTGCCGCTCAATGCCACGGGTGGAATACCCTAGTTTACCGCACTCCAATTTAAACCCCGCAATTCCCTACTTCCAAGCACATGCCACTGATCGCTTTAATCGCGCTGTTGATCGCTCTTCCCCTATTCGGTATCGCCGGCGCCTGGCTGCAACTGGAGGCGCAGGCGCTCGATCTGTTGTCGCAGCAGATGCAAACGATGCTGCCAGCCTACCTGGCCACATCCGCCTGGCTAGCGCTGGCGGTGACGGTCGGCGTGGTGATGGTCGGCGCCGCCACGGCGGTCACTGTCAGCCTGTTCGAGTTCCGCGGCCGCCGTTTTTTCCAATGGGCGCTGCTACTGCCGATGGCGATGCCGGCTTATGTGTCTGCCTATGCCTATACCGATTTTCTGCAATACAGCGGTCTGCTGCAAACCAGTTTGCGCCAGCTCATGCCGGGCCTGCGCCTGCCGGAAATACGCAGCCTGCCCGGCGCGATTTTCCTGTTCATTTTTACGCTCTATCCCTACACCTACCTGCTGGCGCGCAATGCCTTGAACGAACGCGGTCTGCATCTGATGGAAGCAGCACGTTTGCTGGGCGCGCCCCTGGCTGCGCGCATCCGCCGCGTGGCGCTGCCGCTGGCGCGGCCGGCGTTGATGGCCGGCGCCGCGCTGGCCTTGATGGAAACGCTGGCCGACTATGGCGTCGGCGCGTATTTTGGCCTGAGCACTTTCACCACCGGCATCTACAAAGCCTGGTTGGTGATGGATAACCAGATGGCCGCAGCGCAACTGGCGTCGGTGCTTCTGGCCATCGTCGCGCTGTTGCTATGGGTTGAACGCAAGGGCCAGCAGCGCCTGCGTTTTTCCAGCGTACGCGGACAACGCAGCGATGCGCCGGAGACGCGACTCGCACCTTTGCGGGGCGGCCAGCGCCTGATTGCATGGCTGATCTGCGGCCTGCCGATCGTGCTTGGTTTTGTCTTGCCGGTATTGATCCTGCTACGGCTGATGTGGCGCGAATTCCTGCATCAGGAAAGCGATCCCTATCTGAACAGCGGTGTCGATCTGTTGCGCTATGCCGGCTGGGCCTGGAACAGCTCCCGCTTCGGCGCAATCGCCGCGGTACTCGCTGTTGCGGTGGCGCTGGCGCTCAGCTATGTACAGCGGACGCGCAATTTGCCGCCGTTCAAACTATGGCTGCTGCGTCTGGTCACGCGCATGGCGGCCATGGGTTATGCCGTGCCCGGCTCGGTGATCGCGGTCGGCATCCTGCTGCCGCTGGCGTGGTTGCAGGTGCTGGCGCCGCAAAACCAGATCGGGATTCTGGTGACAGCCACCGCGCTCGGAATTTTGTACGCCTACCTGGTGCGCTTCAGCGCGGTTGCGGTGCAATCAATCGAAGCCGGCTACGCCCGCATCCCCGCTGCGCTGGATGAAGCAGCACGCACCCTCGGCAGCAGCGGCTGGCGCATCGCTCGTGTCCTCCACGCGCCACTGTTGTGGCGCTCGATGGCGACTGCGTTCCTGATGGTGTTCGTGGACGTGGTCAAGGAATTGCCCGCCACCCTGCTGCTGCGGCCGTTCAATACCGATACGCTGGCGGTGATCGCGCACAATCTGGCGCGTGATGAACGTCTGGGCGAGGCAGCGTTGCCTGCCTTGACGATTGTTGCCGTAGGCTTGATTCCGGTATTGCTGGTAACCAGAGCCTTGAGCCGGCGCTAAAAATTTTCCTTATTTTGCGCTGCGATGGGATTTGGTAGTGACAGGACGTAAGTGGCTGCTACGTGGAGTAGAGCCGGGATCTTTACTTGTTGCCGATACGCCGTCGCTAACGCAATCCTTCACGAAATCGTTGAGAGACTGCCCCTTCCTAGCCGCCGCCAAGCTGGCATTACGATGCAGCTCTGGCGTAAGACGGACATTGAAGGTACCGCTGCAGGGCTTGTCCGGTTCCAGGCCTTCGCGTTGGCATTTGTCCAGATAAACATCCACTGCGTCTTCAAATGCTGTTTGCAGCTCCCGAACGTTTTCGGCTTCGTAGCTTACGAGATCGTTGATAAACAAGATCTCGCCATGCAGGCAGCCATCCTCGATGCTGATCTCGATCGAGCCGGAATAATTTCTATGGTTCAGTACTTTGTCGCTCATGGCATTCCTCCGAGGTATCCGTCAAGCCGTATTCTTTCAGCTTGTTGCGTACTTTTAGCAATAAATATTTTTTCACGATATTTCCAGGGTGCGGCTTGTGCATAAATATCTTGAGACCCGCCGCGTTTTTAAAACTGCGATAAGAACCGCCCTTATCGGAAAACTCGATGAACCCGTATGAGTTGAGCAGGCTGACCAATTCCTGCCAAGTAAAGTCCGCAGGAACAGACGCAGCTCGGCTGCGTAATTTATCGGTTTTCGTCATTTGATTATCCCGTGCGACCCTAAAAAAAGCAACTGAAAATCAGTTGCAAAATGGAGATTCGGATAAAGCCTGATACGTGATGATTTATTGCAGTATTCATAAATAAGGCTAATTTTGTCAATTTGGCAATCCACCTAAAAGCTTAGGGGTCAGGCAGGTAGCCAGGCGTAAAATGGCGCATTCCGCAGTTTCTGCCGTCAATCTTTCCGCTAGCCAACTATGACCATCCTGCTATCCACACTCAACGCGCGCTATTCCCACGCCTCTCTCGGGCTACGCTACTTGCAGGCGAACATGGGCGATCTGCGCGAGCTTACGCAATTGCATGAATTCGTCATCGGCGCCAAGACCACCGACATCGTCGAAAAGCTGCTGGCGCACAAAGCTGCCACAGGCACCACCATCGTCGGCTTCGGCGTGTATATCTGGAATATCGAGGAAACCACCAAGGTGGTGGCAATGCTGAAACGGGTGGCGCCGGAGATGGTGATCGTCCTCGGCGGTCCGGAAGTGTCTTACGAATCGGCCGAACAACAAATCGTCCAGCTCGCCGATTATCTGGTGACCGGCTGGGGCGACGTTACCTTGCCGCAGTTATGCCGGCAGATCCTGCATGGGCCGAAGCCGCTGATGAAGGTCCACGTCGGTGTCCAGCCGCCGATGGCTGATATTGTCCTGCCGTATAGCTTGTACAGCGACCACGATATCGCCCATCGCACCTTGTATGTAGAGGCTTCGCGCGGCTGTCCGTTCAAATGTGAATTCTGCTTGTCGGCGCTGGACAAGACGGCATGGCCTTTTGCGCTCGACAATTTCCTGGCCGAGATGGAGTCGCTATATGCACGCGGCGCGCGGCTGTTCAAATTCGTCGACCGCACTTTCAACCTGAACGTCAAGACCAGCCTCAAGATCCTGCAATTCTTTCTCGACAAGCTGGCGGCCAATCCCGACGATCCGGTGTTTGCCCACTTCGAGCTGGTGCCGGATCATTTGCCGGACGCCTTGAAGGAGTCGATCGCGCAATTCCCGCCCGGCGCGCTGCAATTCGAAATCGGCATCCAGAGTTTTAATCCGGAAGTGCAGGCGCTGGTCAGCCGCAAGCAAAATAATGAAAAGGCGGCGGAAAACATTCGCTGGCTGATACAGCAATCGCAGGCGCATCTGCACGTCGACTTGATCGCCGGCCTGCCGGGGGAAGACGTCGCCAGTTTCGCCCGCGGTTTCGATCGCCTGGTTGAGCTGCAGCCGCATGAAATCCAGTTCGGGATTCTGAAGCGCTTGCGCGGCACGCCCATCATCCGCCATACCGAACCCTACGGCCTGATCTTCGATCCGCACCCGCCCTATACCATCCTGGCGACCAATCTGATCGACTTCCAAACCATGCAACGCCTGCAACGTTTCTCGCGCTACTGGGATCTGGTGGCAAATTCAGGCCGCTTTGCGCACACGTTGCCGATCTTGCTGGGCGAGTCGCCGTTTGCAAACTTCATGGCGTTTTCCGATTGGCTGTACGGCAAGACCGATGCGACCCATCGGATTGCGCTGGATCGGCTGGCAGGCCTGGTCGGCCAGTGGTTGCGTTTGCAAGGAATGAGTGAAACCGCGGTCAACGCCGTGCTCAGCACGGACTATGCGGGCAAACCAGCCAGGCAAGCAGACTTGCCACAGCTCCCGCTCAAACCCGACGGCCTGGTTGCGCCGAAACGTCAGGCGCGGCATCTAACCCATTGATTTGGTGGCGCTGCCAAGGTCCAGCATGTGCTGGCGCCAGGCGCCGATCAACTGCTGCGCAATGCTGTCCATGGAAGCCAGCGTCACGCTGCTGCTGTGATTGATGATCATCAAGGCATACACATTGGCGAGCGCATTGACCTCGGGCGACAAGGCGCATTCCTCCCCTACCGCAGGCCGTTGCAGACGCCAGTAATTGATGGCTTGTTCCAGTTCGGGCAATGAGATATTCATGGCTTAATTGTACCTGCCGAGGCCGGCTTGTCAGCTATGTTGCATAAATATTGTCAAAAAACTACGCCGGCGACCAGGATGATGTTGGCGTAAGGCGTGAACTCGCCGGTGCGGATAACGGCTTTAGCGCTCTGCGTCATGCGCTTGAAATCGGCATGCGACAAAGTACGCTTGTCGGCCAGCCCGAGAGTATCGATCTGCTGCGCCAGTTGCGGGCTGTGCAGCGGCAACTCGTCAGCCAATACGTGGTGTTCGACCTGCATTTCCGTCAATACCGTTTGCAAAGTCACCATGAAGCCAGGTACGCCGCGCGTCAGCGCCAGATCGATCAGCGGCACGCCGGGCGGCACCGGCAAACCGGCGTCGCCGATCACGATACTTTCGCCGTGACCGAGCGAGGCAATCAATTCCGACAGGGCGATATTCAGCAATGGGCTCTTCTTCATTTCAAGCTTCCAGTTCGTGACGATAAGGAATCGAGGTTTGAGCGCCGATGCGGGCCACGCTCAGGGCTGCCGCGCGTTGACCGAAGGCGATGGCGTCGGCTTCGCTGCGGCCCTCGGCCAGAGCGGCGACAAAACCGCCGATGAAGGTATCGCCGGCGGCGGTGGTATCGACCGCCTTGGTCGGCTGCGCGGCGAAATGGACCGAGCCGGACGACAGCGCGGCATACACGCCCTTCTCGCCCAACGTCACCAGCACATTGGCGCTGCCGGCAGCGCGCAATTTCGCGACAGCGGCTTCGATGGCGGCGTCGTTATCGAGACTGGCAGCGTTCAAGCCGGCCAGCATGGCCGCTTCGATTTCATTCGGAATCAGATAGTCCACTTGCGCCAGCAGAGCGGCGGGCAAAGCTTGCGCTGGCGCCGGGTTCAGCACCACGATCTTGCCCAGTTCATGCGCCAGCTTAATCGCATGGCTGACGGTGGCCAGCGGCGTCTCCAGCTGCAAGACGACGATGCGCGCCTGTTCGATCAGGCTGCGGGCAGCGTCGATATGGGCCGGGCTCAGCGCGTCGTTGGCGCCGGCTGCCAGCACAATACTGTTCTGGCCATTAGCGTCGACCAGGATCGATGCCACGCCTGACGCTTCGCCTTCTACGGTGCTGACATAGCTATCGTCGATACCGTCGCGGCGCAGGGCGGCGCGCAGTTCTGCGCCAAAGGCATCGTCGCCGAGACAGGCAACCATCGCCACCTTCGCGCTGTCGGCGCTGAGGCGTGCGCAAGCGACTGCCTGATTCGCACCCTTGCCGCCGGAGATGGTCTGGAAGCGGCCGCCGGACAAGGTTTCACCGGGATGCGGCATGCGCGGCACGCTTAGCACCAGGTCCATATTGATACTGCCGATGATGACGATCATGTGTATTCTTAAAAGTAAGGGTTACTAGAGTTTTCCGTCGTCACGACCTGACGGTCGAGTCGCGGATGTGTAATTCAGGGGCAATCGAAATCCTCTGCAATGGCCGGTCGGGCGTCGCAATCCGTTGCAGCAGGCATTCGGCGGTGAGCTGGCCAAGCTTGCGCGTATTCTGTGCGACGCTGGTCAAGGTCGGATGGACGAATTGCGCCAGGTCGATATCATCGAAGCCCACCACCGCCAGCGCCTCAGGCACTGCGATGCCGTGCTCTGCCGCGGCGCGCAGCGCACCGATCGCCATCAGATCGTTACAGCAAAAAATCGCATCCGGCGCTTGCGAGGGCTGGGATGCAAAGCGCGCCAGCAAACTGCGCGCCGCCAGATAACCGCCGGCGCTGGTGAAGTCAGCGTAGGCCAGCAAACTCTCCGGCAGCGCAACGCCCGCAGCCTGCAAAGTCTGGCGCAAGCCGCCGATCCGCTCGCGCGAAATCGCGATGTCTTGCGGGCCGCCGATGCAGGCGATGCGACGCCGGCCCAGGCTCAGCAGATGCGCGGCCGCCAGCGCGCCGCCGGCGGTATTGTCGACCGCTACCAGATCGATCGCCATGTCTTTCGGCGCACGGTCCAGCAACACGGTCGGCACTTTCATCTTGCGCAACAGTTCGCCGTCGGTTTGCGCCAGCGTCGCCACGATCAAGCCATCGCAACGCTTGGTCAGCAGCACATTCAGATAATCGCGCTGCTTGGCCGGGTCGTCATCCGAGTTGCACAGGATGACGCTGTAGCCGGCCGCATAACAACTATCTTCGATGCCGCGCGCCACTTCCGAAAAGTACGGATTAGTGTTGTTCGGAATGATCAGGCCGATACTGCCGGTGGCCTTGCTTTTCAGCGAACGCGCCAGCGCACTCGGCATGTAGGCCAGCGACTCCACCGCCGCCAGCACGCGCGCCCGGGCGTCGTCGCTGACCGGGCGGGTATGGTTGAGGACGTGCGAAACCGTGGTGTACGAAACCCCGGCGCTGCGCGCTACATCCTTGATGGTTGCCATATTATTTACTCAATGCCTGATGCAGCTTAGTGCGTTGAACGTTCGCCGCGGCGACGATAAGTATCCAGCACCACTGCGGCGACAATCACCAGCCCGGTGATGATACGTTTCATCGGTTCGCTGACGCCGACTTGCGCCAGTCCCGCTTCCAGCACCGAGATGATCAGCACGCCGATAAAGGTGCTGATCACCGAACCGCGCCCACCCATCAGGCTGGTGCCGCCGATCACCACCGCTGCAATCACTTGCAATTCCATGCCGACGCCGCCGTTCGGATCAGCCGCTTCCAGCCGCGATACCTGGAACAGCGCACCAACGCCCGCCAGCAAACCCATCAAGGCAAACACCAGCACCTTGCTGGGGCGCGGATTGATGCCTGCCAGGCGCACCGCTTCTTCATTGGTGCCGATCCCGATCCAGTGGCGTCCCAACACGGTCTTGGTCAATACCAGATGACCGACGATGACGACCACAATGGCGGACAGAAAAGCCGGCGACATGCCGAACAGGACAGGCGAACTGATACCGTCCACCGCACTCCCAATATATTCAGTGCGCGAATTGGTGACCTGGTAAGCCAGGCCGCGCGCCATTTCCAGCACGCCCAGCGAGACGATAAACGACGGAATCCGCCAGCCGACCGAAATCGAACCGGTCAGCATGCCGCACAAGCTGGCCACAAATACGCCCAGCACGGCGGCCGCAAACAAAGGCCAGCCCCAGCGCACCATCGCCATCGACAGCACCGAGGCCGCCAGCGCCATCACCGAACCGACCGAGAGGTCGATGCCACCGATGATCAGCACGAAGGTCATGCCGACCGCCATCACCACCAGCGTCGGAATATCGTTGGACAGGGTAGTGAACGTGGCGGAGGTCAGGAAGTTTTCGCTTAAGAATGAGAACAGCACGCACATGGCAAGCAGCGCGCCGATCAAGCCCAGGTAATTCTTCAGGCCGGACATGCTTCGGGTAAAGCTTCGGGTAAATAAGAGAGTTGTCATGATTTTCGATTATGTTGATTGCAGCGCGGGCTTCAGACGGCTTGCGCGGTGGATGTATCTGCCGGAGTATTATCACTGCCGCTGCCGTTACCATTTCCGTTCACGTAGCCGCTGAACGCCGCCGCCAGAATCGTCTCCTGGCTCCATTGGCCGCGCTCAAAAGTGTCGACCAGCTTGCCGGTGCTCATCACGGCGATGCGGTCGCAAATCAGCATCAGTTCGCGCAGGTCGCTGGAAACGATCAGCAGCCCCTTGCCTTGACGCGACAGCTCGGCCAACAGTTTGTAGATATCAAACTTGGCGCCGATATCGATGCCGCGGGTCGGCTCGTCGAACAGCATGATCGGGCAATCGCGGTACAGCCAGCGCGCGATAACCACTTTTTGCTGATTGCCGCCGGATAGTTCGCCGGCTGCCTGCATGCCGTTGCGCGAGCGAATCCGCAGGCGCTTGATGTAGTCCGTGGCGACCTCGGCCTCGGCCTGCTTGTCGAGTATGCCGAACTTGCTGACGGCAGGCAGTTTAGCCAGCGTGGTGTTAAGGCCGATCGATTGCGGCAGCAGCAAGCCCTGGCTCTTGCGGTCTTCGGTGATCATGGCGATGCCGGCGGCGACAGCGTCTTTCGGCGACGAAATTTTTGCCGCTTGAGTTTGATCGCCGATGAATACTTCGCCCTGATCGGCGCGATCGGCGCCGAAAATCAGGCGCAGCAATTCGGTGCGGCCAGAACCGATCAAACCGGCGACGCCGAGAATTTCGCCGGCGCGCAAATCGAATGAGGTCGGCGCAACCACCGCGCCGCGCCCGAGATCGCGCACTCGCAGCAAGGGCGCACCGATAGTGCGATGGCCCAGATCAAGCTCGGCTTCTGCAGCACGGCCGACCATCAGTTGCACCAACGCTTCAGTGCTGTAGCCGCCGATGACGTCGTCGCATACCAGTTGGCCGTCGCGCAACACGGCGATGCGGTCAGCCACCCGCTTCAACTCTTCCAGCCGATGCGAAATATAGATGATGGCCACACCTTCCGACTGCAGCCGCGCTATCTGCGTGAACAGCAACTCGACCTCGCGGCTGGTCAGCATGGCGGTGGGTTCATCGAGCACCAGCAAGCGGCAGCTGCCGATCAGGTTGCGCGCGATTTCCACCATTTGCTGATGGCCCACGCCCAGTTCGCCGACCGGCGTCCAAGGATCGATATCGGTCAAACCTACCGCTGCCATCTGGACCCGTGTCGCCGCCGCCAGCGCGGCCTTGTCGATCCAGCCGAAGCGATGCGGCATTTGGTTGAAATATAGGTTTTCGGCAATGCTCAGGGTGGGAATCAGGTTCAATTCCTGCATCACCATGCGGATGCCGAGATGCTCGGCTTCCTTGCGCGAGCCTGGCTGGTAGCTTTGGCCGTCGAGCAGCATGCTGCCGGTAGTTGCGTCCACCAGGCCGCAGACGATTTTCGAGAGCGTGCTTTTGCCGGCGCCATTTTCACCGGTCAAGGCCAGGATCTGGCCCGGGCTGATGCTGATTGAAACGTCGCTCAAGACCGGTTCGACATAGGTCTTGCCGATTCCGGTCAAGCTTAATAAGGGAACTGCGGATGCAGCGGCGCGCAGCTCAGGCTGGTGCGCCGCGTTGAATTCATTGGACATTCTGTCCTCCACCTATGACAGGCGTGGTTGTGTTTTGACAATGAGTTTTGACAATAAGCTGAGTAGGGACAGGGCAATGCGTCGCGCTTGGCGACTGCACGCACCTGTCCCTCGTATGCAGATTACTTGCTGTCTTTGGTCACCAGCGAGACCTTGGTTTCAACAGTGCCGCCGAGAGTGTTCTGGGCTTTTTTGTCGGTAATCGCCTTCAATACCGTCTCGATACCGAACACTGCTTGTTGCGAAGCGAACTGATCGGCGGTTGCCAGCACGCGGCCGTCTTTCAACATCGGCTTGATGGCGTTGATGTTGTCATAGCCAACCACCAGTACCTTGCCAGTCTTACCTGCCGCCTTGACCGCAGCGACTGCGCCCAGGGCCATGTTGTCGTTACCTGCCAGCAGCGCCTTGATGTCCGGATTTGCATTCAGCATGGCAGCAGCAACCTTATTGCCCGAGTCCATTTCCCATTGCCCCGATTGCACCCCAACTACCTTGGCGCCGGCGGCGGTCATTGCATCCTGGAAGCCCAGGGTACGTTGCTGTGCATTAAACGTGGTGGAGACGCCTTCGATGATGGCAACCTTGTCGCCGCTCTTGACTTGCTTGGCCAGGTAATCACCGACCAGCTTCGCACCCTTGCGGTTATCCGGGCCGACGAATGGCACGGTGATGCCTTTTTCCTTGAGCGCTGCGTCATCCAGCTTGTTGTCGATATTGACCACGATGATACCGGCGTCGATGGCTTTCTTGATGACCGGCACCAGCGCCTTGGAGTCAGCTGGAGCAATCACCAGGCCGTTGACCTTGGAGACGATCATCTGTTCGACGATCTTGATTTGGTTCGAAGTGTCTTGTTCGTCCTTGATGCCGTTGGCAATCAGGTCATATTGGGCGGCGTGGGCTTTCTGATGCTCCTTGGCGCCGTTTTCCATGGTCAGGAAAAATTCATTGGCCAACGATTTCATGACCAGCGCAACCTTAGGTTTGGCGGCGGTCTGCGCCAGCGCAGGCAAAGAAGGCAGTGCACAGACGAGAATGGTGGCGGCAATCAGCTTGAGGCGGATACGGGTATTCATCAAAAGTCTCCTGAAAATTGTTATGAACTGCGGCTATTAAGTGCGTTGTTGAAAGCATATCCGTTCGGATCGGCATGCCATCTTTTGGAGTGCGCAAACGTTTGCGCGTTTCGATGATAGCACCACATCCGGCAAAAACTCAAGACCGTTGCACTGCATGCAAAAACCGCAATAAATTCTTGGAGAAGACAGCGAGGAAGACGGATAACAGGAGATTCCGGTCCTGACATCAAGCGCAGATCAGGCGAGCAGGAAGCGCTCCAGGCGTTGCACGCCGTCTTCCAGACGCTCAAGCGAACTGGCAAAACACCAGCGCACATAACCCTCCCCTTCCGGACCAAAGGCGTTGCCGGGAGCCAAACCGAGCCCGGCGTCGCGCACCAGCTGCTTGCACAGCGCCAGGCTATCGCTGACGCCGTCAACGCGGAAAAACAGATACATCGCCCCCTTCGGCCGCGGCGCGGTAATTCCCGGCAAGGCGTTCAAGCGCTGATACAGGAAATCGCGCGCCGCACGATAACGCGCTACCGTGTTGCCGATGATTTCATCACCACGCTCGATGGCGACGACGCCGGCCCGTTGCACAAACCCCGGCGCGCACGATGTGTTGTATTCGATCAGTTTGCCGATGTCCGTCATCAAGGTCGGCGGCGCCACCAGCCAGCCCAGCCGCCAGCCGGTCATCAGCCAGGATTTGGAAAAACTGTTGGAGGAAATCAGGCGGTCGTCGGCAGCGGCGATATCCAGAAAGGAAGGTGCGCACTGAGGCGCATCGGCTTGCTCGGTGTAGACCAGCCGTTCATACACGTCGTCGGCGACAATCCAGATGCCGTGCCGGCGGCAGTGCGCCAGCACGATATCCTGTTGCGCGCGCGGCATGTCCCAGCCGGTTGGATTGTTGGGCGAATTCAGCAAGACTGCGCGGGTGTCCGGCGTCAAGGCGTCCAGCAGTTGTTGCAGATCGAGTTCCCAGGTCTGGCCGAATTGCAAAGCCACCCGCACCACTTCGGCGCCGAGGATTTTCGGGATCTCGGCGACGTTCGGCCATAACGGCGTCACCGCAACCACGCGATCGCCGGGATTGATGATCAGTTGCGACAACACCATCAATGCCGATACCCCCGAGGAAGTGACCGCTATCCGGCCGGCCTCGACCGGCTGATGCAAGGCGGACAAATAGCCTGCAATCGCCGCCCGCAAAGGCGGGATGCCATAGTTGTGGGTGTAGAACGTATCGCCGTCATCCAGCCCGGCCTTGGCCGCATCGCGGATGAAGCTTGGGGTCACCTGGTCCGGTTCGCCGAACCAGAATGGCAATACATCGTCGCGGCCGATGCCGACATTGGCGACCTCGCGGATGCGCGAGGCTTCCAGTTGACGAACCACGGCACGGGCGACGGCGGGATGATCCAAAGACATGGCAATATCCTGTTAGCAAGAGCAATAATCAACGTCGGCTTGGCTATGTTTGAGGCAGGCGGCGACAGCGTTACTTGCCAGGAAGTGTAGCCGAAAGCGCGGTGAGCCGTGGCCCGGCAAAGTCACCGAGCCAGTGGCCTGTACTGTTTTCACGCCAATAAAAAAACCGCTCGTTGTGAGCGGTTTTTTCTGCTGCAGATTGATGCTTATGCGGCTTTGCGCTTGGCGACTACTCTTTTGGGCGCAGCCTTTTTTGCCGCCGGTTTCTTGGCTGCCGGTTTCTTCGCTGCCACCGCTGTTGCCTCGCCGTCTTCCGCTTCGACCGCAGCTGCTTTTGCCTTGCCCTTGGCCGGCGCCTTGGCTTTGCGTTCTTCAAACTCGAAGCTGACCTTGCCATCCTTGCCCTTGACCAGGAAGGCCTTGAACGGACGGCGCGTGCGCTGCGAAATAAAGCCCGGCAACAAATCGGTCTTGCCGTCGTTGAGCAGCTTGACCATTTGCTCCGGCAGGATTTCTTGCTGGAGGATGATGCGACCGCTGCGGAAATCGCAAGTCTTCGGTTTCGCTACAGAATTTTCGCAGACATAGGCCAGGCCCATTTCATACACGCCGCCGGCGCATTTCGGACATGGCCCAAGTGCGGTCTGGCCGGTGAAATCAACCCCCTCGCCATCTTCGCCTTCGCCGTCGTTCTGGCCGAAGTCGAATTCCAGCTTGAAGTTCTTGATCTCTTCATCGCGGCTGATTTTCAGGATCGCGGCAAACGGCCGGCCCATCTTCGAGCGGAAGCCTTGCAGCGGGCCGATGGTGCGTTTGGTCAGCAATTCTTCGACTTCAGGAATTTCGAACTGACGGCTGCCCGGCGTCTTGCTCATCGAGAATTCGCATTTGGTGCAGGCGAAGCGGCGATAGTTTTCCTTGACCACGCTGCCGCAATTCGGGCACGGCGCCAGCAAGGTGGCATAGTCGCCAGGGATGGTGTCGTTATCGTATTCCTTGGCGCGCTTGACGATGATCTGGGTCAGTTGCGCGATTTCGCGCATGAACTCTTCACGGCTGATGGTGCCGCGCTCGATTTGCGACAGCTTGTGTTCCCACTCGCCGGTCAGTTCAGGTTCGGTCAATTCATCCACGCCGAGACCATGCAGCAAGGTCATCAGCTGGAACGCCTTGGCGGTCGGCATCATTTCCCGGCCTTCGCGCAGCAGGTATTTTTCGTTCAGCAAACCTTCGATGATCGCGGCCCGTGTCGCTGGCGTGCCGAGACCTTTGCCGGCCATCGCTTCGCGCAGGTCGCCGTCGTCCAGCAATTTGCCGGCGCCTTCCATGGCCGACAACAAGGTCGCTTCGGTGTAGCGCGCGGGTGGTTTGGTGACCAGGCCGTTGGCGGTAATCTTGTCGGTCTTGACCTTTTCATCCTTGGCCACGGCGACCAGCGTACCGCTGTTTTCCGGATCCTTGTCATCGGCAGCTTCCTTGCCATAGATCGCCAGCCAGCCCGGATTCGTCATGACCTTGCCTTCAGTCTTGAACTGATGGCCTGACACTTCAGTGTAGCGGGTGGTGACCTGGAACTCTGCGGCCGGGAAAAATACTGCCATGAAACGGCGTGTCACCAGGTCGTATAGCTTCTGTTCCGGCTCCGACAGATTCTTCGGCGCTTGCGTGGTAGGAATGATCGCAAAGTGATCGCTGATCTTGGTGTTGTCGAAGATCCGCTTGTTCGGTTTGACCCAGCCTTTGTTCAGGATTTGCGCAGCGAACTGCTGGTAATTATTGTTCTCGGATACCGTTTCCAGCGCCTGCTTGACGGTGCTCAGGTAATCTTCCGGCAGGTGACGCGAATCGGTACGCGGATAGGTCAGCACCTTGTGCTTTTCGTACAGCGCTTGCGCCAGTCCGAGCGTGTTCTTGGCGGAGAAGCCAAAACGCGAGTTGGCTTCACGCTGCAGGCTGGTCAGGTCGAACAGCGCCGGCGCCATTGAGGTGGTCGGCTTCGATTCTTCACGCACCGCGCCCAGCTTGCCGCGGCAGGCGGCAACGATGGATTCGGCGGCAGCCTTGCTCCACAGGCGTTCAGCACGTTTTTCCGGATCGTTTTCATCCTTCTTGTGCGCGGTATCGAGCCAGCGGCCTTCGTAGATACCGGCAGCACAGACGAAATCGGCACGCACTTCCCAGAAATCGCGCGGCACGAATTTCTTGATCTTCTCTTCACGCTCGACCACGATCGACAAGGTCGGCGTCTGCACCCGGCCGACGGTGGTCAAATAGAAGCCGCCTTCTTTCGAATTAAAGGCGGTCATTGCGCGCGTGCCGTTGATGCCGATCAGCCAGTCCGCTTCGCTGCGACAGCGGGCGGCGTCGGCCAGCGGCAGCATGTCCTTGTCTTCGCGCAAGTGAGTGAAGCCGTCGCGTATCGCGCCCGGCGTCATCGATTGCAGCCAGAGCCGCTTGACCGGTTGCTTGGCTTTTGTATATTGCGCGATCAGGCGGAAAATCAGCTCGCCTTCTCGCCCGGCGTCACAGGCGTTGATCAGGGCTGTCACGTCTTTGCGCTTGATCAGCTTGTTGAGCACCTTGAGGCGCGACTCGGTCTTGGCAATCGGGTTCAGCGCGAAATGCGGCGGGATCATCGGCAGATGGGTGAAAGTCCATTTGCCGCGCTTGACATCGTATTCCTCGGGAACGGCGATTTCCAGCAGGTGGCCGACCGCCGATGACAGAACGTATTCGTCGGATTCAAAGTACTCATCGTGCTTGGTGAAGCCGCCGAGCGTCTTCGCGATGTCGTTCGCGACAGAAGGTTTCTCAGCAATGATGAGGGTCTTGCTCATAGTGTTGTCTCGAAAGTAGCGCGCATTATCTCAGCGCATGTTTTTGCTTTTGCACGCAAGCGGCAGTCTGGAAATTTAGTTGCCCGCTGGAAATCACCCGTAATATAGCAGTAAACTCTTAACAGAAAATTCGTAGCAGCAGGTAACTCCAGCAAATTTCGCAGCCGGCGCCGCATATTGCGGCCAATGATAAGCGGGTTGTTGGAAAAATCGCAAGCAGCAAGACCTTGGTCTGGCCAGCATGCAGCAGGTGTAAATGGCGATTAGTGCAGCTGGCGCGGCTCAGGATCGTCGTCTTCGTCGAGAAACAGCTCGTCGAACATCAAGCCATCCGGCTCCTTGCCCTGGCTCCATAGCACCATCAATACGATCACCTTGAGTTTGTCGAGCGGGACCGGAGTCTCGCTGACGGTCAACGCGCGCGCAATGACAATCTCGCGTTGCACCGGGTTGAGCATCTTGGCCGATTCCAGAAACTGGATGAAACCAATCGCAGCAATGCCCAGCACGTCGATCTCTTGCTGCGCGTAGATGCGGATGCCAAAAGAAAAAGCGGTTTGCTGCGGATATTTATCGGCGAATTCGTGATTGGTTTCCGCCAGATCCGTCAGCCAGCCGAGCGCCTTGGCGATTTCGTCATCTTCAAAGCCGATCGCCGACAGCTTCTTGACCAAAGCCTCCGGTTCAGGACAGGCGTCGGGCCGATAATAAGTTTCATACAGATAAACAAGGACTTCAAACATGGTTCTACTGTATCGCTAAGGTAAGGGTAAAACAAGTAAAGTGCAGCGGCAACAGTGACTCCTGCTACACCATATACGTATACAAGTATCGCAGGATTTATGCAAAGCCGCCAAAAATGGCAAAATACCATCGTTATCGGCGCGGGCTATATCCGCCGATATTTAGCCGATATTCAGCCGATACGACGATAAATCCCACCTGGTAAAACCTCGATCAGGCCCGCCAGTTCAAGCTCAAGCAACTGGCCGCTCAGGCTAGCGGCGTTACTGCCGCTGCGCGCCGCCAGCGCATCGAAGCTGACCGGATCATACCCGAGTATGGCAAGCAGCTCTTGATTGCCGGCGCCGGCGACCTCGACAGCGGGCGCCTCATGCTGCGCTGCCGGGGCTGTAGCCTTGATCGCCGAACATGAGGCGCCCGCACGCAAAGCACCCAGTTCTTCCAGAATATCCTGTGCCGACTCCACCAGCTTGGCGCCCTGCTTGATCAGTTGATGGCAGCCTTTCGACAGCGGCGAGTGAATCGAACCGGGAATCGCGAAGACGTCGCGGCCCTGCTCTGCCGCCATCCTGGCGGTGATCAACGAACCCGATTGCGCCGCCGCCTCGACCACCAGCACACCACGCGCCAGGCCGGAAATGATGCGGTTGCGACGCGGGAAATTGGCGGCGATGCCGGGCATGCCAAGCGGGTACTCACTGACGAGGCAACCGGCCTCGGCAATCTGATGCGCCAGCGCGCGATTGCGCGCCGGGTAAACAATGTCGGCTCCGGTGCCGATCACCGCCACCGTACTGCCGCCTTCAGGATTGCCGGCGGCGCCGCGCAACGCGCCTTGATGAGCGGCGGCGTCTACCCCCAAAGCCATGCCGGAGATGATGGTCAGGCCGCGCTGGCTGAGGATTTCAGCAAAACGATCGGCATTGGCAATACCCTGCACGGTAGCGTTGCGGCTGCCGACTACGGCCATGGCCGGCCGCGCCAACAGTTCAGCGCGCCCCTTCACATACAACAGCAGCGGTGGATCGGGTATATCCAGCAAGGCTTGCGGATAGGCGCTGTCGGCCAGGGTAAATAACTGATTGCCAGGTAACTGCAGCCATTCCAGCGTGCGCGCGATCAGTGCCTGAAGCGCATCCGACGGCGCCGCCAGCAAGGCATAGGCAATGCGCTCAGGCACCACCTTGTGCAAGGCAGAGAAAGAGGACGAGAAAATATTTTCCGGTAAACCGAAGGCAAGCAGCAAGCGACGCGCGGTTTCCGCGCCGACGCCTGCAGTCTGCTCCAGGCGCAGCCAAGCTGCCAGTTCGGCGCTATCGTTTGCGGCATGGTGGCGGTTCAGCTCGCCACCATCGTCATGGACGATTATCTTTATTAACAGCGCGTACCTCTATTCTGGCGATCTGGCGATATCGCCGATATCGACCGGATTCCGGACTTCCATGATCAGGCCATACGAAATATGGTTGAACACGCGGAAAATGAACACAGTACCGTATTGTTCATCCGGCAGCTTGACCTTATTGTTGTGATCGGCCGGATCCTTAACTACTTTTCCGAGGCTGTACAACTGCAGCACCGTACCGACATCGATATTGTCAGCCTTGCCGCGATTGACGGTCAGGATCTGGTTCTGCGCCGCGGTTGCCACACCGCCGTAGACCGAGACTACGCGGGCGTTGACGTTGCTGGCCGGTGCATGCGGCACATAATTCATGATCGGCTCAACTGGCCGTGGAATGATGCGATCGCCGACTTGCATCTCTTCCTTGGTGTCGACCACGCTGAATGTCGCCGCCTCGTCAGGCGTGCTGCCTTTGCGCTCCAGCTTCAGGCTGCCGAGATACAGTGCTTCATTGGCGATGACCTTGCCGGTGTCCGGATCCCTGAGCGGGTTGCCAGGACGGAATACCTGGAATGCGGTAGCGTCCGTCAGATCGCCGCGCACATAGGCTTTATCGCCCTTGCCCAGGTTCAGATGGCCATCCTGGACCCCCACGATATGTGGCGCAGTGTTCAAATCGTCATCTTCGATGATCAACGGTTGTGACAGGAAAGGGCCGATGGCGTCGGCGGAAATGGCAGTGATCGCATCGCGTCCTATGCCTTGCACCCGTGTCTGCGGTGACAATTTCACCACACCCGGTTCGCCGGCAGAATTTCCGAGACGCAGGCGGCCGTTAACGCGATCGAAATAAACGATCTGTCCCGGATAAATCCAGTGCGGATTACGAATCTGGTCCTGGTTCAAGCCCCATACTTGCGGCCAGCACCAAGGATGTTGCAGGAACTGTCCGGAAATTCCCCACAGCGTATCGCCACGCACTACAACGTGCTGATCCGGGGCGTTGGCTAGAAATTCGCAACGCGCAGGCTTGACCGCCTGAGCATGAGCCATGCTGCCAAATCCGGCACTTAAAGCAAGAAGGAGTGCAGCTGTGCTAAACTTTTTCATATTCTTTCCAGTGGATACTGCGTTAAATTGGCGCCTACATCCTGGTTTCGTCGCCATGGCTTGATCGAGGCAAAGCAAAAAACTTGCCATAGTGAATCAAATTTTGCCCATAATCGATTGAACTAGCAAGAGAAAACCCCTTCCAAACCGCCTAAATTGTTACGCAATCTTGTATGTCCTTATTAAATATCCTGCGTTATCCTGACGCCCGTTTGCACAAAATTGCCAAGCCAGTGACAGTTTTTGACACTCGCTTGAAAAAATTGATCGCAGATATGGCGGAAACCATGTACGAAGCGCCCGGCGTCGGCCTGGCTGCTTCGCAAGTCGATGTCCACGAACAGCTGGTCGTGATCGACACCTCCGATGCCGGCACCGACCTGCGGGTTTTCATCAATCCGCAGATTCTCTGGGCCAGTGAAGAAAAACAGATTTACGACGAAGGCTGCCTCTCGGTACCCGGCGTCTATGACGGCGTCGAACGCCCGGCGCGCGTCAAGGTGCGCGCCCTGGATGCCGACGGCAAACCGTTTGAAGTCGACGCCGATGGCTTGCTGGCGGTCTGTATCCAGCATGAGATGGATCACTTGAAGGGCAAGGTATTCGTTGAATATCTGTCGCCGTTGAAGCGCAACCGGATCAAGGCCAAGATGCTCAAGGAAGAGCGTGAACTGAAGCGCGACAAGCAATACGCTACAAGATAAACATCTTTTCCATGTTGCGGGACAAAGTGCAAGAAGCGCCAACCTGGCGATTCTTGAATTTGTCCCGCAATTATTTTGGCCGCCATCCGAGACTATAGCTCCCATGAAAATCATCTTCGCCGGCACCCCGGAATTCGCCGCCGTGGCGCTCAAAGCCTTGCACGAGGCCGGTCACCAGATTCCACTGGTATTGACCCAGCCCGATCGGCCGGCCGGCCGCGGTATGCAACTGCATGCATCGCCGGTCAAACAATTCGCGCTGGACCATCAGATACCGGTAGCGCAACCGGTATCGCTGCGGCTGGACGGCAAATACCCGGACGTAGCCAGGCAAGCCCATGACCTATTGCAAGCAACCCCGCACGACGTCATGGTGGTGGCCGCCTACGGCCTGATCCTGCCGCTCAGCGTCTTGAACATCGCGCCGCTCGGCTGCCTCAACATCCACGGCTCCCTGCTGCCGCGCTGGCGTGGCGCCGCCCCCATACATCGCGCGATTGAAGCCGGCGACAATGAGACCGGCATCACCATCATGCAAATGGATCAGGGGCTGGATACGGGAGCGATGCTGCTGGTCGAGAAAATGGCAATCGGCGCCGACGACACCACCGGCACGCTGCATGACAAGATGGCAAAACTCGGTGGTGAAATGATCGTCGAAGCACTGCGCAAGTTGGAACAGAAGGCGTTGCCGGCAACACCGCAGCCAGAACAAGGCGTCACCTACGCCGCCAAGATCAGCAAGGAAGAAGCGGCCCTCGATTTCACGCTGCCAGCCGCTGTGCTGGAGCGCAAGATACGTGCATTCAACCCGTTCCCTGCCGCCGCCGCCGTGTTCGGTGGAGTCACTTTGAAGTTGTGGCAGGCACAGGTAATCAATACTGACGGCAAACACGCGCCAGGAACCATCATCAGCGCCGATCCGCAAGACGGCGTGATCGTGGCCTGCGGCAGTGGCGCCTTGCGTATCACGGAATTACAAAAGCCGGGCGGCAAACGTCTGCCGGCGGCTGAATTCCTGAAAGCGTTCCCTATGCAAGGCGGACGCTTCGACTAAACGCCACGCTGTCAAAACCAAGATGAAATCAGGGAAGCGTTTTAGCTAAATTTAACAGCCAAGCTTCATCATATTTCTTGGCATTCTGTTGCGATCCGATGTCATCCCAAACAGTGATGGTGAAGTATTTCTTTTTGGTTGCCCAAGCCAATTCTGTCATCACATTTCCCGAGGGAGATTTTTTTATCGATAGCATTGCAGGTGCGCCTTTGACTTTGACATTCATCAGTTCGCTTACAGTGACTATGCCGCCACCATCTGCCACGTAGTCCCACTCGCTGAGCATGAGGAGCACACCGTCTTGCCGCTTGAAGACACGGATGACGCTAGTCCACGGTCCTGCTACCGTAGGGCCGTCAGGAATAATCCCCTCATAAGCGTATTCTTTTAATTCAGTATTTTTGATGTCAGCCAGCGTTATTCGTAAGTTTGGTTTTATTTCATCTTCGTTACGCAGGCGATCGCGGTAGGTGTCTCTGTAGATAAATGCCTCGTCTGATATTTCTGCATAACCGCCCCGCATTTTGTTCATATCTTCATCCACCAACTGCCTCACACCAGACGACAGTTTTCTCTTCGATATATTTTTTACTTTCCCCACTTCCATCTGCGGCATAGGCCCCCCCTGCGCATTGTAAAGTGGCGAAACACTATCATTCTCAGCGGCAAAAATAGTGTTCATATTGAGCGCCAAGAGAACAAAAGCGATTAAGCTTAATTTCGACATGTTCGGTTTCCTTCCTATAGATATATTGTTTTTTGGATTGTCGATAAAACCTATCACCGAGTACCCCATTGCCTCAAATTACAATCACTCGCATAGCTGTTTCCCAGAAAAGAAATAAATCCAGAATCGTTCCTCCAGTGATGACCTACAACTGAGCCATACCAAAATTCCGAACCAAAGTGTCCCGCATAAGATCGCCAGGTATATTCCCAGCCATTTTGAGAACCGGCATTGTTGACGGTATTTGTGGTGTGCAGAATTGCCCCATTTCTATAATGGGAAGAAGCTGTCCATAAGAGATTTTTTTTAAACCCCCAATCCACACTGATACTTTCTTGCGCGCCAGCCGGAGCACAAGAGCGACTCACAATTCCTAAAGCCAAAGCGCTCGACATTGGAATTGATGTCGCTAAAATTACTGATAGCGGCGAGATTAACTTTCTCCCTATAGACTTTAATTTCATATACAAACCTCTATCTTTAAGTAATCGAGCTACAAGTGAAGTGATTTATAGGATGTTATTTATTAACTTATTAACAACAATTTAAGATAGCTGAAACATATGCATAGAACAAGCTGCCATTATTGATAGTTGACATATCGTCCATCATCCGATTACGTACAACTGATCTCATCGTCGACAACACCTAGTCCGCGCAGTATTCTCGCCAAATCGTCTTCGAACCGAGATCGCCATCAATCCTACGGCGGAGGCATCCACTGACGCGCGCGATCAAACTCAGCACGTCGTTGAGCATCGGCTTACCGGGCTAATTCAGACAGGCAGCAATTGTGAGCGGCACGTACCAGCCGAAACTTTGCCGAGAACACGACGTGAGGTCTACCTCGTTTAACAATGACGCAGAAAATACGGCTGCATGGATGCCTCGTCGAGTAGTCGCATGAAAGAAATCCAGGATGGGAATCGGCGACTCAAGAAAATGTGTGCGGAAAATAAATAAGAGGCTTAGATCATTTTGGAGGCCATGAAGAAAATCAAGCGATCAAGACACACTCAAGATTTTGATACCCGCTCCAGCTCGCGTTCGGCGCCAGCGCGACCGGGTGTTCAACCGTAACGGCCTCAATACACACAAAATGCTGATAAGAATCCAGCTTAAGATCGGCAATTTTTTCGCAACCGTTTTCCCACGGATTCCACACCACCGCATCGGCAAACCCGGCCTGGGTTGCGATCAGGCTTTGCTGGCGGCCGCCTAGGGTAATCGGTTTATCGACTGCAAAATAAACCCGGTCGACTTCGTGGGTGATATGCAGGACTTCTTCATCCGCCACCTTGATACGGCGGTTGTCGACAGAATCGCGATAGCGATAGCCCTTGAGGCCATACAAAGCAGCATCGGCAATGTGTGTATTCAGATAAGTATGCAAGGCACAGGTGAATGCGAAAGGCTGATCGCCATTATTCGTCACCACCAGTTCGGTATTCAGGGTCTGGCCGGAAAATTTGATGCGTAGCTCGAGCGCAAACGCATGGGGAAATACGTCTCTGGTTTGTTCTGAATCGGTCAGGCCGAGGCGAATCAATCCGCTGCCGTCAGTTTGTCGCGAAGACTCCAGCAAACTCCACCTGCTTAGGCGCGCAAAGCCGTGTTTCGGCAATGGTCCTTCGCTGGCGAATTGCGGAAAAATCACCGGGACGCCGCCGCGGATTGCGCTATCGCTGCTCCACGAATTCAGCGGGCTCATGAACAAGCGCTCGACGCCATCCGGCGTGCGCCAGGAACAGACATGACCGCCGTGCAGCGTCACCTCCACCCGGGCGCCGTCGGCGGCAGTGGCGCCGATGAAATCGTTGCTTGCTTGCAGATTGTCTGAGTTTGGCAAAATCGTTTCTCCTATGGCTGGCCTTAGCTGCATATTATGCACCCGCTTGTTTTATGCCGGCTTGGGAACCGGAATCGCCATGCTGATCCCGTGCTGCGTAATGCCGAAAATTCCGCGCAAAAAAAATGGCGCGACCGACCTGCGGCAATGCACAGGCGTCGCGCCATCTATTGATATCAAAGCAGAAACGGATTACCTAAATAAACAACTTGCGCAAACGCGAAGAAACCAGATCGATCACGCTGACCGCGACCACAATCATGATCAGCACCGCACAAGTCTGGGCGTATTCGAAGCTGCGGATCACTTCCCACAGAATCACGCCGATACCGCCGGCGCCAACCATGCCGACTACCGTCGCCGAACGGACATTGGCTTCGAAGCGGTACAGCACGTAGGAGATCCACAACGGCATCACTTGCGGCAACACACCGTAGACGATTTCTTCCAGCGCATTGGCGCCGGTAGCGCGTATCCCTTCGACCGGCTGCGGATCGATGGCTTCGACTGCTTCCGAAAACAGCTTGGATAAAGTGCCGGTAGTAGCCACGAACAAGGCCAGCACGCCGGCGAACGGACCCAGGCCGACCGCCACCACGAACAGCATCGCAAACACCATTTCATTGATCGCCCGTGCGGCGTCCATCAAACGGCGCACCGGCTGGTTGACCCAGGCCGGAGCGATATTGGAAGACGCCAGCAAACCGCAAGGCACCGCGCACACCACCGCCAGCGCAGTACCCCAGACAGCGATCTGTATGGTCACCAGCAATTCCTGCAGATAGGTGCGCCACTCGTGAAAGTCAGGCGGGAAAAAGCTGGCGGCGTAAGTGCCCATATTGCCGCCGTCGCGCAGCAGCTCCAGCGGCCGCATGTCGGCGCCTTTCCACGATGCGATCAGGACTGCCAGCAGCACGCCCCAGAACAAGGTGCGGCCAATCGATTGCTTGGGCGGCAAAGGCAGCGCGGTTTGCATTTTCAGAGATACGGGACTTGTCATTGCTTAGGATTTGGCCAGGTCGGACAACTTACGGTTGATATCGTCCAGCTTGGTTTTCTTTTCATCGGCGCTCAGGTTGGCGTCCGCTTCCAGCTTGCCTTTTTGCTTGAACAGTTCCAGCTGGCGGATAGGGTTCAACTGGGCATCGCTGGATGCTGCGAAACCACTGTATTGCAGCTTTGCCAGTTGCGCTTTTTCCTGTGCGGCGTTAGGGCCGGTTTTGCCGTAGTTCAGGAAAAAGTCCTTGATCTTGTTCTTGGTGTCAGCCGGCAAATCCTTGCGCCATACCAGCGGATCGGCAGCGATCAGCGGCGATTTCCAGACGATCCGGACTTCCTTGGCAACGGCAGGCTGGCGCTCTTCGATACGGTCCATGGTGTCCGAAGCAAATACCGCGGCATCGATCTGCTTGTTGGCGACGGCCAGGATGTTGGCTTCGTGATTCGAAGTGCGGATCACTTTAAACGCGGTCTTCGAATCGACATTGTTCTTGGCAAAAATGTAGTAGTTCGGCAGCAAGTAGCCGGAAGTAGAATTCGGATCGCCGATGCCGAAGGTCAGGCTCTTGGAATTTTTCAGGATGTCTTCGATGCTCTTGTTCGGGCTGTCTTTCTGTACCCCGACCAGGCTGTAATAACCGGATGTGCCGTCCGGGTTGACCACGTGCGCGAACACCTCGCCGCTGGCGCGGTCGACCGCTTCCATCGCCGACTTGTTACCGAACCAGCCCATCTGCACTTTACCGAAACGCATGCCTTCGATGATGCCGGCATAGTCGGAGGCAAAGAAGCCGGTGACCTTGATGCCGATGCGTTTGCTCATTTCATCCAGCACCGGCTGCCAGTCTTGTTTCAGATTTTGCGACGATTCGGTCGAGATGATGCCGAAGTTTAAAACCTTGGTCTCGTCGGCATGCGCCACGGAAGCTGTCGCCGCCAGCATCGTCATGGCGATTGCAGCGCCGGAAAATAATTTTGCAAACATGATGTGCTTCTCCTGATGGATAGGGGTGATGTTCAATTACTGGATGTGGATTCAGGCCGCAGCGGCCAGCGCCGGTACGTTGTCGAAGGGAGTCGCTACAGGAATAGGCACGGCGACTGCCGGCCGCGTCAATGTATTGGAACCGCCCAGGATGTCTTCGGCCTCGCTGCCGTACAACTCGCGCAGCATCGGCTCGGTCAGCGCGTTGGATGGGCCGTCGTACACCACGCGGCCTTTGTGCAGGGCCACCGTGCGCGGACAAAAGCGCAAGGCGACGTCGACTTGATGCAGCGACACGATGACAGTGCTGCGATCGCGCTGGTTAACATCGGCCAGGGTTTGCATCACGCGCCGTGCCGATTCAGGATCGAGCGATGCGATCGGCTCGTCGGCCAAGACCACGCGCGCCTTTTGCACGATAGTGCGGGCAATCGCAGCCCGTTGCTGCTGGCCGCCGGAGAGTGCGGAAGCGCGTTTATAGGCGTGTTCGGAAATGCCGACCCGCGCCAGCGCTTCCAGGCCCAGTGCTTTTTCTTCGGCGGTAAACAGTTTGAAACAGCTGCGCCAGAGCGGCATGCGCGACAGGCCGCCGGTCAATACATTGGTCAATACCGGCAGCCGCCCCACCAGATTGAATTGCTGAAAGACGAAACCGACATTGGCGCGCACCGCACGGATATGGCGATCGACGACGCCGTCTTTCTGTACCGGCTGACCATCGATGGAAATCGTGCCGCCGCTGTTATCTGCAGCCATCAGTCCGGAAATATGTCGCAAAAGAGTCGATTTTCCGGAGCCTGAAGCGCCGATCAAAGCCACCATTTCACCTTGGGCGAAACACAGACTGACGTTGTCCAGGGCGCGGAAACCGCCGCGGAACGTCTTTGACAAACCTTTGATTTCAACCATGATATGTACCGCCATTGCGCTTTTGAATGGCCGAAGTATTGCGGTCAAATATGTCAGGCGTATGAAATTTCCGTGACCATTCGGTTACAGCGGGCGCAACCGGACAAGGCCGGCGAGCCTGGTTTGACAAGCTTTTTTCAGGCTCGCGAATGCTTCAGAGGGAGGGATACTCTGCCAGGCAACGGTGGCAGATGTGACGGGATCGATAACGCCGATGCGTTCTAGCGTTGCACAATAATCGGCGTAGCGCGGGAGCGTTGCCGGATCTGTTGCAAGATGCTGTCGGCGTCGGCGCGGCTGGTGTACGGGCCAGCGTACAAACGGTACAAGCCATTCACCGCGATGCTGTCGAGCGAAGTCACCAGGCCGGACAACTCCAGCATCAAACGGGAGCGGGCGGCGTCGGCATTGGCGGCTTGTGCATAGGCGCCAAACTGCAGGTAAAACCCGGCGGCCAGCTGATTGTTGTTGTCGGTTGCCGCAGTTGCGCCAGGTGCAGGCGTCGGCGCGGATTGACTGACGAGCAACGGTTGCGCCGTCAACACCGGTACATCCACCGCTTCAGTAGTCACTACGGCAGACGCGGTGTTATCCCTGAGCGGTTCGGCCGACGCCGGAGCAGAAACTGGGACTTGCGCCGGCGCCGGCGTGCTGCCGCGCTGCTGGTTAAGCGCAACGATATCGGCCGGTAGCAGACGCTCTACCTCCAGCTGGCCACTGCCGCTGCCCAGATAACCCAGTTTCAGCGCCGCCGTGTAGGACAGGTCGATGATACGGCTGGAGTGGAACGGCCCGCGGTCATTGACCCGCACGATCACCTGTGCGCCGGTTTTCAGATTGGTTACTCTGGCATAGGAGGGGATCGGCAAAGTGGGATGCGCAGCGGTCATCTTGTACATGTCGTACAGCTCGCCGGAGGATGTCTTTTGCTTATGGAATTTCTTGCCGTACCAGCTGCCGACGCCGCGCTGTTTAAACGGTTGATCGTCGGTCAGCGGGGTATAGGTCTTGCCAAAGACGACATAAGGTTTGTTACCGGTGCGCGAGTAAGGTTCAATCACCGGAACCGCATCAGGGGTGTCTAGCAGCCCTTCCGGAATGGCGTCGCCCGGTCCGTCATCCTTGTAGTAGCCGCCGCGCCCGGAGCCTGCCGGCGGCAGCGCCGGTACGCCACGGCTGGCGCTGGAACCGGATTTGACCGGCGCCGACGGCGTCGAAGATATTTTCGGCGAAGTGCCGCAGCCAGCCAGGATCAGCGATAGCAACAAGGCACTGGAATATGCGACAACTTTGTAGCAGCGGTGCTTGTCTATTGACGTACCTACCATGCATTCTCCCCGGCGATCGGATGACGATTGAACATAAATGATTGCATGAATGGACTCGGCTTTTATCGTACAAGTTCAACCCTGATCAAGTCTGTATCAATTTGCGATGGCGCTGGATGCTCATCAATATGCCGGCGCCCAGCCCCAGCGTAACCAGCGCGGTGCCGCCATAACTCATGAACGGCAAAGGTACGCCAACCACCGGCAAAATGCCACTGACCATGCCCATGTTGACGAAGGCATAAGTAAAGAAAATCAAAGTGATGGATCCGGCCAGCAACCGCGTAAACATGGTCGGCGCATTGACCGCGATCATCATGCCGCGGCCGATCAGCAGCATGTACAGGAACAACAGGACACCGTTGCCGATCAAGCCGAATTCCTCGGAAAATACCGCAAAAATAAAGTCGGTGGTGCGTTCCGGGATAAATTCCAGATGGGCTTGCGTGCCCTTCAGCCAACCCTTGCCAAAAATCCCGCCGGAGCCGACCGCGATGGTTGACTGGATGATATGGAAACCTTTGCCGAGCGGGTCTGAAGTGGGATCGATCAGCATCATCACCCGCTGCCGCTGATAATCGTGCAGCACCGACCACACCACCGGCAAGCTGGCGCCGACGGCGACCGCCAGGCCGATCAGGATGCGCCACGATAACCCCGCCAGGAAGATCACATAAAAACCCGCCGCCAGCACCAGGGTGCCGGTACCCAGATCCGGTTGCCGGATAATCAAGCCGACCGGCAACACCAGCAGCACTGCCGCCACCACATAATCGCGCCAGGTGATCATGCCTTCGCGCTTCTGAAAATACCAGGCCAGCATCAAGGGCATGGCGATTTTCATGATTTCCGAAGGCTGGATCACCATGCCGATGTTGATCCAGCGCCGCGAACCTTTTTTTACGATGCCGAATACCGCCACCGCAATCAGCAGCGACACCCCCAGCGCATAGGCCGGTATCGCAAACCGCATCAAAGTCTGCGGCGGAATATTGGCGGCCACCCACATGATGACAAACGCCACCAGGATATTGCGCAGCTGATCTTCGACGCGTCCAGGGAAATCGATCCCGGCCGAATACAAGGTAACGATGCCAACCGACAGTATCAGGAACATGATCAGCGACAAGGCGCCGTCAAACACCGCAATATGCGATTTGATGCTGTGCCACACGCTATGTTTGTCGGTCAGATTCATGGTTCCGGTTACTCGCGATTGCCCGTCGTTACTTCGCCGGGTTTATAACTCTCTTCAGATTTGTCGCCAGGTTTGGCGTCAAGCTCGGTCGGCGCTGCGGCGTCTTCGGCCGGCTCAGGCGCAACTGCCGCCGCTGCCGCTTCTTTACCGTCAACGCCTGGCCGTTTTCCAAGCAGGTAGTAATCCATCGCCTTGCGCACAATCGGCGCCGCCGCCGACGCACCCCAGCCGCCATTTTCCACAATCACCGCAATTGCGATGCGCGGCTTGTCGGCCGGTGCAAAGCCGACATACCAGGCATTGTCGGCCATGCGCGTGCCAATCCTTCTTTTGTCATATTTTTCGCCTTGTTTGATGCCGACCACCTGGGCCGTTCCGGTCTTGCCGCCCGATTCATAACCGGCGCCGGAAAATATTGCTCTGCCGGTGCCTTCGCGCGTCACGCCCACCATCGCCTTCTTGATGAAATCGACATTTTCCTGCTTCAGCGGAATGCGGTAACTTTCCTTTGCCACGGTTTGCGTTTGCGTGTGGGTTGTGCCGTCTTCAATGATCTTGACCAGATGCGGCTTCATCACCACCCCATCGTTGACCAACGTCGCTACCGCATGCGCCATCTGCAGCGGGGTAAAGGCGTTGAAGCCCTGACCGATGCCTAGCGAGATCGTATCGCCGCCAACCCACTTCTGCGCTGCCACGCGTTTGTAGTATTTTCGCTTCCAGTCGGTCGACGGCAATATGCCGCGCTGCTCGTGCTCCAGATCAATGCCGGTCAGTTGTCCGAAACCGAACGGCTTCATGAAATCGTGGATGGTGTCCGGGCCCAGATCGTTGGCCAGCATGTAGTAATAGGTATCGCATGATTCAACGATGGATTTGTACATATCGACCCGTCCGTGGCCACCCACCTTGTCGTCGCGGAACTGGTGCCCGCCCAGCATGAAATAGCCGATATCGTTGATGGCGAAAGAAGTTGTGCGCTTGCCCAGCTCCAGCGCCGCCAGCGCCATGAACGGTTTGTAGGTCGAGCCGGGCGCGTAGGTGCCGTTCATCGGGCGATTGATCAATGGATGATCGGGCGAATTGTTCAACTCGTCCCAGCTTTGCTGATCGATGCCTTCGACAAACAGGTTGGGATCGAACGACGGTTGCGAGACATACGCCAGCACGTCGCCGGTGGCAGGTTCGATCGCCACCAGCGCGCCGCGGCGATCGCCGAAAGCTTCTTCCGCCACTTTCTGCAACTCGATATCGACCGACAGGATCAGGTTGTTGCCCGGCACCGCAGAGACATGCGACATGCTGCGCACCGCACGGCCGCTGGCGGCGATCTCGATTTCTTCGTAACCGGTAGTGCCGTGCAACTGCTGCTCGTAACTCTTTTCCAGGCCATCCTTGCCGATATAGCTGGTGCCTTTATAGTTGGGGCCGTCGTCGCTGTCATCGATCCGATCGGCGTCTTTCTGGTTGATGCGGCCGATATAGCCGATCACATGCGCCGCCACTTCGCCTAAGGGATATTGACGGAACAAGCGCGCTTGCACATCGATCCCCGGGAAGCGATAACGCTGCGCGGTGAAACGCGCTACTTCTTCGTCGGTAAGGCGGGTGCGGATCGGCAGGCTGGCAAAGCTCTTGGAGTCTTCCAGCAGTTTCTTGAAACGGCGCCGGTCTTTGGGTGTGATGCTGACCACCTGCGCCAGCTCGTCGATCACGCTTTCCAGATCGCCGCGGATTTTGGAGCGGGTGATTTCCAGCGTGTAGGCAGAATAATTGCGTGCCAGGATGACACCGTTGCGGTCCATAATCAGGCCGCGATTCGGCACCACCGGCACCAGCGAAATCCGGTTGTCCTCGGCCTGCGCTGCATAAGCATCATGGCGCACCACTTGCACCCAGATAAAGCGCGCGCTCAGCAAACCGAAACAGATCAGCACAAACGCCACGGCTGCCGTGATCCGCAACCGGAAGTTTCGTAGTTCGCGCTCGGTGTTTTTAAATTCGGTCATTGGTAGTGTAGCTTCGGACTAGCTTCGGGGCAGCATCAGCCGCTGGCGGCAGTAATTAAATTGGGCGATTGTCATCGCGGTCGACCGCGCGGCGTTGCGGCGCCAGCAACAGCCACACGACAATCGGCCACAGAGCCACACAGACAAAGCTCTCGGCAAAATACAACCAGCCGGGAAACTTGCCGCTGACAGACATCCGGATCACCAGCTGTATCAACTGCGTCAACAGCATCAAGGGCAGCACATGCAAGGCCTGGACGCCGACCGAGAACCACAACACGCGGCGATGAATCATGATCGCAAAATACGATAGCAGCGTGTACGCCAGCGCATTCTGACCAAGCAGCGTGGCTTGGTGCACATCCATCAGCAAACCCATGCAAAAGGCGATGCCGATGCCAATCTTGCGCGGCTGATGAATGCTCCAGAACACCAACACCAGGGCGACGAAATCCGGCACGCCCGGCCATTGCCCCCAAGGCAGCAAGTTGAGTAGAAACGCCAGCAACAGCGTCATCGCAATGAACAGCGGATTGGCTGGCAACAGGATGTAATGAGGACGCATCATCGGACACCGGCTCCCTGCGGATTCTTGCGCGCCGCCGCGTCAGGGTTATTCTCTTTCACTGCTTCTTTCCCGCTGTCTTTCCCATTATCTTTCGCTGCTTCTCTGGTCTTGTCCCGGGTGCTTTCGGTCAAGCGGCGTTTGCTGAGTATGTCGGCTTTGCTGTTAGGGACGGCCGCCTCGTCATCCGGCCGTGCG
The DNA here is from genome assembly GCF_035566375.1 of Collimonas sp. Taxonomy (GTDB): domain Bacteria; phylum Pseudomonadota; class Gammaproteobacteria; order Burkholderiales; family Burkholderiaceae_D; genus Collimonas. The sequence goes on from NZ_DATMRK010000046.1 coordinate 126,527, forward strand.
ATCGGATTCGGATCGACCAGCAGGATCAGCAGCTGGGTATGGCGGTCGATGCCGGCGATCGGCTCGCAGACGATATGGGCAAAGGCATCGGCCGATTTGGTTTCGACCTGCACCACCTTGGCCACCGACAGCCCGGCCGGATAGACGCCGTCGATGCCGGAAGTCACCAGCACGTCGCCCTTCTTGATATCGGCGTTGGAAGACATGAAGCGCAAATCCAGATAGCCGGATTGGCCACGGCCGTAGGCCACGCTGCGCAAGCCGTTGCGCAGCACCTGCACCGGAATCGCCTGATCCTTGTCGGTCAGCAGCGTCACCTCGGAGGTGAACGGGAACACCCGCGTCACCTGGCCGACGATGCCGGCGTCGTCGATCACCGGCTGGCCGGTGGCGACGCCATGCTGCGAACCGCGGTCCATGATCACTTTGCGGGCAAACTGATCGCGCGCGTCGTACAGGATTTCGCTCATCACCGATTTCACCGGCAAGCGCTGCGCGACTCCCAGCAATTTGCGCAGCTGGGCATTTTCCGCGGCCAGCTGTTGCGCCTGCTGCAATTGCTGGGCGCGTTCGCCTTGCCGGCTGCGCAGAGCCTGGTTTTCTTTCTCAACCGTCGACAGCGAAGAAAAATAATCGGCGACCCGATTGCTTGCGTCGCGCGGCATCAAGGCCACCATCTGCAACGGATAAAGCGCGGTGCCGACCGCCTGCCGCAGCAGCAGCAAAGCATGTACGCGTGAATCGGCAATCAGCAGCGCCGCCGCCAGCAGCGTGCATATCACCGCCTTGGCACGGGCTGAAGCGCCTTGCTTAAAGAGGGGTGGTGGACTGTATTCCATCAGTAATGGACAGATTGGGATTGGTCAGTGACAAACGGTAGAAGTGCATCCATGCAGATACCGTAGATACGAAAGCGGGTCGCATGCACTAATGCACCGACCCGGTTGCCGTTGCCCGACCTCAAAACCGACATGCTGAGGTGGGGCAAGCGTCGCATCAGTCTGGATTACTCGTAGGAAAAAATCGAGCCCAGCTTGTCCATCCGTTCCAGCGCCATGCCTGAACCGCGCACCACGCAAGTCAGCGGGTCTTCGGCCACGATCACCGGCAAACCGGTTTCTTCCATCAGCAGGCGATCCAGATCGCGCAGCAAGGCGCCGCCGCCGGTCAGCATCATGCCCTTTTCGGCAATGTCCGCACCGAGTTCCGGCGGCGTCTGTTCCAGCGCGTTCTTGACGGCGGAAACGATGTTGTTGAGCGGGTCGGTCAGGGCTTCCAGGATTTCGTTGCTGGAGATGGTGAACGAGCGCGGAATGCCTTCCGACAGGTTGCGCCCCTTGACTTCCATTTCGCGCACTTCCGAACCGGGGAAGGCGGAGCCGATTTCTTTCTTGATCGCCTCGGCGGTCTGTTCGCCGATCAGCATGCCGTAGTTGCGGCGGATGTAGTTGACGATGGCTTCGTCGAATTTGTCGCCGCCGACGCGTACCGAACCTTTGTAGACCATGCCGCCTAGCGAGATGATGCCGACTTCGGTAGTGCCGCCGCCGATATCGACCACCATCGAACCGGTTGCGTCCGACACCGGCAGGCCGGCCCCGATTGCAGCTGCCATCGGCTCTTCGATCAGGAACACCTGGGAAGCGCCGGCGCCCAGCGCCGATTCGCGAATCGCGCGGCGCTCAACCTGAGTCGAGCCGCAAGGTACGCAGATGATGATGCGTGGCGAAGGTTTGAACAGCTTGGTGTCGTGCACCATGCGGATGAATTGCTTGAGCATCTGCTCGGTGACGGTAAAGTCGGCAATCACACCGTCCTTCATCGGCCGGATCGCTTCGATGTTGCCAGGGACTTTACCCAGCATCTGTTTTGCTTCCTTGCCAACGGCTTGAATCGTCTTCTTGCCGTTAGGACCGCCTTGCTGGCGGATCGCCACAACCGATGGCTCATCCAGGACAATACCTTGATCGCGCACATAAATCAGCGTATTCGCGGTACCCAGGTCAATCGCCAGGTCATTCGAAAAGTAACTGCGTAAAAATCCAAACATGAATTGTTCCAATGCGCAACAATGATGCGCTTAAACGTTTTTTAGGGGGGTGTCTAGTATCCCGCGCATGGTAAAGATCGATTACCTGCCGCATGGACGCAACATTCTACCTTATAATTTGACTCAACTTAGGGCGTATAGCGCTCAAAATGCTTGCTTTTTACAAAAAACTGAGAAGTTATCGGCAAGCAAAGTGTTTTCATTTCAACCACATTAGCAGCCGCGCCTCCGCGCGCGATCGAAAATTATGTCATTAGCCCTTTCCGACGTTAAGCGCATTGCCAATTTAGCACGCCTCGAACTCACCGAAGATCAGGCCGTTTCCACGCTCGATAAACTGAACGGCATTTTCTCGCTGGTCGAGCAGATGCGGGCGGTGGATACCACCGGTATCGAACCGCTGAGCCACCCGATCGCGGCGCTTCAGCATGACTTGTCCTTGCGCTTGCGCGACGATGTGGTAACCGAGCCGAACCGGCGCGAGGAATATCAAAAGGTGGCGCCGGCTACCGAAGATGGTTTGTACCTGGTGCCAAAAGTAATCGAATAAATCGGCATACTATTTGCTGGCGCAAGCAGTCGATGCGCGGCATGTTGGTCGCAACCAGGCGAGGCGAAGCCTGCCAGGGCGATCCCGCAAAGTTAATATTTAAGAATTCTCATGCATACCAAAACTCTCAAGCAACTGTCGGTGTTACTGCACGAAAAGAAGATTTCGGCCGAGGAACTGGCGCAACTGTATCTGGCGCGGATCGGGCACAGCGACCTGAATGCATTTTTGCATGTCGATCAGGAGTTGACGCTGCAGCAGGCGCGCGCCGCCGACCAGCGCCTGGCGCAAAACGACAGCACGCCGCTGACCGGTGTGCCGATCGCCCACAAGGATATTTTCGTGACGCGCGGATGGCGCGCCACCGCAGGCTCGAAGATGCTGGAAAACTATATCAGCCCGTTCGACGCCACCGTTGTGGAACATTTCAACAACGCCGGCATGGTGACCCTGGGCAAACTGAATTGCGATGAATTCGCGATGGGTTCGTCGAATGAAAATTCGCACTTCGGCCCGGTCAAGAATCCCTGGGACAAAACTGCAATTCCGGGCGGCTCCTCGGGCGGTTCGGCCGCCGCCGTGGCGGCACGCCTGACGCCAGCCGCTACCGCCACCGACACCGGTGGCTCGATCCGCCAACCGGCTTCCTTGTGCGGCGTCACCGGCATCAAACCGACTTACGGCAGCGTCTCGCGCTACGGCATGATCGCCTTCGCTTCGTCGCTGGACCAGGCGGGGCCGATTGCCCAGACCGCGGAAGATTGCGCGCTGCTGCTGAACGCCATGACCGGTTTCGATCCACGCGATTCGACCAGCCTGGAACGCAAAAAAGAAGATTTCAGCGGCAATCTGAACAACGACTTGAAAGGCCTGCGGATCGGTATACCACGCGAGTATTTCAGCAGCGGCCTGTCCGCCGATGTCGAGCAGGCAGTGCGCGCCGCATTGCAGGAATATGAAAAACTGGGCGCCACGCTGGTCGATATATCGCTGCCGAAAACCGAGCTGTCGATCCCGGTCTATTACGTGATTGCACCGGCCGAAGCGTCGTCCAACCTGAGCCGCTTCGACGGTGTCCGTTACGGCCACCGCGCCGCCGACTACAAAGACCTGGCCGACATGTACAAGAAGTCGCGCGCGGAAGGTTTCGGCGAAGAAGTGAAGCGGCGGATTCTGGTCGGCGCGTACGTGCTGTCGCACGGTTATTACGATGCCTACTATCTGCAGGCGCAAAAAATCCGCCGCCTGATCGCGCAAGATTTTCAGAATGCGTTGACTGGCCCGAACCGCCAGTGCGACGTCATCATGGGGCCGGTATCGCCGACCGTGGCCTGGGATCTGGGCGCCAAGGCAGACGATCCGGTCGCCAACTACCTGGCGGACATCTACACGCTGTCAACCAGCCTGGCCGGTTTGCCGGGCATGTCGATACCATGCGGCTTCGGTCAGGGCGAGAAGAATGCACGGCGTCCGGTCGGCCTGCAAATCATCGGCAATTATTATGACGAAGCCAGGCTGCTCAACGTCGCGCATCAGTATCAGCGCGTCACCGACTGGCATTTGCGCAGCCCGGATTAAAAAGCCTTCGCCAAACCATGCCACCAATCTTGCGCTTTTTTCCCGCTCATCGCCCTAAGCTGGCGGCGTCGCTCTGCTTGATCCTGAGCGCCGCGTTGTTGGCGCCAGCAGTTCAGGCCCAACAGTTGCAGACCAAATTCGGCTGCTCCCTGACGCGCGATGAAAACGGCGAAAAAGTGATTTACGGCGATACCGGCGAGTTCAAGCTGGATGGCGACAAGATCGAGGCGCTGCGCTGGGAATCGGCGCAATACCGGCCGACTCATGGTTTCGAATGCAGCATCGACACCTACGACGAACCGCAGGCCGAGGTGCGGCAGGATGGGCAGAAGGACAACTGGCGCATCACCTTGAAAGATCCGGCCGCAGCGCGCCAGCAGCGCGGCTACGATTTTTTCAATCACGGCATGAATTGCAGCATCCGCCTGCAGCGCGATGGCGACAAATTGCACGTTCTGCCAAGCTGCCCGGCATTATGCGGATCAAGAGTAAACTTTACTGAGCTGTCGGTGAATCTCAAAACCGGCGACTGTAGTTACCAAGACAAATGAGGAAATAATTATGCAGTGGGAAGTCGTGATCGGTCTGGAAACGCATACGCAACTCTCGACCCAGTCAAAAATTTTCAGCGGCTCGCCGACCCAGTTCGGCGCCGCCCCCAATACTCAGGCCAGTCCAGTCGATCTGGCGCTGCCGGGCGTGCTGCCGGTGCTCAACCGCGGCGCGGTGGAACGCGCGATCCAGTTCGGCCTGGCGGTGAACGCGACGATTGCGCCGCAATCGATCTTTGCCCGCAAAAATTACTTCTATCCTGATCTGCCGAAGGGTTATCAGATCAGCCAGTTTGAAATCCCGGTGGTGCAAGGCGGCAAGGTCTCCTTCGTCCTGGAAAAAGACGGCAAGAGCGAACTCAGGACAGTACAGCTGACGCGCGCCCATCTGGAAGAGGACGCTGGCAAATCGCTGCACGAAGATTATCAAGGCATGACCGGCATCGATCTTAACCGCGCCGGCACGCCGCTGCTGGAAATCGTCACCGAACCGGACATGCGCAGCGCTGCCGAGGCCGTCGCCTACGCCAAGGCCTTGCACTCGCTGGTGATGTGGCTGGGAATTTGCGACGGCAATATGCAAGAAGGCTCGTTCCGCTGCGACGCCAACGTCTCGGTACGCCCGCTTGGCCAAGCCGCTTACGGCACCCGCAGCGAAATCAAGAACCTGAACTCCTTCCGCTTCCTGGAAGAGGCCATCAATTACGAAGTGCGGCGCCAGATTGAATTGATCGAAGACGGCGGCAAAGTGGTGCAGGAAACCCGCTTGTACGATCCGGACAAGAAAGAAACGCGCTCCATGCGCAGCAAGGAAGATTCCCAGGATTACCGCTACTTCCCGGATCCGGATCTGCCGCCGCTGGTGATTGCTGCGGAATGGGTCGAGCGGGTGCGGGCCACCATGCCGGAACTGCCAGGCGCAATGCGCGAACGTTTCGTGCGCGATTTCGGTTTGTCGGAATACGATGCGGCCGTGCTGACGCAATCGAAAGCCATGGCCAGCTACTTCGAAGCGGTGACGGTGAAAGCCGGCAAGGAGCAAGCCAAGCCTGCCGCCAACTGGCTGATGGGCGACCTGTCGTCGGCGCTGAACCGGGAAAACGTCGACGTCGACGCAGCGCCGGTGAGCGCCGCGCAACTGGCCGTGTTGCTGCAACGCATCGCCGACGGCACGGTGTCCAACAAGATCGCCAAGGAAGTATTCGGCGCCATGTGGGAAGCCCGGTCGGCGCAAGAAAACCTGGCCGACGAGATTATTGAGAGCAAGGGATTGAAGCAGATTTCCGATAGCGGCGCGCTGGAAAAAATCATTGATGAAGTATTGGCGGCGAACGCCAAATCGGTCGAGGAATTCCGTGCCGGCAAGGAAAAAGCCTTTAACGCCCTCATCGGCCAAGCCATGAAAGCCACCAAGGGCAAGGCCAATCCGGCGCAATTGACTGAGCTGTTGAAGCAGAAACTGACTGCCTGAAATGCATGCGGCCGGGGTTGCCGCTGGCGTAGTGCTTTGTAGTTAGTAGGGGAGCCCCAGAAGTGCTGATTTTTTGTGCCAGGCTAGGCGCAAACCGGAGCGATAGCGGGACTATCGCGAGGATTTGCAACGACGCCTGGCGCAAAGAAGCAGTGCTTATGGGGCTTCACTAGTGTGCTGCCTGCGATTCCGGCATGGCACTGACCAACTCCCGATAATGCTTCAGCGTTTCATCGAACTTGTCGTTGATGCGCCCCAGCTCGGCTTGATGATCCGCCATATTTTTCTGGTTATAGATAATGTCGCGATTGGCTTCGTCAATCTTGTAACGCAGCGCGACCGGCAAGGTTTTCCTGTGCTTGTAAAATTCAGCCTCGGTATTCGCTGCCTTTAACTGATTCTGCGCATCGTCGATGGCAACCTGGTCGCGCTTGATCAGATCATGCGACAGCGACAGATAGTAACGGCGCGAAGACTCGATATCGGCTTCGCTACGATAGCGCGACAGCAACGCGCGATCTTGCTGACGCCGCTGCTCATCCGCCGCCGCCTCGGCCTGGCGCTTGTCATCCAGCGCTTGCTTCTGGCGTTTTTGCTCGGCAGTCAGCGGCGCCGGGATTTCCCGTTTTATCACCCCCGCCTTGCTCAACTCCACGATTTTGCTGTTGGAACATTCCGGCATCGGATGATCGCCGGTAACAGTGTGTCCAGCGGCATCCTTGCAGGTATAAATCTGGCCGTGCGCAAGCAGCGGCAGCAAGCCTGCTGCACTGAAAAACAAACCTCGCTTGAGAGTGAGAGCAATACGATTCATTCCATCATCCACGAATCCACGACACGGGGCTACACTTTGCTTGTTGCGATCACGCTACGCCATAACGCTCACGGTAAGCCGCCACTGCAGCTTGATAACGGTTCAGCTCGGCGTTAGCGCCAGCGCCGGAAATATATTCCAGCAAGTCGTTCAGATTGCCGATCGAAATCACCGGCATGCCATACGCTTGCGTTACTTCTTCCACTGCCGAGTTGGCCGACAGTGCATCATCCTTGCCCGAACGCTCCATCCGGTCCAGCGCAATCACCACCGCACACGGCGTGGCGCCGGCGGCGCGAATCATCTCGACCGACTCGCGCACCGAAGTTCCGGCGGAAATCACGTCATCGATAATCAGCACCCGCCCCTTCAATGGGCCGCCAACGATGTTACCGCCCTCGCCATGATCCTTGGCTTCCTTGCGGTTGTAGGCAAACTGCACATTGCGCCCTTGCGCCGCCAACGCCACCGCTGTCGCCGAGGCCAGCGTAATGCCTTTGTAGGCCGGCCCGAACAACATGTCAAATTGCAAACCGGAATCAATCAGGGTGCGTGCATAAAATTGCGCCAGCTGGCCCAGTGCGGCGCCCTCGTTAAACATGCCCGCATTGAAAAAATACGGCGAGGTACGCCCGGCCTTGGTCACAAATTCGCCGAACTTCAGCACCCCGGCCTTCACTGCAAACTCAATAAATTGTTGACGTAAATTGTTCAAAATGCACTCCAGACGGTTGAGGCTGACAAATTTTGTCGCTATTTGCTGCACACTAGCGACACCAGACCGCCATTTTAAATGGAGTTCATCCCTTCTACAGCAGTAAGTGCAAACACCGTGCCTGCCCGTGGCCAGTTTTCCAGCGGCCAACGCTGGCGGCCGACGCCGCGGGCTGCACACGACGGCGGCCCTTCGGTTATGCTTAGAACCTGTACGGGCCTCCCCTTCCCCTTTAAATCTTTTTTATCGATCAAACATGCCAAGAATCATTTCCGCCAATCTCAACGGTATCCGCTCAGCTGCCAGAAAAGGCTTTTTCGAGTGGCTGGCCAAACAGTCTGCCGATTTCGTCTGCGTCCAGGAATTGAAAGCGCAAGCCGCCGATATGACGCCGGAGTTCCTGGCGCCCGAGGGCTACATCGGCCATTTCCATTACGCCGAAAAAAAGGGTTACTCAGGCGTCGGTCTATACAGCAAGCGCAAACCGAACGCTGTAAGGATAGGTTTTGGCAATCCTGAATTCGATGCCGAAGGGCGTTATGTGGAATGCGATTTTGGCGATCTGACGGTGATTTCACTGTACTGCCCGTCTGGCTCGTCCAGCGAAGAGCGGCAAATTGCCAAGTTCCGCTTCATGGAAGCCTTCCTGCCGCATTTGAAACAACTCAAGGAAAGCGGCCGCGAAGTGGTGATTTGCGGCGACTGGAATATCGCGCATCAGGAACGCGATTTAAAAAACTGGAAGGGCAACAAGAAAAATTCCGGCTTCCTGCCGGAAGAACGCGCCTGGCTGACCCATCTGTTTGAACAAGTCGGGCTGGTCGACGCCTTCCGCCAAGTCGACCAGCGCGACGAGCAATACACCTGGTGGAGCAATCGCGGCCAGGCCTGGGCCAAGAACGTCGGTTGGCGCATCGACTATCACATCACTACGCCTGGCATCGCCGCCAATGCGCATGCGGTGGCGATTTATAAGGACGAGCGTTTCTCGGACCATGCGCCGCTAACCATCGATTACTCCTGACCGGCTACTCCTGAATCAGGATCAGGCCGGCTGCGGCTGGCCGTCGACAAAGACGATCAGCTCGCCTTCGCCAAACCTGGTCCATACCTCATTGGTGGTCAGCGGTTCGGTGACGATCACCGCCACCCGGTCTTGCGGGGTGGTCACTTGCGAGAAGTCGACGCTGACATCTTCATCCGACAGATGCGCTTCGGCGAACGGAAACTGGCGCACGATGTAATACAGATTGGTGGAGCAATACGTGTACAGGGCCGAGCCATCCGACAACATCATGTTGAAAGTGCCGTGGACGGCGATCTCCTGCATCAGTTCGCGCAAGACGGCCGTCAACTCAGCCTGCGATGGCGGCGTATCACCGAAGCGCTGCCGCAGTTGCTGCAACAGATAACAAAACGCCAGTTCGCTGTCGGTATTGCCAACCGGCCGGTACGGGCCGTTGAGATGCGGCGCAAATTCCTTGAGATCGCCGTTATGGGCGAAGACCCAGTAACGCCCCCATAATTCGCGCACGAACGGATGGCAGTTTTGCAACGCTACCTGGCCTTGCGTGGCTTTGCGAATATGGGCAATGACGTTTTTCGATTTGATCGGGCAACGCCGGATCAGCTCCGCCACCGGCGACGCAATTGCCGCCTGATAATCGACAAAATGACGCACCCCGCGGCCTTCGAAGAAGGCGATGCCCCAGCCGTCGCTATGATGGCCGGTCTGGCCGCCGCGGGTGGCAAAGCCGGTAAAACTGAACACAATGTCGGTCGGCACATTGCAGTTCATTCCAAGTAACTGACACATATTTGTGAACCAAGTGAAATAAACGCTAACTACGGACGCAAACTACAGACGCGAATTACAGATTGATAACGCGAATTGATAACGTTATCACGCGGAAGCGCTAAGCAAAAGTTAAATATACTGCTGCTTCCGTCACATATCAGTTCGGCGCTATACCTTGTATAGCCGCCCTCAAATGGCCTGCGGCCGCTTTGCCAGCAATATGTGAGGCAAATGCGTGCCGACGTCAGATTCGGCGCCTTATAACAAGGAAGAGACAATGCTGCCGATCCCCCGTACGTCCTGTGTAGACGCAGATCCCGCTATCACCGAAGCGGAATGCAATAGACCGCATACCCGCTGGTGGCTTCTATTGCTGCCATTGGCGCTGCTGCTGGCAAGCGTGAGCGCCATCACCAGCGCGGCCGACCTGCCCAAGATCATTTACGTACGGCCGGTGCCCAATAACGATGACGTACTGCTGCAACAAGGGACCAGCGGCATCAACAACGCCGCCAAGCTATACCGGCTGCAAGCCAGCACCCTGGAAAGCCAGGCGAGCCGCGCCGGCCGCCAGCAACAATTGGACAATGCGGTCAGGCAAGACGCCAGGATTGTGGTGGTGATAGGTATCGAATTCAAGGAAATACTGGATCAGGTCGCACGCCAGGCGCCGCAAACCCGCTTTGTGATTCTGGAACATTGCATCGCCAATGCCGCTGCCAACATCACTTGCATCACGTTCCGCGAAAACGAAGCCAGCTATCTGGCCGGCATGCAGGCGGCGCTGGCGTCGAGCACCGGCAAGATAGGCATGATCGGCGCCATCAACACCACTTTGCGCCAGAAAAACAGCCAGGCTTTCGCGGCCGGCGCGCGTGCCGCCAAACCAGGTATTTCGATCCATGAACCGCTGTGGGTGGAAGGCCCGCAGCCCTTCAACGATCCGCCGCGCGCAGAAACACTCACAAAAACCATGCTGGGCGATGGCGTCGACGTCATCTGGGCCGCCGCCGCCGGCAGCAATACCGGCGTGTTCAAGGTGTTGACGCCGCAATCGCGCGCCAAGGCGATCGGCAGCGGCGTCAACCAATGCATACAAGCGCCCGGGCGGGTGCTCGACAACGTCGAAGTGCATGCCGATACAGCCATTGCGCTGGCAGTCGGTTTGCTAATCAACGGCTCGACCGCGCCGCGCTTTGACTTCGGCTTGAAAGAGGGGGCAGTGACCTTGACCGCGCTGGGCCTGGATGCGGCTTATTCGGAATGTGAAATCCTGCACCAGCGGCCGCTGCTGTTAAAACTGCGCGAAGCCAATAACGCCATTGTCAGCGGTAAGCTCAACATAGATTAATCAATCTGGATTAACCCATGCGATTCTGATAGCGTTGTGGTTTTATTCTAGGTGGAGCGGCATGGATCAACTAGCAGCGATGCGTGCGTTCCGGCGCGTAGTCGAGAGCGGCAGCTTCACTGCTGCCGCAGCAGAACTCAACCAGTCGCACACCATCGTCTCGCGTCAGGTGCGCCAGCTGGAGCTGGAACTCGGCGCACAACTGCTGAATCGCACCACGCGCCGCTTTGCGCTGACCGAAGCCGGCCAGGAATATTACGAACGCAGCCGCCAGATCATCGATCAGATAGATGACGCCGCCCAGGCGGTGTCGGCGCATCAGGCGCTCCCCTCCGGCGTGCTGCGAATCAACGCGCCGATGGCGTTCGGCACCTTGGAACTGGCGCAATGGCTGCCGCAATTCATCATGGCCAATCCCCAACTCAAGGTGGATCTGGTCTGCAACGATCGTCTGGTCGACATGATTGAAGAAGGCTTCGATGTCGCGCTGCGCCTGACCCGCGCTCTGCCCGATTCAACCCTGGTTGCCAAACGGCTGACGCGCTGCGAGATACTGCTGGCCGCCGCGCCGGCTTATCTGAAGCTGCATGGCGTGCCGCAGCAGCCGGCCGACCTGGTCCAGCACAATTGCCTGACCTATACGCTGGCGCAAAAATCCAATGAATTCCAGTTCTACGCCGCCGACGGCAGCGAGCACGCGGTGAGCGTGCGCGGCAATCTGCAAGCCAACACCGGCATAGCATTACGCTCGGCGGCCTTGGCCGGCCTCGGCATCGCTGCCACCAGCTCTTTCATCGTGCACGAGGATTTGCGGCGCGGCGACCTGCTGCACGTCTTGCCCGATTTCACGATGAAACCGCGTGACCTGTACGCGATCTATCCTCAGAACCGGCATCTGTCGCCCAAGGTCAGAGCGTTTGTCGATTTTGCGACGGCCTGGTATCGCACCCCGCGCTGGGAATGATTTCCCGCCAGCTGTCTAAGAATTACAAATGCAAGTGAAAATGGCCGCCGCCGAACAAGCCGATCAGACCGATAGCGATCAGATAGAAGGCAACAATATAGTTCAGGAGCTTTGGCATGACCAGGATCAGAACGCCGGCGATCAGGGAAACCACGGGGACAAGCGAAAGATGAATATTCATAGGCAATCTTTTTATGATGGTAAATGACAGGCGCAATTCGCCTTGCGCTGGGCATTTTACAAGACCGCAGCCATCATACGGTGATTTAGTGGCCGCATTTTAGAGGATCGCAGGATGTCACTTGCACCAGACGAGTTCACTGTCCGGATTGAACCAAGGGGATGGACGTTTGTTACGTCCGACACGATCCCCTTGCTGGAAGCTGCACGCCAGTCCGCCATCAATTTACCGAGTTCTTGCAGAAACGGCACATGCCGCACCTGCATGTGCCGTCTGCTGAGTGGTCAAATACGTTATCAGATCGAATGGCCGGGCCTGAGCAGCGATGAACGGAAAGAAGGCTACATACTGCCCTGCATCGCCTATCCGCAATCAGACCTGGTGATCGAGGAAACCCGGGCCAGTATCGTACCGGCGTCAGGCTGAGGTCTGGCTTTGCAGGCGCGCCGCAACCGCCCGATGCGTTTGCGTCAGTCCGCCGAAGCCGTAGGCTGCGCCGCGCACATCGTGGACATGGACATAACTTTCGTGATGCAGCTCGCCCAGTAATGCGCCGATTTCCTTGAAGACGGCGTCGATATACGCCGCCTTTTCATCGGCGGTATTGGTTTCATCGGTGATGCGGATGTCGAGGAAAAAACTGGTTTTTCTTTGCGCCGTCAAGGATGGGCCACCGACAAACCAGTGCGCCGGATCGACATGTGAAATCGCGATCGATGTCAGCTCAGGTTTCTTGTGCAAGATCGCCGCGGTCAGGCGGGACAATGTACTGGCGACCTTGGCGGAAACGGTGGTGTCGGGTGTGGTGGAAAGCAATACGGTAAGGATAGGCATGATGCAAGCTCCAAGTTGTTTAGTTAAAAATCCAAGCTTCGCTTAGTTACTCACTCTTACTCACTCAGTTACTCAATAGCCAGTTCAAGAATCGCACTGGTAGTACGGATTTCTGCGGCGGCATCGGAGATCCCGGCCAATACGGCCCGATGCAGATCCTTATGGTTGATCACGCTGCCGTCCCAGGTTTCAAGATCGCGGGTGGCGCTGGCGTCACTGGCGACGATGACCTTGTGACCATTGGCGACACCATCGAAAGCGGAAGCCGCCACGCAATTGTTAGTCATCAAACCGCTGATGATCAGCGTCTTGACACCCTTGGCCAGCAATTGCTGTTGCAAATCGGTGCCGGCAAATGAGCTCGCGAAAATCTTGCGGATGGTCGAATGGTGCGGCGCGCGCTGCACTTCCGGATGAATTTCAGCCATCACCGTATTTTGCGTGAACAGCGGCCGTGCTGCCGGGCTCCATTGCTGGATATGAAACACCGGCATGCCATGCCGGTCGGCCAGCGAGATCAGGCGATTGGCGTTACGCAGTACCTGCATACCGTCGGGAATCGGTAATTGACCGCTGAAATATTCGTTCTGGATATCAATCACCAGCAGCGCGGTCGATTTTGGATCGAGGCTGGTGCTGGGGGTAGCGCCAACGATGGTGCGAATGGTTGGGCTGCCGTTCAGTTTGCTGGTCGAGGTAGTCATGTGAACTCCGTGTTGTTTGTTGTGATCCGGAGTACACAGATTAAGCCCGCAGCCGTGCAGAGAACAGCCGGCTGGCGGCACATTATTTGTGCTGAATCAGCACAAATAATGGTTTCGGCGATCAATCCGCCAATGGCAACGGACTGGACGGCTTGATCTCCTCCAGGCAAACCATGGATCGCACACCGGCCACTCCCGGCACCTGCATCAAACGATCGGTCAGGAACGCCGACAGCGATTTCAGATCGCTGGCCGCCACCTTCAGCAGATAATCGAAATCCCCCGAAATCGTGTAGCACTCCAGGATTTCCGGAAACAGCCGGATCGCCTTTTCCAGCTTGCGCACCTGCTTGAACTGCTCGCGTGCGATGTTCAGGTTGACGAAGGCAACCACACCGAGCCCGATGGCGGCCGGCTCCACCTGCGCCGCGTAGCCGCGAATGACGCCGTCCTTCTCCAGCCGCTGCACGCGCCGGTAACACTGCGGCGGCGATAAATTGACTTGCTCGGACAGCTCCACATTCGAAGCGCGGCCGTTGGTCTGCAAAGTTCGCAGCAAAATACGGTCATAACGATCAAGCTTTTCCACCTTGGTCTCCTTTTATGCATGATTCGTGCACATTACATCGAATCGTTGAGCAATTACGCAAAAATATTTCCAACACTTGTGATTATCATGTAACCAGATGCAGCACACCGATAAAACGGCATTTTGCAGCTACCTCTAAGCGTCTCAGCCAGCGTCCGCCAGCGGACCAGATGTCATCGGCATATCAGCCCAGGCTAGGTTCTTAGAAGTGGCCTCACCCCAGGAGCAAACCATGAAGAACCACGCAATAACTCTCGAAGACCGCTATTGTGCGCACAACTACTCCCCGCTGCCGGTAGTGCTCAGCAGCGGCAAAGGCATCTGGCTGTGGGATCAGGACGGCAAGCGTTACATGGACATGATGTCGGCATATTCCGCTGTCAGCTTCGGCCATAGCCACCCTGACCTGGTCGCCGCATTGAGCAAACAGGCGGGCCAGCTGGCAGTCGTCTCCAGAGCGTTTTACAGCGACCAGCTGGGACCGTTCCTGCAATTGCTGTGTGAAATCACCGGCATGCCCAAGGCGCTGCCGATGAATAGCGGCGCAGAGGCGGTTGAAACCGCCATCAAGGCGGCCCGCAAATGGGGCCACAAGGTGAAAGGAATTGCCGACCAGACCGCCGAAATCATCGTTTGCCGCGGTAATTTTGCCGGCCGCACCACGACTATCGTCGGCTTTTCATCGGAAGCGCAGTACCGCGACGGTTTCGGTCCGTTTTCCGGCGGTTTCGTCAGCGTGCCGTTTGGCGATGCTGCCGCGCTGGAAGCCGCCATCACACCGCGTACCGCAGCCTTCCTGGTGGAGCCGATCCAGGGCGAAGCCGGCATCATCGTGCCGCCCGAAGGCTACCTGGCAAAATGCCGCGAAATCTGCGATCGCCACAATGTGCTGCTGATTTGCGACGAAGTGCAAACCGGGCTGGGCCGCACCGGCCGCCTGCTGGCCAGCGACCATGACGCTATCAAGCCGGACGGTTTGATTCTCGGCAAGGCGCTCGGCGGCGGCTTGCTGCCGGTATCGGCGTTTCTGGCCAGGGCAGACCTGATGGCGGTATTTACTCCCGGCGATCATGGCAGCACCTTTGGCGGCAACCCGCTCGCGGCCGCAGTCGGCCATGCCGCATTGCGCCTGCTGCGCGACGACAAGCTGGCAGACAACGCGCAACTCATGGGTGAGCGCTTACTGACGGGCTTGCGGGCGATATCGCACCCAGCTATCCGCGAAGTCCGTGGCAAAGGCCTGCTGATCGGCATGGATCTCGATCCTAGCTTTATTTCTGCGCGCGAATTCTGCGAGCGCCTGATGCAACAAGGAATTTTGTCTAAAGATACGCACGACACGGTGGTGCGCTTTGCACCGCCGCTGATCATTACCGCCAATGATATCGACGCTGCATTGGAAGCCATCAAGTATACATTTTCATCCCTATCTTCACCCCCCGCCCACCTGACCGAAAGGAGCTACGCATGACCAACCACCTGCTGGACCATACCGCGGAGGACACATTCCTGATGTGCGCTCCAGACCATTTTGAAGTTTCTTACGTCATTAATCCGTGGATGGCTGGCAATATTGCGCATGGCAACCGTAGTCTCGCCATGCAACAGTGGCTGGCGCTGGTGGAAGCCATCGGACAGGTTGCAAAGATCAAGATGATGCCGGCCATGCCGGGGGTGCCTGATCTGGTGTTTACTGCCAATGCCGGTGTGGTATTGGGCAATAAAGTTGTGCTCTCGCGTTTCCGCCATGTCGAACGGCAAGCCGAGGAAGTCTATTTCGAAGCCGCGTTTACCGCCCACGGTTTCGACGTGCTGACCTTGCCGCCGGAACTGCCTTTCGAAGGCGCTGGCGACGCCTTGATGGATCGCAGCGAAAATCTGTTGTGGTTCGGCCACGGCCATCGCTCGGATATTGCCTGTGCAACAAGATTGTCTGAATTACTGGAAATTGAAGTACAGCCGCTGAAGCTGGTCGATGCCCGCTTCTACCACCTGGACACCTGCTTTTGCCCGCTCGCCGGCGGTTATGTGATGTATTTCCCGGAAGCGTTCGACGCCGTCTCGCAAGCACACATTGCAGCCCGCGTTCCGGCTGACAAACGGATCATTGTCAGCAGTGAAGACGCCTTGCATTTTGCTTGCAATACCGTCAACTCAGGTCGCCATATCTTCTTGAACCAGGCGTCCGACGCCCTGGTTGCGCAGCTGCAAGCGCACGGTTTTATTGTGCATCAGACAGCACTGACCGAATTCCTCAAGGCCGGCGGCGCAGCAAAATGCCTGACCCTGAAGCTCAACGAGCCGCAACAAACCGTGGCGCAACTAGTCAGCCAGCAAGCGGCCTAAGGCATACGCAAGCCCTTGATTTAACGTATAATTTCTGGCATTGCCTTTGCAAACAACCCGGCGCTATCGGCGACCGGGTTTTTTGCGTTCATACCGACCAGAGTACGTAACTAAAGCACGCCATGACGCCTTCCGCAACCAGCCCGACCGTATCTACCGAAACCCGCCTGCGCCAGCTGCTGGCGCAACGCATCCTGATCCTGGATGGCGCGATGGGCACCATGATCCAGCAATACAAGCTGACGGAAGAAGATTATCGCGGCGGCCCCAAGGGCCGTTTCATCGACTTCACCGGCCCTGGCCGCGAGTTGTTCGTCAAGGGCAATAACGAACTGCTGTCGCTGACGCAGCCGCATATCATCAGCGCCATCCACGAGGAATATCTGGCGGCCGGCGCCGATCTGATCGAAAGCAACACCTTCGGCGCCACCACTGTGGCCCAAGACGATTACCACATGGCGCATCTGGCTTACGAGATGAATGTCGCCTCGGCGCGGCTGGCGCGTGCCGCCTGCGACAAATATTCGACACCGGACAAGCCGCGCTTCGTCGCCGGCGCGCTCGGACCGACGCCGAAAACCGCGTCGATCTCGCCGGACGTGAACGACCCGGCGGCGCGTAACGTCACTTTCGACCAGCTGGTCGCCTCGTATCTGGAACAAACCCGCGGCCTGGTCGAAGGCGGCGCCGACGTGCTGCTGGTCGAAACCATTTTCGATACCCTGAATTGCAAAGCTGCGCTGTTTGCCATCGATACCTTCTTTGAAGAATCGGGCCTGCGTTTACCGATCATGATTTCCGGCACCGTGACCGATGCTTCCGGACGCATTTTGTCGGGACAAACCGTGCCGGCGTTCTGGAATTCGATCCGCCACGCCAAGCCGCTGACGGTCGGCCTCAACTGCGCGCTGGGTGCGGCCCTGATGCGCCCCTACGCCGAAGAATTGTCGAAGATCGCCGATACCTTTGTCTGCATTTATCCGAACGCCGGCCTGCCTAACCCGATGAGCGATACCGGCTTTGACGAAACCCCGGATGTGACCTCGTCGCTGCTCAAGGATTTCGCTGAAAGCGGCTTCGTCAATATCGCCGGCGGTTGCTGCGGCACGACGCCGCCGCATATCAAGGCGATTGCCGACACTGTCGCCAGCATCGCGCCGCGCGCCGTGCCTGAGACCACACACGAAATGCGGCTGTCGGGCCTGGAACCATTCACCATCGACGATAACTCTTTGTTCGTCAACGTCGGCGAACGTACCAATGTCACCGGCTCCAAAGCCTTCGCACGCTTGATCCTCAACGAGCAATACGATGAGGCACTGACGGTAGCCCGCCAGCAAGTTGAAAACGGCGCGCAAGTGATCGATATCAACATGGATGAAGCGATGCTGGATTCGGTCGCCGCGATGCAGCGCTTCCTGAACCTGATCGCGTCGGAACCGGACATCGCCCGCGTGCCGATCATGATCGACTCGTCCAAATGGTCGGTGATTGAAGCCGGCCTGAAATGCGTGCAAGGCAAAGCCGTCGTCAACTCGATCTCGATGAAGGAAGGCGAACCGGAATTCCTGCGTCAGGCCAAATTGTGCCGCCGCTATGGGGCCGCCGTGATCGTCATGGCTTTCGATGAAAAAGGCCAGGCCGATACCTTCGAACGCAAGATCGAGATTTGCGCACGCGCCTACAAATTACTGGTCGAACAGATCGGCTTCCCGCCGGAAGACATCATTTTCGATCCCAACATTTTCGCCATCGCGACCGGCATCGAAGAGCACAACAACTACGCAGTCGATTTCATCAACGCCACCCGCTGGATCCGCGAGAACCTGCCGTACGCCAAGATCAGCGGCGGCGTTTCCAACGTCAGCTTCAGCTTCCGCGGCAACGATCCGGCGCGTGAAGCGATCCACACGGTATTCCTGTATCACGCCATCAAGGCTGGCATGACCATGGGCATCGTCAACGCCGGCATGATGGGCGTCTACGACAACCTGTCGGCCGAATTGCGCGAGCGGGTTGAGGATGTGGTGTTGAACCGGCGCGAGGATGCCACCGAACGCATGATCGAAATCGCCTCGACCTTGAAGGCCGGCGACAAGAAGGAAGAAGCGACGCTGGAATGGCGCAGCGGCACCGTGCAGCAACGGCTGGCGCACGCGCTGGTGCAAGGCATTACGCAATGGATCGTGGAAGATACCGAAGAGGCGCGCCAGGAACTGCTGAACAACGGCGGCCGGCCGATCCATGTGATCGAAGGGCCGCTGATGGATGGCATGAACATCGTCGGCGACCTGTTCGGCCAGGGCAAGATGTTCTTGCCGCAGGTGGTTAAATCGGCGCGCGTGATGAAGCAGGCGGTGGCACATCTGATTCCCTACATCGAGGAAGAAAAACGCCTGCACGAAGAACTGACCGGCATCGCCGCCAAACCCAAGGGCAAGATCGTGATTGCCACCGTCAAGGGCGACGTGCATGACATCGGCAAGAACATCGTCTCAGTGGTCTTGCAATGTAATAACTTCGAAGTGGTGAACATGGGTGTGATGGTGCCGTGTTCGGAAATCCTGGCCATGGCGAAGGCTGAGAATGCCGACATCATCGGCTTGAGCGGCTTGATCACGCCGTCATTGGAAGAGATGGCGCACGTCGCCAAGGAAATGCAGCGCGATCCGTATTTCCGCAGCGTCAAGATGCCGCTGCTGATCGGCGGCGCCACCACCAGCCGTGCGCATACCGCAGTCAAGATCGCACCGAATTACGAAGGCCCGGTAGTCTACGTGCCGGACGCTTCGCGCTCGGTATCGGTGGCGCAGTCTCTGCTGACGCCGGAACAACGCGATCAGTACATCGATGAAATCGCCGTCGATTACGAAAGAATCCGCGAGCAGCACGCCAACAAGAAAGCGGTGCCGCTGCTGACGCTGGCGGCGGCTCGCGAGAATCGTACGCGCTTGCAGTTTGCACCGGTCAAGCCGAAGTTCATCGGCCGCCGCGTCTTCAAGAACGTTGATCTGGGCACGCTGGCGCGTTACATCGACTGGGGGCCTTTCTTCCAGACCTGGGATCTGGCCGGCCCCTATCCTGCCATCCTCAAGGATGAGGTGGTGGGCGAAGCGGCCAGCAAGGTATTCGAAGAAGGCCAGGCGCTGCTGAAGAAAGTGATCGACGGCCGCTGGCTGACCGCCAACGGCGTCATCGCACTGATGCCGGCCAATACGGTAAATGACGACGACATCGAAATCTATACCGACGACACACGCGAAAAAATCGCCTTCACCTACTACGGCTTGCGTCAGCAAACCGTGAAGCCGGTGATCGACGGCGTTGCCCGTCCGAATCAATGCCTGGCCGATTTCATTGCGCCGAAATCATCCGGGATTTCCGACTACATCGGCTTGTTCGCGGTCACCAGCGGCATCGGCATCGAGAAGTACGAAAAGCGCTTCGAAGATGCGCACGACGATTATTCGTCGATCATGCTGAAGTCGCTGGCTGACCGTCTGGCGGAAGCCTTCGCCGAATACATGCATGAACGGGTGCGCAAGGATTTGTGGGGTTATGTGCCTGATGAAAGCCTGTCCAACGAAGCCTTGATCAAGGAAAGCTACAGCGGCATCCGCCCGGCCCCCGGTTATCCGGCCTGCCCGGAACACACGGTCAAGGCCGATATGTTCCAGCTGCTGCAATGCGACGAAATCGGCATGCAAGTCACCGAGTCATTCGCCATGTTCCCGGGTGCTGCGGTGTCTGGCTTTTACTTCGCGCATCCTGAGTCGAAGTATTTTGTGGTCGGCAAGATCGGCGACGACCAGGTCAGCGATATGGCGGCGCGGCGCGATGCCAGCAAGGACGATGTGGAGCGCTGGCTGGCGCCGAATTTGTAAGACTAAAAAGGGGGGTAGCGCCCCTTTTTTAATCTACCTGGCTGTCAATCACCACCCAGGTGAATGAACTTGAACAGGAAGATTGCCGCAATAAACCACACCATCACCGGCACTTGCTTGACGCGGCCGGTGAACAGTTTCAGCGCTGCATAAGAAATGAAACCGAAGGCAATCCCGTTGGCAATCGAATAGGTGAACGGGATCATCAGCACGGTGATCACAGCCGGTACGCTTTCGGTGCTGTCTTCCCAGTTCAGGTGCACCAGTTCGCGCAGCATCAAACCGGCGACATAAAACAATGCCGGCGCCGTAGCGTAGGCGGGCACCGCGCCGGCCAGCGGCGAAATGAACAGGCAGGCCAGGAACAGGATGCCGACCGCCAGCGAAGTCAAACCGGTACGGCCGCCAGCCTGGACCCCGGCGGCGCTTTCGACATAGGCCGTGGTGCTGGAGGTACCCAGCAGGGTACCGGCCACAATCGCTGTACTGTCCGCCAGTAAAGCCTTGTTAAGGCGTGCCATCTTGCCGTTGACCAACAAACCGGCACGGTTCGCCACACCCATCATGGTGCCGGTCGCGTCGAACATCTCGACCAGGAAAAACACCAGTACGATGTTCATGACGCCCATCGACAAGGCGCCCATAATGTCGAGCTTGAACAGGGTCGGCTCTATCGATGGCGGCAGCGCCACCACGCCGGTGAAGGTATTGCCGCCGACCACAAAGCTCAGCACGGTAACAGTCAGGATGCCGATCAGGATCGCCCCCTTGACCTTGAGGTGATCGAGCACCACGATCAGCAGGAAACCGATAATCGAGAGGATCACCGGGATCTGGTGGAGGTCGCCGATTTGCACGAAAGTGGCTGGATTGGCGACCACCAGGCCCGAGCTCTTGAGCGCGATAAAACCGAGGAACAAACCAATCCCGGAGGTGATCGCAATCCGTATCGTGGGCGGAATGCCGTTGACGATCATGCCGCGGATGCCGACCAGGCTGACAATGATAAACAGGCAACCGGAAATGAAGACGGCGCCCAGCGCCACTTCCCAGGACACGCCCATGCCCTTCACCACCGCGTAGGCAAAGTAAGCATTGAGGCCCATGCCGGGCGCCAGCGCAATCGGATAGTTGGCGTACAAGGCCATGATCAGGGTGCCGATGGCGGCCGCCACGCAGGTGGCGACGAAGACTGCGCCCTTCGGCATGCCGGCGTCGCCCAGGATGGCCGGATTGACGAAGATGATGTAAGCCATCGTCAGGAAGGTGGTCAGGCCGGCGATCAGTTCGGTGCGAACGTCAGTACCGTTTTCTTTCAGTTTGAAAAAATTCTCGAGCAACTGCATTGTGTGTCTCCTTGATTATTGTTGTTTTTGGTTTTCTGGCTGCCGCGTTGCTCCGTTTGCTGCGGAGTTCCGAGAAAATAGGGTGTTGCAGAACGAGGTCACAAGTATGCTCCAGGGTAAATATCAATTATTCCAGCGTGATGATAACCGCTCCCGCCACGGCTTTGATAGCCCTGCAATTGCTGCCGCCAGGAATTTCATGCCTCTCAAGCACTTCAAAAATTAGCAAATGCATCACAAAGCAAGAACATCTCGTCGACGATAGTGATATTTGCAATTATGTATGGCTTATGCATTCTCTATTCCATTTCAGAGATACCTGACATTAGCCGTTTCGCTATATGGAGCGACGGCGCGAATGCTAATCTAAGCTCATAATTAATACACCGTTGCAAAGTCAGTCTAACCATATCTGACCTATACCTATGCACTGCTCCGCAGCCAGGCAATCCCGGCAATACGGTCCAAAAGGCATAGTTCTTGCAGCAGTCGCCAAATCTGATTGGAGATCGTCTTGTCTACATCCGCATCTAATTCCACGGCCGATAATGGGGCCAATAAGGTCGCCGATAGCGTCATCCGCTTCTACTACCGTGGCGAAATCCATTCGGTAGACCAGGCCGCGCCTACCCGCACTATCCTGCAACACTTGCGAGAGGACCTGCACTGCACCGGCAGCAAGGAAGGCTGCGCCGAAGGCGATTGCGGCGCCTGTACCGTTGTCATCGGCGAACAGACCGCCGACGGCGTCACGCTGAAATCGGTCAATTCCTGCATCCAGTTTCTGCCTACGCTAGACGGCAAGGCCTTGTATACAGTCGAAGACTTGAAGCAAAACAACGGCGCCTTGCATCCGGTCCAGCAAGCCATGGTCGAATGCCACGGCTCGCAATGCGGTTTCTGCACCCCCGGTTTTGTGATGTCGCTGTGGGATTTATACCTGAAAAACGATGGCAGCCAGGCCTCCGCCTGCAAGTCGGCAGGCGCGTGCCAGCCGTTGCAACGCAAGGATATCGACATCGCGCTATCAGGCAATCTGTGCCGCTGCACCGGCTACCGTCCGATCATCGACGCCGCACACCGGATGGGCGAGTTGCCGGCAGTCGGCTTCGACCGTGAAGCCTTGCAACACGCGCTGCAGCCTTTGCAACGTGACGACATATTCGTCTACAAGCACGATGGCCAGACTTTCTACGCACCGCGCACCCTGGCGCAACTGGTGGAAGTACGCGCCGCCAAACCGAACGCACGCATCCTGGCCGGCTCGACCGATGTCGGCCTGTGGGTCACCAAGCAGATGCGCGATCTGGGCGACATCATTTACCTCGGCCAGGTGACCGAACTGAACGCGATGGTCACGCGCGACGGACAACTTGAAATTGGCGCCGGCGTAACGCTGAATGACGCCTACGCCGAGATCTGCAAGCACTACCCGGAATTATCGGAAATGTGGCAACGCTTTGCCTCGCTGCCGATCCGCAATGCCGGCACTTTGGGCGGCAATGTCGCCAACGGCTCGCCTATCGGCGACTCGCCGCCGTGGCTGATTGCACTTGGCGCGCAAGTGGTGCTGCGCGGTCCGGCCGGGCAACGCGTGATGCCGCTGGAAGCTTTGTATCTGGACT
Organism: Collimonas sp.; assembly: GCF_035566375.1. Taxonomy (GTDB): domain Bacteria; phylum Pseudomonadota; class Gammaproteobacteria; order Burkholderiales; family Burkholderiaceae_D; genus Collimonas. Next base: position 149,878 of record NZ_DATMRK010000046.1, read on the forward strand.
ACATGAAGAAAGACATGCAGGCCGATGAATTTGTCGAAGGCGTACGCATTCCATTGCCGCATGCCGGACAACGTTTCCGTACTTACAAACTGGCCAAGCGTTTCGACCAGGACATTTCAGCCGTCTGCGCTGCGTTTTCCGTCACCCTCGACGGCGACAAGATCCGCGATATCCGGATCGCCTTCGGCGGCATGGCAGCGACACCTAAACGTGCGGCACTGACTGAAGCTGCATTGCGCGGCCAGGTCTGGAGCGAAAGCGTGATGGAAACCGCGGTCGCGCTGATGACCGACGATTACAAACCGCTCTCCGATATGCGCGCCTCCGCCGAGTACCGGATGAAGACGTCGCAGAACCTGCTGCGCCGGTTCTGGCTGGAAACCCGTGTCGATGCGCCGTTGCGTAGCGATCAGGTGAATCCTTTTGTGTGTGCTTGAGTGCCCCATAAGTCCACAGCCGGCGAAGATAAAGAGTAGACACCATGAATAAGCAAACTGAAAATTTTATGAAAACCGTGCAGCCAGGCAGCAGCACTGCCTGGGCTGAGGTCGGGCAATCGCATCCGCACGAATCGGCGATATTGCATGTGCTGGGCGAGGCTACCTACACCGACGATATCCCGGAAGCGCAAGGCACGCTGCACGCCGCGCTCGGCATGTCGCAAAAAGCCCACGCGCGGATTCGCTCGATCAACCTCGATGCCGTGCGCAGCGCACCTGGTGTGGTGGCAGTCTTCACGGAAGCCGACATCCCCGGCACCAACGATTGCGGCCCCATTCTTCACGACGATCCGATTCTGGCCAAGGGTCTGGTCGAATATGTGGGACAGCCGATCTTCGCGGTAGTCGCCGACAGCCATGACAACGCCCGTCGCGCAGTGCGCAAGGTAGTCATCGACTATGAAGAGTTGCCCGCCATCCTGACGCCGCAAGCCGCGCACGCTGCGAAGTCCTATGTGTTGCCGCCGATGCACCTGGAGCGCGGCAATGCACAGCAAGCTTTCGAGACTGCGCCACATCGTGCCAGTGGCCAGTTGTATGTCGGCGGCCAGGAACAGTTTTACCTGGAAGGCCAGATTTCCTACGCCATCCCGAAAGAACAAAACGGCATGCTGGTATTGTGTTCGACCCAGCATCCAACCGAAATGCAGCACGTGGTTGCGCACGCGCTGGGTGTGCATTCGCATAACATCGTGGTGGAGTGCCGGCGCATGGGCGGCGGCTTCGGCGGCAAGGAATCGCAATCGGCCTTGTGGGCGGCGGTGGCAGCAATTGCTGCGGCCAAGCTGAAACGCCCGGTCAAGCTGCGCGCCGACCGCGACGACGACATGATGGTCACCGGTAAACGCCATTGCTTCTTTTACGATTACGAAGTCGGTTACGACGATGCTGGCCGGATTGTCGCCGCAAAAGTCGACATGGTAAGCCGCGCCGGTTTCTCGGCCGACTTGTCGGCGCCGGTGGCCACCCGCGCCGTCTGCCACTTCGACAATACCTACTACCTGTCCGATGTCGACATCAGGGCGAGTTGCGGCAAGACCAATACCCAATCGAACACCGCCTTCCGTGGTTTCGGCGGCCCGCAGGGGGCGATTGCGATCGAATACATCGTCGACGAAATCGCCCGTAACCTGGGACGCGATGCGCTCGATATCCGCAAGCTGAATTTCTACGGCCGCAACGATGAAGAAGGCCGCAACGTCACGCAATACGGTCAAAAAATCGTCGATAACGTGATCCATGAACTGGTGGCCGAGCTGGAAGCCAGCAGTGAGTACCGGCAACGCCGCGCCGCCGTCGCAGCGTTCAATGCGTCTAGCCCGGTACTGAAAAAGGGCCTGGCGCTGACACCGGTCAAATTCGGTATCGCTTTCAACGTCACCCATTTCAACCAGGCCGGCGCGCTGGTGCACGTCTACACCGACGGCTCGGTACTGGTCAATCACGGCGGCACCGAAATGGGCCAGGGTATCAATACCAAAGTGGCGCAGGTGGTGGCGCATGAACTCGGTATCCCGCTGGAACTGGTACGCGTCAGCGCGACCGACACCAGCAAGGTCGCCAATACTTCGGCAACTGCAGCCTCCACCGGCGCCGACCTGAACGGCAAGGCGGCGCAAGACGCGGCGCATACGATTCGTCAGCGCCTGGCGGAATTTTTTGCCAAATTGCACGGCGGTGACGCCAAAGCTGTGACGTTTGCAGCCGGTGCTGTCCATCTCGGCGAGCACAGCTTGGCGTTTGGCGATCTGGCGCAAAAGGCCTATCTGTCGCGGGTGCAATTGTGGTCAGACGGTTTCTACGCCACGCCCGGCCTGCATTGGGATCCGAAAACCATGACCGGCCGGCCGTTCTCTTACTTTGCCTACGGCGCTTCGGTATCGGAAGTGGTGGTCGACACCTTCACCGGCGAATGGAAATTGCTGCGCGCGGATGCTTTGTACGATGCCGGCCATTCGCTCAATCCGGCGATAGATATCGGCCAGGTTGAAGGAGCTTTCATTCAAGGCATGGGTTGGCTCACCACCGAAGAACTGTGGTGGAACAAGGACGGCAAGCTGATGACCCACGCGCCGTCGACATACAAGATCCCCGGCATTTCCGATTGCCCTGAAGATTTCCGCGTCAAGCTGTTCAAGAACCGCAACGTTGAAGACAGCATCCATCGCTCCAAAGCCGTCGGCGAACCGCCTTTGCTGTTGCCATTCTCGGTATTCTTCGCGATCCGCGACGCGATCGCCAGCGTTGGCGGCAACCGCTTCAATCCGCCGCTGAATGCGCCGGCGACCAGCGAAGCGATTCTCAAGTCAGTCGATGCCGTACGTGACATCGCAAGCGCCATGTCGCGGACCAGTTGATCGACACATAGCGGGAGATTCCCCATGAGCAACTGGCTGGATGCGCTTACCACGCTGATCACGCAACCCTCGCAAACCACTACGGCGATCCTGGTCACCGTGGCGCAGGTCGAGGGTTCCGGTCCGCGTGAGCCGGGCGCAAAAATGGTGGTGACTGCGGTCGGCCAGTTCGACACTATCGGTGGCGGCCATCTCGAATTGCAGGCGATCAGAATCGCCCGCGAAATGCTGGACGAAGGCTTGTCGTTAAGCCGCGAACGTCGTCTGCAACGTTTTTCTCTCGGGCCATCGCTGGGCCAATGCTGCGGCGGCGTCGTGCATCTGGCGTTTGAACGGGTAACGGCTGCCGCGGCCGACTATTTCAGTTTCCTGCAGCGCCGCTTGCGCGAGGGTGAAGACAGCTGGCGTCTGGTCGCCCTGGATGACGCCGCGCCGCCGGCATTGACCGACGGCGATGGCGAGCGCCTGCACGGACCGGGACGTTTGCCGACCCTGCCGTCTTTATCGACGCCATCGGCCAAGGCGCTCGGCGCTTGCCTGATCTTGCGCGATGATCACGGCCGCCGCTGGTTGCTGGATGCCTGCCTGGCGACCCGGCCGCTGTTGTTTCTGTTTGGCGCCGGCCATGTCGGCGCGGCGATCGTCAAGGCGCTCGGCGATTTGCCGTGCCGCGTGGTCTGGATCGACGAGCGGGAAGAAATGTTCCCGGACCAGTTGCCGGCCAATGTTTGCGTGGAAGCGACCGATACGCCGGAGGCCTTGGTCGATAGCGCTCCGGACGGTTCCAGCTTCCTGGTCATGACCCATAATCACGCATTGGACCAGCGCTTGTCGGCACAGATTCTGCAGCGCGATGGGGTTGCCTGGTTCGGCCTGATCGGTTCGAAGAGCAAGCGCATGCAATTCGAGCATCGTTTGCACGAGCGCGGCATAGCGCTGGAACGGCTGGCCGACATGGTCTGCCCTATCGGCATACCGGGCATTATCGGCAAGGAACCCGCTGTCATCGCCGCCTCGGTCACTGCGCAGTTGCTTCAGGTTTGGGAGCAAATTGCCAAACAACAGCAGACAGCAGCGCCGCAATTGCGGCTGCAACTTGTCAGCGAAATCTAGTTTAAATTCGATTCAAATTCAGTTATTCATTGCAGCGTTAGTTCGCGCTTTCATTCAAGGATAGTTTCATGGCAGCCATCAGTTTCAGCAATATCGATCAGTCCACATTGCAGGCATACCGCGCTAGTGTTTTCCATTTCCACGCCGATCCGGCGCTTCAGGCAGATGCTTATGCATGGCATGAAGATGGCTTGCTGCTGATCGCCGACGGCAAGGTAGTGGCGGCCGGCGACTATCAGCAATTGTCTGCGCAATTGCAGGCTGAATTGAAGAGCGAACTGAAGATCCAGGATTACCGCGGCAAGATCATCATGCCGGGTTTTATCGACACCCATCTGCACTACCCGCAAACCGACATGATCGCCTCACCGGCGCCTGGCCTGTTGCCGTGGCTGGAAAAATATACCTTCCCGACCGAGCGCAAATTTAGCGATCCGGCCCATGCCAGCGAGGTCGCCACATTCTTTATCGATGAGTTGCTACGCTGCGGCACCACCACGGCGATGGTGTATTGCACAGTCAATCCGGTCTCGGTGGACGCCTTCTTCAGCGCTAGCGAAGCGCGCAATCTGCGGATGGTGACCGGCAAGGTGCTGATGGACAGGAATTGCCCTGAGTTCTTGCAAGACACGGCGGAAGGCGGTATCCGCGACAGTGAAGAGTTGCTGAAGAAATGGCACAAGCGCGGCCGTCAACTGTATGCGATCACGCCACGCTTCGCGCCGACTTCCAGCAATGCGCAGCTGCAACTGGCGGGCGAACTGGCGCAGGCCTATCCGGATGTGTATCTGCAAACCCACGCGGCAGAGAATACCGATGAGATAGCCTGGGTCAAATCGCTATTCCCCGATTCGCGCAGCTATATGGATGTCTACGACAAGTACGGCATGTTGCGGCCGCGCTCCATGTATGGCCATTGCGTCTGGCTCGACAACCACGATCGTCAACGTATGGTGGAGACACAATCGGCCGTCGCGATTTGTCCGACATCGAATCTGTTTCTCGGTAGCGGTTTATTCGATTTTAAAGGCGCCGATGCGGCGGGCGTACCATTGTCGCTGGCTACCGATGTCGGCGGCGGCACCAGTTTCTCGATGCTGCAAACCATGAACGAAGCCTACAAGGTGGCGCGTATGGCAACTACCTATCTGCCGGCACTGCGGATGTTCTACCTGGCGACATTGGGCGGCGCACGCAGCATGCAGCTGGAAGGCACGATCGGCAATTTCGTCGCCGGCGCCGAAGCCGATTTCATTGTGCTCGATCCGCAAGCTACGCCGTTGCTGGCGCGCCGAAGCGAGCGTACCGAGAGTCTGGAGGAATTGTTGTTTGCGCTGGCTCTGCTGGGCGATGACCGGGCTATTGCTGCAACTTATGCGGCCGGGAAACTGGTGCATAGCCGGACTGCGGCTAGCGCATGAAGCGCTAGACCGGATTACGCTGGTGTAATCCGGTCTAGCCGTACGATCGAAGTTTTGATGAAGTTCTAGGAGCCTGTCGGACTTAGGGGATCGAAGCGAAAAAATAGCTGAGCGAGGGCAGATTTTGCCGGGTTCGCAGCGTCAATAGCTAGCTATTGACCAAGAAACCGGTGAAATATGGACCGCTCAGCTATTTTTGCAGCCGATCATCCCTAAGTCCGACAGGCTCCTAGGGCCGCAGCACATACTTGTTTTCGCTAACGCATTCATAGCGTTGCAAAACATTGCCGCTGTCGTCGACACTTTCCAGATACACATCGAATTGCCACAGGCGCGCCATATGGCGCAGCATTTCATCGGTGCCATCTGCCAGTGGCCGGCTGTCGCTGCGGAAATGGCGCAATGTCAGGCTGCGGTCGCCGCGCGTGTTGACCGACCAGACCTGGATATTCGGCTCGCGGTGGTTGATATCGTATTGCCGCGACAAGGCTTGCCGCACGTACTGATAGCCGGCATCGTTATGGATCGCCGAGACTTCCAGCTCGCTGCGATTTTCATCGTCCAATACGGAAAACAGACGCATGTCGCGTATCAGTTTCGGCGACAAGTATTGCGCGACAAAACTTTCATCCTTGAAGTTGCGCATCGCGTAATGCAGAGCATCCAGCCAGGGTGTTCCTGCCATTTCAGGAAACCAATGCCGGTCTTCATCGGTGGGTTTTTCGCAGATACGGCGAATATCACTCATCATGCCGAAACCAAGGGCATACGGGTTGATGCCGCTGTAATACGATTTGGTCACCGGCGGCTGATACACCACATTGCTGTGCGAGTGCAAAAACTCCATCATGAAACCGTCGGTCAGCCGGCCTTCATCGTATAGCGTGTTGAGAATCGTGTAATGCCAAAACGTGGCCCAGCCTTCGTTCATGACCTGGGTCTGACGCTGCGGGTAAAAATACTGGGCGATCTTGCGCACGATGCGGATCACCTCGCGCTCCCACGACTCCAGCAGCGGTGAATTTTTCTCGGCAAAGTACAACAGGTTTTCTTGCGTCTCGGGCGGAAAACGCCCTTCAATCTGCTCCGCCGCTGATGCCTTTTTCTCCGGCAAGGTGCGCCACAATTCGTTGACTTGCGATTGCATGTAATCTGCGCGTTCGCGGCGCTGCGCCCGCTCTTTTTCCAGTGAGAGTTTCTGCGGGCGCTTATAACGGTCGACGCCGTAGTGCATCAGGGCATGACAGGAATCCAGCAATTCCTCGACCTTGGAAAAGCCGTAGCGCTCTTCGCATTCGGCGATGTAGCTCTTGGCGTACACCAGGTAGTCGACGATTGCGTGGGCGTCGGTCCACAGCTGGAACAGGTAGTTGCCCTTGAAAAAAGAATTATGTCCATACGCCGCATGCGCCACCACCAGCGCCTGCATCGTCATGGTGTTTTCTTCCATCAGATAGGCGATGCAGGGATTCGAATTGATGACGATTTCGTAGGCCAGGCCCATTTGCCCGCGTTTGTAGTCGCGCTCGGTCATCAGGAAATGCTTGCCAAACGACCAGTGCCGGTAATTCACCGGCATGCCGGCGGAAGCATAGGCATCCATCATTTGTTCAGCGGTGATGATTTCCAGCTGGATCGGATAGATATCCAGTTTGTAAGTGGCCGCAACACGGGCAATCTCGTCGTTATACACTTCGATCAGGTCGAAACTCCAATCGGACGGACATGGCAAAACTTTGTTGGCCAAGCGGTCGTTCATGACTGCACCTGTTTTTCAAACAGTTCGCGGAACACCGGATAGATCTCGCTGGCAGCCTGCACTTTTTTCATGGCAAACTGCGGATTCACAGCAGCGATCTGCTGATATTCAGTCCACAGATTCTGTTCTTCAACGGTTACCTGGATGTAGGCGAAATAGCGCGAGCGCGGCAGTATCTCCAGTTCCAGCAGTTGCCGGCATTTCGGCGAATCGTCATTCCAGTTGTCGCCGTCGGATGCCTGGGCGCCGTAGATATTCCAGTCTCCGGGCGGATAACGTTCGTCGATGATCTTCTTCATCAATTCCAGTGCGCTCGAAACTACCGTGCCGCCGCTTTCCTGCGAGTGGAAAAAGGTATCTTCGTCGACCTCGTCGGCACGTGTGTGGTGACGGATGAAAACCACTTCGATATGCTCGTAGTTACGGGTCAGGAACAGGTAGAGCAGGATAAAAAAACGTTTCGACAGGTCTTTGCGCTGCTCATCCATTGAACCCGATACGTCCATCACGCAAAACATCACAGCCCGGCTGGAAGGCTGCGGTACCTTGATCCGATTCACATAGCGCAGATCGAAAGGATCGATGAACGGAATGCGCCAGATGCGGCCTTTCAAATGGTGGATGTCCTCCTCCAGGCGCTTGATTTCATCGCGCCGGTCTTGCGGATCCGCCTTCAGCGTTTCCATCAGCAATTCCAACTCGTGCAGTCTGGCCACCAGCGGCGAACCGAGTGCAATCCTGCGTCCCAGTGAGCTGCGCAGAGAACGCACGATATCGATATTGTTGGGTGTGCCTTCGGTCGAATAGCCGGCGCGCATGTTTTTCCAGCTCGGCACCGCCAGCAGGTTGGTCTTGATCAGGCGCGGCAACTCCAGGTCTTCGAAGAAGTACTGCATGAATTCTTCGCGCGACAACTGGAACACGAATTCATCTTCGCCTTCACCTTGATTGCTGGCCGAGCTGCCGCCACCGCCGGCGCCGCCATCCGGGCGAGGAATGCGGTCGCCTTGCAGATAATCCTGGTTGCCGGGATGAACCATCTCGCGCTTGCCGCCGGGGCCGTGGCCAAATACCGGCTCGCTGATCCCCTTGCGCGGAATGCTGATGCTCTTGGCGTTCTCGATTTCCTTGATGCCGCGATCGCGCACGGCCTCCGTCACCGAGCGATGGATAGCCGCCCGGAAGCGCCGTAAAAAGCGCTCCCGGTTGGCAATGCTCTTGTTCTTGCCAGACAGTCTACGGTCGATTATCTGATGCAACACGTTCGGCTCCCCTAGTCGGAATGCGTCCGGTGAGTCGCGACTACTTTCGGCTCACCTTACGACGATTTGCGCACGCGTAGATACCATTCGCACAGCAAGCGCACTTGTTTCGGCGTGTAACCTTTGCTGACCATGCGATTGACGAAATCTTCATGCTTGCGTAATTCTTCGTTCGAACCTTTGGCGTTGAATGAAATAACCGGTAACAAATCCTCCGTATTCGAGAACATTTTTTTCTCGATCACCACGCGCAGTTTTTCATAGCTGGTCCAGAGCGGATTCTTGCCGGCGTTCGAGACCCGGGCGCGCAACACAAAGTTGACGATTTCATTACGAAAATCCTTGGGATTGCTGATGCCGGCCGGTTTTTCAATTTTTTCCAGCTCAGCGTTCAAGGCGGCGCGGTCAAAACTTTCACCGGTGTCATGGTCGCGGAATTCCTGATCCTGTATCCAGAAGTCGGCATAGGTGACGTAACGGTCAAACACATTCTGTCCATATTCCGAATACGATTCCAGATAAGCAGTTTGAATTTCCTTGCCGATGAATTCAGCATAACGCGTGGCCAGCGTATCCTTGACGTAAGACAGGTATTTTTGTTCCAGCTCCTGCGGGAATTGCTCGCGTTCGATCTGCTGTTCCAGCACATACATCAGATGCACCGGGTTGGCCGCCACTTCGGTCGAATCGAAGTTGAATACGCGTGACAGTATCTTGAAGGCGAAACGGGTCGAAACCCCGGTCATGCCTTCATCGACGCCGGCATAATCGCGATATTCCTGGAACGACTTGGCTTTCGGATCACTGTCTTTCAGATTCTCGCCGTCGTACACCTGCATTTTCGAGAAGATGCTGGAATTTTCCGGTTCGCCGAGGCGCGTCAGGATCGAAAATTGCGCCATCATTTTCAGAGTGCCGGGCGCGCAAATCGCCTTGCCCAGCGAGGAGGTGCGGATCAGCTTTTCATAAATCTTGATTTCTTCCGACACCCGCAAGCAATACGGCACCTTGACGATGTAGATACGATCGAGCAGGGCTTCATTATTCTTGTTGTTGCGGAACGCTTTCCATTCCGATTCGTTCGAGTGCGCCAGGATGATGCCGTCGAATGGAATCGCGCCAAAACCTTCGGTGCCCTTGAAGTTGCCTTCCTGGGTTGCTGTCAGCAGCGGATGCAGCACCTTGATCGGCGCCTTGAACATTTCGACGAATTCCAGCAAGCCCTGATTCGACAGGCACAAGCCGCCGGAGTAGCTATAGGCGTCGGCATCGTCCTGCGAATACTGCTCCAGCTTGCGGATATCGACCTTGCCGACCAGGGAGGAAATGTCCTGGTTGTTTTCGTCGCCCGGCTCGGTCTTGGAAATGCCGATTTGCCGCAAGATCGATGGATAACGTTTGACTACGCGGAACTTACGGATGTCGCCATTGAATTCGTGCAAGCGCTTGACGGCCCACGGACTCAATATCGATTTCAGATAACGGCGCGGAATATTGTACTGCTCTTCCAGGATGGCGCCGTCTTCTTCGTAATCGAACAGGCCCAGCGGCGACTCGTTGACCGGTGATCCCTTAAGGGCATAAAACGGCACATGCTCCATCAACTGTTTGAGGCGCTCTGCTATAGACGACTTGCCGCCGCCGACCGGACCGAGCAGATACAGAATCTGTTTGCGTTCTTCCAGGCCTTGCGCTGCGTGCCGGAAATAGGCGACCACTTGTTCGATCACCTCTTCAGCGCCGTAGAATTCCTTGAAAGCCGGATAGACCTTGAGCACCTTGTTGGCAAAGATGCGCGATAAGGAAGGATCGTGGCGGGTATCTACTTGTTTCGGCTCGCCTATCGCCATCAGCATGCGTTCCCCTGCTGTTGCATAACAGCTGGGATCAGTCTTACAAAGCGCAAGATATTCTTCTAAGGAAAACTCTTCTTCTCTGGTCTTGTCGAACCGACTCGCAAAGCTGCTGTAGATATCCATATCACCCCCGCATCAACGATGTTGCGAAAACAAATTGAACAAATTACTTCTGCTAATTCGACCTCTTCAGCTTTTCGCAGTTCCTTGATCGGCTACTGTCATCTTTTGACCCGGCCCAGAAGAGGATTACACGATTTGATTCTAATCCTTTTTCTAAGATGCAACAGGGTTTTCTATGTTTCGACAACATCTAACTTTTCATTCCACGGTGCGACCTTGAACAGAATCAACATCCCGGGCAATGCCAGTCCGAAACATAAAATGAAAAAATGGAACCAACCGGTTTCGGCAACAATATAACCTACCGAAGAATTTATAAAGGTACGCGGCACCGCAGCAAGGCTGGTGAACAAGGCATATTGCGTTGCTGTGTAGCGCGGATCGGTGGTGCGCGCGATATACGCTACGAAAGCGGCGGTGCCGAGACCGACGCCAAACGCCTCGCCGCCGATCACGATCGCCAGTACCAGCGGATCGGGTCCAGTCTGGGCCAGCCAGGCAAATCCCAGGATGGTTACCGCTTGCACCACGCCAAAAATCCACAAGGCGCGATTAATCCCGATCTGCACCATCCAGATGCCGCCAACCAGGCCGCCGACCAGGCTGGCCCACAAGCTGGTGGTTTTTGAAATGACGCCTATCTGCGTCAGCGAGAAACCAAGATCGATATAAAATCTGGTAGCCAGCGCGGTTGCCATGCTGTCACCGAGCTTATACAGAAAAATAAAAGCCAGGATCCACAACGCGCTACGCCAACCGTCCCGAACAATAAACTCTTGAAATGGCAACAAAACGGCTTCCCGCAGATTCTTTGGCGGCGCGCCGTACACCGTCGGCTCCTTGATCATCAGCGTGCAAATCAGACCCGGCAACATGAACCCGGCCGTAATCCAGAATACCGCCTGCCAACTCATGTGATCGGCCAGGAACAGCGACAAGGCGCCCGGCACCATGCCCGCCACCTTATAGGCATTGACATTGATGGCCGCGCCCAGACCCTGCTCGCTGTCCGGCAGGATTTCGCGCCGATAGGCGTCGATCACAATATCCTGGCTGGCCGATAAGAACGCCACCAGTGAGGCCATGAAGGCAATCGTCGCCACCTGCGTGTGCGGATTCAGCATACCCATGCCGCCAATAGCAACGAACAAGCTGGCCTGGGTCAGCATCATCCAGCTGCGCCGGCGGCCGAGTTTGCCGAAATGGAAGCGGTCCATCAACGGCGACCACAGGAATTTCCAGGTGTATGGAAACATCACCAGCGCAAACAAGCCCAGTGCCTTTACATCAAGGCCGGATTTACTTAACCAGGCTTGCAGCAAACTAAGCAGGATGAACAGCGGCAGACCGGAACTGAAACCGAGGAAGGCGCAAATCAGCATGCGCCGGTTGAGATAGTGATGCCAGGGATTTGAATCTGATGTCATGGATGCGCCCGCGGCAGCGGGGAGTTTAGGATCCGCCGCCAAAGCATGGCTACAGCCATAATCCGGCGGCATGTCCTTTATTTTTTTCAGGTTCATTTCTTGCGAAAGCGAAATACCGCCAGACTACCACGCCAATTGGGCAGCACCGAAATCGGCTGGCCATCGTGCAGGGCGACGCATTCCAGCACTTCCAGGCCGACCTCATTCGCCAGTTCTTCAAAATCCTTGATGGTGGCGCAGCGCAGATTGGGCGTGTCATACCATTCGTAAGGCAGGGACTTGGAAACCGGCATGCGGCCGCGCAATAGCGCCACTCTATGCGGCCAGTAGGCAAAATTGGGGAAGGAGACAATCGCTTCGCGACCGACCCTGGCGATATCGCGCAATACGCCTTCGACATTTTTCATCATTTGCAGGGCCGACAGACACAGCACGGTATCGAAGGCATTGTCGGCAAACAGGGTCAACCCGGCTTCCATGTCCTGCTGAATCACCGAAACCCCGCGCGCCACGCAAACCGGGATCTTGGCGTCATCGATTTCCACACCGTAGCCGGCGCATTGTTTGTCGGATTGCAGATAATCGAGCATGACGCCGTCGCCGCAACCGAGGTCGAGCACTTGCGACTGGTCACGCACCCAGTGTGCGATAAAGGCCAGGTCGGGGCGCAAACCGCTTAATTGATCAAAATTCATGTACTGCTCCTGCCACTTCAGCCGCTGCGCTCGATGCCGCTGGCTGTCCAAGTTCCTGCCAGATGCGGTTGTAGTATTCGCCCACCACCGCCATATAGCGCGGGTCGTCCAGCAAAAAGGCGTCATGCCCATGCGGGGCGTCGATCTCGGCGTAACTGACGCGACGTTTGTTGTTGACTAAAGCCTGCACTATTTCACGGCTGCGTTCCGGCGAAAAACGCCAGTCGGTCATGAACGATACGAGCAGGAATTGCGCCTGGGTCTTGCTCAGTGCGCGCGTCAGGTCGCCGTCGAATTCCTTGGCCGGGTCGAAATAATCGAGGGCTTTGGTGATCAGCAGATAGGTGTTGGCGTCAAAGTATTCGGAAAATTTATCGCCCTGGTAACGCAGATACGATTCGATTTCGAAATCGATGCCGAAGCCAAACTGGTAGGCGCCGGAACGCAGGTCACGGCCGAATTTCTCGGCCATGTCGTCATCCGACAGATAGGTGATGTGGCCCACCATGCGCGCCACCCGCAAGCCGTTTTTGGGCACCACGCCATGCGCGTAATAATCGCCGCCGTGAAAGCCAGGGTCGGTCAGGATGGCCTGGCGCGCGACATCGTTGAAAGCGATGTTTTGCGCCGACAGCTTGGGAGTCGAGGCGATCACCACGCAATGGCGCAGGCGGGTCGGATACATCAAACTCCAGGCCAGCGCCTGCATGCCGCCCAGTGAGCCGCCCATGACGGCAGCAAATTGCACGATTCCCAGCGCATCGGCCAGGCGCGCCTGGGCTTGCACCCAATCCTCCACGGTCACTACCGGAAACCCGGCGCCGTAAGGTTTACCGGTAGCCGCATTGATATGCATCGGGCCGGTAGAGCCAAAACAGGAACCCAGGTTGTTGACGCCGATGACGAAGAATTTGTTGGTGTCGAGCGCCTTGCCGGGCCCCACCATATTGTCCCACCAGCCGACATTCTTTTCGTCGCCCTGATACACGCCGGCGACGTGGTGCGAGGCGTTCAAGGCGTGGCAGACCAGCACTGCATTGGACTTGTCGGGATTGAGACTGCCATAGGTTTCGTACACCAGCGTGTAATCCGCCAGCAGCGCGCCGCTTTGCAACTGCAGCGGCGTCGCGAAATGCATGGACTGCGGGGCAACTATTCCTTGGGACATGGTTGGGACGCTCGTGTAGTGTTTCGCATGTAATGGGGCTTCAGAAATGGTGTATTTTCGTGCCAGGCTAGGCGCGAACCGGAGCGATAGCGGGACTATCGCGAGGATTTGCAACGACGCATGGCGCGAAAAGACGCCGTTTATGAAGTTTCATTATGTGTGAAACACTACATTAGAGTTGTATGGAAATAAAAAAAGCCCGAGAGCTTTCGCTAATCGGGCTAAATTCTGGGCTTGTACTTCAAGCTCGCTTTAGCCGTATTTATTTGGCATCGCCTGATCCGGAGACCGGGTGATGCCGCGCGCCCGCAAGCTGAGGTGGTAAGACCATTCAAATCGGCGCGATGACTCAAGAATAACCAAGTCGGGGCCTGGCGTCAAACTGGAACTATAAAGACAGGCTGATCATGCTGTCATGCGCATCTGGTGGACGGCTGTCGCAATTGCACTCGGCTCCGTATTACGCAGGATTTTTTTGGTCTGCGGCATCAGGTCGTCCAGATCGCTGTTCAGCACTTCCTGTTTCACCGCCAGCAACTGCGCCGGATGCATCGAAAACTCCAGTAAGCCCATGCCCAGCAACAAACGCGTAAATTTGACGTCGCCCGCCATTTCGCCGCATACCGACACCGCAATCCCAGCCTTGCGGCCCAATGCAATCACGCTCGACAACAAGAACAAGACAGCGGGGTGCAGCGGATTATACAAATGCGCCACTTCGTGATCGACGCGGTCGATCGCCAATGTGTACTGGATCAGGTCGTTGGTGCCGATCGATAAAAAATCCATACGCTTGATGAACATCGGTAAGGCTAACGCCGCCGCCGGGATTTCGATCATGGCGCCAGTCTGGATCGCTTCATCGAAGGCGATGCCCTCATCGCGCAGCTGTTGCTTGGCTTGCGCGATCATGGCCAAAGTCTGGTCGATTTCAAACGCATGCGCCAGCATCGGAATCAGCAGCTTCACTTTGCCAAACGCGGAAGCGCGCAAAATTGCCCGCAGTTGCGTCAGGAACAGCTGTGGCTCTGCCAGGCAATAACGGATCGCGCGCAAGCCCAGCGCCGGATTGAGCGCGGTCTGCTCCTCGGTGTTGATCGGCTTGTCGGCGCCGACATCCAAGGTGCGGATGGTCACCGGCCGGCCCTTCATCGCTATCACCGCCTGCCGATAGGATTCAAACTGTTCGTCCTCGTTCGGCAACTCATGCTGGGTGCCGATGCGGCCCATGAACAGGAATTCCGAACGGAACAGGCCGACCCCGCTAGCGCCGGCATCCATCGCCGCCGCACAGTCGCTGGGCAGTTCGATATTGGCCAGCAAGGTGATTTCGGTGCCGTCCAGGGTGACCGCGCGGGTCTTCTTGATCTTGCCTAACTTCCTGCGCGAACGCAGCAAGTGCGCCTGCCGCTCGCGATATTGTTTGAGTATTACTGTTGCCGGATCGACAATCACGACACCGGCATCGCCGTCGATGATGATCCAGTCGTCTTGCTTGATCAGGCGCGAAGCGTTATTCATACCGACAGCAGCCGGAATATCCAGGCTGCGCGCCACAATCGCGGTATGGGAGTTCTGGCCACCGAGATCGGTGACAAACCCGGCAAACGCGCGATCGCGGAATTGCAGCATGTCGGCCGGTGAGATGTCATAGGCGACCACCACGATATTGGCAAAAGAAGCGCCGTCGCTATCGACTTCCGGTAATCTGGTGGCGGTGCCGGTCAGCACTTTCAACAGCCGTTCACCGACCTGCAGCACGTCCATTTTGCGCTCGCGCAGATAGGTGTCTTCGATTTCGTCGAACTGCGCCGACAACTCGTCGATCTGGGTTACCAGCGCCCATTCGGCGTTATATTGGCGGTTACGGATGATATCGAGCGACATCTCAGCCAGCATCGGGTCCGACAGGATCAGCAGATGGACGTCGACAAAAGCGCCCAGCTCGGGCGGAGATTCTTTCGGCAAATCGTTGCGGATGGTCTGCAGTTCAGTGCGTACCTTGGCGACTGCGTTTTGCAAACGCTGGACTTCTGCTTCGACCTCGGCTTCGCCGATCAGGTAGTGTTTGACGTCCATCGCCGCCGGCGCCAGCAAATGGGCGCGGCCGATCGCGATGCCGCGCGAAACCGGAATGCCATGTAAGGTAAAGGATGCCATCTGGTCAGCCCGCTGAAAAATATGTTTTTATATGTTTTTATTAATTGCGAGACAAAGTCAGGAACCGCCAAGCCGGCGGCAACGCTCCATCTCCAAGGCAACCGGGCTAAAGCTGTAGAAGGTGGCCTAGAAGTTGGCCTAGCAATAAGCCGTTTTATTCACCTTCGCCGAACTTGTCTTGAATCAGCTGATTTAAGGCATCAAAGCAGGTCTTCTCATCCTCGCCCTCAGCTTCCAGCAATATCGTGCTGCCCTTGCCGGCCGCCAGCATCATCACACCCATGATCGACTTGGCGTTGACACGACGCTTGTTGCGGGTCATCCAGACTTCACTTTTGAATTTACTTGCCAGTTGTGTAAATTTGGCTGACGCGCGAGCGTGCAAGCCGAGTTTATTGATAATTTCAATTTCTTGTTGAATCATTTGTTTTTTATCTGATATCTAATGTATTGAAAAACCCTGGTATTGCCTGGTATTAAGAAGCCGGCGCCTAATGCGCCACCCGCACCCGGTTATCGACCCTGACCGCCCCGCCCTGACCGCCAGCCAGCGCCATTTCGGCCACCACGTCGAGCGTGTCGTTGCGATAAGTCAAAGCGCGCAGCAGCATCGGCAAACTGATACCGGCAATCACCTGGGTCTGGCTGCCGGTGCAAAACGGCAGCGTGCAATTGGATGGCGTGCCACCCATGACGTCGGTAATCACCAGTACCCCCGAACCATCGTCCAGACGCGCCGCGGCCTGCTTGGCCAGTTTCTGCACTTCGGCAGGATTCTGGTCGGCGACGACGTCGATCGCTTCGAGCCGCTCCGGCGTCTGACGAAACACGTGGGAGGCAGCGGCAATGAATGCCTGGCCCAATGGGGCGTGGGTTAAAAGAAGAATGCCAATCATAGTGTCAATCTCAAATCCGAATTGCGGATTTGTCCGGGTTTACAACGGTTTTACGTCAACGACCATCCTGATCCCTGAATTCAAGCTAACGATCAGGACAATACAAATCGCTTATATCTCTTATTATTGCAGCGCTGCTTCCAGCGCATTGATGAACATTTCGGCAACATCAAAACCGGTTTGCTGTTTAATTTCCTGAAAGCAAGTCGGGCTGGTGACGTTGACTTCAGTCAGGTAATCGCCAATCACATCTAATCCTACCAGTAACAGGCCGCGCTGTAACAACAGCGGCCCGAGTGCTTCGCCAATTTCGCGATCGCGCGCCGTCAACGGCTGCGCCACGCCGATGCCGCCGGCCGCCAGATTGCCGCGCACCTCGCTGCCTTGCGGAATCCGCGCCAATGAATAGGGCACGACTTCGCCGCCGATCACCAGCACCCGCTTGTCGCCGGCGACGATCTCTGGGATGAAGCGCTGGATCATGATGGTGCGATGACCGTTGTCGGTCAGGGTTTCAATGATGGATCCGAGATTCAAGCCGTCTTGCCGCACCCGGAAAATGCCGATGCCACCCATGCCGTCGAGCGGCTTCAGGATCACGTCCTGATGTTCTGCATGGAAGGCGCGCAGGCGGGCCGCATCACGCGTCACCAAGGTCGGCGAGGTGTATTTCGAAAATTGTGCAATCGCCAGCTTTTCATTGTGGTCGCGGATCGCCTGCGGTTTGTTAAATACCCGCGCGCCCTGGGTTTCCGCCAATTCCAGCAGATACGTGGTGTAGATATATTCCATGTCGAAAGGCGGATCCTTGCGCAACAGGATCGCATCGAACTCTGACAAGAACATGGCCGCCGGTGCGCTGGCGCGATACCAATCCTTATCATCCCCGGTCAGGCTGACACGGACCACATTGGCGGTCACAATCCCGCTTTCCAGCGCCATGTCTTGCTGCTCGAACGCATAGATGGTATGGCCGCGTTTGACGGCTTCGACCATCATTGCGTAAGTTGAATCCTTATACGTCTTGAAGGTGTTGAGCGGATCGGCGAGGAAAGCAATTTTCATTTTTTAGGCCCTATGGTTGTCAGGACAGAGTGCTAATTAATATTCTTCCGGATTAGGATCGGTCTTTTCCATTTCCAGCGAAGCCGCCAGCAAACCCAGACGTGCAACTACGCCGTACATGTAGAACCGGTTCGGCGCGGTGGTGCCCGGTTTGGCTAGCATATCCGGCAACGCATGTTGCTGGGCGAAGGCCAGCGGTACGAAATGGGCGCCCGGCGCGTTCAGGTTTTCATTGATGCCGCGCTCGGCGTGCACCCGATAAAAGCCGCCGACCACGTAGCGGTCGATCATGTACACCACCGGCTCTGCCACAGCGTCATTGATGTGTTCGAAAGTATGCACGCCTTCCTGGATGATCAAGTCGTGGATTTCGTTGCCGGCTTTACCCAGCGACAGCTTCTCGCGCTGTTTGCGGCTCAGTTCCTTGATCTGGCTGACGTCTGTCACGCTCATCACGCCCATGCCGTCGGTACCGGCGTCGGCCTTGACGATCACGAACGGTTTTTCCGTGATGCCGTATTCCTTGTATTTCTTGCGGATCTTTGCCAGCAGCGAACTGACGCTGGCGGCCAGCTTGTCGTCACCGTCGACGGCCTGGAAGTCCACCTGGTCGACCTTGGCGAAAAACGGATTCAACATCCACGGATCGACATCCACCAGTTTGGAGAATTTCTTGACCACTTCGTCATAAGCCGCAAAATGATTGCTCTTGCGGCGCACAGTCCAGCCGGCGTGCAGCGGCGGCAGCAGATTTTGCTCGTTGATATTCTCCAGAATCGATGGCGTGCCGGAAGACAAATCGTTATTCAGCAAGATGGTGCACGGGTCGAAATTCTTCAGCCCCAGCCGGCGGCCGTTGGCGGAACGCTCGAGCGGCTCCAGCGTGATCGTGCTGCCGTCCGGCAGCTCGATGGTTTGCGCTTCCTTCAGGTTTTCGTCAAGCGAACCAAGCCGGACATGCAAGCCGGTCTGACGGAAAATCTGCATCAGCCGCGCTACGTTTTGCAAATAGAAAGTGTTGCGCGTGTTCAGTTCCGGCAACAACAACAGATTCTTGGCGTCCGGGCAATATTTCTCGATAGCCGCCATCGCCGCCTGTATTGCCAGCGGCAACATTTCAGGCGAGAGGTTACTGAAACCGCCCGGGAACAGATTGGTGTCAACCGGCGCCAGCTTGAAACCCGAGTTGCGCAGATCGACCGAGCAATAGAACGGCGGCGTGTGTTCTTGCCATTCCATCCGGAACCAGCGCTCGATGGCCGGAGTGGCTGCGAGAATTTTCTTTTCCAGATCGAGCAAGGGGCCGTTCAGGGCGGTGACAAGGTGGGGAACCATATAAAACTTTCTTTTGGGAACTATGCAGCGACTGCAACTAGCGCAACTGCCTGGGGTAAAAGTGTTGGTTTCAAGACTTCCACAACAAGCCACAACATGCAAGAGACGCCGATTCTAACGGGAAATGCATTCTTTCGCCGGTTACCCGATCCGACGCCATCCAAAACGATGGCCCGGCAACGGGCTCTATAAGCCAAGTCTACATCGGGCCAGTTGCGTATTTTTAAAGCCCGGGAAAAACAAAAAAAGCGCCGCCTGGCGCCTTTTTTCATATCAAATCACTATCATAAATCGCTATCACGAATTGCCATCGTGTCCGACCCGATTCCCGCTTGCCTTTGTCTTGCAAAAGTTAAATCCGCTTGTACATGAAGCTGCTGTCAGTCAGCTTACCCGCCGTCGAGCGGGCATAGGCGGGAATGATACCGGCCAGCGCAAACCCGAGCGAACTATACAAAGATTCTGCCGCATCGCCGGTGCGCGTGTCCAGGATCAGCAGAGAGCGGCCGTCGGCGCGCGCAATTGCTTCCGCCTGTTGCATCAATATGCGCGCTACGCCTTTGCGCCGCACATCGGGATGCACCAGCAATTTGGAGATTTCGGCGCGATGACGGCCGTTGGCCGGCGCTGCCAGCACCAGTTGCACGGTGCCGACGATCTGCCCGGCAAAGCGCGCCACCAGCAGGCGACGGCCGCCGCTTACCAGCGAGCCGCTGACGCCATACCAGAATGAAAACGCATCTTCGGCATTCGGCGTATCCACAAAACCGACAATGGCTCCCTGCCTTACACAGGCCATCAGGATCTCGGTGAGCGGGCCCACCACCTGATCGAACTGATTCGCCCTGACGTCCTCCACCGTACATGTGGTCAAACGCTGCGGGGTGATGGTCGGGTCCAAGCTGAAATCTCCTGAAACGGTTAGCGCAAAAAAACAAAATCCCAGGCCATGACTATCGACCCGGGATTACGTAGAGCATCGTAGCGGATAGCCAGTGCTGCAGCTATCCGGCACGATCAGAATGACTTAGTCGTGATAAGCAGATTCGCCATGGCTGGAGATATCCAGGCCTTCGCGCTCTTCTTCCTCGGTCACACGCAATCCCATGACGATATCGACCAGCTTGAATGCGATCAGCGAAACCAGGCCGGACCAGACCAGCGTGGTCAGCACGCCTTCAAACTGGATCCACAGTTGGCCAGGAATCGAATAGTCTGGCGCCACGGCATTGGTGACGTAGTCATAGATGCCGACGCCGCCCAGGCTAGGCGCCGCAAACACACCGGTCAGCAATGCGCCCAGGATACCGCCGACGCCATGCACGCCAAACACATCCAGCGCATCGTCCGCACCCAGCAAACGCTTCAGGCCGGTGACACCCCACAGGCAGACGAAACCAGCCAGCAAGCCCATGACCAAGGCGCCCATCGGGCCGACGAAACCGGCGGCAGGCGTGATCGCCACCAGGCCAGCAACAGCACCCGAAGCGCCACCCAGCATCGAAGGCTTGCCCTTGCCGATCCATTCACCCGCGCTCCAGCTCAACACTGCAGCAGCGGTTGCCAGCAAGGTATTGATGAAGGCCAGCGCAGCGCTGCCGTTGGCTTCCAAAGCGGAACCGGCGTTGAAACCAAACCAGCCGAACCACAGCAACGAAGCGCCGACCATGGTCAAGGTCAGGCTATGCGGCTTGAACGCTTCCTTGCCGAAACCGACACGCTTGCCGATCACATACGAACCAACCAGGCCAGCGATAGCGGCGTTGATATGCACCACGGTGCCGCCAGCGAAATCGAGCGCGCCCTTTTGGAACAGCCAGCCGCCGGTAGCAGTCAGTTTTTCGGCGGCAGCAGCATCGGTAAAGCCATCTGGACCAGGCCAGTACCAGACCATATGCGCCATCGGCAGATAGGCGAAAGTGAACCACAACACGGTGAATACCAGGATCGCGGAGAACTTGGCGCGCTCGGCGAAAGCGCCGATGATCAGGGCGCAGGTAATCGCGGCAAACGCACCCTGGAACACCACATAGGCGAACTCAGGCACTACCACGCCTTTGCTGAAGGTGGCAGCAACCGAATCCGGTGTCATACCGTGCAAGAATAGCCGGCTGAAACCACCGAAGAAGGAATTGCCCTCGGTGAACGCGATGCTGTAACCGTAGAGTATCCACAACACGATGATCAGCGAGAACACCGTGAAACATTGCATCAGCACCGACAGCATGTTTTTGCTGCGCACCAGGCCACCGTAGAACAAACCCAAGCCGGGCAAAGTCATCAATATGACGAATGCTGTAGACACCAGCAACCAAGAGGTGTCGCCCTTGTTCGGCACCAGCGCTGCAGGTGCAGCGGCAGCAGCAGGGGCGCTGGCGGCAGCAGCGGGCGCCGCGGCAACTGGTGTTGCGGCCGCCGCTGCAGGCGCAGCAACCGCGGCAGCTGATGCATCTGCACTGGCAGCAGCCACGCTGGCACTGGCGCTGGCAGACGCCTCGTCAGCGGCTGACGCCGGCAACATGGAAGTAGCAGCGATCAGCGAGCAGGCCGCTAAAATCGTAGCAAACGTTCTTTTGATGTTCATATTTTTTATCCCCTTAGATTGCATCTTTGCCGGTTTCACCGGTACGAATACGAATAACTTCCTGCAGATCAAACACAAAGATCTTGCCGTCGCCGATCTTGCCGGTACGGGCTGCGGTTTCGATCGCTTCTACCGCCTGTTCCAGAATGCTGTCGTCGACCGCTGCTTCGATTTTCGTCTTCGGCAAAAAGTCGACCACATACTCGGCGCCGCGATACAGCTCGGTATGGCCTTTCTGGCGACCGAAACCCTTGACCTCGGTCACGGTAATGCCTTGCACGCCAATCGCCGAAAGCGCTTCACGCACTTCGTCGAGCTTGAATGGTTTGATGATCGCTGTAATCAGTTTCATGTCGGCCTCGTTTGTTTTGTGAGGCGGCAGTTGCCGCCGTGTTTCTGCTGTTTTCCGTGTTTCTGCTGTTTTGTATCGATCAGAAGGTCTTCGCTACAGAAAACACAGCGCCGTTTCTACCCAGGTTCTTGCCGCTCGGGCTGACATAAGCGCCGTCCTTGGCGTCGGTGCCGACATAGGCCAGACCCAAAGTCACGCCGGCCAGTTGGTCAAAGGTTTTGGTGACGCCGATTTTCCAGTCGGTGTAACTGGCAAAGCTGGTGTGCTCCACCGTTTGATGACCGAGGTGCAAACCCAGCGTGACGCCCAGGCCGACATCGAAATTGGCGCCGGCATCGTAGTAAGCGCTGTTCTTGCTGTTCACGGTGCCGAACAGATTGGTCATCGCATGCGAATATTTGAAATAGGCCGGGCCGTAGCCGATCTGCCCATACAGCTCGAAAGTATTGGCGTTTCTGCCGATCTGGGTGTAGTTGTTGGTGGGGTAGTAGTAATACAGACCGCCGACGTCATAAGTGAAACCGCCAGGCAGATCGCCGCGCTTGCCGCCGTAGATATCCCATTCCACCGGCCCTTTGCCGCCGGTGCCCGTATGAGCGCTGTCGACCGCATCCTTGATCCACTTGATGTTGGACAGCCAGGTTCCTGCATACAGGCCGGTCGGATTATTGGTGTAGTCGGCGCCGCCCTGCACTGCCGGGTCGAAACGCGTTTGCGAGATACCGCGGAAGCGATAGTCGTTGACGGCGCCAATGTTGTAACTGATCTCGTTGTCCGGCTTGGCGTCTTCGGCATGTGCAAAACTTGTGGCAAAACCTGAGGCTATTGCTGCTATTGCTGCGGCTAAAATCAGCTTTTTCATGGATGTCCCTGTTGGTATGTTGAATGAAAAACCGATAAATCATTACTCTTCAGACTTTCCATAGCAGAACCCATGCCAACCGTTTTTCGCCACCGATTTACCCAGCCAGAGCCCCTGGCGGGGCATTTTATTGGCCGCTTTTTACCAATTGTTAATTGACGGACGTTCTTGCACAGAAATATTGACAAGAGAGCGCACCAAAATAAGGCAGATGCTTAAACCAGCATCGTTTTGGTGCAAAAATATCCTGGAAGAACTACATGACAATCTGTAGTCGACTACAGATCAAGGCCAGACTTGCTGCAGAGACATTAACGCGCGCCGGATCGACATCTCATCGACGCCGGCAAAACCTAAAACCAAGCCTGCGCGATGGTGTGGGTTGAGGTTTTGGCCAGGCAGGCGAAAACGGCTGAGCGGATTGATTTCGACACCCGCAGCAAGGGCCTTGGCCACCAGCTCCGTCTCTTGCCCGGTGCTTGCCAGGGGCAGGCTCAGATGCAAACCCGCGGCGACCTTGGGCAAAGGCAGTTGCTGCCCAAACAACGGCGTCCAGACCTCCATCAAGGCATCGCGCCGTGCACGGCTGGCGCGCCGCATGCGCCGGATGTGGCGCTGGAAATGGCCTGCCGCGATGAATTCGGCCATTACTGCCTGATCCGCCGCCGGCGGATGCCGGTCGCCCATGGCGCGTAGCGCGATCAGCGCCGGCACCAACTTGGGCGGCAAGACCAGATAACCCAGCCGCAAACCGGGAAAAGCGATTTTTGAAAAAGTACCGACATACAACACGCGCCCGCCGTGATCGAGCGCCGCCAGCGGTGCCAGCGGCGTGCCGTCATAGCGATATTCGCCGTCATAATCGTCTTCGATGATCCAGGTATTGTGACGCTCGGCCCAAGCCAGCAATTCGAGCCGGCGCGCCAGCGACAGCGTCACGCCGACCGGATACTGGTGCGACGGCGTCACATACGCCATCCGGCAGTCCACATGTTGCGCCAATTGCGAAGTGTCCATCCCATCCTGGTCCAGCGCAATTCCTATCAGTTGCGCACCGGCCATTGTCAGTGCCGCCGCTGCCGAGGGATAACATGGATTTTCGATAGCGACCTTATCACCCGCATCGAGCAACAATTGCGCGCACAAGGCAATCCCATGCTGCGCGCCGGCGGTCATCATGATTTGCGACGGATCGCAGACCAAGCCGCGCGCTTGCCGCAGATAAGCCGCAATCAATTCCCGCAGGCGAAGGCTGCCGGCAGCATCGCCGTAGCCCATCTGCGCCAGCGGCGCGTGACGCCAGAACTGGCTTTGCAAGCGCCCCCAGATCTGGTTCGGAAACAAATCGTAGGCCGGTATTCCAAGTCGGAAAGCACGCGCCGGGCCGTCCGACATGCGGCGTCGTTCCTCATATCCGCTCAAGCGCTGCAGCATGGACGACTGCCACATCGCGGGCGCCGCCGGAGCCCGCGCATCAGGCTTGGGAACGGCGGCCGCTGCCAGGCCGTCGGCGTAAGTGCCGTCGCCGACCCTGCTGCTGATTATCCCCTCGGCATACAACTGTTCGTAAGCCCGCACCACGGTATTGCGCGATAGCTGCAAGGCTAGCGCCAGGTTGCGTGAAGTGGGCAACTTGATGCGGTAATTGTCGGGGGTTGCCAGGATCCGTTGTCGCAACGCCAGGTAGAGTTGCTTGGCCAAACCTTTGCCGCCGTCGAGCGTAATGCCAGCGGGATCCAGATTCATTGAAAGAGACGGTGCTACGGGCTTCACATTGGACCTATAAATATAAACAATCTTGGATCTTTGATGATACCAACTTATGGCGCTACGATAAACACTGGCTTTTTTACTCGTGCCTCAATCAGCAGCGTTTATCGCTATCGCATTCTCACAGGAGGTTATCTTGGCTTCAAATTCAGCTTCAGATTCAGCCGCACATCCACGAATTCAGATCACGCCGCTCAGCGAGCAGGACTTTGCCATCTGGCAACCGCTATGGCAGGGTTACCAGGATTTTTATGAAGTTCAGATTCCGCAAGCTACGCGCCTGGTGACTTGGCAACGTATCCTGGACCCCGCGGAACCGGTATTCGGCGCACTGGCAATGGCGGATGGCAAAGCGCTCGGCCTGGTCCACTGGATTTTCCAGCGCAGTTGCTGGACCGTCGAAGATTCCTGCTATCTGCAAGACTTGTACGTTTCTCCGCAACAACGCGGAAGCGGCGTCGGCCGGGGACTGATTGAGCATGTTTACGCGCAAGCCAAAGCCGCCGGCAGCTCACGCGTGCATTGGCTGACCCACGAGACTAATAGCACCGCCATGCAACTGTACGACCGCATCGCACAGCGCTCCGGCTTTGTGCAATATCGCAAACAGCTTGATTAACGATGCTCGATAGCGAGTGAGATGACGAGTGATTCAGCAGCGGCAGTAATGGCTTAAACTGCCGCACCGGATCACAATTTCGATGTCGGGTTTGCGCGTATCGGTTATCATTTTTCTTATTTAGCCTTAAAGGGCAATCGATCATGAACAAACCCAATTTTTTTGACGACATCCAAGCCAAGATCAATCAGGCCATCGAAAATTCCCCCGCCAAGGATATCGAAAAA
This sequence comes from Collimonas sp., assembly GCF_035566375.1. Classification (GTDB taxonomy): domain Bacteria; phylum Pseudomonadota; class Gammaproteobacteria; order Burkholderiales; family Burkholderiaceae_D; genus Collimonas. Next base: position 175,429 of record NZ_DATMRK010000046.1, read on the forward strand.
AACGTCAAGGCTATGCTAGGCCAGGGTTTCGCCAAACTGGATCTGGTCACGCGCGAAGAGTTTGACGTACAAGCCCAGGTATTGGCCAGCACCCGTGAAAAACTTGAGGCGCTTGAAGCTCGCGTGACCGAGCTTGAAACGCAACTGAAGCGCTGATTATGGGGAGCCCGAAAGACCGTAGCGAGCGTTGCAAGGTCGGCAGGAGAAGCGCAGCCGTACGAAAGTACGGTGAGCATCGCAGTGCCGAGATTGCATCGCGTAGCACGTATTTCGGGGCTCCCTGATGGCGCGCCAGTGACGCTGGCAGTACTGAAAAGCCGGGCGCTGGCAGGCATGCAAGCGCCCGCAGTCACAGTAGAAGTCCATCTGGCCAACGGCCTGCCATCTTTCACCATCGTCGGCCTGCCCGAAACCGAGGTCAAGGAATCCAAAGACCGGGTCCGCGCAGCGCTGCAAAATGCCCGTTTCGAATTTCCCTCACGCCGCATCACGGTGAATCTGGCGCCCGCCGATTTACCGAAAGAATCGGGGCGCTTCGACTTGCCGATTGCGCTCGGCATCCTGGCTGCATCGGGACAAATGCCGTCCGACGAACTCGATCAATACGAATTTGCCGGTGAACTGTCGCTGTCAGGCGAGCTAAGGCCGATACGCGGGGCACTGGCGATGACTTTTGCCATGACCGCGGATTCCGACCAGCAGCATGCTTTCATCCTGCCACGCGGCAACGCCGAAGAAGCGGCACTGGTCGGCGATGCCCGCATTTTCCCCGCAGACAGCCTGTTGCAGGTATGCGCTCACTTTTCTTCCAAACAGCAAGAAACCAGGTTGTTACGCCACACGGCTGAGCCGCAGCGACGGCCGCCGCCTTACGCCGATTTCAGTGATGTGAAAGGGCAAGTGCAAGCCAAACGTGCGCTGGAAGTGGCTGCTGCCGGGGCGCATAGCGTGTTGCTGGTGGGGCCGCCCGGCACTGGAAAATCGATGCTGGCGGCACGTTTCCCGGGAATTTTACCGCCCATGAGCGATCGTGAAGCACTGGAATCGGCGGCAGTGCAGTCGCTCACCAGCGGTTTTTCCGGCGCGCGCTGGAAGGTGCGCCCGTATCGGGCGCCCCATCACACCGCATCCGGTGTGGCGCTGGTTGGCGGCGGCAGCCCGCCGCGCCCCGGTGAAATTTCCTTGGCGCATCGCGGCGTATTGTTTCTCGACGAAATACCTGAGTTTGACCGACGTGTGCTGGAGGTATTACGTGAGCCGCTGGAATCAGGCCACATCACGATTTCGCGCGCGGCGCGTCAAGCCGATTTCCCAGCGCAATTCCAGCTGCTGGCGGCGATGAATCCCTGCTTTTGTAGAGCTACAAACAAGTTGTTCACAACTAATAGTCCTGTCAGAACGGTTACCTTGACTCAGCCACCACTCGCTAGATTGTCTCGTCCCCGTACGTGATCAAAGCGCTAGCTATAAATAATACGATTTGCTATCAAATTGGAGACGGGCACTATAGTCGAACCACTTCCCATATGTCTTTGTCTATTTCCTCGCCAAACTTGGCGAATCTGCATTCGTGCACTGCAAAACAAAGTAAGTGAGTTGGTCTAGAGAATCCAACATAAACCATCTTCGCTGATTGTTTGACCAGATTGTGGGCATCCACGGCTAAAGTATTGCCTTTTAGTGAATTTACCAATCGCTCGGATTCGTAGTTACCTCCAGCACCTTTTTGATAAAACGTTTCCATATACAAGGTCGCCGCATGTGTCTCTCCTTTAACGCGATGCACTGTCGACACCTCCACATCGAAACCATCATATTGCAAGACATTTCTCAGTCTTTTGCTTAGCGAGACTGACGCTGAAACTGTGAGTCCGCCGGTTCCGCTTATAAAATTTGAACTATTGTTTATCCGGCCCTCAAACTGGAGGAGAAATTCAGGTAAATTATTCCTAATATCCAACAAAGCAGCAGTGCCGTGCCCTTGAACGACATCTAGACACCACTTGTACAACTTAGCCTCGAACGCAACCCAATAATTGGGTTTGAAATCTTTCAGAAATTCTCGCATTTTTGAATTCGAATATTGCGCCTGGGTAATATCGACAATTCCTTCTTCCCTCAGAACTCTGAGTAGCGCATTACTAATATTTCGTTCAACGGACGACAAAGTACGGTCATTCTTGTCATAGTTGGCAATATATTCTTCGAGGGTAGAATAATCTGTTCTTTGCTGTTGCTCTTCCCTTGAGTAGTCTGGATAGTAGTCGCAGAGCCGTAACTTTCCATCGTCCTTTTGCGTTGCCCACGCAACTGCTTTGTATTTATTGCGCAAGTTTGCCTGAATTTTTCCCTCATCCAACAGCGTTTTGACGATCATAGCGAATCGAGAAATTACCTGCCCTTTTGAAGTTTCCGAAAACACGATGAAATGGGGTTTGATAGCAATGTCGCTGCCGTCAATATTTTTCCTTCGCCCCTCAATTTTCGACGGTACGATGGCAAACGAACTGACGACACTTGCAAGTGTCGAACTCAGTCGGTAGCTGCCGTTAAGCTCCAAGACGGTCTCCCGGTCTTTCCAAAAATTCTGCGCCGTGGCTTCCTTCCCATCGAAAATGGATTGGTTCTTGTCGCCAATTCTTTGGTAAGTCGATCTACTTGATCCGCCGTCAAAGAAAATTGACTCCAAAAGGTCGTGCTGATGTTGTGCCATGTCCTGCATCTCGTCGACGAACACGCCCGAAAAACGTCTTTGGAGAAGCAGTTTGGAAGCCGAATTTTTCTGAAGCGAAACGTTTGCAAGGAAATACGCGTCGTCATAACAAAGACATCCAGCCTTCAGAATTCCGGCCTTGAATTTTGTGATCCATTGTCGAACCCTGTTTTTTTCATCCGCGTTCCAGTCTTCGTAAGACTTAGCCTTATTCTTCGGTTTTTTGAAGTCAATTTTCTTTCCGCAATATTCGTCTGTTAGACAAACTTTGCCATCGACAAAGGACCATCGTATGACCTTCTTGTTCGCCAAAAGGAAGCGCCTGGCATTCTTGTTCTCTTGATCCGTGAATTCCCTTATCTTATACGGAGGTGCGGAGAATTTTTGGCCGTAGATATCGTCATCAATTCGAAGAGGTAATTTCTTATATTTATCGACATAAAATGGTGTCGCTAGGAATTCGTTGGTGAAACTCTGAATTGTTCCTACAAAATTAGGGTATTTGAAAAGATTGGTGCAATAGAGACCAATATTGTTTTTTATTTCGTCTATTGCCGCATTAGTGTGCGATATAACCAAAACTCCAGAACCATCGTCAAAAGGTAAATAGCGGTCAATTATCAATAGCTTCGCGAGCAGAGCTGTTGTCTTTCCACTTCCAGGAACCGCCTGCAAATCAATCGTTTCAAGATTCCGAATAAACTTTCGGCGTTCGTCGTCGAAGGTTGCGCCGGCGGGCAGAAGAATACGCTCCGCATACGCGAAATCTTCATCCGAAACGTTAATGTGCGCAGGCATATTCAATAGCCCTAACTAGGTATTCAATATGCGTGTCTCCAGCTATCTTCGTTTTGTCAATCTTTCCACTGGCAATCGACTGTGCGAGTCGGCTCGCAATCTCCGTTTTGGACAAGGCACGGCGTTTCAACTTATCTGCGAGAGTTGCATCGAAGTCCGTCCAGTCAGTTTTGCTATGCACGGCTTTTGCGATTTCAGCGAACTGATCCTTGAACGTAGTTGATTTCGAGAGGCAATATTCCAATGTCCATTGAGGCGCAATGAAGGACTTTACACTTTGACCATCGTATTTCGCGGCTTTGGCTGCAAGTCCTAGGGTAAGCTTTACCCTGTCACCCACAACGGAACCATCTTCGTCATTTGGCTGGATATCGACATCGCTTACAACTGCCACAGGTTTGGTGAAGTGAGGACTATTCTTACGTTTAAAAATGTTTGCATAGCGGATGAAAGCTAGGCTGTTCACGTTGACAACGGCCACGCCATTTTCTGTTAAGTTGTAGCCAATCAATTTTGCAAGTTCGGGTAACAGCAACTCCTCCGACCATCCTTCCACCAATATGATGCCCTTAGAGAAAAATAAATTTGCCTTCGTCACATCCAGGAAACGCTGAAGGAAAACGTAGTCGTCCTCATCCAATTCCGTGTAAACGGAACTCATAGGAAATGCATTGTTTCCGCTACAAATGATAAGATTTTTAAGTTCCAGTTTTGATCCAATGTTGGGGCTATGCGTAGTTAGTATCAATTGCACGCCTGTTTGCTTCTGGAACGTCTCGATAGCCTGCATTTGAGCTTGCGGGTGCAGATGCGCTTCCAGCTCTTCTACTAATCCCAGCCGCATTCCCGTCCAATTGCTCTTGTTCAGATGTAGCAGTTCGGACGCCATGAAAAGTCGATTAAGAGTTCCCAGTCCAGGTCTGATTTCCCCTTGTATGGAGAGCTCAAGCTTTTCCAGCAAGTTCTTGATTTGGCCTCGCTCTGTAACGGCCAAACCAGTTTTTTTGCCGGGTTCATAGAGTTCCTGGATATATGTGTCGATTTGATCTTTCAGGTTTTTGCCGAGCTGATCCACGATGACTGCACCTAAATGATCTTTTCCCTCGAAATAGCTTTCAATCGAACCATTGAAATTCGCCAATTGTTCCATTAGTGGGTGATCAGCTCCCTTATTTTTGAACGCTTCATGCCCAACGAGAATTTGTGAGAGTCGCGAATTCTTTCTTGCAACCAGCTCTACCTCAGCATCTCGCAGGGGTTTGAGATAGGTT
>NZ_DATMRK010000047.1:0-280695 GCF_035566375.1 Collimonas sp.
GATCCACCACTTCTACCCGCGGCGCCGAATAATTGCTGGCGAAAGCATTGGCGCGCAACAGCATGGTGGCGCGGCTGACTTCTTCCGAAAACGGTTCGCCGATGCCGGCGCAATGGGCCTTGATCAGCTGGGTCTGGAACAGCTCGATATGTTCGACCTTGATGCGGGTGTCTTTCAACAAGCCGACGCCGGTGTTGAAGCTGTACATCATCGGCGCTTCGTCGTGCATCCAGGTTGCCTCGATGTAGTCGCGGCTTTCTTTCAAGGCGGCGCGTGAAGATGCGGCCAGGGCCACCGGCAGATGCGGGGCGCGGGCGACGTCGACTACTTGCTGGGCGGTCAGGTTGAAACCGTCGATGGTGATGGTTTGGGACATGAGAACTCCAAATATTTCTTAATTGAGGTCAAGCGCAGAAACCGATTGAGCGTGGCAACACGGCTCAATCAGCTTCCGGCTTTGAGAATGACGATGAGAGATCTGTTGCGCCTGACTTACTTGGCGCCAGCGGCGTACCAAGTGCCGATCAAGGCCCGTTCTTCATCAGTGATGTGGGTCATGTTCGCCAGCGGCATGGCCTTCAGTTGCACCGCTTGCTGATAGATCTTGTCGGCATGCTGACGGATCTGATCCGATGTCTGCAGTATCATGCCGGCCGGCGCCGTGGCAAATCCGGGCTGGGTCGGCTGCGCCGAGTGACAGCTGGCGCAACGCTGGCTGATGATTTCCTGGATATGCGCTATATCCGCCGTTGGCGCGGCTGCGGCTGTCGTACCTGCTGCGGCGTCAGCCTTGGCAACTGCTGCAACTGGTGCAACCGGCTGGATAGGACGCGGCGCAATCGCAATCGCCACGGCCAGCAGCAAGGCAACACCGGCAATCGGATAGCCAAGCGAAACACGGCCGGCATGGCGCAGATTGAAGAAGTGACGGATCAAAGCGCCGGCAGCAATAATCGCAGCCAGGATCAACCAGCTGTAAGCATGGTTATAAGTCATGCCGTAGTGATTGCTGATCATGATGAACAGCACCGGCAACGTGAAATAGTTGTTATGCACGCTGCGTTGCTTGGCCTTCTTGCCGTAGATAGGATCCGGCGATTTACCGGCCCGCATCGCTTCCACCAGTTTGCGTTGCCCCGGGATGATCACCATCAGCACGTTACCCACCATCATGGTGCCGATCATGGCGCCGACATGGATATAAGCAGCGCGGCCGCTCAGCAAATGCGTCAGCACATAGGCTGCGGCAACGATGAACAGATACATGATGATGCCGAGCAGGCCTTCACGTTTGCCCAGCGGCGAACGGCACAGCACGTCGTAGACAGTCCAGCCCACCACCAGCGTGCCAAGGCCGACGCCGATCGCTTGCCAGGTATTCAGATCGGCCACATCCTTGTTGATCATCATCGCCGAAGCGTTGAAATAATAGACGATGAACAACATGGCAAAGCCCGACAACCAGGTGGCGTACGCTTCCCATTTGAACCAATGCAGTTCCTCCGGCAATTCAGCCGGAGCCACCAGATATTTTTGCGGATTGTAGAAGCCGCCGCCATGCACCGCCCACAATTCTCCGGAGACACCGCGCTTAGCCAGATCGGAACCTGGCTTCGGCGGCCGGATCGAATTATCCAGCCAGACGAAATAGAAAGATGCGCCGATCCAGGCGATGCCCGTGATCAGATGCAACCAGCGGACCAGCAAATTGAGCCATTCGACCCCATACGAAACTAATAATGCATCCATGTCTTCCCCAACGATTGTCACTCGTTTGCCACTGCGGGCTCTGCAAACGATAGGGGTCATTGCCCCGGATACGGCCGCGAACTTTTTATAAACCCTGTTTTTAAACCTTGTTTTATATCAGCTCCGCTACGACCAACATGATCGGATAAAGCAAGATACTTGCCTGCCCATCCTTCATTTTCCTCTTCCTGCGTTCAAGCACACAAACGCCTCCAGATTCACGCAAGATATACGTATTGGGGAAGTAAAACATGGATATCCAGATATATTTGACATACTCATATCCATATAACAAAATGAACTTCACTATACCTATAAATAATTGTCGGAGACAACATGGCCAAGCTGCCTGACCACCTGGATATCCATCTGATACGTATCCTGTATCTGTTGCTATGCGAAAAGAATGTATCGCGCGTAGCCCTCAAACTCAACCAGCCGCAACCGTCGATCTCGGCCTCGCTGCGCAAGCTGCGCGAACTGACCGGCGATCCCTTGCTGGTGCGTGGCGCGCGCGGCATGGTGCCGACCCAGCACGGCGAGAGTCTGCTGAAACCGGCCAAGCGGATCCTGGAAGAAACCGAAAGGCTGTTCGTGCAAAAAACCGCTTTCGTGCCCCAAGCCGAAGCACGCACCTTTCATATCGCTGCGCCAGATTACATGAATACGCCGTTCTTCCTGGAAGTGGTGGCGCGCTTGCGCCGCGAATCGCCGAAGAGCCGTATCGTGATCCATGCGCTGGGGCCGGAAACCGACTATGTCCGCCTGCTGTCCGACGGCGATCTGGACCTGGTCATCGCCAACTGGGATGAACCGCCGCCGCATCTGCATCTATCGAAACTGTTCGACGATCCTATCGTCTGCCTGATGCGGGCCGACAGCGCCTATGCCAAACGTACCGGGCCGGACCAGATGACGGTGGAAGACTATCTGTCGCTGCCGCACGTGGCGCCGTGGCAAGTGCTGCCCGGCTATCACGGCATTATCGATTCCTTTCTCGACAGCCAGAACCTGAACCGCAACGTGGTGGTTGAATCCGCCTATTTCGGCATGCTGCCCTATATGGTGGCGCAGACCGACCTGGTGCTGACCACCGGCCGCCAGTTTGCCCGTTTTTACGAAAAAACCCTGGCGCTGAAAAGCTTCACCTTGCCGATCAAGTTTCCGCCCATGCGGTTTTACCAGCTATGGCATGAACGTGTGCACCAGGCGACTGAACATAAATGGCTGCGCGAGCAAATCGGGATAGCCGCAAAGGCAATGCTTGCCAAATAAAAAATAACGGCGAAAAAATAACAGCAAAAAAATAACAGTGTTTCTCCACGCCAAACAAATTTTGTCATATATCCAAATACATAAATCGACTATCAGTCGGTAAATATATTACGGAGAGCTGGGCAAAGTAGTATCGGACAGCACAAGCCCCGTCCGCACGGCGGGTGACTTGTGAGGCTGTAGCGCGCCGTCTGGCCGGCAGGAATAGCAAAACGCCGGATTGGTGTCGCTGCAAGCACTAAAATCATAATCCGCACTAGGAGACACACGATGACCAGCAGCACAGATCCGGTAGATGAAAAACTCCCCGTAGGCAAACTCGCTGCGCTCGGCATGCAGCACGTGCTGGTGATGTATGCCGGCGCAATTGCCGTACCGCTGATTATCGGCGGCGCCCTCAACCTGGCAAAAAGCGACATTGCCTTCCTGATCAGCGCCGACCTGTTTTGCTGCGGCCTGGTGACCTTGATCCAAAGCCTGGGCTTCTGGAAATTCGGTATCAAGATGCCGGTCATGATGGGCGTCACCTTTGCCGCCGTCGGCCCGATGGTGGCGATGGCCGGCAACCCGCAACTGACTATTGTCCATATCTACGGTGCGGTGATTGCCTCCGGCATATTCTGTGTCTTCGCAGCTCCTTACATGAGCCGTCTGATGCGCTTCTTCCCGCCGGTCGTGACCGGCACGGTGATCAGTGTCATCGGCATTTCACTGATGGGCGTCGGCATCAATTGGGCGGCCGGCGGCCAGCCGGTGATCGGCACCCTGGTCGACGGCGTCTTCAAAAAAATTCCTAATCCCGACTACGGCTCGCCGACCAGCCTCGGCATCGCGCTGGTGGTGCTGGTGTCTATCCTGTTGATCACCAAATACGTCAAAGGTTTTATCGCCAACATCTCGGTGTTGAGCGGCATGATCATTGGTTTCGTGATTGCCATGGCGATGGGAAAAATCAGTTTCTACGGCCTGGGCGATGCGGAATGGTTTGCCTTTATCCGGCCATTCCACTACGGCTGGCCGAAATTCGACGTGGGCTCGATTTTCAGTATGTGCCTGGTCATGATAGTGACCATGATCGAATCCACCGGGATGTTCATTGCCCTGGGTGAAATCGTCGGCAAAAAAATCGATGACAAGACCCTGGCGCGCGGTTTGCGCGTCGACGGCCTGGGCAGCGTGATCGGCGGCGTCTTCAATACCTTCCCCTACACCTCGTTCTCGCAGAACGTCGGCCTGGTGGGCGTCACCGGCGTCCGTAGCCGTTACGTCTGTGCCGCTGCCGGCGTGATCCTGATGATGTTCGGCCTGTTCCCCAAAATGGCGCACGTGGCCGCCTCGATCCCGCAATTCGTGCTGGGCGGCGCCGGCATCGTCATGTTCGGCATGGTGGCGGCAACCGGCATCAAGATCTTGTCGAATGTCGATTTCCAGCACAACCGCAATAACCTGTTCATCGTCGCCGTCAGCTTCGGCGCCGGCATGATCCCTATCGTGGCGCCGACCTTTTTCGACAAGATGCCGGTTTTCCTGTCGACCATCCTGCACAGCGGCATTTTGCTGGCTTCGACCATGGCGGTCCTGTTGAATCTGTTTTTCAATGGCAAGGGCTCCAGCGACGACAGCCGCTCGCATGCGTTGGCGGCGGCACAGAGCTCTGATCACTGAAACTGTTTTTGAAGTAAATTAAGGCATGTGGGTCCAACCCGTAATTAACAATAGAGCAGCAATAGCAGCGATTTAACCGAGGATAAAGCGGGCTGGACCCGCCGACGATACAAATGACAACTTTAGAACAATTGAATAACAGCGATGTAACCGCCTTCGTTGCAACGCTGCATGGCATTTACGAGCACTCGCCATGGATCCCCGAGCGAGCTGCCGCGCAACGGCCGTTTGCCAACATCACGGCCCTGAAACTGGCCATGCAGGCCGTCGTCAGCACGGCTACCCGGGAAGAGCAACTGGGTTTGATCCGTGCCCACCCGGAATTGGCCGGCAAGGCAGCCATCTCCGGCGAGTTGACTATCGAATCGACTGGTGAACAAGCCAAGGCCGGACTCAACAATTGCAGCCCGGAAGAATTCGCCACACTGCAAAAACTGAACGCCGATTACAACAAGAAATTCGGCTTCCCGTTTATTCTTGCGGTCAAGGGCGCCGATGGCCAGGGGTTATCGCGCCAAGCCATCATCGCTACCTTCAGCCGCCGCCTGAAGAACCAGTTCGACGACGAACTGGGCGAAGCCCTGCGCCAGATCGGCCGCATCGCAGAAATGCGCACTAACGACTTGCTCGGCTACACGCCGCAGTTGGGCAAAACCATCATGCAGTGGGCCGAACAGATCGGCGCCTGGAGCGATGACGAGAGCGGCCTCACCTGCGCCTACATGACCGATGCGCACCGCCGCACCGCGGCACAGATCGCCGGCTGGATGCGCGAAGCCGGCATGCAAGCCGAGATCGATGCGGTCGGCAACGTGGTTGGCCGCTACCTGTCCGACAATCCGGCCGCCAAAACACTCATGACCGGTTCGCATTACGACACCGTGCGCAACGGCGGCAAATACGATGGCCGCGAAGGCATCCTGCTACCGATCGCCATCGTCAAGCACTTGCATGAGCGTGGCGAAAAACTGCCCTTCCATTTCGAAATCGTCGGCTTTTCCGAAGAAGAAGGGGTGCGTTTCAAGAGCACTTTCCTCGGCAGCAATGCGATCATCGGCCAGTTCAACCTGGAGCTGCTGAACAATCTCGACCGCGACGGTATCAGCATGCGCGACGCCTTGCTGCAAGCGGGGCACGATCCGGCGGCGATTCCTGCCATCGCCCGCAATCCGGCTGATTTGCTGGGCTACGTCGAAGTGCATATCGAGCAAGGACCGGTGCTGCTGCAGCACGATCTGCCGGTCGGTATCGTCACCTCGATCGCCGGCAGCTGCCGCTATATGGTGCAGCTGAAAGGCGTTGCCAGCCACTCCGGCACCACGCCGATGTCGATGCGCAAGGACGCCGCCACCGCCGCTGCCGAAATCCTGCTGTATGTGGAACAGCGCTGCGCCCAGGACCAGCAAGCTTCGCTGGTCGGCACCGTCGGCCAGTTGCAAGTGCCTAACGGTTCAACCAATGTGATTCCCGGCGCCTGCATATTCTCGCTGGACATTCGCGCCGCCGACGACGCCATCCGCGACGCCGCGGTAGCTGATGTACTGGCCCATATCGACGCGGTTTGCGAACGCCGTTGCGTTGAAGCCAATGTCGAGAAAATGGTATCGGCGCCAGCCGCACCTTGCGCCTCGTGGCTGATGGAGCAGTTGTCCGCTGCCACCGAACGGGCTGGCGTCAAGCCGTTCAAACTCGCTTCCGGCGCTGGCCATGACGCCATGACCATCGCCAAAATAACTGACGTCGCCATGCTGTTTACGCGTTGCGGCAACGGTGGCATCAGCCACAATCCATTGGAAACAATGACTGCGGACGATGCCGAAGTATCGGCGCAAATCTTGCTGGATTTCCTACGCCGCTTTACGCCAAAGTCTTGAACCAGCGTCTTTGGATTTAACGCAATGTCTAAAACTTTATTAATAAAAAATGCGCGCGTGGTCGTCACCATGGATGACAGGCGCCGCGAAATTGCCGGCGGTGCAGTCTTCATCCGCGACAATGTGATCGAACAGGTCGGCAACAGCGCCGACCTGCCGCAAACTGCTGACGAAGTCATCGATGCCGCCAATCACGTCGTCATCCCAGGCCTGGTGAATACCCATCACCATATGTATCAAAGCCTGACGCGTGTGATTCCTGCAGCGCAAAACGGCGAGCTGTTCAACTGGCTGACCAATCTGTATCCAATCTGGGCCAACCTGACGCCTGAGATGATCCAGGTCTCGACCTTGACCGCGATGGCCGAATTGATCATGTCCGGCTGCACCACCAGCAGCGATCATCTGTACATCTATCCGAACGGCTGCAAGCTCGACCATAGCATCGAAGCGGCACAACAGATCGGCATGCGCTTCCATGCGGCGCGCGGCTCCATGAGCGTGGGCCAGTCGAAAGGCGGTTTGCCGCCGGATCGCGTGGTGGAAGATGAAAAGGCGATCCTGCAAGATACTCAACGCTTGATCGAGACCTTTCACGATAGCAGCCGCCATGCGATGCAACGCATCGTGGTCGCGCCCTGCTCACCGTTTTCGGTATCGCGCGACCTGATGCGCGAGTCGGCCAGCCTGGCGCGTCATCATGGCGTTTCCTTGCATACGCATCTGGCGGAAAACGTCAACGACATCGCCTACAGCCGCGAGAAATTCAACATGACGCCGGCCGAGTACGCTGAGGATTGCGGCTGGGTCGGGCATGACGTCTGGCACGCCCACTGCGTCCAGCTCGACGATGAGGGCATCTACATGTTCGCCCGCACCGGCACCGGCATCGCCCACTGCCCGTGCTCGAACATGCGGCTGGCTTCCGGCATCGCGCCGATCCGCAAAATGGTCGACGCCGGGGTTGCGGTGGGTATCGGTGTCGACGGTTCGGCGTCCAACGACGGCGCCCACATGCTGGGAGAAGTCCGGCAAGCGATGTTGTTGCAACGGGTCGGCTTCGGACCGGACGCCATGACAGCGCGGCAGGCGCTGGAACTGGCCACGCTGGGCGGCGCCAAGGTACTCAATCGCGACGACATCGGCGCCTTGAAACCGGGCATGTCGGCCGATCTGGTGCTGTTCGATCTGAATCAGGTCGGCTTCGCCGGTGCTTTGCACGATCCGGTATCAGCCTTGGTGTTTTGTACGCCGTCGGATGTCGCCTACAGCATCATCAACGGCCGCGTGGTGGTGCGCAACGGTCAGTTCACCACAGTCGATCTGGGCAACGTGCAGGAACGTCACAACCAGCTGGCATTGTCTCTGGCACAGGCGGCGCGCTAAGCTTTATTTGGCCATTCAGTTGCGTCATTCGGTTGCGCCATTCAGGTGCGCTCGGAAAATCAAAAACACCCCGCCCTGGTTTGACCAGACGGGGTGTTTTTTATCAGCTCGTCTTCAGCGCCTCCATCTGCTCGCGCTCCTGATCCAGATGCGCCAGCGCCTCCCTGGGGGAAATCGGGCAAGCCGGCGTAACCAGGCTGACGACGACGCCGGCCAGCAGCGCACTCGCCACTGCCGGAATGATGGGATTGCTCCAGTATTGCGTCCAGCCTTCGACCACCATCACGGTAATCGACATTAACGAACCGCCGGCCAACGCAGCCAATGCGCCCTGCCAGTTGAAACGCGGCCAGAAACGTCCCAGCAGGCCGCAGACGAACAGGCCCGACATGACCGTCGCAATCATCTTGGTGATATAGCTGATGATATCGTTGGACAGCAAAGCCAGCAGCAGCGCCAGCCCGATCACGGCGACCAGCGCCACGCGCGAATAGGTCAGCACCTTGTCGCGATCCGGCATGCGGCCGCTGCACATCAGATAAATATCGCGCAACAGGATCGAGACCCCGGCCACCGCATCCGAGCTGGCGCTGGACAGCGTAGCCGATAGGCCGGCAATCAGCACGATCATGCCAATCGCCATGGGCAACACTTCGGAAGCCAGATAAGGGAAGGCGAAACTGGCGTTCTCCAGGTTGGGATCCATGCTATGCGCGGCCATGCCGATCAGCGCCGGCAGCGCACTGAAAAACAGATACAGCACACCAGTCACCACGAACGAACGGCGCACTGAGGAGACGCTCTTCCCGGCATAAATGCGTTGCCGATAAGACGGCGTTGCCAACACTCCCACTGCAACCACTACGGCCAGCGATAGCGCGTGCACGCCGCCAAGTTTGCCGATGCCAAGCAGGGTCACGCTGGCCGGATCCATCGCATCGTAGATATGACTCAAGCCGCCGATCTGGTAAACCGAGATTGCCGCGATCAGAATGAAACCGATAAACAAGATGACAGCCTGCACGGTATCGGTCCACACCACGGCGGTATAGCCGCCGATCACCACATAAATCGCAAACCCAAGCGCCACTATCCATTTGGCAGTCGCCAGATCGATCTTCGCCATCCAGGCCAGATACATGCCGCCGCCCAGCATATGCGCTCCCAGCCAACCAATCGAGGCGATCAGCATCAGCACCCCGGAAATATTCTTGACCAGCCGGTTGGCGCCGACGTAATACGACAATTCCTCGCTCATGGTCATGAAGCGATGTTCGCGCATCGGCGCAAACCACCAGGCCAGCAGCAAAATACCGACCGCGCCGCCTAAACCGTACAAGGCGCCGGCCCAGCCATTGCTATAGGCAAAACCCACCGCGCCCATGCTGGAACCGGTGCCGACCATGGTTGCCACTGTGGTTCCCAGTGTCAAGAAAAAGGGAAACGAGCGCCCACCCAGTAAAAAATCCTCGCCACTCTTCTGCTTGCGGGAAACAAACCAGCCCAGCCAGATCATGGCCAGGATATAGACGAGAAATCCCGCCATGAACACTGTACTTTTCATCTCAATCCTCCGTTTTGAAAGGCAGCAATTGCCGCCGGACACGTTGATTGAGCATGGTGAAACCTGTCCACGCGCATCTTTCATTTAGTGAAATACGTGAGCGGATGCAGTGCTTTTGTATGCCTTGGGAACGAGAATTCTATTGCAAATAAATACACATATTTCATTGGCATCGTCTTTATGCTGAAAGACAAGACATCCCTTAAGAAATTGCGGATCTATTGGCCGGAATGGCTTTCGGCGCACTTGAAGCGTGAAATTTGCTCGCCGCCAACGCATGCTGTCGCAAAGAATGGCTAAGTTCCATCAGGCGCTGCAATGGGGAGTGGCGCCGGCCGATGCGGAGGGCAAACTGGAACTGGCGTGCAGGGAATTCACCGCTGCCATGCGGACCCTGAACAATGCGGCCGGCAACACGGCAAGAATCCGTCACGAGCTGCTGCTGGCGCAACAGCAATGGATGTTTTTTGACGGCGCACAGCACCAAAACGGGGGATCAGAGAAATCGTCAGCAAAACGCCAGCAATGTCGCCACCACCAGCGAACGCATACTTGAAGTGATGGACGACGTTACCGGCTTATACCAGCAACTTTCCTGATCCCGTTGCAAATGCGCAGATGCTCGCAGATGCTTTTTACTGCGGCCAGATTTCGGCCAGACGCAATAAATTGGTGCTGCCTGGCTGACCGAACGGCACGCCGGCGGTAATGGCGATCTGGTCGCCAACCTTGGCAAACCCTTCCTTGAAAGCGGTCTGGCAGGCCGCGGCCACCATCTCGCTTTCGTTGTGCACCTGATCGCTGATGGTCGAATGCACGCCCCACACCAGCGCCAGCCGGCGCGCCGTCGCCAGCTTGGGCGTGATGCTGAGAATCGGCGCCATCGGCCGTTCACGCGCTGCGCGCAAACTGGTGTGGCCGGAACTGGTATAGGTTACGGTGGCCTTGGCGCCGACGATGCGAGTGACATCGCGCAGGGCCGAGCAGATGGCGTCGCCGCGGGTCGGCAACGGCGACTCGTGTTGCGCATCCAGCAGGTTCTGGTACAAAGGGTCGCGCTCGACTTCGGTGATGATGCGTTCCATCATCGCCACTGCCGGAATCGGGTAAGCGCCGCTGGCCGATTCGGCCGACAGCATCACCGCATCGGCGCCGTCGTAGATGGCGCTGGCGACGTCGGATGCTTCGGCCCGGGTCGGCACCGGCGAGGTGATCATCGATTCCAGCATCTGGGTCGCAATCACGATCGGCTTGCCGTGCTGGCGGCAGACGCGCAAGATACGTTTTTGCACGCCAGGCACACGTTCAGGCGGCAACTCCACGCCAAGATCGCCGCGCGCTACCATGATGGCGTCGGACACCTGGACAATCGCATCCAGTTGGTCCAGCGCCGCCGGTTTTTCCAGTTTCGACAAGATGCTGGCGCGATCGCCGATCAAGGCGCGCGCTTCCAGTACATCCTCCGGCCGCTGCACAAACGACAGCGCAATCCAATCGACACCCAGCTCCAGCGCAAATTTCAAATCGCGCCGGTCTTTTTCCGTCAGCGCCGGAATCGGCAATACCGCATCCGGCACATTGACGCCCTTGCGATCCGACAGCGTGCCGCTGTTGACCACCCGCGTGTGGATAGCCTGGCCGTCGCATTTCAATACCTGCAAGCGCACCTTGCCGTCATCCAGCAGCAAAGCCTGGCCGCCGGCAATCACCTCGAACAATTCAGGATGCGGCAGGCACACGCGCTGATTGCTGCCCGGCGTGCTGTCGCGGTCAAGTATGAATTCCTGGCCGGCGAGCAGTTCGATCTTGCCGTCGGCGAACTGGCCGATGCGCAGTTTTGGTCCTTGCAGATCAGCCAGGATAGCGATCGGCCGGCCGACTGTTTTCTCGACTGCGCGCACGATCTCGTAGCGCTGCTGATGATCGGCGTGGCTGCCGTGGCTGAAGTTGAAACGGAAGACGTCGGCGCCGGCTTCGAACAAGGCCTGGATGGTTTTCTGGTCCGCGCTGGCGGGGCCGAGCGTGGCGACGATTTTTGCTTTACGTTGGCGGCGCATATTTAATTTTCTTTAAAAAAATCAGACGGTGGGTCAGACATGAAATGGCTTGTCAGACGTCATCCCCGCGTGCGCGAGGATGACGGCGTTTTTCCCCATTTCAAGAAAACGGCAAAAGCGGTTTTCTAGAGAATCAGGATGGCGCGGAAATCGTTGACGTTGGTACGCGTCGGCCCGCTGACGACAAGGTCGCCCAGCGCGCTGAAAAAACCGTAGCCGTCGTTGTTGTCGAGCATGGCGCGCGGCCGCAGCCCTAGTTCCGCTGCCCTACGCATCGAGTCCGGCTGGTAGATGGCGCCGGCGTTGTCTTCGGAACCGTCGATGCCGTCGGTGTCGCAGGCGATCGCATAGATATCAGGGAAACCATCCAACGCCGTCGCCAGGCTCAACAGGAATTCGGCATTGCGGCCGCCGCGCCCCTTGCCGCGCACGGTGACCGTGGTTTCGCCGCCGGAAATCACCACGCATGGCTTGCTGAACGGCTGGCCGCGCCGCGCAATCTGTCTGGCCAGCGCCGCATGCGCCAGGCCGATATCGCGCGCTTCGCCTTCCATTTCATCGGACAGGATATAGGGCGTCAAGCCGGCAGCGACAACCGTCGCTGCCGCCGCTTCCAAGGCGTCTTGCGCGGTGGCGATCACGTAATGCTGATTGCGCTCCAGGCGCGGATCACCGGGCTTGGCGGTTTCGCCAGCGCCGGATTCAAGATGCTTGCGGATCGCCTCCGGTGTTTCGATATTGTATTTGCGCAGCACTGCCAGAGCGTCGGCGCAGGTAGTCGGATCGACCAAGGTCGGGCCGCTGGCGATGATGCCGGGATCGTCGCCCGGGATATCGGAAATCATCAGCGTCACTACCCGCGCCGGGGCGCAGGCCAGCGCCAGCCGGCCACCCTTGATGGCGGACAGGTGCTTGCGCACGCAGTTCATTTCAAAAATAGTGGCGCCGCTTTTCAGCAGGGCTTTATTGATTGCTTGCTTCTGTTCGAGCGTAATGCCGTCGGCCGGCAACGCCAGCAAGGCCGAGCCGCCGCCGGAAATCAGGCACAGCACCAGGTCGTCGGCGGTCAAACCGTGGACCAGCTCCAGCATACGCGCCGCTGCCTTGCGCCCGGCTTCATCCGGCACCGGATGCGAGGCTTCCACCACTTCGATCCGTTTGCAGTCTGCGCCGTGGTCGTAACGCGTCACCACCAAACCAGAAATATCGCCCTGCCAGTGATCTTCCACTGCCTTGGCCATCGCCGCCGCGCCTTTGCCGGCGCCGATTACGAGGGTGCGGCCAGCGCCTGACGGTGCGGGAATCTTGGCCAGATATTCAGGCAGGCATTTGGCGGCGCTGACGGCGTCAACTGCAGCCTGGTACATATCGAGGAGAAGCTGGCGGGGTTTCAAGCTGGAATTGCTGTTCGCGGTAGTCATGCTGTTATACCTTGATCAATGAAGCGAAGTGTCTCGAAAATTATTCTGTCTTGTTCTTTTTATGATGCTGCCGCAGCAGCTTGAATCGGCTGCATTTATTTGTGTAAAACAATAACAGATATCGCGGGCCGGAGATTGCTGCATGCCGACCCGCGTGACCGGCTTAAGACGATATTTTACGCTTTGGCGATTTCATGGTTCGACATGATTTCAATCGCACGGCACAGCGCCGAGTGATCGAGCCCGCTCAAGCCGTTGGCGGCGCAGGAATTCATCAACTCTTGCGCTACTGCAGTGTTCGGCAACGAGACGCCGAGCGCCTTGGCGCCCTGCAAGGCCAGGTTCAAATCCTTTTGATGCAACTCGATACGGAAGCCTGGATTGAAAGTCCGTTTTACCATCCGTTCGCCATGCACTTCCAGAATCCGCGACGCGGCGAAACCGCCCATCAGCGCTTGCCGCACACGGGCTGGATCGGCGCCGGCCTTGGACGCAAACAGCAAGGCTTCAGCCACTGCCTGGATGTTCAGCGCAACGATGATCTGATTCGCTACTTTAGTAGTTTGGCCGTCGCCATTGCCACCGACCAAAGTGATGTTCTTGCCCATCAATTCGAACAAAGGTTTGGCGTCGTTGAAGGCTTCTTCCGAACCGCCCACCATGATGGTCAGCGACGCCGCCTTGGCGCCGACTTCGCCGCCGGACACCGGCGCATCCAGGTATTCGCAACCCAATGCGTTGATTTTCTTGGCGAAACCCTTGGTCGCGATGGGCGAGATCGAGCTCATGTCGATCACGATCTTGCCGGCTGTCAGGCCTTCGGCCACACCTTTTTCAGCGAACAAAACGGCTTCCACATGCGGCGTATCCGGCACCATGACGATGATGATGTCGGCACGTTTGGCAACTTCGGCGCCGGAAGTACACACGGTTGCACCGCCATCGATCAACGCTGCCGGTGGATTCTTCTGGTCATGCAGATACAGCTTGTGACCGCCGCGCTGCAGGTTTTCCGCCATAGGCGCGCCCATGATGCCGAGTCCGATAAAGCCTACTTTTGCCATGATAATTCTCCGTAATTTAATGAGTGCCTGATTCAACTACCAATCGTCAACTACAAATCCCCGATTTCAAATTGTCAGTTACAAACCGTGCGCAGCGCGCCAGCCCAGTCCCTCGACAGTGCCTGCCTTCGGCTTGTATTCACAGCCGATCCAGCCGTCGTAGCCGCATTCGTCGAGGAACTTGAACAGATAGTGATAATTGATTTCGCCGGTGCCCGGCTCGAAACGGCCCGGGTTGTCCGCCAGCTGCACATGCTTGATCTGCGACAGATTGGCTTTGATGGTGTTGGCCAGTTCGCCTTCCATGCGCTGCATGTGATAAATATCGTATTGCACAAACAGGTTGCTGGAACCAGTGGCCTTGATCAATTCCAGCGCCTGCTGCGTACCGGTCAGGAAGAAACCGGGAATATCGAAACTGTTGATCGGTTCGATCAGCAAGCGAATTCCCTCAGCCTGCAACTTGTCAGCAGCAAATTTCAGATTGCCGATCACCGTGGCACGCGCCAGTTCAGTGCTGACTCCCACAGGGACGATGCCGACCAGGCAATTCAGTTGCTTGACGCCGAGTGCTTTGGCGTAACGGATCGCATCATCGACGCCTTGCTGGAATTCGCTGACCCGGTCCGGATGGCAAGCGATACCGCGCTCACCGGCCTCCCAATTGCCCGCAGGCAGATTGTGCAAGACCAGTTCGAGACCGTTGGTCGCCAGCTTGTCGGCGATCTGTTCAGCGCGGAACGCATACGGGAACAGAAATTCGACTCCCTTGAACCCGGCCTTGGCTGCGGCGTCGAAGCGTTCCAGGAAGGGCAGCTCGGTGAACAGCATGGTCAGGTTGGCGGCTAGTTTTGTCATATCGTCTCCTCCTATAGATTTAATCGAGCAGGGAAATCGCGGTCGGCGCGTCCTTGCGGCCCTTGGCAAGTTCTTCGAACTCGTTGATGTTGTCGATCTCGGTGCCCATGGAAACATTGGTGACACGTTCCAGGATAATTTCCACCACTACCGGCACGCGGAATTCTTTCATCCAGCGTTTCGCTTGTGTGAAGGCGTCCTGGATAGCGTTCGGATCGGTGACGCGGATCGCCTTGCAACCCAGGCCCTCAACCACCGCGATGTGGTCAACGCCGTAGCCGTTGAGTTCTGGCGCGTTGATGTTTTCAAACGCCAGCTGCACGCAATAATCCATCTCGAAACCGCGTTGCGCCTGACGGATCAAACCGAGGTAGGAGTTGTTTACCACCACGTGCAGATAAGGCAGGTTGAACTGGGCGCCGACAGCCAATTCTTCGATCATGAACTGGAAATCGTAATCGCCCGAAATCGCTACCACTTCACGCTTCGGATCGGCAACGCACACGCCCAACGCCGCCGGAATGGTCCAGCCCAACGGGCCGGCCTGGCCGCAGTTGATCCAGTGGCGAGCGTGATACACGTGCAGGAATTGAGCTGCCGCGATCTGCGACAAGCCGATGGTGCTGACGTAGCAGGTATCGCGGCCGAAAGCGCGATTCATTTCTTCGTACACGCGCTGCGGCTTGACTGGCACGTTGTCGAAATGGGTGCGACGCTGCATGGTGCGCTTGCGCTCCTGGCACTCGCCCAGCCAGGCCGAGCGGTCAGGCAACTTGCCGGCTGCTTTCAATTCTTTCGCAACTTCGATGAACAAGGTCAATGCGGCCTTGGCGTCCGAGACGATGCCGTAGTCCGGACCGAACACGCGGCCGATCTGGGTCGGTTCGATGTCGACGTGGACAAACTTACGGCCCTTGGTAAACACTTCGACCGAGCCGGTATGACGATTGGCCCAACGATTGCCGATGCCGAGTACGAAGTCGGACGCCAGCATGGTGGCGTTGCCATAGCGATGGCTGGTTTGCAAACCGACCATGCCTGCCATTTGCGGATGATCGTCGGGAATCGCGCCCCAGGCCATCAAGGTCGGGATCACTGGCACGCCGGTCAATTCGGCAAATTCAACCGCCAGGTCTGCGGCGTCGGCATTGATCACGCCGCCGCCGATCGTCAGCAATGGACGTTCTGCTTCATTCAGCATGGTCAGCGCTTTTTCGATCTGCGCCCGCGATGCCGTCGGCTTATAGACTGACAACGGCTCATAGGTATCCGGATCGAATTCGATTTCAGCCATTTGCACGTCGAACGGCATGTCGATCAAGACCGGGCCTGGACGGCCGGAGCGCATGATGTGGAACGCCTGCTGGAATACGCGCGGCAGCAAGGCCGGCTCGCGTACCGTGACAGCCCATTTGGTGACTGGCTTGGCGATAGCTTCGATATCGACTGCCTGGAAATCTTCCTTGTACAAACGAGCGCGCGGCGCCTGGCCGGTAATGCACAAGATCGGGATCGAGTCGGCCTGGGCCGAATACAGGCCGGTGATCATGTCGGTGCCGGCCGGGCCGGAAGTGCCGATACAGATGCCGATATTGCCTGGATTGGCGCGGGTGTAACCCTCGGCCATGTGCGAAGCGCCTTCGACATGGCGCGCCAGCGTGTGTTGAATTCCGCCATGCCGTTTCATCGCAGAGTAGAACGGATTAATTGCCGCGCCCGGCACGCCAAAGGCTTGCGAACAACCCTCTTTCGCCAATACGTGCATTACTGCGTCTACTGCCTTCATCTTTGCCATGTTGCCTCCGGATTACTAGATATAAAGTGTTGCCAATGAGTGTTGCAAATGAGTTATTGCCAGCGGCCTGCCCTTGTCCAGCCTCGCTTTCCGTGTCATGCGCTACGAACGGGGAATGGGCTGAGGACTGCCGAGTGGATGAAGCACATCCTATAACTAAACATATTGTTTGATAAGACAACAAACAATCGCTTTATTCAATACACCAAGTATGGAATACTAGTAAAAATACGTAGAATGAATAGCTAAACAGGGGGGAGACATGGACAAACTCAAACAGATTGAAGCCTTCGTCAGCGTGGTGGAGAAAGGCAGCCTGGCTGCTGCGGCCTTAGAGCAAAACATCACTCCCGTGATGCTGGGACGACGCATAGACGCGCTGGAGAAACGGCTGGGCACCAAGCTGATGCACCGCACCACCCGCCACCTGACATTGACCGAACAAGGCACGGTATTCCTCGATCATTGCCGCAAGCTGCTGACTGAGCTGGATATTGCAGAAAAGATCATTTCGGAAGGCCGGCACAAGGCCACCGGCCATCTGGTGGTGTCGGCGCCGGCCGCGTTCGGCCGCAAACATGTGGCGCCGCATGCGCCGGCTTTCATCGCCAGCAATCCGGAAGTACAGATCTCCTTCAACCTGACCGATCGTGTGGTCGATCTGGTGCGCGAAGGCTACGACATCAGCATCCGCATCGGTGGCGCCATCGATCCGAATTTTGTTGCGGTCAAGCTGGCCAGCAACCGCCGCGTGGTATGCGCCACGCCGGAATATTTTCGTCGCCACGGCATCCCCAAGACGCTGGAAGATATCGCCAGTCACAACTGCCTGTCCTTCAACTTGCAAGGCGGCCAGCAACGCGGATGGTATTTCCAGCAAGGCGGCAAGCCGGTCATCATCAAGACCGCCGGCAACCTGGATTGCAATGACGGCGAATTGCTGCATCGCTGGGTCAGCGAAGGCCTGGGATTGGGCTGGCGCTCGACCTGGGAAATCGAATCGCAACTGGCCTCGGGTGAACTGCTGACGGTGCTGGATGAATTTGCGCTGCCGCATTACGACATCATGGCGGTCTACCCGCAACAGCGCCATCTGCCGGCCAAGGTCCGCTTCTTTATCGATCGCTTGAAATCGATTTATGCGCAGCCGGATTACTGGAGCAAGGGCTGACCAAGGGCTGACAAGTCAGGCTGGCAAACAGGACTGATTGCTGAAATGTAAGTTTCGTAACAATCCCGCTTTGCTCATGGGGCGCCGGTCAACCGGGCGGGAATGCAGACCGTTTTAGTGTGGTGAATCGCACATATGCAACAAGCGCGACGTACTACACTGAATACATCAACCAACACCATGAGGCTGCTATGACAATCCGTAAAACATCTCAACAAGCCATGCTGGCTGCAGTCATCGGCGGCACGCTGTTGCTCGGCGGCTGCGCAGTGCCGTATGGCGGACAGGGTTATGGCAACCAAGGTTACAGCAACCCACCGCCGCAAACTTACCAGCAAGGTTACCAACAGGGTTACCAACAAGACAATTACAGCAACTACGGCGTGGTTGACGCCATCGATGTCGTCAACACACCTAGCCAAGGCATAGGCGGCGCGATCGTCGGCGGCGTACTGGGCGGCGTGGTCGGCCATCAAATCGGCCACGGCACTGGCAATACCCTGGCCACTATCGCCGGTGCGGTTGGCGGTGCAGCGGTTGGTAATCAGCTTGAGGCACGCAACAGCCCCGGCTCCACCTCCTACAACGTGCGCGTGCGCATGAATAACAACAGCTACCAGACCATCAGTGTCAGCAATCCGGGCGATCTGCGGGTTGGCGATCGGGTACGCGTCGATAACGGCCAGATTTCCCGCTACTGATAAGCCGGCCCGATTATCGTGATGAAGCTTGGCGGCCGCCTTGATCTCGCAGCTGTTTCAGACCAGGCGAAGTTATGCACTTGAGCAATCCGTTTGCATCCGGCATCCCGCCGGATGCAAAAAAAACAAGGAGGCATCATGAACATAAAACTTAAACCGCTCTGGCTATCGCTGTTTATCGCCGCCAATGCTTTTGCGCTGCATACCAACGCGGCCGAAGAAAACGTAGAGCACAAGGATCCTCCGCGCTGGGGCATCGAAGACCGGACGCCGCAAGCGCGTTTCCAGAGCATGAAGAAGGAAAATACCAACGCCTATGCGCAAGCCATGAGTGATTGCCGCGC
This sequence comes from Collimonas sp., assembly GCF_035566375.1. GTDB lineage: Bacteria > Pseudomonadota > Gammaproteobacteria > Burkholderiales > Burkholderiaceae_D > Collimonas. Next base: position 18,925 of record NZ_DATMRK010000047.1, read on the forward strand.
GATGCGCGGTCATGAGGCAGCCGACTGCCGCAAGGAAGCCCGCGCAAATTTTGAGCGCGACATGCAAGCTGCGCGTGAGATGACGGGTCGTCGATAGCAATCACTGAGCGCAATAAAAACTGCATCGCGAATGTAGAAAGTAGAAAGCCAAAAGGCCGCTCATGCGGCCTTTTGGCTTTCTGCGCAAATTGGCAGGCAACAATCTCCCCGGCCATCTTTACGGATGCATCATAGTATTTCATTGAAATTAACATTTTTACAATTTAATTGCGTTTTTTATAATTTAATACTTGCTATTTGGGCAATCTTAAAGCGATAATACGGCCGCAATAATTGTTTTTTAAGCATCATATACAAAGCTTAGAAATTGATGTTGTTGCACATGTACCCCACTGCAAGGCAGCAATGCCTCTGCTGGATCTTTCTCAATCTGAAGGAATAAATATGGCTATTCAGCAATTATCAACGAAAGAAATTAATGAAGTAAGCGGCGGCTGTCTCTTGTTCAAGGCCTGGGTGATCGGCAATATCATAAAAGCAATTTGTGATCATCATAAGACCCCTCCTACACCTACACCAGGCTAAAAACAGGTTTTGATACAAAACACGGCATATTCGTGTCGTGTTTTTTTGCGCCAAATAGCCTATGCCAACTCTGCTTATTAGTCGTGCGAAGTACAAATAACAGCGTTTTGATCACCCTGTTTTAATTTCACATACCGCGGCGGAGCGTCATCGCCAAGATCAAAACATATGTCTCTATTCCGCGAACAAGCGCTTGCCGCACAGCAGACCAAGTGGCTCAGCGATATCGTCCTGATCCGCCCGATTTCTTTCACACTCCTGACCACAATCGCCGTTTTGTTAGCCATGATTGTCTGCGCCTTCCTGGCCTGGGGCAGCTACACCAAGCACAGCACCGTCAGCGGCCAGCTGCTGCCCAATACCGGCCTGATCAAGGTCTATCCGCCGCAAACCGGCATCGTCATCGAGCAGCACGTCAAAGAAGGCCAGCAAGTCAAGGCTGGCGAGGTGTTGTATGTGCTGTCCAGCGAACGCCACAGCAGCACCTTGGGCGCGACCCAGGCCGCCATCAGCAGCCAGGTCGAGCAACGCCAGGTCAGCCTGCGCGACGAAATGCAAAAAACCCGGCAATTGCAGCAGGAAGAACGTGCCGGCCTGAATAATAAAATTGCCGCCCTCGGCAATGAACTGGCCAAGCTGGATAACCAGATCGCGGGCCAGCAGGACCGCGTCAAGCTGGCCCAGGAAACCTTGCAGCGTTACCAAGGCTTGCTGCAGCAAGACTACATCTCGAAAGAACAATTCCAGCAAAAGCAGGAAGACCTGCTCGATCAGAAGAATCGCCAGCAAGGCCTGGAACGCGACCGCATCAGCGTCGGCCGCGACTTGTCGGCGCAGCAGAGCGAACTGAACGGCCTGTCACTCAAACACCAGAACCAACTCGCGCAGATTGACCGCACCTTGACCAGCACCGGCCAGGAACTGACTGAAAGCGAAGCCAAGCGCCGCATCGTCATCACCGCGCCCGAAGCCGGTATCGCCACCGCGGTGATTGCCGACGTCGGCCAGTCGGTCGACGGCAACCGGCCTTTGGTGAGCATCGTGCCGGCCGGCGCCATGCTGCGCGCCGAACTGTATGCGCCGAGCCGCGCGATCGGCTTTATCCGCCCCGGTGACCAGGTCCTGATCCGCTATCAAGCCTATCCCTACCAGAAATTCGGCCATCAAAAGGGCGTAGTGGAATCGGTGGCGAAGACCGCCCTGCCCAACAATGAACTGAACACCATCGGTACTCCCGCAGGCAGCAACAACAGCGAACCCATGTATCGCATCAACGTCAGGCTGGCGTCGCAGCAAGTCACCGCCTACGGCAAGCCGCAGGCGCTGCAAGCCGGCATGCTGCTGGAAGCCGATGTCCAGCAAGAAAAACTCCATCTCTATGAATGGGTGCTGGAACCTCTCTATAGCCTGACCGGCAAGCTCTGACCATGCTCAATCGACTCTCCTTCGGCCTGCAGCCGACCCTGCCGCTGATGCTGCAAACCGAAGCAACGGAATGCGGCCTGGCCTGCCTCGGCATGCTGGCCGGCTATTACGGCTATCGCACCGATCTGGCGACGCTGCGGCGACGCTTTCCGGTGTCACTTAAGGGTTCCACCTTGCGCGACCTGATCGCGATTGCCCATCAACTGGAACTGGCGACGCGTCCGCTGAAACTGGATCTTGAGGATCTGGCACAGCTCAAGCTACCCTGCATCGTCCACTGGAATCTGAATCACTTCGTGGTACTGCAGGAAGTCGGCCCGCGCTCGGTGACCATCTACGATCCCGCCTTCGGCATCCGTAAACTGCCCATGGAGGAAGTGGCAAAAGCCTTCACCGGCGTGGCACTGGAAGTGTGGCCGAATCCTGGTTTCAAGAAAGTAGAAGAAAAGCAGACGGTGCGCCTGCGTGCTTTGTTGGGCCGCGTCACCGGCCTGTATCGCTCCTTCGGCCAGATCCTGCTGCTGTCGCTGGGGCTGGAAGTGTTTGCGGTGGTCAGCCCGTTCTTCCTGCAATGGGTGATCGACAACGTGCTGGTCTCCGCCGACCGTGACTTGCTGACTACCCTGGCGCTGGGCTTCGGCCTGCTGATGCTGATGCAGCAGGCAATTAACATCACCCGTAGCTGGGTCTTGATGTACATGAGCACGACCTTGAATGTGCAATGGCAAGCCAATGTATTTACCCATCTGCTGCGCTTGCCGGTGGCCTATTTCGAAAAACGCCATCTGGGCGATGTGGTGTCGCGCTTCGGCTCGGTCGGCACCATCCAGCACACGCTGACGACCTCCTTCCTGGAGGCGATCCTGGATGGCGTGATGACCGTCGTCACGCTGGTGCTGATGTTTATCTACAGCCCGTTGCTGGCATGGATTGCGATCGGCGCCATGACTCTCTATGGCCTGGGGCGCTGGGCCTGGTTTGCGCCCTTGCGCCACGCCACGGAAGAACAGATCATCCATGCCGCCAAGCAGCAAAGCCATTTCCTCGAAACCATCCGCGGCGTCAAGACCATCAAGCTGTTCCAGCGCCAGGACGAGCGCCGCGCCAGCTGGCTGAGCTTGCTGGTGGATCAGATCAACGCCGATCTGCGCACCCAGAAACTGAGCCTGCTCTACAAGTCGCTCAACGGCGTGCTGTTCGGCATTGAAAATATCCTGATCATCTGGCTCGGCGCTCGCATGGTCATGGACGGCAATTTCACGGTGGGCGTGCTGATGGCGTTCAATGCCTATAAAGGACAGTTCGACAGCCGCGTCAGCTCACTGATCGACAAGTTCGTCGAGGTCAAGATGCTGCAATTGCAAGGCGAACGGCTGGCCGATATCGTGCTGCAGCAGCCGGAAACCACGCATGGCCGTCTGCCCGGCGAGCAGGAGGCGCCGCTGACGCCGTCGCTGGAAGTGCGCGGCTTGCGCTTCCGCTACGCCGAACAGGAGCCATATGTGCTGGACGACGTTTCTTTCCAGATTGCCGCCGGCGAATCGGTCGCCATCGTCGGCCCCTCTGGCGGCGGCAAGACGACACTGATCAATATTTTGCTGGGGATTTTGCCGCCAACGGAGGGCGAGGTTCTGATCGGCGGCCAGAGCGTCAACCATGTCGGCCTGGATACCTTGCGCCAGATGGTCGGTACCGTGCTGCAGGACGACGTACTGTTTGCCGGATCGCTGGCGGACAACATCAGTTTCTTCGATCCGCAAGCCGATCATGCCTGGATCGCGGAATGCGCGCGGCTGGCGGCGATTCATCACGATATCGCCGCCATGCCGATGGGCTATAACACACTGGTCGGCGACATGGGCACCATTCTCTCGGGCGGCCAGAAACAACGGGTGTTGCTGGCGCGTGCGCTCTACAAGCGGCCGCAGATCCTGTTTCTCGATGAAGCCACCAGCCATCTCGATATCGAGCGCGAACACCTGGTCAACGCCGCCATCAAATCCATCGACATTACACGCGTGATCGTGGCCCATCGCCCCGAGACGATCAACAGCGCCGACCGCGCCATCGTCCTGGCGGACGGCAAAGTGATCGACGACCTGCGCTTGCCGGCGCAAGATGCCGAGGCACGGATGGAAGAAACACCGGCATGACGGAATCGGTAAAACACATCTTGCGTCTAACGATATGGGCGCTGCTGGCGCTGGCGTTTGCACCGGCATATGCCGAATCCATATGGTCCGATCCTTTGCGCAGCGCCAACGAGGTTTCCAACACACCGGCAAGCGCTGCCGTCACCGGTAACACCAGTTGTGGATTCAGCGCGCAGTTGCCCAGTCCGTTGACCCTGCTGGACGCGGTCGAGCGCGCACTATGCCGCAATCCGCAGACGCGCCAGGCCTGGGCCAATGTCAAAGTGCAAGCAGCAGCAGTGGGCGTGAACCGTGCCGCTTATTTGCCGAGCCTGACCGCCGGCGGCAGCTGGAGCAAAGCCGATAATCGCACCACCTACCCTGATTATCCGGCGGCTAATTCATCGCTCAAGACCCACAGTAGCAATCTCAACCTGAACCTGAGCTGGGTGCTGTACGACTTCGGGCTGCGCACCGCCAATCTGGAAAATGCACGGCAATTGCTGAACGCCGCCAATGCGACCCAGGACGATACCTTGCAAACAGTTTTTTTTAATGCCGTGCAAAGCTTTTACCAGGCGCAGGCGGCGCAAGCCATGCTGACGGCAACCGTGGACGCCGAACAAGCTGCACAACATAGCTTCAAGGCCAGCGAAGCCAAATATGTTGCTGGCGCCGGCACTCTGGCAGACAAATTGCAAGCCCAAACCTCCTACGCCCAGGCCAGCTTGAAACGGGCGCAAGCGGCCGGCGACCTGCAGAGCGCGCTCGGCAACCTGGCCATTGCCATGGGCTGGCGGCCCGACACGCCGCTGATACTGGCCAACCTCGATCAGCAAGCCAGCGACGCACCGTTGTTGCAGCAAGCCGTCAACGACCTGATCACCGACGCGGTACAAACCCATCCGAAGATCCTGGCGGCGCGAGCGCAATGGAAATCTGCGCAAGCGCAGATCGATGCTGCGCGCGCCGACGGACGGCCGACGCTATCGCTGTTTGCCACAGGCAACCGCAGCGACTCGCCGATCAACCAGGTATCCTCCAAACAAACCATCAGCAGCCGCAGCATCGGCCTGCAGGTCAACGTCACCTTGTTCGATGGCTTCAGCCGCAAATACAAGGTACGTGGCGCACTGGCGCAAGCCGAGGCGAAGCAAGCCGATCTGGCCAATGTTGAACAGCAGGTGATGCTGGAAGTATGGAAAAGCGATCAGGCGCTGCGTACCGAGACAGAGAATCTGAACACTACCGACATCCTGCTGCGCAGCGCCAAACAGTCCTTCGAGGTGGCGCAAGGACGCTACAAGGCCGGAGTCGGCACTATCCTGGAATTGCTGAAAGCACAAAGCGACCTGGCTTCAGCACAACAGCAGCGCATTCTTGCACTGAGCAACTGGCAGACCGCAAGACTACGGCTGGCGGCAAGCTTGGGGCGGTTGCGGGTGGATGGGATATGACGGTACAGAATGCAAAAAACAAAAAAGCCCGCTTGCGCGGGCCTTTTATTCTGGCGTCCCCAGGGGGATTCGCCTACATGCCGCAGGCCGCGGAATCGCTTGCAAGCGATTCCCTTCTCATCCCCCGCGTAAGCCGCGCAGGCGGCTTACTTGTGGCCGCCAAAACAAAAAGCCCGCTTGCGCGGGCCTTTTATTCTGGCGTCCCCAGGGGGATTCGAACCCCCGTACTCACCGTGAAAGGGTGATGTCCTAGGCCTCTAGACGATGGGGACAGTAATCTGTCCGTACTGCTGACCTTGCCTACCTTACTCATACTGTTGACAGAAACAATAAAGGCCGCATTGGGCGGCCTTATTGATTGTATCGAATACGCCTGATACCGAAAATCTGCGATCGGCTTTCTGATCGCTTACCTGTCGATACCAAGAAAATTCTGGCGTCCCCAGGGGGATTCGAACCCCCGTACTCACCGTGAAAGGGTGATGTCCTAGGCCTCTAGACGATGGGGACAATAATCTGTCCGTACTACGTTTGCTGCCTTACTACTTTTACTACTGTGTGCTGGTGGAGGTAAGCGGGATCGAACCGCTGACCTCTTGCATGCCATGCAAGCGCTCTCCCAGCTGAGCTATACCCCCGTTTGCAGAAGCGAGATTATAGCAAGCTTATTTAGAGCTTGTAAATCCCGATTTGCAGATTTATTGCAGATTTACGCCAGATACGGCTGCAAACGTCCGATCACTGTCTCGCGACCCAGCAATTCGAGCACAGCATCAATCGCCGGTGTCTGCAATTGCCCAGTCAACATCAGGCGCAATGGCATCGCGATCTGCGGCATCTTCAACTTATGCGCAGCCAGCACTTCCTTGATCATCGGCGCCAGGCTTTCCTTGTTCCACTCAACCGTTGTACAACGCTGCGCGAAATCAGCCAGCGCTGGCTTGATCGCATCGGTAAAGTGTAGTGTCAACAAAGCGCTATCCGGCGCCGGCTGGCGATAGAACAACATGGCCGCAACCGCAATTTCATTGACGGTATTAGCGCGCTCTTTCAGCAGGCCGATTACTTTTGACAATGCCGGGGCGTTGTTGAAATCAGCGCCGTTCTGCTCCATCAAAGGCTTGACCATGGCTGCCAGACGCTCATTGTCGGCCAGCTTGATGTAGTGATTGTTAATCCACGCCAATTTTTCCGGATTGAATTGCGCCGGCGATTTCGACAAATGGTCGAGATCGAACCATGTGCAAAACTGTTCCATGCTGAAAATCTCTTCGTCGCCATGGCTCCAGCCCAGGCGCGCCAGATAGTTCAGCATCGCTTCCGGCAAATAACCCTGCGCCGGATAATCCATCACACTGACCGCGCCGTGACGCTTCGACAATTTTTCGCCGTCAGCGCCCAGAATCATCGGCACGTGACCGTACAGCGGCAACTCCGCGCCCAGCGCCTTCAGGATATTGATCTGACGCGGCGTGTTGTTGACATGATCATCGCCACGAATGACGTGAGTAATCTGCATATCCCAATCGTCCACCACCACGCAGAAATTATAGGTTGGCGTACCGTCAGGGCGAGCGATCACCAGATCGTCCATTTCGCGATTCGAGATGGTGATATTGCCCTTGACCACATCGTCCCAGCTGACCTCGCCATCGAGCGGATTCTTGAAACGCACCACCGGCTGGCGATCAGCCGGCACCGGCGGCAAAGTCTTGCCTGGTTCCGGACGCCAGGTGCCGTCGTAGCGCGGCTTTTCGCCGACAGCGCGCATGCGCTCGCGCATCGCTTCGACTTCTGCCGGCGACGAGTAGCAGTGGTAGGCAGTGCCCTCTTGCAGCATTTGTGCGATCACTTCGCGATAACGGTCCATGCGCCGCATTTGGTAGAACGGACCTTCGTCGTGCTGCAGCCCCAGCCACTGCATGCCGTCGATGATGGCCTGCACCGCTTCGGGCGTCGAACGTTCCAGATCGGTATCTTCTATGCGCAGCACGAAAGTGCCGCCGAAGTGGCGTGCATACGCCCAGGAAAACAGCGCGGTACGGGCGCCGCCCAGGTGCAGATAACCGGTCGGACTAGGTGCGAAGCGAGTGCGCACCAGTTTGGATGATGAAGAAGTAGATGCTGGGGTGCTGGCAGTCATGGCAAATAAAAACGGCCTTGGATTGCCAAAGCCGTTATCAAGGAAAACTCCATTTTACCGCGTTGCATCAGCAGATGGAACCGCTGGTCGGGATTAGCTCGGGCGATCGTCTATTTGACGGTGACGTTGATGGTTTTACTCATTTCAGGACCATACGAGTGATGTGTGCCGTCGGCAAATTGCATGGTCAATTTATATTGACCTGGCGGCAGCGTCACACTGGTTTCCGTCTGTGCCTTGCCAAAATGCAAATGCTTATCGTCCATCGGAATCAACTGTCCGGCAGCCATGCTGTCTTCATTAATAAACAGATGATGGTGACCGACGCCCGGCGTCATATCGCCGGCAGGCCGGACTTCCATGCCGCTGACGCCAAACTTGACGGTGAACGGATTGCTGACTACGGCGCCGTCCACCGGTTCGATGAAGGCGACCGATGCGGCGTGGGCCATCTGCGGCAACAGGCCAGCGCTCAGCAAGGTTGCGGAAAGCAGTACAGAAAAGAGGCGTGGCTTCATCGTCTTGTCCTTTATGTAGGGAATAGATAATTTAAGGTCGGGGCAAAGCACTGAGTGCAATAATACATTGATACGCCAGCAACTCGCTGCCACAAGGAAACCACCATGCAAGCTGCCTACGGCAATTTACTGAACGAACTGCCGCTTGACGGTTCAGCGGAAGTGTTCGAACTTCTGCACCAACGCGCCGGCCTGAAAATCGAGCGCATCATTTCCAATGGCCAGGCCAGTCCGCCCGGCTTCTGGTACGACAATCCAGAGGAAGAATGGGTATTGCTGCTGAGCGGCCAAGCCGGATTGACGCTGGAAGGCACGACCGGCGAACATGTCATGCAGCCCGGCGCCTGGCTCCATATCCCGTCACATTGCCGCCACCGCATAGAATGGACCGATGCGACGCAGCCTACAATCTGGCTGGCGATACATCACGAAGTTTGCGACACGCCGCAAGAACCCCGGCATCCTCATCGCGAATAGAGGTTTGCGCCGAGGCCTTCCCTTTAGCCTTAGTCGTTCTTGATCACGATAGTAGGAAATTTGCTGCTCATATCCTTGGCTTTTTCCGCCACTTTTATAGCCACCTTGCGCGCAATCTCTTTATAGATATGCGCCACCGGGCCATCAGGTTCGGCCACCACCGTCGGCGTGCCGGAATCGGTCTGCTGGCGGATCGACATGGTCAGCGGCAAGGCGCCGAGAAATTCAACGCCGTACTCGCCACACATCCTGGCGCCGCCACCTTCGCCGAAGACGGCTTCGGCATGGCCGCAATTAGAGCAGATATGGGTGCTCATGTTCTCGACCACGCCAAGAATCGGAATGCCGACCTTCTCGAACATTTTCAAACCCTTGCGTGCATCCAGCAACGCGATGTCTTGCGGCGTAGTGACGATGACGGCGCCGGTTACCGGCACTTTTTGCGACAAGGTCAGCTGGATATCGCCGGTGCCCGGCGGCATGTCGACGATCAGGTAATCCAGATCGCGCCAGTTGGTCTGGTCCAGCAACTGCTGCAGAGCCTGGGTCACGATCGGGCCGCGCCACACCATCGGCTCGTCGGGATCGACCATGAAACCGATGCTGGATACTTGCAGACCGTGATTTTCCAGCGGCTCCATGGTTTTGCCATCCTTGGTTTCCGGACGGCCGCTGATGCCCATCATCATCGGCTGCGAAGGGCCGTAGATGTCGGCGTCAAGAATCCCGACCTGAGCGCCTTCCGCCGCCAGCGCCAGCGCCAGGTTGACCGCGGTGGTCGATTTGCCGACGCCGCCCTTGCCGGACGCTACCGCAATGATGTTCTTGATGTTGGACATCAGCTTGATGCCGCGCTGTACTGCGTGCGACTGTATTTTCGAATAGACATGGGGGCTGACCTTGCCAACCCCGTCCAGCGCACCGACTGCCGCTGCTGCTGCGTCCCCGATCAGTGCAAACTGGCTCTTGGCCGGATAATCCAGCTCGACGTCAAACAATACGTCGGAACCTTCCAGCCTGATATTTCTGGCCGACTTGCTGCTGATCAGATCCTTACCGGTATTCGGGTCGATCACACCGGATAACGCTGCCTTGACTGCTTCAATCGTGACGCTCATTACTTTTCCTCTGCACGTTCTTTATAAGATGCGCCAAGTCTAAACCAAATCGCCGGATTTCCGCTGCCGTCGCCCAGGCTCAAAGCAGGGTTGGCGCAAGGATTAGAGCAAGGACCGGCCCGTCACTGCTAAAATCACTCTTTTATTCCAATCAGCAGCGCTTGACGTTGCAAATTCATTGCCAAATGAGCATCATTTTGACTTCAACTCCCCGCCAATTATTCGTCACTACCGCCCTGCCTTACGCCAACGCAGCGTTTCACATCGGCCACATCATGGAATATATCCAGGCCGACATCTGGGTGCGGTTCCAGCGAATGCAGGGCCATGAAGTCAATTTCGTCGGCGCCGACGACGCCCACGGCGCGCCGATCATGATCGCCGCCGAAAAAGCCGGTATCACGCCGCAGGAATTCGTGGCGCAGATCGCTGCCGGCCGCAAGCAATACCTGGACGGTTTCCACATCGCCTTCGATAATTGGCATTCGACCGACGGCCCGGAAAACCACGAGCTGTCGCGCGATATCTATCGCAAGCTGAAAGCGGCCGGCTTCATTTCGACCAAGACCATCGAGCAATTCTTCGACCCGGTCAAGAACATGTTCCTGCCGGATCGCTACATCAAGGGCGAATGTCCGAAATGCGGCGCCAAGGACCAGTACGGCGATTCCTGCGAAGTCTGCAGCTCGGTGTATGCGCCTACCGACCTGAAAAACCCCTACTCGACGCTGACCGGCGCGACGCCGGTGATGAAATCGTCGGAACACTTTTTCTTCAAGCTGTCCGACCCGCAATGCGTGGAATTCCTGCGCGGCTGGGCCTTGGGTAATGCCGACGGCAAACCACGGCTGCAATCGGAAGTCGCCAACAAGGCCAAGGAATGGCTGGAAAGCGACGGCGGCATGGGCGATTGGGATATCAGCCGCGATGCGCCTTATTTCGGCATCGAGATCCCGGATGAACCGGGTAAATATTTCTATGTCTGGCTGGATGCTCCGGTCGGTTACCTGGCTTCGCTGAAAAACTATTTCGGCAAAATCGGGCGCGACTACGACGCCTTCATGGCCGATCCGAAGACCGAGCAATATCATTTCATCGGCAAAGACATCACCTATTTCCACACCCTGTTCTGGCCGGCCATGCTGCATTTCTCTGGCCAGAAAGTCCCGAACAATGTGTTCGTGCATGGCTTCCTGACCGTCTCCGGCGAAAAAATGTCGAAATCGCGCGGCACCGGCATTTCGCCGCTGCGTTACCTGGAACTCGGCATGAATCCGGAATGGATGCGTTACTACATCGCGGCCAAGCTGAGCGCCAAGGTAGAAGACATCGATTTCAATCCGGAAGATTTTGTGGCCCGCGTGAATTCCGACCTGATCGGCAAGTACATCAACATCGCCAGCCGCGCCGCCGGTTTCATCGCCAAGAAATTCGATGGCAAGCTCAGCACCGCCTGGGCTACCGATAGCGATCCGTTCCTGGCTAAGCTGCGTGCGGTTGCCGCCGACATTCAAGCGTTGTACGACGGCCGCGAATACGGCAAGGCACTACGCGCAGTGATGGAACAGGCCGATGTCATCAACGCTTACGTCGACGCCAACAAGCCGTGGGAACTGGCCAAGGATCCAAGCAAGGAAGCCGCCCTGCACGAAGTTTGCAGCCGCTTGCTGGAAGCGTTCCGGATCCTGACCATTTATCTGAAACCTGTGTTGCCGGCACTAGCGGCCGAGGTCGAAAATTTCTTGCAAATCGAGCCGCTGGTATGGGCCGACGTCGCCCGCCCACTGGCCGACGGCCATCGCATCAATACCTACTCGCACCTGATGACGCGGGTCGATCCGAAGATGCTGGACGCCTTGTTCGATGCACCGGCAGCAGTGGCGGCAACCAGCGAAGTTGCCGACACAGACAGCGCCGACACCGCCGCCAGCGCAATCGAACCGTTGGCTGCCGAAATCAAGATCGACGATTTCGTGAAAGTCGATTTGCGCATCGCCAGGATCGTCAATTGCGAACATGTGGACGGTTCCGACAAACTGTTGCGGCTGACCCTGGATGTGGGCGAAGGCCGCTTGCGCAATGTGTTCTCCGGCATCAAGTCTTCTTATCAACCGGAGGAACTGGTCGGCAAGCTGACGGTGGTGGTGGCTAACCTGGCGCCGCGCAAGATGAAATTCGGCATCTCGGAAGGCATGGTGCTGGCCGCCTCGGCCGCCGACGGCAAAACCAATCCAGGCATCTATGTGCTCAACCCGTGGCCAGGCGCCGAACCTGGCATGCGCGTCAGCTAAGAGGCGCGCTGGATGAGTCTGCAGGTCCGTGAAGCCGGCGCCGGCGATGCAGTACTGATCGCCGACCTGACGCGTGCCTGCTGGGCCGAGCGGGTCGCCGCCAGCTCCAGCGGCCATCGCGAAAACACCGAACGGGTACAGCAGGATCTGCAACGCGGCGGCGGCTTTGTTTTGTTGCTGGATGAGCAGCCCATCGGCTCGGTGCGCTGGCTGCCGTCAGACACCGAAACCGAAGTCTGGGAAATCCTGCGCATGGGCGTGTTGCCGGCGTATCGCGGCCAAGGTTTATCGCAGCATCTGATGGAAGCGGTGATCCATCGCGCCCGCAGCGCCGACGTCAATGAACTGCGGCTGGCGGTGCGCGCCGATCAGACCAGGGTGGTCGATTTGTATGCCGTATTTGAATTCGAACTGGCGCCGGAACTTGAATACACCCGCGCCAATCCGCTGGAAGAACCGCCGATCGTGATGCGGCGCTGGTTGAAACGTTAGTTTCACTGTTAATCAAAACGACGTCATTCAGTCAATATCCCTATCTGTTTCTGTATTCAGAAACAGAACCCGCGCAGCGCTACGCCCTACCCTCAGCTCAATGGCAATCCGCCCCCTCGGTATCAACAATCGCCGCAAAGTAATCCAGGCGAGCAGGTTTAAGCAAATTCTTGAATACCGAATTTCTCATGGATGAACCAACCAACCACACATTTTCTAAAGTAAGCTCATTTTCAATGGGCCGGCGCAAAACATGCTCAGCGACAGCTGAAGAAGTGTTCCCGCCATCGCGTCAAATGTAATTCCGTCTGAATGGGACGGCCTTCACAGCTGTCGCTGTTCAGCAACCCTGCATTCCCGCCCCTGTTACCAAGAAGATCGCGAACAACTTAGTAGAAAGCTACTCTCAACCTAAGGAACGACAATGAAAAAAAGAATCGTGGTGATTGGTGCTGGTCACATGGGAACCGCAATTATTCTAGGCCTCTTACAGAAATATCGTGTTGATCTATATGTTGTAGATCCAAATGAGTCGCGCCGCAAAACTCTTAAGGAGCGGCACGATCTGAACGTCGCCGCATCGCTCGAAATTATCGGAGATGACGATATATTGGTGTTAGCTATGCCGCCACAGGCATTCTCCAAATTCGCAAAAGACACACAGCTCAGATCTGACCGAACGGGCCCCGTGATATCGGTAATGGCTGGAATTACCGTCGCAACAATCTCAAAATTACTTGCCGTAACTCAGGTTATCCGCTCGATTCCAAATACGCCATCCGAAATATTTCAAGGGATGACCGTCTTCTGTGCTTCCTCAAATACCAATGCAAAGAATCTAGCCACGGCGGAGGAAGTGCTTCAATCTTTTGGGAAAATATTACGTGTCTCGGACGAGTCTCTTATCGATCATGCTACGGCTCTTTGCGGCGGCGGACCGGCATTTGTCGCTTATTTCGCAAACGCTATGCAAGATTTCGCGATGCAGTCCGGCTTTAATAATGCAGATTCGGCACTAATGGTTGCACAAGTATTGAGAGGGACTGCAGACCTACTCGATGCAACTGGAAAATCGGCAATGCAAATCTGCAACGAAGTAATGACTCCTCAAGGAACCACGGAAAGAGGGCTATTTCATTTCAAGGAAAACAATCTAGAGCTCATCATTAGATCTGGCCTCGCAAAGTCTTCAGCTCGATCCAGGGAGCTTGGTCAATTTCTTCACATGCAAACGTAGAGGACGATATGCTAGGTTTAAATGATAAAAGCTGGTTAGTTGAAAAATTTTATGAAACACATTATTCGAAATTTTCAGACCGGCACCAGGACAACCGTGAAAAGCTGAGTACATATGATACTTATTTTGGCATGGGGCATAGCATCAGATTAATTGATGAGCCTGGTGTTTTTAAAATCAGTCCAGCGGGATTGGCATTGGGTAACTACATGTTAAAAACGCTGCGTGACGATGAATTGAAGGGCGGCTGTCTTGATATCGGTACGGGAGGCGGTGTACTAGCCATACTATTACGGGACATGGGAGCAGAAGATATCGTCGGCACAGATATTTCGGCAGCTGCAGTTGACCTTGCCATACGAAACGAAATGTTGAACTTTGGAGACAATAAAATTTCCTTCGCGGTTAGTGATCTCTTCTATGATTTACCAAATAAATTACGAAAATTCGGCACGGTGATCTTCAACCCTCCAGGATGGCGAACGCCATCAGATGATTTATTGAAACATTTGACAGCGATCGACAATACTGAGGAACTTGCCCCCTCAGCAATGTTTTATGGCGATAGATTACTACTAGATTTTCTTCAGGAATTACCGTCCTATCTTCAAGAGAACGGGCGGGCGATTATTGGTTTGAATTCATTAGTGGGCATCAAGGATGTTTTAATGCGATATCGCAATAAGCAATGTGGCGCCTGTCCTCTTCAATTTCGTCTGCTAGAGCGCTATACATTTCCGCTGCTATTTTATTCAGAACATTGGAAAAAAATTGCCTCCCGGCTACGGGAGGAATTTTCTCAATGGCAAGAGCGACATCAGGCGGCCTATAGTTTGGACAGCAAGGGAAATCTGTATTGGTCATACGAACTTGTCGAATGCATCTGGAACAGAAACCGGATGGGTCGCATACATGGCTAACGGCGCATCAAGCAATGGCAGTGCTGCTGCCGTCATCATTACGGCAGCGGTAGCCGGAATTACAGCAAATGTTATTCTCGGTGCCTCATCATTATTTTGGCGTGAGCTCTCCATAATTTCATCTGAAACACTGCTTTGCTATCGAATTGTTGTGTCATTGGGCACCTTGATTCTTGCAATGAGCATTCTCGGTAAATACAGAAAATTAATCATTGTCATTTCTCCGAAAATAATCTCGCATCATGCAATGGCAGCCTTGCTTGTTGCAATCAACTGGGGAACGTTCATTTGGGCCTCAATCAATGGGCATGTTCTGGAAAGCGGGATAGGGTATCTCATCGCACCTTTTGTCGCGATTGGGGTGGGTGCTTTGGCATTTGGAGAGCGGGTCAGCAATATTCGTCGATTCGCGATCGCGGTAATCGTTGTGGGCATATTGCTCCTGTTATTTCGGAGTGGAGAACTTAATCCAGCGGTGTACCTCGTTATTGGTGCCACGTGGGGAGGATATGCGTACTTCAAAAAAATAACGCCGTTAGATCCATTCTCCGGGCTATTCATAGAAACTGCGGTTCTTTCGCTTCTTCTTTGTTTTCTTATCCCTATATCGAGTCTTTCTTTCCAGCTGCCGCATTCCTTACCTATCACAACCGTATTATTGCTCGCTGCAACTGGGCTGGTATCCATCATTCCTTTATGGATGTTTTCCTTCGCAGCCCAAAAACTTGCGTTGTCTGCGATGGGATTTTTTCAATTTATCCTTCCAACGACACAGCTCTTTGTCGCTTTGGTCTTTTATCATCAACCTTTATCCAGCAATACGTTGATTTGCTTTTCTCTCATTTGGGCAGCGTTGTTGCTCATTGTGGGTGAATCTTTTCTTAGAAGTGATCAACTAGGAATAATCAAACTTCGTCGGAGGAAGCAGAAATGAAAGACTACGATGTGGTTGTCGTAGGATTGGGCGTCATGGGCTCGTCAACAATTTTTCATTTAGCTCGCTCCGGAGCGAGTGTGTTAGGTATTGAGAGTTTTGGACCCACACATCAGTTTGGCTCATCTCATGGAGAAACCAGGATTCTCCGTCGCGCATATTGGGAAGGTGAAAAATATCTCCCACTGTTAAACCGAGCTCATGAGCTATGGACAGAATTACAGGCGACAAGCAACGAGAAATTAATAGTACCTACTGGCGGCATCTTTATGGGCCATCCATCTACCGGAATAGTTAAAGGAAGCAGAAATACTGCGGAAGCTGGCGCAATCGCCTATGAGGTACTAGACACGGCACAAATTCGAAGACGGTTTCCAGCATTTCGTGTTCCGGATGACATGGAGGCAATATACGAACCTGGCGCCTATATCATCATGGCAAACAAAGTACGCTTGCAGATGATCGATCTAGCCATTCAAAGTGGGGCCGAAACCCGTTTCGGGCGAACGGTTCAGAAAATAGAAAAATGCGGCGAATCAATTTTGTTAACCATGACCAATAATGACGAAAAATTTCGAGCACGCTCTGTGGTCATCACGACCGGGCCCTGGATGGCACACGATCTTTTACCAGAGTTGAGTAATCATCTTTCGTCAAACAGAGTTCCGATCTACTGGTTTGATAGCCTGGATAAACGCAGGAAAGAATTTACCAGCGACAACTTCCCTGCTTTTTTATACGATCACCCAGATGGGCATTTAATTTACGGTATTCCGGCCGGAGTAAGTTCGGAGCGAGGGGTCAAAATCGGCTTCCATAATCGACAGCATGTTCCTTGTAAGCCAGACGGCCTCAAACAAAGCGTCTCGACGCAACATATTGGTGAAATATCGCGATATATAAAACAGCTTCTTCCTGGGCTCAATCCAAATCCGATCGCTTCCAGTTCTTGTTTTTACACCATGAGTACGGATGAAAATTTCTTAATTGGGGCTTCGGAAAAGTATTCAAACGTTTTTTTTGCGTCTGCCTGTTCAGGCCATGGATTCAAATTTGGATCCGCAATTGGTGAGTCTCTGGCCCTATTGGCTCAAGGTAAGAAGCCACCAACCGACCTATCCGTTTTTGCGGTCTCACGCTTTAGTTTTTGATGGGAAATAGATTGCGCTTGTTTACATCGATGCAAACTTTAACGTTAGTGCCCGCCAATATCCGATCTTGAAGTGCCTGTTACCACCCCGCTAGTGATATCCATGTGCACATTGAAGAATGCTTGGCTGGCGTCGCTGGGGACGTAGCGCCAGTCCCACACTTCCTCGTTCTTGCGCGCAAACTGCACCACGCTGCCCGGCCTGCCCAGCATCCTGCGTACCTCTTCCTTATTCATGCCGACTTTGATCCTGGCAAAATTCTCTTCGGTCAGAACTTGTTTGTAATCGCTCAGCTTGCCGTCCTTGCCGATATAGAAAATCCAGGTACGCGCACCGGCCGGCCCTTTCGGATATTCCAGCGAGCGTTCGCCGCTTTCCGCTTCCCAGACCGTATCCGGCTGGCCCATGGCGTTGCGCACATCGGCTTCCGACGATACCCCGCGACTAAGTTTTTCCAATCCAGGCTCCTGTGTGAAATTGCCGTTCTGATCACAAGCCGCGACAAGAAACGGGACAATCAATATCAAAATGCTGCGTACCCATGGTTTCATGCCGTTTCCTCTGTCTGATGATGGTTCTAGTCCTGGCGTCAAGTATATCGCCCCTCAATTGTCTGATGGACACTGAGCCCAACGACAAAGCGGTCGGGCGGCTGCGAAATAGCATAAAATAGCGCCTATTCCCATCGGATTATCAAAGCAACCATGAAATTCTCCAAGCAAATCACTGGCTACCAATCGGACATCACGAAGTTCGTTGAAGAACTCAAGCAAAACAATCCAAAACTGGAAGAGCAGCAACTCGCCGGCCGCGCCCTGCTGTGGGACAAAACCCCGATTGACCTGGACAGCCAGCTGCGCACCCAGGAATCGCGCGTTCAGCAACAACCCTACGTGTACCAGAACAACCACTAAGTTCCTCCCCGGATCGATCAGATGAGCCAGAATTTGTCGGATGCCGCTGAACTGACGCTGGAGGGCCAACCCGATTCGACACCGAATGTGATCGACGGCGTGGCTTTTGCGCGTCTATACGGCGAGCCGCTGTTCCGCATGCCGACCGATCTCTACATTCCGCCGGATGCGCTGGAAATCTTCCTGGAAGCATTCGAAGGCCCGCTCGATCTGCTGCTGTACCTGATCCGCAAACAGAATTTCAATATCCTCGACATCCCGATGGCGCAAGTCACCTTGCAATATCTGGAATACGTCGACCAGATCCGCATCACCAATCTGGAGCTGGCGGCCGAATATCTGCTGATGGCGGCGATGCTGATCGAGATCAAATCGCGCATGCTGCTGCCGGTCCGCAAGACCGACAACGAAGAAGCCGAAGATCCGCGCGCGGAACTGGTGCGGCGCCTGCTGGAATACGAGCAGATGAAACTGGCGGCACGCGAGATCGACGCTTTGCCGCAACTCGGGCGCGATTATGTCCGCACCCAGATCTACATCGAACAAAGCATTGTCACGCGCTGGCCGGACGTCAACCTGGACGATCTGCAGGCAGCCTGGGCCGATGTCATCAAACGCGCCAAGCTGACCGCTCACCACACCATCAGCCGCGAAGAACTGTCGGTGCGCGAACACATGACCGGGATTTTGCGGCGTCTGCAATCGTCGCGTTTTGTCGAGTTCGCCGAATTATTCGATCCGGCGCGCGGCGTGCCAGTGCTGGTGGTGAATTTCATCGCCATGCTGGAGCTGGCCAAGGAAACCCTGATTGAAATCACCCAGGCCGAACCGTTCGCGCCTATCTACGTAAGGCTGGCCTACTCGCCGACTTATGCGCCGGCATAAGTCGACATAAGCGTCGGTTTGCTTCTACACCAGCAATACGCCGCATCCCGATATAAAAATAACTTACCTCCGATTCAGACATGAAAATCATTTCCTCGATTGAAGAGCTACGCGACCAACTGCGCGGCCAACTGCGTACCGCCTTCGTGCCGACCATGGGCAATCTGCATGAGGGCCATCTGTCGCTAATGCGGCTGGCCAAGAGACATGGCGACCCGGTGGTCGCCTCGATCTTTGTCAATCGCCTACAGTTCGGCCCCAACGAGGATTTCGACAAATATCCGCGCACCTTTGCCGCTGACGTCGCCAAGCTGGAAAAGGAAGGTGTCTACGTCTTGTTTGCGCCTACCGAAAAAGACCTGTATCCGGAACCCCAGGAATTCCGCGTGCGCCCGCCGGACGGTCTTGGCAATATGCTGGAAGGTGAATTCCGCCCGGGCTTTTTTACCGGCGTCACTACCGTTGTTCTCAAGCTGTTTTCCTGCGTCCAGCCACGGGTTGCGGTATTCGGCAAGAAGGATTACCAGCAGCTGATGATCGTGCGCAATATGTCCAAGCAATTCGCCTTGCCGACTGAAATCATCGCCGCCGAAACCTGGCGCGCCGACGACGGCCTGGCGCTGTCTTCGCGCAATATGTATTTGTCCGCCGACGAACGCGCGGAAGCGCCGAATCTGTTCAAGACGCTTAACCAGGTGGCCGACGAAGTACGCGCCGGCCACCTCGATATCTTCGAACTGGAAAAACAGGCGATGGCGCAACTTGGCAGCCGCGGCTGGCAGCCGGATTACATCTCGATCCGCAAGCGCAGCGATCTGCAGCCGCCAGCTGCGGGCGATCTGGCGCAGGGCGAAAAGCTGGTGGTGCTGGCCGCCGCCAAGCTGGGCGGCACGCGCCTGATCGACAACCTGGAAATTTGAAGCTGGCCCCGACCTTGCAGCGGCTGCTCCGCAACAGACGAGCATGCATCTGGCTGACCGCGGCCGGAGCAGCTGTTGCGGCGTCGCTCGCCACTGCTGCCAACGCACAGGTCATCACCGTGCAAGACGATGCGCAACACAGCGTCGTCCTGCCCCATCCCGCGCATCGCATCGTCAGCCTGGCGCCGCACGCTACCGAGCTGCTGTTTGCCGCCGGCGCTGGCGCCTATGTGATCGGTGTCAGCGACTATAGCGATTACCCGCCGGCCGCAAAAAAAATACCGTCGATGGGTAGCAGCAGCGCACTCGATATCGAACGGATTGTTGCTCTCAAACCGGATTTGGTAGTGGCCTGGAGCAGCGGCAATTCAACCAGCCAGATTGCCAGGTTACGCGCTATCGGCATTCCTGTATTCGAAAGCGAACCGCGCCAGCTGGACAGCATCGGCTCGTCGCTGCTACGGTTGTCGCAACTGGCCGGTACCGAAGCGAGCGGCGCTGCGGCCGCCGCCGCTTTCAAGACGCGCCTGGCGCAACTTGATACGACTTATCGGCAACGGCCACCGGTGCGGGTGTTTTATCAGATCTGGCAAAAGCCGTTGATGACGCTCAACGACAGCCATATGGTGTCGAGCGTGATTGCTTTATGCGGCGGCGAAAATGTATTCGGCAAACTGCCGCAACTGGCGCCGACGGTCAGCACCGAAGCGGTGTTGCAAGCCAATCCGGAAGTGATTTTTGCCGCCGATGGCGGCGCCTCGCCCGATACAGGCTGGCGGCGCTTTCCGAAACTCACCGCTGTGGTAAGCAATAATCTGTTTGCCTTAACGCCGAACTGGATGAGCCGCCCCGGGCCGCGCATACTGGATGGCGCTGCAGAGTTATGTCAGAAACTGGATCTGGCGCGCAGCCGGCGCCGGTGATTTTTTTTGTGAGCTAAGACGCAACCGGCATAAACAAACGCCGTGAACCGTTTTCCACCACTTCAAACGAACAAGAAAATGCAGCCTGCAAGACCTCCGGCTGCAGCACGCTGTCGCTGCTGCCTTGCCACACCCGGCCATCTCCCAGCAACAACACGTGGCTGGCGTAATGCGCCACCAGATTGATGTCATGGCAGGCGGCGATCACCGCTTTTTGCGGCGGCAAACGGCGCAGTAATTCCATCACCACGATTTGCGCCGCAGCGTCTTGATGTGCGGTCGGCTCATCCAGCATGAATAACAGCGGGTCCTGCGTCAGCAAGGTTGCCAAGCCCACCCGCTGCCGCTCGCCGCCCGACAGGCGCATCACATCGTGGCTGCTGAAGGCGGCCATCCTGACCTGCTCCAGCGCCTGCATTGCCGACGCCCGGTCATCTTCCATATCCCAGCCGAAGCCGAATTGATAGGGATGGCGGCCAGCGACCACCGCCGCCAGCACGCTGCTGGAAAACGCATCGGCCTGTTGCTGCGCTAGCAAGCCGCGCAGACGCGCCAGCTGCTGTGCCGATGTGGTTTGTATATCACGGCCCTGGATCAGCACGCGGCCGCCAGCCGGCCGCTTCAGACCAGCCAAGGTATGCAATAAAGTGGTTTTGCCGATACCGTTACGGCCCAGCACACACCAGAACTGGCCCGGCGCGACTTGCCAGTCCAGCCCGCTGCACAAGACTTTGTGGCCAACGCTCACGCTCAGTTGTTCGGTGCAAAGCAAAGGATTTGTGGATGCGCTCATGGCCTGCCTCTCATGCCTTGCTGCGCGAGAGCAGCCACAGGAATACAGGCACCCCGACCAGGGCGGTGATCACCCCTACCGGCAATTGCGTCGGCGCGACTGCGGTACGCGCCGCCAGGTCTGCCAGCGCGAGCGCAGCGCCGCCGGTCAGCACGCTGGCAGGCAACAGGATGCGCTGATCGTTGCCGACCAGCAGACGGATCGCATGCGGCACCACCAGACCGATAAAACCGATCGTGCCGGCCACTATGACCGCAGCAGCGGTCGCCAGCGAGGCCGCACACAGAGTCAGCAAGCGCAGGCGCAATACCGGCACTCCCAGCAATTGCGCGAAACCCTCGCCGCGCGCCAGCAGATTCAGCTGCCGTGCATTCAATCCGCTCCATAGCAAAATCAGCAACAGCAGCACTGCCGCTGGCAACAACAGGCGCCCGTCTTCCAGGTCGCCCATCAGCCAGAACAGCATGCCGCGCAACTGGCCGTCAGGCGCCAGCGTCAACACCAGGGTCACGATCGCGCCAAAACCGGCAGCGATCATCACGCCAGTCAGTATCAAGCGATGACCGCTATGCTGGCCAACATCGGGCAGACGGCGCAAAGCCTGGCGCGCCAGGCCGAACAGCAACGCTACCGCCAGCCCCGCCCCCAGCGCTGCGCCCAACGCTGCAGCAACATCACCCATGCCGCCAAAATGACTAGCCACCAGCAAGGCCGATAAAGCACCGGCGGCAGAACCGCCGGACAAACCCAGTACATAAGGATCGGCCAGGGGATTGCGCAGCAAGACCTGCATCAACGCCCCGGCCAGCGCCAGCAAACCGCCGACCACGAACGCAGTCAGCGCACGCGGCAGGCGCAAGGACAAATAGATTTGATCGGCCGCCAGCCCACAACCACTGCTGCCACAAGAAACCGCGAGCGCTAGCGCCAATGCTGCGAATACTGCCAGGCAGCACAGGATGGCGATGGCGCGGCGTAATGTGGTGATGCTAGTCAATGGTGTGAGCGATGAGCTGGTTAGTCGGCCGATTATCTGATTACTGCTGCCAATTTACACCTACAAACAAACCTCGTGAGGGCTGATTGTAGCCATAAGCTGTCTGATAATCGCGATTGAACAGATTATCGATACGGCCGAACAAAGACACTTCCTTATTCAACTGATAGCGCGCATTGGCGTTAGTCAGCCAATAGGGAGCCAGCTTAGGATTGCCGGGAATATCGGTGCGGCTGTCGGTGTATTGCACATCGGCGCCGAGACGCCAGGCGCCGAAGCTCTTTGCCGCTCCCAAAGAGCCCAAAGTCTTGGCGCGTCGCACCAGGACTTTATTGCTGCTCTCATCCTTCGGATCTTGCAAAGTCAGGCTGGCGCGCCAGTCGATGGCCGCCAGAACGGTGCTGGCGCTCAGCTCCAAGCCCTGGTTCTTGGCACGCGCAATATTGATGGTTTGGAAGGTCAGCGGATCGAAGCCGAACTGGTCGTGAGTGCGGGTATCGAACAGCGTGGCGCGCAAGATGGTCGCGCCGGCGGCGTATTGCGCACCTATTTCATACGACTTCGAGCGTTCAGCCTTGAGGTTGCGGTTGCCGTAAATCGGCTGGAACAGCTGTGCCGGGGTCGGCGCATTGAATGCTGTGGATGCATTGGCGATCAGCTTGACGCTGTCGGTCAAGGCAAAGCCATAACCCAGGTAACCGGTATTGTCGGAGCCGGAACCGCCGGCATAGTCGTGCCGCAGGTTCAATTGCAACTGATGCGGGCCGATCTTGCCTAGCGCGCCGGCATATACGCTGGAGGTCGAGCGCGAGAAGCTGTCGCTGGAATTGCCAAAGCTGCTGTTCGAGCTGATGTCCGCCTTTTCGCGGCCGGCGTCGACACCGGCAGTGGCTGTCCACAGCGGCGACAAACGCAATTCATTCGCCCACTGCAACAGGTTTTGCGTACTCTTGTAGGCATTGCTGCTATTGCCGAAAGTACTCTGGCCGTCGAGATTGTCGCGGTTGACGTTTTGCGACAAAGTCAGGGTCGAGGTCCAGTCCTGGGTAAAGCGATTCTTGCTGAACACTGCCAGCGACTGGCTCTTCGAGTGGCCGTTGTTTTGATCGGTAGGCGTGCCAAAGGCGTCGTCGTAAGTATATTTTGCATCGTTGGCATAAACCCGCACGCCGATTTCATTGCCAGTGCGCCATTCCTGCGATACCGAGCCCGAGACGCTGGTATTACCGTCGCCATTGCGGTCTGGATTGACGTTCGGGTTCTGCAAAGGATTTTGCGCCGAGAAGCCATTGGTCTTGAAGCGTGTCAGCGATAAGGCATAACGGGTATCGCCGCTCTTGCCGTTGACCCCCACATTGCCTTCATAGGTGCCGCGCGAGCCGGCTTCCACCGAGGTGTTGAACTTTGCTGCGCCATCGCCGCGTTTGGTGAAAATCTGCACCACGCCGCCGATCGCGCCGGAACCGTAAATCGCCGAGACATTGCCGCGCACGATTTCGATGTGGTCGATCTGATCCGGCAAGATATTTTCAAGCGCCGGCAAACCGAACGAAGCCTGGCGCCGGATCGGTACGCCGTCGATCAAGATCAGGGTTTCCGAGGAATTGGCGCCGCGCATGAACAAGGACGCCTGCTGGCCGGGACCGCCGGTGCGGGTAATCTGCAAACCTGCCTGGCGTTCCAGCAGTGCCGGCAGATCCGGCGCTTGTGAATTGCGGATGTCTTCGGCGCTGATCACGGTAGTGTGCGGCAAGGCGTCGGTTTGCGGCTGTTCGACCCGGGCTGCGGTGACTACCACCTGCAACTGGTCCGGAGTGGGGGTGATTTGGGCCGATACTGTCGCGGCAGAAAGAAGGGCTGAAGCCAGCGCGAGCGGCTTCAAGGTCGCGCCGCAGCGGCGTGATAAAGATGATGTCATGGTTGATTACAATAAGAGTCCCCAGCCTGCCTCCCCGCAAGCCCGGTTAACGGTAGTAGCCAATAAACAGCTTGCTGGCTGTCTATTCTTTACTCCACCTGCTTTGGCCGGTATCCGGGCTAACAAGTCGGAGCGCATAACCTTCCCATGCCAAGCCAGCACACAGTGGTAGTAGATGCGTTCTGTCGGCGCGGTCAGCATCCAGCGATGGATTGCTTACCGGCGACGCTTGTTTTACCGTTGCGGGGGCAGCACACGTTGGCCGGTGCTCTTGGCGAGCACATGACGCCGTGTTTCCCGTTTAACTGCGGACATGGACATGTCCGCGTGCACCAAAACCCCGCCATTGTACGGCCCGCGCCGGTTTGCAGCAATTGCAGGATGAGGCAAATGCTTCAGGGTGTGGTTAAATTCGCATTCCCGCGATACAGAGCCGCCACCATGTCGGACTGCGTCACCATGCCGACCAGGCGCCGCTGGTCATCCACAATCGGGATGTGGTGTATGCCGGAATCGGACAAGGGTTGCACCAGTTCGACGATATGGGCGTCGGCCGCTGCACTCTGAACAGCGCTGGTCATGATCTGGCCGACCACTTCCGGCTTGTCGGAATGGCTATTGGTGGTGCGCCGGATGAACTGTTTCAGTTTCTGGTCGAAACCGGTGTACACCTGCAAATTCACCTGCCGCATGAAATCGGTCTGGGTGATGATGCCGATCAGGCGCTTGGCAGAATTGATGACTGGCAAAGCCTTGATCTTATGCTTTAGCAACAGCCCCCAGGCATCTTCCAGCGAAGTGCCGAACTCGACGCTGATGACATCGCGCGACATGATATCGGCGCAGGTAATCGCGCCGAAGCGGCGCTGGTAGGCATGCAGCTCGGTTTGCAGGATCAGGCTTTCCAGATCGTCGCGGCTGACATCGAGCACCTGATTATATTGATGCAATACATAATCCAGGTCTTCCTGCGTGAAGCCGATACGTCTGCCGCTGGGCTGGTCTTTGGTCTGATGCAATTTGCCCGGATCGGCGTGCGCCACATGCGGATAGCGGCGGCGGGTCGCGTTATTGAACAGCAGCGCCACCAGCAACAGCAAAAAAGAATTCAGCAACACCGGCGTCAGCACGAAATGAAAACCCTGGCTGGTCACGGCCGGCCCGCCCAGCACTGCCGTCAGCGCCACTGCCCCGCTGGGCGGATGCAGGCAGCGCAAGAAAAACATGGCGCCGATCGCAGCAGACACCGCAACGGCCGGGGCCAACACCGGATCGGGAATCCAACGCGCGCAGCTGACGCCGATCAACGCCGCAACCAGGTTGCCGCCGACGATAGACCAGGGCTGCGCCAGGGGACTGCCCGGCACCCCGAACAACAATACCGCGGAGGCGCCCATCGGCGCGATCAGCAACGGCAGCGCCGCCGTCGAACCCAGCGCCCAGTGGCTCACCAGCCCGGTCAGCAAAATTCCCAACAAGGCGCCGCAACAGGCACGCATGCGCTCGGTAGCGTTGACCATCACCGGCGCCGGGACAAAACCGCGCACCCACAAGCCAAACAGCTTCATCTTCTTTTGCTTTCTTTTTTTTTTCGCTTAGCCGCCGTAAGCGTAGGTAAATTTATTGTTCACGATCCGCCCCATCACGCGCGAGCGCTGGTCCAGCCCCACGTGATCCTTGGGATTCATGTTGACCACGCCCTGCGGAATAGTCAGGTCATGGGTGTTTTCCAACGCACTCCGCAGCGCCGTGCGGAATTGCTTGCTGCCAGGCTGGCCGGATTTCAACGCTTGCGGCACCGCGTTGGCGATCAGCATGTAAGCGCCCCAGGCGTCGGCGGCGAATTGCGTCATAGTGTCAACGCCGTAGGCAGCTTCATAGCGGCGGGTGAAATCCAGTGCCGTTTTCTTGACCGGATTCGAGTCTGGCAATTGCTTGGCCACCACCGCCGGTCCGGTCGGGAAAAAAGTGCCTTCGACATCCTTGCCGCCGACTTTCAGGAAATCCGCGGTAGCGATGCCGTGCGTCTGGTAGATGCGGCCTTTGTAGCCGCGCTCGACCAAGGTCTTTTGCGGCAGGACAGCCGGCGTCGCCGATCCGGCGATCAGCACCGCATCCGGCCGCGCCGACATGATCTTGAGGATTTGCCCGGTGACGCTGGTGTCATTGCGGTTATAGCGCTCGCTGGCGACAATCTTGATTTTCCTGAGCTCGGCCAGGTGCGAAAACTCGCGCCACCAGCTGTCGCCGTAGGCGTCGGCAAACCCGATGAAAGCTGCGGTCTTGATACCGTTGTCCGCCATGTGCTGGGTCAGGATGGTCGTCATGTGGGAATCGTTTTGCGGCAGCTTGAAGACCCAGGCGCGCTTGGCGTCCTGCGGTTCGACGATAGAAGCCGACGCCGCCAGCGCCACCATCGGCGTTTCTGCCTCGGCCACCACATCCAGCATGGCCAAGGCCGCCGGCGTGGTATTCGGGCCGACGATCAGGTCGACTTTTTCTTCTGTGATCAGTTTGCGCGCATTGCGCACTGCGTTGGTCGGATCGGAGGCGTCGTCCAGGATGATGTACTCGACCTTTTGTCCGGCAATCACTTTCGGCCATAGCAAGATGGCGTTTTTGGTCGGCGCGCCAATTGCCGCAGCCGGGCCGGTGACGGCGATATCCACGCCAATCCGGATTTGCGCCGAGGCCGCAGCGCTCCATATGGACAGCAGAACAACAGACGAAATCAGATAAGCGCGTGTGATTTTGTTCATCGAATTTCTCATCGAATTTCTCATCAACTATCAATCCTGACGTATGACATGGGAATATTTCTACAAGGACAGGATTCTAACTCCTGTTGCGTCAATCCCGCGAACGCGAGAATCCATCTTGGTTGCAATCTTGGTTGCAATATTAATCACTAACTTGGATCCCCGCATACGCAGGGATGACAGCCCGTCTTTGAAACAAATCTTGATTTTTCCAATAATTCGTATGATGATATGGTCACATTACGATAAAAATATGCCGCTGGAAGAGACAAAATGTTCAATAAACTGAATGCCAATCGGACTTCTTTGAGCGATACCGTCGCCCAGGAATTGCTGAAAAAGATAGAAACCGGCGAGTTTGGCCCGGGTGCAAAATTGCCTACCGAACCGGCCCTGTCCGAGCAATTCGGCGTCAGCCGCACGGTGGTGCGCGAAGCGATTTCCCGTTTGAAGAATGAAGGTGCGGTCGAGCCGCGCCAGGGCAGCGGCGTCTATGTCAGCGAACAAGGCCATGTGCGGCCGTTGCGGATCCAGTTCGACCAGGCCTCGTCGGCCGATGCGGTGCTGCAGATTGTCGAGCTGCGGCGCGCCATCGATGCCGAAGTCGCGGCACTGGCCGCTACCCGCCGTACGCCGCGCCAGTTGAAAGCCATCGAAACCGCGCTGAAAGGCATCGCCGCCGATGTCAACGCCGGCGGCGACGGCGTGCCGGCCGATGTCATGTTCCATCGCAGCATCGCCGAAGCCACCGGCAATCCCTTCCTGTTGCAAACGCTGGCCTTCCTCAGCCAGTACCTGGAAGCCGCCACCGCCGTTACCCGCAGCAACGAAGCCAGGCGCGATGACTTCATGCGCCAGGTCTATGAAGAACACGCCGCCATTGCTGCTGCGATTGCAGCCGGCGATGCGCTGGCGGCGCGCAACGCGGCGCAAAACCATATGTTCAATGCGGCACGCCGCATGGCGCAAGGCGCCGCCGATACCAAGGCCGCTCAGGAAAGCAAGAGCGCCAAGAGCACTCCGAAATCTCGTTAATCCCGCTAACTATTAACTCGCTTATCAGGTTCAGCAATGACTATCAATGTAGGTGTAATCGGCCTTGGCGCCATGGGTTTGGGCGTTGCCCGTTCTTTGTTACGCGCCGGCTTGCGCACGCATGCTTGCGATGTCCGCGCCGAAGTATTGCAGCAGTTTGCCAGCGAAGGCGGCATCGTCTGCAACAGTCCGGCCGAACTCGGTGCGTCATGCGAGGTGGTGATTACGGTGGTAGTCAACGCCGCGCAAACCGAGCAGGTGCTGTTCGGCGAGCAAGGCGCTGCGGCCGCCATGCGCCCCGGCAGCCTGGTGATTGCCAGCGCTACCGTGGCGCCGGAATACGCCGTCAAGCTTGGCGAGCGGCTGGCTGCACTGCAATTGCTGTTCCTCGATGCGCCGTTGTCAGGCGGCGCTGCGCGTGCAGCTTCCGGTGAAATGACCATGATGACTTCCGGCCCGGCCGCCGCTTACGCCAAGGGCGAAGCGGTGCTGGCAGCGATCGCCGGCAAGGTCTACCGGCTGGGTGAGGCGCATGGCGTCGGCTCCAAAGTCAAAATCATCAACCAGTTGCTGGCCGGCGTGCATATTGCGGCGGCGGCGGAGGCGATGGCTTTGGGCATGCGCGAAGGCGTCGATGCCGATGCCCTGTACGAAGTGATTACCAATAGCGCCGGCAATTCGTGGATGTTTGAAAATCGCGTGCCGCACATTTTGAAGGCCGATTACACACCATTGTCTGCGGTCGATATTTTCGTCAAGGACCTGGGCCTGGTGCTGGATACCGCACGCGCCAGCAAATTCCCGCTGCCGCTGTCGGCTGCTGCGCACCAGATGTTCATGATGGCGTCCACCGCCGGCCACGGCGCCGAAGACGATTCCGCCGTGATCAAGATTTTCCCAGGCATCACGCTACCGACAGCGCAGGAGTAACCGATGTCAGCACAACAGAACGCCGCAACAAAACCACTGCTCGGCTGCATCGCCGATGATTTTACCGGCGCTACCGATCTCGCCAACATGCTGGTGCGCGAGGGTATGCGCACCGTACAGACCATAGGCGTGCCGGACAGCGCACCACAAGAGGTGGACGCCATCGTGGTGGCGCTCAAATCACGCACCGTGCCTGCCGCGGAAGCTGTTGCCGACTCCCTGGCCGCGCTGCGCTGGCTGCAGCAGCAAGGCTGCCGTCAGTTTTTCTTCAAATACTGTTCCACTTTCGACTCGACGCCGCAAGGCAATATCGGCCCTGTCACCGACGCCCTGCTGCAGGCGCTGGGAAGCGACTTCACCATCGCCTGCCCGGTGTTCCCGGAAACCGGCCGCACCCTGTATCGCGGCCATCTGTTTATCCAGGATCAGCTGCTCAACGAATCGGGCATGCAAAATCATCCCTTGACGCCGATGACCGATCCTAATCTGGTGCGCGTGCTGCAGCAGCAAACGCCGTCCAAAGTCGGATTGATCGGCTATCCGGCGGTTTCCCAAGGGGTGGATGCGATCCGCGCCGGAATGGATGCGCTGCGTCAGCAAGGCGTGCGGATGGCGATTGTCGACGCCCTGGAGAATCAGGACCTGTACGCCATCGGCGCTGCCTGCGCCGACTTGCCGCTGGTCACCGGCGGCTCTGGCGTCGCACTCGGACTGCCCGCTAATTTCGTGCGCGCCGGTTTGCTCAATCCGCAGCAAGGCGCCAAGGCGAGTGAATTGCCTGCGATCGACGGCTTGTCGGTCGTCCTGGCCGGCAGCGCATCGAAAGCCACCAATGCCCAGGTCGACGCATGGAAAGAGAAACGCCCGGCATTCCGCATCGATCCGCTGGCGCTGGCTGGCGGCGAGCCGGTAGTGGCGCAGGCCTTGGCCTTCGCCCAGCAGCATCTCGATAAGGATAAGCAGCCGGTACTGATCTACGCCACCACCACACCAGAACAAGTGAAGCAAGTGCAGGCAAAACTCGGCGTCGAACGCGCCGGCCTGCTGATCGAACAAGCTCTGGCCGACATCGCCGCCGCCTTGCTGGCGCGCGGGGTGCGGCGCTTTGTGATTGCCGGCGGCGAGACCTCCGGTGCAGTAGTCAAGGCGCTCGGCGTGCATGCCTTGCGCATCGGCGCGCAAATCGATCCGGGCGTGCCGGCGACGGCGTCGATCGGTGCGACACCGTTGGCGCTAGCGCTGAAATCCGGCAACTTCGGCAGCATCGATTTTTTTGAAAAGGCGCTGCTTCATTTGGGTGAAAATCAGTTGGGTGAAAATCAGTTGGGTGAAAATCGACTCGGTGAGACACGTCTATGACCATTCCAAAAAATCCGGCAAGCGCTAGCACTACGCTTAAGGAACAGGCGCTGCGCGAAGAAATCTGCGAGATCGGCGCTAGCCTGTATCAACGCAATTACACGGTGGGCACGGCCGGCAATATCAGCGCCCGCCTGGATGACGGCTGGCTGATCACGCCGACCGACGCCTGCCTCGGCAGACTGGCGCCGGCGCAGATCGCCAAGGTCGATCTGAATGGCCAGTGGGTCAGCGGCGACAAACCTTCAAAGACCCTGACCTTGCATCGCGCGGTCTACGATAACAACCCGCTGATGCAAGCGGTGGTGCATACCCATTCGAGCAATCTGGTAGCGCTCACGCTAGCCGGAGTCTGGCATGACAGCGCCGTGCTGCCGCCGATCACGCCGTATCAGGTGATGAAGGTCGGGCGGATTCCCCTGATCCCGTATTGCCGCCCTGGCGATTCGCAGGTGGCAGAGCAAGTCAAATTGCTGGCAACCAGCGTGCGCGGCGTATTGCTGGAGCGCCTGGGGCCGGTGCTGTGGCATGAAAGTATTTCGCAAGCAGCGTTCGCACTGGAAGAGCTGGAAGAAACAGCGCGTTTGTGGCTGATGGTGCGGGATAAACCTGAGCCGCTGAGTGCGGAGGCTTTGGATGAGTTGTATCGGGTATTTGGTGCAAGTTGGTGAGTTGGTAAGTTGGTAAGTTGGTAAGTTTCAAATAATAGAAACGGCCAGTTAATTTCAAAACTTTTTAGATGGGTGGAGACGAGATGTCAGCAACAATCACGCAGGCTAATATCAGCCTGCCGGCCGAACAAGCCGAAAATCTGTACAAGAAAGTATTCTGGCGCTTTGTGCCATTCATCATGCTGTGTTACGTGGTGGCCTATCTGGACCGCGTCAACGTCGGCTTTGCCAAGCTGCAGATGTCGCAGGACCTGGGCTTCAGCGAAACCATTTTCGGCCTCGGCGCCGGTATCTTTTTCCTCGGCTACTTCCTGTTTGAACTGCCCAGCAACCTGATCATGAACCGCGTCGGCGCCAAGTTGTGGATCGCCCGCATCATGATTACCTGGGGCATTCTGTCTGCGTGTTTTGCCTGGGTCCAGACCCCGACCCAGTTCTACGTCCTGCGCTTCTTGCTGGGGCTGGCCGAAGCCGGCTTCTATCCCGGCATCATCCTCTACCTGACTTACTGGTTCCCCTCGCATCGGCGGGCCAAGGTGGTCGCCACTTTCATGGCGGCGATTCCCGTCTCCGGCATTTTCGGCAATCCACTGTCGGGCTGGATCATGCAATCCTTCCACGGCTCCAGCGGCTGGCACGGCTGGCAATGGATGTTCATGATCGAAGCGATACCGGCCATCCTGGTCGGCATCGCGGTGTTCTTCGTGATGGACAACAGCATCCGCAAAGCCAAGTGGCTGACCGAAGCCGAAAAGGATTACCTGGAAGCCGAAATCCGCGCCGACCAGAAGGACAAGGAAAGCCCGAAGTCGACCGCCGGCGTGTTCAAGGACATCCGCATCTGGCATATGTGCCTGATTTATTTCTGTATCGTCATGGGCCAGTACGGCCTGACATTCTGGCTGCCGACACTGGTCAAAGCCTCCGGCGTGGTCGGCGATTTCAAGATCGGCCTGATCAGCGCGATTCCCTTCGTCTGTGCAGTGTTCGCCATGATCCTGATCGGCCGCCGTTCCGACCGCTTGCGTGAACGGCGCTGGCATCTGATCGTGCCGGCCTTGCTGGGTGCGGTAGGTTTTGTGATCTCCGCCATCGCCGCCGACAATACCGTGATTGCGATTGCCTTCCTGTCGCTAGCGGCGATGGGGGTGCTGACCTGCTCGCCGCTGTTCTGGTCGCTGCCGACGGCTTTCCTGTCCGGCACCGGCGCCGCTGCCGGCATCGCGGTGATCAACTCAGTCGGCAACCTGGCCGGCTTCGTCAGCCCGTTCCTGGTCGGCTGGTTGAAAGATACTACGCACAACAATCAAACCGGCATGTTCATGCTGGCGGCCATGCTGGTGATTGGAGCGATTGCGATCCTGAAAACACCGGCGAAGATGGTCAACCGCTAAGATATTTTTAATGCAGTTTTTTACCGGCGCGCGCAGAACACATCGGGCGCGCCGGTTTTCAGTTCAGGAGTTTTGTGATGCCACGTTTTGCCGCCAATCTGACCATGATGTACAACGAGCACGCTTTTCTGGACCGTTTTTCGGCTGCGGCCAGGGACGGTTTCAAGGGCGTCGAGTTTCTGTTTCCGTATGAGTACGCCGCTGCTGAACTGCAGAAAAGATTGCAGGACAACGGCTTGACGCAGGCACTCTTCAACGCCCCTCCGGGTGACTGGGCAGCCGGTGAGCGCGGTATTGCCTCCTTGCCTGGTCGGCAAGATGAATTCAAGCGCAGCGTGGCGACCGGCCTGGAATATGCGCAGGTGCTCGGCAATAACAAATTGCATGTAATGGCCGGCCTGATTCAGCCGCAGCAGGACCGCGCCCGCCACCGCGCCGTGTACCTGGAGAACCTGGCTTATGCCGCTGCTGAAGCCGCCGCGCATGGCGTCACCATCGTGATCGAACCGATCAATACTCGCGACATCCCTGGTTTTTTCCTGAATCGCCAGGACGATGCGCAGGCTATCTGTGCCGAAGTCGGCGCCCCTAATCTGCAAGTGCAGTTCGATCTGTATCACTGCCAGATCGTCGAGGGCGACCTGGCAGTCAAGCTCAAGCGCGACATGCTGCGGCCGCAGGCCGGCATCGGCCATATCCAGATTGCCGGCGTGCCGGAGCGGCATGAACCGGATATCGGTGAGATCAATTATCCGTATCTGTTCGAACTGATCGACAGTCTCGGCTACCAGGGTTGGATCGGTTGCGAATACCGGCCGCGCGGCGCCACTTCCGACGGACTGGGCTGGCTCAAGCCGTGGTTGTGAGCGGCACCCGGACAACACGCGGCCAGCACTCAACCAGCAACTTCAATAAGGAATCATCATGCAAGTAGTCATCACCGGCGGCGCCGGATTTTTGGGCCAGCGCCTGGCCCGCAGCCTGCTCAAGCAAGGCAGCCTGCCAGACAGCAACGGCCAGTTGCAAACCATCAGCAAAATTACTCTGGTCGATGTGGTCGCCGCCACCGGTTTCGACGATGCGCGCATCGAACAAGTCACCGGCGACATCACCGACAGCGCTTTGCTGGAACGCGTGATCACGCCGCAAACGGCAGCGATCTTTCACCTGGCGGCAATCGTCAGCGGCCAGGCCGAAGCGGATTTCGATCTCGGCATGCGCATCAACCTGGATGCATCGCGCCTGTTGCTGGAACGCTGCCGCGCCTGCGCGCATGTGCCGCGCGTGATCTTCACCAGTTCGGTGGCGGTATTCGGCGGCGTGCTGCCGGCTGTAGTGCAAGACGACACTGCACTCAATCCGCAATCTTCCTACGGCACGCAAAAGGCGATTGCCGAATTGCTGCTTAACGATTTCAGCCGCAAAGGTTTTGTCGATGGCCGCGTATTGCGCCTGCCGACCATCAGCGTCCGTCCCGGTAAACCCAATCAAGCTGCTTCGTCTTTTGCCAGCGGCATCATCCGCGAGCCGCTCAACGGCCAGTCCGCGATCTGCCCGGTTGCGCCAGACGTGCGTTTGTGGCTGCTGTCGCCGCGCAAGGTGATCGCCAGCCTGATCCACGGTTATACATTGTCCGCCGAGGCATTGGGCAAGAGCCGCACCATCAATCTGCCGGGGATCTCGGTCACCGTGGGCGAGATGGTCGCAGCACTTGAGCGAGTCGCTGGCAAACGGGTCGCGGCACGGGTTGAATGGACTCACGATCCGGTGATCGACCGCATCATCTCAAGCTGGCCGGGCGCCTGGGACGCCAGCCGCGCCACCGCGCTGGGTTTCGTCGGCGACGTTGATTTCGACGACATTATCCGCACCTATATCGAAGACGATTTGCCTGCGGCCTGAACCTGCAGCCGCTAAATGCGATGCGCCGGCGAGCCTTTGAATGTTTTTTTGACATGCGCCGGCAAGGACTTTTCTTGTGAAAGATACGACAGCGGTACGGTAAGATTGTCACTTTATGACTTTTGCCAAGCCGACATGAAGACCAGTTTTTTTCAGCCCACAGCGCATTTGCTGACAGGCTTGCTTATGGGCTTGCTGTTTTGCTTGCTTTTGGCTAGCGGCACTTCGGCTTACGCGGCAGCGGCGGCTGCAAGCACCGCCGCCAGCAGCGCCAGCACCCCGCCGGCTCCTGCGTCGGCGCCTTCTGCGCTGGATTCCCTATCCAAGGTTCTGCAAAGCAATCCCGCCGCCGGCAGCCTGGTGGCCACCCTGATCCAGGCGGAGCAACAGAACAGCAAGACGTCACCGGCGCAAAAGGGCTTTATCGGCCTGATTTCCACTAGCCTCGACACATTCCAGGCACATCTGCATCAGGTAGTCACACCGGAAAAATACTGGAAGCAGCAATTTTCTCTGGCTTGGCAAGACTTGTCGACGATACTCGAGCGCCAGGATTCAGAGAGCGGACTGCAGGTGCTGGCCAATTTCCTCGAAATGCTGGCCCTGTTCAGCGTGGTCGCCATGACGCTTTACTATGTCGGCAGGCGCGTGCACCAGCATTTCAAAGTCGACACCAAACTGCCGCCCGACCCCAGCATCAAGGAATTGCTGCTGTATATCCTGCGCCATATTGCACCGATACTGCTGGCGCTGGTGCTGGAAATCTCGGTAGCGGTCAGCCTCGACTCTTCGCAAGGACCGTCGCTGGGACGGACGCTGGCCACCGTGCTGCTGTATACCCTGATCGGCGCGCGTTTGTTTCAGGCGGTATGCGCCATCATTTTTTCGTTGTGGCATGGCGGCCACCGCAGGGTCGCCGTGCAGATCCTGTATCAACGCGCCTTTGGCT
Organism: Collimonas sp.; assembly: GCF_035566375.1. Taxonomy (GTDB): domain Bacteria; phylum Pseudomonadota; class Gammaproteobacteria; order Burkholderiales; family Burkholderiaceae_D; genus Collimonas. The sequence continues at coordinate 54,154 of NZ_DATMRK010000047.1, forward strand.
TGCTGTATGTGATCGGCTGCGCCGGCTGGCTCGGCGACGCGCTGGATAATCCGCAAGTCAACCAGATCATCGGCGTCCATCTGTCAGACGTGGCGGCAACCCTGGCTAGCCTGATTGCAGCGCTGCTGGGCGGCTGGTTCGCTTTGCGGTTCCGGCGGCCGGTGGCGCATATCATCCGTAACCGGCCGCTGGCGGTGCGTCGTGATCATCCGGCACGGATGGAAACGCTGGAGGTGATCGCCGCCTTCTGGTATGTGCCGGTGCTGCTGTTGAGCCTGAGCGTCAGCGTTGCCACCATCCTTGCTCTGTCGAGCAACAATTCGGCGCTCAATCATGCCTTGGGCAGCGCCGCCTTGCTGATCGCGATGTTTTTTATCAGCGCGCTGCTGCGCCGTGTACGCAGCCGCAAATCGACTGCCGTGGCGGTACGCCGGCAATCTCCTTATATCCTGCGTCTCAGTAGCGTCGGTTTCAGCTTGCTGCAATTTTCCCTATGGGTAGGCTTCTTCGAACTGCTGACCAGGATCTGGGAACACTCTCTGCTGGATTTTGCCAACGCCACCCTGATCGGCCAGATGATCGTCGCCGCTCTCGGCAAGATCGGCGTCACGCTGGTGGTTGCCTGGCTGGTCTGGATCATGCTCGATACCTTCATCCAGGAAGCCATCAACCCGACCCGCAACAGCCGTTATGCGCGCAAGAATCCGAGCACACGCATGCGCACTATCCTGCCCTTGCTGCGCAATGCATTGATGCTACTGATCCTGACCATCACCATCATCACCACGCTGGCCAACCTCGGCATCAATGTGACGCCGCTGCTGGCCTCGGCCGGGGTGGTCGGGCTGGCGTTCGGTTTTGGTTCGCAGTCGCTGGTCAAGGATCTGATCACCGGGGTTTTCATCCTGATGGAGGATTCAATGTCGGTCGGCGACTGGGTCGACGTCGGCAACGGCCATGCCGGCACGGTGGAAAACCTGACCATCCGCACGGTGCGTCTGCGCGATAGCAACGGCTCGGTGCATAGCGTGCCGTTTTCGCAGATCACGGCGATCAAGAACGATTCTCGCGAATACACTTACGCCTCGCTCAAGCTGAGCATCAGCCACGATTCAGATGTCGACCAGGCGCTGCGCCTGATGCGCGAAACCGGCGCCGAGATGCTGGAAGACAGGCGTTTGCGGCGGCTGTTGCTGCAGCCTATCGAGATTTACGGAGTCAACGGTTTCGATTTGAACGGCGTGGCGCTGCTGGCCGGGATCCGCACTAAACCGCAAACCCAGAATGAAGTCGCGCGCGGCTTCAATCTGCGCATCAAGAAAAAGGTGGATGACGATCCGAAGGTGCACTTCGCCACGGAATGGGCGAATTTCCCGCTGACCGCGGTGGATACGGCCAGCGGCACTACAACATTAGCAGCGCCGGAAGCGCCAGCAGCCGACGCCAAGAGCTAACCCTGCCTTATTTGATGCGGCAGCTTAGCAACCAGTAATATTCAAGCCGCAAGATGCGCAGTTCGCGCGTGATGGGCGCGAGCTTCTTGCGCAGGCCGCTGTCGGTCGGGAAATTCTTCATGACTTCGTAACGCTCGCCGTTGGGTAAGGTGCGGAACTGGTAAGTATTGCCGTGCACATCGGTACGGGCGATGGGCGTGCTGTTTTCTTCGACGTAACCGTTGTCGATCATTACCAGCAAAATATCCTTGCCCAGTTTTTCACGCAGCTGGGCGATGAAACGCACCTGATCCTGACGCCCTACATGCGACCACCAGAAACCCAGGAAGCAGGCGGTAAACTTCTGCTCCGGCTGGAAGGTGTTGATATCCTGCACCGCAAAAGTCGCTTTGCCGGCCGGCAGTTTCTTAGCGTTTGCCAGAGCAATCATTTCCGGATTGATATCGGTGGCGAATACCGATTTCGCCGAAGCGGCGATTTGCTCGGTCCAGAAACCGGTGCCACAAGCTAGCTCCAGCACATCGTGGCCTTCCATCAATTCCTGCACCCGCACTTGCAGGGTCAGCAAATCATCCTGGCGCTCCGGGCGCTGGTAAATCTCTTCATAAGTCGAAGCACGTTTGGCGTAGTAAGCCACCATATCTGTATTAATCATTTTCCCAACTCATTTTCTAATTGCTTAACTTCTGTTTGCTTAACTTCTGTTTTTTTAAATTGACAAGCGCTGCGCTGGCAGCGACCCGATAACGTTCTGACAGCGCGTCGTACAGCGGCGGCGCAAAAAACCGCGAGACCCGGCTGGCAATCAGGGCCGTCGCCATCAGCGAGATCACCAGGGCATGGCCATTAATCATTTCCATTACGATCACGAACGCGGTAATCGGCGATTGGGTGACAGCCGCCAGGTAACCCACCATCGCCAGCGCGATCAGCATCGGCAACGAGGTGTGATCGAACAACTGGTGCAGCAAATTGCCGAAGCCGGCGCCGATCGACAACGATGGTGCAAAAATGCCGCCGGGGATGCCGGGCAGATACGACGACACCATCGACGCCATTTTCAAGAACGGATAAAACACCGACAAGTGCTGCTGCCCTTCCAGCACACCCTTGGCCTCGACATAACCGCTGCCGAAAGTGGCGCCGCCGGCGATCACGCCGATCAACGCCACCAGCAAGCCGCACAAAGCGCCAAAGGCGATCGGGCGGTTGCTGCGTAAATGCTGGATCCGGGCCGGGATCCAGCGTTTGGTATTCAGCAGCAGCCAGCAAAACATGCCGCCGGCGACGCCGGTAAGGATCCCTGTAACCAATACCGCCAGCGCCAGCATGTCGGTCAGTGCGCTGTCGATTTGAATCGTGCCGAAATAGGTGTAGTTGCCGTTCAAGCCCAGCGCCACCGCACCGGCAAAAATAATCACGGTAATCACGACGCCGCTGGCGCGATGTTCGAAGCTGCGCGTCAGTTCTTCAATCGCAAACACAATCCCGGCCAGCGGCGTGTTGAACGCCGCCGACAAACCAGCCGCCGCTCCCGCTAATATCAAGCGCCGCTCCAATGCCGCGCTGGCGCGCGGATAGAGGCGCCGCAAGTTGAACATCAAGGCAGCGCCGACCTGCACCGTAGGGCCTTCACGGCCGATGGTGAAACCGCCCAGGATGCCGATGAAGGAAACGCCGATCTTGCCTGCCAATATTTTCAGCGACAACAGCGCTTCGCCGCGTTTGCTGGTGTCTTCTTCCAGCGTCGCAATCACTTGTGGAATACCGCTGCCTTCAGCGCCTGGAAAATAACGCCGCGTGGCCCACACGCACAGTGCGCCGACAGCCGGCGTAACAAACAGCGGCAACCAGAAATGCGATTGCTGCATCGAGCGGAACATGCCAAAACCAATATCCATCAGCCAGGCATAGAGCACCGCGATCAAGCCTACCAGTATCGCACCAAGCCATAAAATGCCATATCTGCGCCAAGCGCGCCGCGCCTGACGCAGCGTCTGATCGGAAAAACTGAGAGGCAGCGGATTCATCGAATTTGGGCGCAAAGACATGATTATAAATTATCCCCGCGCAATTCCCCCCAAACAGGCCAGCGGCATGTCGGCGAAACCGGCGCAAGGACAGCCGAATGCCGCTTATGGCCTTGATTGATTGCCGCTTGCCGGGGAAGCGGCCAGCCTAGAGATGATAGCTTTTCAGCCAGGCCTTGATGTTTTTGACATCTTCAAACGCCAGCAAATCGTTCTTGAGCGCAGCGATATGCTGCTGCATGCCCTTGATATCGCTTTTCAGGCGGCGCATCGCCAGCGCGGGCGACAACGCTTCCTGCGGCGCGAAATTGAAGCGTCTGCGGAAATCCGCCTCCAGTCCGGCAATCTCGGCGCGCAACTCGGCCGACTGCTCCGTCAGCACCTTGCTGTAGTGCTGCAGGCGCTGTTCCGACAAGGAATTGATACGGCTCTGGTCGATCTGCTCGATTTCCAGCTGCAGCTCCAGCAAGCCGAGCAGGTCTTGCTTGTCATAGGCGATATTCACCCTTTGCATCAGCGTCGTCTTGCGAGCCCGCTCCACAGGATCCTGCTCGCGGTCGGGATGCAGGGCGCTGGCCAGCTTGCGATAGACTTCGCGCACCGACTGACTGGCGTTTTGCAATTCTTCCTGCTGCTTGGCTTCCCTGGCCGCGGCCTTGGCCGATTTCCTGCCTTTGCCGGCGCGTTGGCGATCGCGGTCGACCGCCGCATCTTCGTCGGCATCCGCCTGCTGCGCGGAGTCTGCAGAGTCGTCCCGCTGCCCGTCCGCTGCATCGGCACCGCCGTGCATGCGATAGATCCGTTTCAAATCCGCGGCATCGCTATCGCCGACGATGGCGGCGCTGACCGAACAGATGATGTGGCTGATTTTCTCCTGATCGTGCCGGCTCAAGCCCTTTGCCGAATAAGCGTCGTCGAGCAGGCGCACCAGCTGCGCCACCAGTCCGTGGTAGCTGCGTATCAGAGGCTGGTACTGGCTGACATAGTGCTGCTGGTGCAGCGCGATCATTTCCTGCCAGGCCGCCAGCAGTTGGCGCTCGGCCTCCAGTTTCTTGATCAGCGCATTGAAGATTTTCTGGCCTGGCGACAGGCTGGCCTGTCCATGTTGTTCGACGATGTTGAGCGCCTTGGTTTCTGTTTTTTTCATCGCTTGCTTTACTGCGTGTCGGTGTGTGATTTTTCAGATGAAAAATGTGGCGTAGCGCGTGATTATAAGTTGCTGCCGGCGGCGCGCAGCAGAAAGCGGCCAAGGGGCGTATGATCTTGTCTCAGCAATAAGCATTCATCCGTATTCGACTGTGCCCCGCAGCACTCTTTTACAAATTTCCATGCCCTGTCCCACCACGCGGCGACTCCGCCGATAAACAATCATATGGCCATCCATTCCGCCTCCGCCCATTCGAGCGACCAGGTTTTGCCCTTCCGTGAGTCATTGCTTGCCATGCTAGGCATCGCCTTCGTGGTGATGCTGGTGGCGCTCGATTCGACCGTGGTCGGGACCGCGCTGCCGACCATCGTCGCGGAACTGAAAGGTTTCGAGCTTTACGCCTGGGTCGCCACTTCCTACCTGCTGACCTCGGTGATCACGGTGCCGATTTTCGGCCGCCTGGGCGATTTCTACGGCCGCAAACCCTTTGTGCTGGTCTCCATCATCCTGTTCACCGCCGCCTCCATCCTGTGCGGCATGTCCGGCAGCATGCTGTGGCTGGTGATCGCCCGCGGCCTGCAAGGCATAGGCGGCGGCATGCTGGTCGGCACTGCGTTTGCCTGCATCCCCGACCTGTTCCCGGGTGCCCACGTGCGCCTGCGCTGGCAAGTCATGATGAGCACCGCGTTCGGCATCGCCACCGCCGTCGGGCCATCGCTGGGCGGCTTCCTGACCCAGTACTGGGGCTGGCGCTGGGTGTTCTATGTCAACCTGCCGGTCGGCGTACTGTCGCTCTTCTTCGTGTATAAATACCTGCCGCATCTGCGCCACACCCACTCGGAGGCCAAGATCCGTCTCGACTGGCCGGGGGCTCTGCTGATCACCGCTTCGCTGGGCTGCCTGCAGCTGTTTGTGGAAATGCTGCCGCAGCACGGCTTGTCGCTTGGCATGCTGGGCTTGCTGGCGGCCAGCGTCGTCAGCTTTGTGGCGCTGTGGAAATGGGAACATCACACGCCGCAACCTATCCTGCCCTTCGATCTGCTGCTTGACCGCAAACTGTCGACTCTGTTCCTGTTGTCTGTGCTGAGCGGCTTCTCCATGTTTTCGCTGATGTTCTATGCGCCGCTGCTGTACCAGGGCGGCTTCGGCCTGTCGCCGCAGGAAGCCGGGCTGCTGATCACGCCGCTGGTGGCCTGCATCATGGTAGGCAGCATTGCCAACGGCCGCATCATCCCGCACCTTAAGAATCCCAACATCATGCTGTATCTCGGTTTCACCCTGCTGGCGCTGTCTTGCCTGGGCGTGGTGATTTCCAACCGCTGGACCTCGCACAGCGTAATCGTCGGCTTCATGCTGTGCGGCGGCCTGGGACTGGGTTTCATCCTGCCCAACCTGACCATCTTCATCCAGCAGGAAGCCGGCCGCGAACACCTCGGCATCGCTACCGCGTTGATGCAATCCTTGCGCATGATCGGCAGCATGCTGGGCACCGCCATCATCGGCACCCTGATCAATCGCATGTATGCCGGCAGCGTGCGGCAAGCGCTGGCGGAACAGAAAGCCGGCGACTGGTTCGCCAGTTTCGCCGACCCGCAAATCCTCATCAGCCATGAGACCCAGACTACCGTGCTGGCGCAGCTGGCCAGCGCCGGCCATCAGGGCCAGCTGTTGCTGGAAGCGGCGCGCGAGGCATTGATCGGTGCTATCCACATGGGCGTCGGACTGGCCGTGGTAGTCACCGGCATTGCCCTCTGGCTGGTGAGCAAGGTGCCGCCAATTACCTTGCACATCAAGCCCGCGGCAAGCGCAGTCGCCGAGTAGCGGATCAGCGCGGATCGGGACGGCAGCAAGCCCGCCCGGTCTGCGCATCTGATTTGACGCTGCCTCACAAAGCGTTACATATCACACCATCTGGAAGCACCTGTATCAATCCGGCGATGGCATCCTGAAGTCCTGGTCACTCACTTCACTCAGGACAATCATCATGAAAAAGCTCATTGCCTCACTGGTGCTTGGCACCATCCTCAGCACCTTGCTGAGCGGTTGTATCGTGGCGCCGATCGGCCCCGGCTATTACCACCCGCACTACTACCATCCATACGACCGCTATTAAGTAAGTAACAGTAAGCGGGCTTATGCAGGCAGGATTCGAGTTTCAGCTCGAATACTTCAGCTCGAATACATAGCCATACAAAAATAAACACGGGGCTTTTATGAAACTGATCCACAAACTCGTTCTTTCCATGCTGCTGGCGCCAGCGGTGCTGCCGCTTGCCGCGCAAGCCGACGAACCCGGTCATCACGGCGCCTATCTGCATGCGCTGGCGGATCTGCGCGTGGCGCGCTGGCTGATCGACCATCGTCCGGGCGACAACTGGGTCATGGGCCGCAGCGAGCAGATCGCCTTGGCCGAGATCGATGCCGCCAGCCGCGAGATCACCCAGCTCGGCCTGGACGTCGGCAAGGATGTCTATCGCGAGGAGCGGCCGGACGCCCGTCCGGATCGCCGCGGCCGCCTGCATGATGCGGTGGAGGCGCTGGAGCGCGCCCGCAATGACGTCAGCCAGCGTGAAGACGATCCGCGCGTGTTCGGACTGCAGCAGCACGCCATGCAACGCGTCGAGGCGGCCAAGCACGCTACCGAAGATGCAATACGCGACGCTGGTTATTGAGCATTGAAATTTTGAAATAAAAAAAGGGCAAGCCTCGCGCTTGCCCCTTTTCTTTTTACCGGCTGGACTACAGCTCGTACATATCCTTCTCGCCGTTCATCACCTGCTCGATCAGCTTGCGATTCATGGTCGGCGCCAACAGCTCGATGAAAGTATACACATAGCTGCGCAGATAAGCCCCCTGCTTGACCGCTGCCCGCGAGATATTGGTGCCAAACAGATGCCCAACCGAAATCGAGCGCAAACCGACATCGCGTTCCGCATCGAACGCCATGCCGGCAATAATCCCCACCCCCATGCCCAGCTCGACATAGGTCTTGATGACATCGGCGTCGATCGCCTCCAGCAACACATCCGGCTTCAGGTTACGCAGGGAAAATGCATGATCGATCTTGGTCCGGCCAGTGAACGCACTATCGTAGGTAATCAAGGGAAACGCAGCAATTTCTTCCAAAGTGATCGCCTTCGATTGCAGCAAGGGATGATCCGGCGGCACCACCACCACGTGCTCCCATTGATAACAAGGCAGAGTCACCAGCCCATCGGCATTGACGATGGCTTCGGTAGCCAAAGCCAGATCGGCCTGGTCGTTACGCACCATATCGGCGACCTGCTTAGGATTACCTTGCAATAAAGACAAGCGAACCTTGGGAAACTTCTGGGTAAAAGCCTGAACCACCTTAGGCAGTGCATAACGCGCCTGGGTATGCGTAGTGGCAATTGTGAAGCTGCCGCTGTCGTGCGCAGCGTATTCGTTGCCGATACGCTTGAGACCGTCGATTTCCTGCATGATCAGCTCGACCGACTTCAATACCGCTCGCCCAGGCTCTGTCAGTCCGCGGATCCGCTTGCCATGACGTGTAAAAATATCAACACCAAGCTCTTCCTCCAACTCGATGATCGCCTTGGAGACGCCCGGCTGCGACGTATACAATGCCTTGGCGGCCTCGGTCAGGTTGTAGTTCTGGCGCACCGCCTCGCGGACAAAACGGAACTGATGGAGATTCATGGATTTTCCTTGGGTTTTCTTTATAAGAATCTGTTCAGCACTACCGGGAAATTATCAAAACAATAAATCCCGCTGTATTATCAAATTACTAAAAAACAAAGACATATTGCAGCCTCTTGCCTAATCACTAGCAAGCGTATTTGCCGTATTTACATATATCAAATACGCATATAAGCAAATAAATAGTCTGTAGTTGGAGATAGATGTGAAGTTTATTACGATTCGAGGTGTTTCGTACGAGGTGATATGACTGTTTCTTATGTAGTGAGCGGTTTTGCCGTCGGATTATTAGTGGGATTGACTGGTGTCGGCGGCGGCTCGCTGATGACGCCGTTATTGACCCTGCTGTTCGGCATCCATCCCAGCGTTGCGGTTGGGACCGACCTGGCGTTTGCGTCAGTGACCAAGGTCGCCGGTACCGTCGCTCACCGCTCGCGCGGCACCGTGCGTTGGGATATCGTCAAATTGCTGTCGCTGGGCGCCCTGCCGGCCGCCATCGCCACCGCCTTGATCCTCAAATACCTGGGCGGCGTCAGCGCCGAAATCGGCCAGGTGATTCGCTATTCGATCGCCGTTTCGGTATTGCTGACGGTGATCGCCCTGCTGTTTAAAGGTAAACTCCAGCATTGGTTGAACGCCCATCCGGAAAAACATTTGCATGGCCGGCAACTGACCATAGCGACCATCTTTGCCGGACTGGTGCTGGGCGCCCTGGTCACCATATCGTCGATCGGCGCCGGCGCGGTTGGCGCCACTATCCTGGTGCTGCTGTATCCCCGCCTGTCGCCGGCGGAAGTTGCCGGCACCGACATCGCCTACGCCGTGCCGCTGACGGCGATTGCCGCTCTTGGTCACTGGTGGCTGGGCTCGATCGACTGGAATCTGCTGGGCGCGTTGCTGCTGGGCTCGGTGCCCGGCATCACCATCGGTTCGCTGGCGGCGCGTGCGGTTCCGGAAAAATTTTTACGCGCTCTGCTGGCGCTGACTCTGACCAGCGTTGCCGTAAAGCTGATTTATTAAGAGGTCGCACGGTAGCGGCCCGATACCTGTTTTGAAGCAAGGCGTGGCGAGCGAGTTGAGCAATCCAGAGTGACTCTGGCCACAACCCATAAGGAAGACGAAGATGTATCGCTACGATCAATACGATCACCAGATAGTCAAGGAACGGGTCGCACAATACCGCGATCAGGTAAGACGCCGCCTGTCGGATGAACTGACGGAAGAAGAATTCCTGCCGTTGCGCTTGCAAAACGGCTTGTACATGCAACGTCATGCCTACATGCTGCGCGTCGCCGTGCCTTACGGCATGCTGTCGTCGGCGCAGGTGCGCATGTTCGGCCACATCGCCCGCAAGTATGACCGCGGCTACGGCCACCTGACGACGCGCCAGAACATCCAGTTCAACTGGATCAACCTGGAACAGTCGCCGGACATCCTGGCTGAGCTGGCAACGGTCGAAATGCATGCGATCCAGACTTCCGGCAATTGCATCCGCAACACCACCTCGGACGAGCTGGCCGGGGTTGCCGCCGACGAAGTGATCGATCCGCGTCCCTATGCCGAAATCATCCGTGAATGGAGCACCTTCCATCCCGAGTTCGCCTTCCTGCCGCGCAAGTTCAAGATCGCCATCAGCGGCGCCGAACAAGATCGCGCCGCCACCGCCGTGCACGATATCGGCCTGCATGTGGTGAAAAATGCCGAAGGCGAAATCGGATTCCGCTTCCTGGTCGGCGGCGGCATGGGCCGCACCCCTATCATCGGCAGCGTGATCCGCGAATTCCTGCCGTGGCAGCATGCATTGACCTATCTCGAAGCGGTCCTGCGCGTCTACAACCAACACGGCCGCCGCGACAACAAGTACAAGGCGCGCATCAAGATCCTGGTGAAAGCGCTGGGCGCTGAAGAATTTGCACGGCAGGTGGAAGCCGAGTGGCTTGATATCAAGGACGGTCCGGCTACGCTGACGGTGGAAGAATTGCAACGGATAGCCCAGTATTTCACGCCGCCGCCATACGAAACACTGGCCGCCACCGACGCTGGATTCGAAGTGCAGAAAGCCGACAACAAGGCTTTCGCCAACTGGCTCAAACGCAACGTCAAGGCGCACAAGGTGAGCGGCTATGCTGCGGTCATCCTGTCGGTGAAAAAGACCGGCGTGCCGCCGGGCGACATTACTGCCGCCCAACTCGATTTCGTGGCCGACCTGGCCGATCAGTACAGCTTCGGCGAAGTGCGTGTGACACACGAACAAAACCTGGTGCTGGCCGACGTCAAGATCAGCGAGTTGTTTGCAGTGTGGCAAGCGGTCAAGGCGCAAGGATTGGCGACGCCGAATATCGGCCTGCTGACCGACATCATCTGCTGCCCTGGCGGCGATTTCTGCTCGCTAGCCAACGCCAAGTCGATCCCGATCGCGCAAGCCATCGCTGAAAAATTCGACAACCTCGATTTCCAGCACGATATCGGCGAGATCGAATTGAATATCTCGGGCTGCATCAACGCCTGCGGTCATCATCACGTCGGCAATATCGGCATCCTCGGCGTCGACAAGGACGGTTCGGAGTGGTACCAGGTTTCGATCGGCGGCTCACAAGGCAACAACACCAGCATCGGCAAGATCATCGGGCCGTCGTTCTCGTCGCAGCAGATGCCGGTTGTCATCGAGCGCCTGCTGCATGTCTATGTGCAGCAACGCCACGAAGAAGAATTGTTCATCGATACCGTGCAGCGTCTAGGCGTTGCGCCGTTCAAGGAATACGTTTACGCCAGCCCGATCCCGACGGGTCACACCCATGGAGAGGATGCCTGTGTCTAACATCATCAAGAATCGTACCGTCGTCACCGACGAATGGAGCGTACTGCGCCTGAACGAAGGCGAAAGCGCGGACAGCGTCAGCATCCCCGCCGGCCAAGTGATCGTGCCGTTCAGCGTCTGGCAAGCCCAGCGCGCGCAATTGCAAGACCGTGCAGAAATAGGCGTATGGCTGAGCAGCGATGCGCAGGCGGATGTAGTTAAGGACGATCTGGCGCATTTCGCACTGATCGCGGTGGACTTTCCTAAATTCACCGACGGCCGCGGTTATTCGATCGCCTACAACCTGCGCAGCCGTTTGGGCTACAAGGGCGAATTGCGCGCCATCGGCGACGTCTTGCGCGACCAGTTGTTTTACATGCAGCGGGTCGGCTTCGACGCCTTTGCGGTGCGTGCCGACAAGGATATCAACGACGCCCTCAAAGGCCTGACCGATTTCTCGGAAAAATACCAGACCTCGTGGGATGAGAAAACACCGCTGTTCCGTCGTGTACAACGTCAAGCCGTCACCCAGGATTAATCATGAGCAGCCCGACCTTATCTCTGCCAGATCTGATTACCGCCACCAAGGCGACACTGGAAAAAATCGCCGCCGAATATACGCCGGCGGTATTCGCTTCCAGCCTGGCGGCCGAAGACATGGTGCTGACCGACCTGATCCTGCGCAATAAATTGCAGGACCGGATTGCCATCTTCACGCTGGAAACCGGACGCTTGCATGCCGAAACGCTGGGCATGCTGGATCGCATCAAGGAAACCTACGGCTACGATGTCACGCCGTATCGGCCGCAGCCCGAGGCAGTGGCTGCCTATGTCGAACAAAACGGCTTGAATGCGTTTTACGACAGCATCGAGATGCGTAAGGAATGCTGCCGTATCCGCAAGATCGAACCGTTGAATCGCGCTCTCGCCGGCAACAAAGCGTGGATCACCGGCCAGCGCCGGGCGCAGTCGCAGACACGTGCTGAATTGCATGTGCAGGAACAGGATGAAGCGCATGGCATGGCCAAATTCAATCCGCTGGCCGACTGGTCGGAGGACGATGTCTGGCAATACATCCGTGGCAACAATGTGCCGTATAACCCGTTGCATGACAAAGGTTATCCATCGATTGGCTGCGAGCCATGCACGCGCGCCATCCAGCCGGGTGAAGACGTACGCGCTGGCCGTTGGTGGTGGGAAAATCCAGATTCGAAAGAATGCGGCTTGCATGTGGTCGACGGTAAATTGATCCGCATCAAAGCCATCGCGGCGGAACCGCAGCCGAACGCTTGAATCATTGCATCGTAAGATAAAAGATTAGAAAAAGAGCCGATATGAACACAGCTGTTGAAAAATTTTTCCTGGATAAGGCCGCCAACCGTCATCTGGACTGGCTGGAATCGGAAGCGATCCACATCATGCGCGAAGTGGCTGCCGAATGCAGCAACCCGGCGCTGCTGTTCTCCGGCGGCAAGGATTCCGTGGTGCTGCTGCGCATTGCAGAAAAAGCTTTCCGCCCGGGCAAATTCCCTTTCCCGCTGGTGCATATCGATACCGGCCATAATTTCGAAGAAGTCATCACTTTCCGCGATAAGCGCGTGGCTGAATTGGGCGAACGCCTGATCGTCGGTTCGGTCGAGGATTCGATCAAGCGCGGCACGGTGCGGCTGCGCAATCCGCAGACCGATTCGCGCAATGCCGCGCAGGCGGTGACCCTGCTGGAAACCATCGCAGAACACAAATTCGACGCCTGCATCGGCGGCGCCCGTCGCGACGAAGAAAAAGCACGCGCCAAGGAACGTATCTTTTCGTTCCGCGACGAGTTCGGCCAATGGAATCCGAAAGCACAGCGCCCGGAACTCTGGGACCTGTACAACACGCGCGTTCATCCAGGTGAAAACATGCGGGTATTCCCGATTTCCAACTGGACTGAGCTGGATGTCTGGCAATACATCGCCCGTGAAAAACTGGAACTGCCGCCGATTTATTTCGCCCATCAACGCCAGGTGATCCCGCGCAACGGCCTGCTGGTGCCGCTGACCGACCTGACGCCAGCGAAAGAAGGCGAAACCGTGGAACTGCGCGAAGTGCGCTTCCGCACCGTCGGCGATATTTCCTGCACCTGCCCGGTGGCGTCTGATGCGGCGACCGTCGAAGCCATCATCGCCGAAACTGCTGTGACCCAGATCACCGAGCGCGGCGCGACCCGGATGGATGACCAGACCTCGGAAGCATCGATGGAAAAACGCAAAAAAGAAGGATATTTCTAATGAACGCCGTTGTGAATACAGTTGTTGATACAGTTGCCGCCGGCAATGTGCCGCTGGAGCGCGGCCTGGAACGAGGCTTACTACGCTTCATTACCGCCGGTTCGGTAGACGACGGCAAAAGCACGCTGATCGGCCGCCTGCTGTTTGACAGCAAGGGCATTTTTGCCGATCAGCTGGACGCCATCTCGCGCGCCAAACACAAGCGCACGGTGGGCGACACCATCGACCTGTCGCTGCTGACCGATGGCCTGGAAGCCGAACGCGAGCAAGGCATCACGATCGATGTCGCGTACCGCTATTTCGCCACGCCGAAACGCAAATTCATCATCGCCGACACTCCGGGCCACGAGCAATACACACGGAATATGGTGACCGGCGCCTCGACCGCGGATGCAGTCATCATCCTGATCGACGTCTCCAAAGTGAAGCTCGGTGACGACGGCAGCGTTGAGCTGCTGACCCAGACCAAGCGCCATTCGACGATTGCCCACCTGCTGCAAATCGAACACGTGATCGTCGCCGTCAACAAAATGGACCTGGTGAATTACGATCAGACTGTGTACGACCGCATCGTCACCGCCTACCAGCAATTTGCCAAGCAACTGGGCTTGCGCGACGTCCATCCTATCCCGCTGTCGGCACTGGCTGGCGACAACGTAGTGGTGGCGGGCGACAACATGCCGTGGAATAAGGGCCCGACCCTGATCGAGCTGCTGGAATCGCTCAGCGTCTACGACGAATCGCATGACGAACCCTTCCGTTTCCCGGTGCAATTGGTAGCGCGCCACAACGGCCACGAAGCGAATGATTTCCGTGGCTACATGGGCCGCATCGAAGCCGGTAAAGTCCACAAGGGCGACAAGCTGACGGTGCAGCCTAGCGGCCAGAGTGCTACCGTCAAGGACATCCTGGTGCTCGAAGGCTCGTTGCCGTCGGCTGTGGTCGGGCAATCGGTCACTTTGCTGCTGGACGAACATCTGGATATCTCGCGCGGCGATATGCTGACTTCGGTTGAACGCGCTCCGGCTTTGCTGAAAACTGTCAGCGCCGATCTTTGCTGGCTGTCGGAAGACGCGCTCGACCCGCGTCGCAAATACTGGATGAAACACAGTACCAAACAAGTCGCCGCACGCGTCACCAAAGTGGATACGCTGCTCGATATCAACACCCAGGAACGGCGTCCGGCCGAGTCGCTCAAGCTGAATGATATCGCCCGCGTATCGCTCAATCTGCAGCAAGCCATCGCCGCCGATTCCTACGATGCGATCCGCGCTACCGGCGCCTTCATCCTGATTGACGAAGTTACGCACCAGACCGTCGCCGCCGGCATGATTCGGCTATAACCCGGGTTCGACTGACAGCACTAGATTGGATAGGCAAGCCATGCAAGCTACTCACTCCGGCAGTAAACCATCAAACGCCTGCGGCAAGGTCTATCTGATCGGCGCCGGCCCCGGCGCGGCCGATCTGATTACCGTGCGCGGCGCCAGATTGCTGGCGCAAGCCGACGTCGTCTTGCATGACGCGCTAGTCACCGAAGAGATGCTGGCGCTGTGCCCGCAAGCCTTGAAAATCGCCGTCGGCAAACGTTGCGGCAAGCTGTCCACAGCACAGCAGTTCATCAACAAGCAGATGGTCGACAATGCGCGCAAATACGCCGTGGTTGTGCGTCTGAAAGGCGGTGACCCGATGCTGTTCGGCCGCGCCGACGAAGAACTGCGGGCGCTGGAACAGCATGGCATCGAAGCCGAAGTGGTGCCCGGCATCAGCGCTGCGCTGGCGGCGGCGGCAACTTCCCAGCAGCCGTTGACCAAACGCGGCGTGGCGCGCAGCGTTGCTTTCTTTACCTCAAGCACCGCTCCGGGTGAATCGGATCAGGTGAATATTCCATCCTGCGACACGCTGGTGCAATACATGGGCGGCCGCGAAGCAGCGGCTACCGCGCAGCGCCTGTTGGCACAAGGCCGCGCCGCCTCGACGCCGGTGGTGGTGGTGGAAAACTGCAGCCGCGATAATCAGCGCATCCAGCGCTTGCGGCTGGATCAGCTTGAGTCAGGCTTGCAGCAGTGCGAAGGCCCGGTGCTGGTGATGATCGGCGAGGCATTAGCCAGCCGTGCACATCAGCCACTTGAGATCGCCGAGCAGCACGCTAGCCAGAACGTTGCTTGATTCTTTATCGGTTGTCGACGATACGGGCTTAGCGCACGAGCGGCTTGACGGGCGCCGGCGAGGCCAGCGCTTTTTGCAGAACCTGGCCGGATTGATCCGAACGCTCTTCAGGCGATAAAACATTGATCCAGCTGACCAAGCCGACGGCAACCACGGTCAATACCAGAAATACTGCAACTCTCTTATTCAAAAATTCCCATTTCATTTCTTACTCCTTACCTGCGACATCGGCTCGGCTATGCATCCTCTGATGCGGTAAAGCCGAACAAAATCGCATTCAAATAACAAGCCATTCTGTCGCCACAGGAAACGGCGACAGGAACAGCCTTTAAGCCACTATTACGATTACAAGATCACGCTCAACGGCCGCTGAAGCTACGCGTAGCGAGGACACCGTACACACCAACCTGGCGATCGTTCTGGCCGGCGTCACGTTTAGTGTCATGCTTAGTGTCGCGCTTAACATTCTTTGAGTTCGTTTTGCCGGAAAGCGCCGATGCCTGGCTTGGCGTCCAGCCAAAAGTCCAGTTACCTGTACCGCCGTTGCTGCGATTGTTACGATTGCCGGGCGCCATGCCCAGTAGTGTTTTGATGGTCATCATTTCACCTTTTCATGTGATGCTTCGCTCGCCACTTTGCGAGGAGCAGGTTCAACATGTAAAGCATTGGCACGGACGACTGCGACGAAGAGATTCCGCCAGTCGATTGCAAGCTGTCCAGCCTGGCCAATCGACACGGGAAAGTGAGGATGGCTAGAGCGGGTCAGACAAATGCAGGCACACAACTGCTTTACTATTTTTCGATACTGATTTTCTGGTCCGATAACTCGGACAACTGGAACAGTCCATTTCACTAACTCCTGGTTATGCCGGCAACGCCGTAGCGGCGTGCGCGGGACGAGATGCTGGTTTGGCCTGGACAGCCCGCGCCGAACGCTGGGGAATACTTTCCCAACGTACGCTGCGGACGCTGATTTCCTGGGCCAGACGCGTTACCAATTGCACCAGTCCGCCACGTTCCCGCACCGAACACATCACTTCAACCGTTATGCTAGTCAGATGCGCTTGCACCGCTGGTTCATTGCCCTGAAAAGTCACGTTATAGGCGGACAATAGCCGACGCATCAACTCCTCCAGCTTGGCCACTTCCGAAGTACGGCAGGTGGTCACGATGCGATAAGGCAAATCTGCCGCATGACTCTCATTGGATGCGGCGCTACGATGCTTGTTAAAAAATGCGTACAGTTTATTGAATGGCATGGCGATTTCCTTCCAATTTCCGTTAACCGGGATTGCCAGACGCATTGCTACAACTGGTGTACGGCCTATTCAGATTCTTGAGGCGAACACACAGCAGATCGCAATCCGCCCAACGGCAGCGCGAAAAACGGTCTTACGAAAAACGGATGGGAGTATCGCTACGGCACTGTGTAAAACAATTTGCCGCGATGATTTTGCAACGACGATTTTGCAATCGATACTACAGCTCGCATAATGCACAAGCTGTAGCGGAGGGAGGTCTGCTAAAGATTATGCGCTATGTGCCGGGCTGAGGACCCATCCACGTTTACTACTAGAACAACTGTCCAAGATATGGACCTCCATGTGATGCAATGCCGGGGATTATATTTCCTGCTAGCTATTCTGTCAAGTAAAAAAGCTTTACATTCACCAAAAAATATGTATTGCCGAACCCGCCTGATCACATCGCGATGGCAAGCGGCCAAATCCAGCGCCATCAGCGCCATCAATAAGAACCGTTTTTCATCACGCGCAATGTGTGCAACAGCGATCCGTGCCGACAATCCAGCACCTGCAGACGCCGCTCCAGATCCTCATGATCCAGGGCCGCTGCAAGATAAACCTGCTCCGCGTCCAGCGCGCCAATGCGACTTGCCAGCGCCACCTTTTGCAGCCAGGCGGAGGGAACAAAAGCCCGCAATCTAATATTAGAAAATATGTTGGAAAACATCATGCCAAGCTCCAATTGGTTAGCATACAGACTATTTTCATCGGGTATATTCCCGATGCAATGAATGTAGAATAGGCGGTTCCAGGCTTTCCTTAAAGCCACATTATCTATTTGAAATATAAGTTTTTTTAACATGAAAACACGCTTGCCACCGCTTAAGCCGCTACGCGTATTCGAAGCCGTGGTGCGTACCGGCAGTCTGACGCTGGCGGCTGCCGAACTGCACCTGACGCACAGTGCAGTGAGCCAGCAAATCAAATTGCTGGAACAGCATTTCGATCAGACCTTGTTTGTCAGAGGACAGCGCGGGGTCGAGCCGACTGCGGCGGCGCGGATATTTTTTGCCGACGTCAAAGCCGGACTGGATCGCATCTCATTGGCCGCAGAACAGCTGCTCAATACCGGCCAGATACGCATC
This sequence comes from Collimonas sp., assembly GCF_035566375.1. Lineage (GTDB taxonomy): Bacteria > Pseudomonadota > Gammaproteobacteria > Burkholderiales > Burkholderiaceae_D > Collimonas. The sequence continues at coordinate 72,091 of NZ_DATMRK010000047.1, forward strand.
ATCCGCGTCAGTTGCACACCGTCGATGGCGATGCGCTGGCTGATTCCTCGGCTGTCGTCGTTTCAGATAGAGAATCCGCGCGTCGAGATTCGCGTCACCACCTCGACGGTTGCGGTCGACGCCATCAAGGAGCCGTTCGACGTACTGATACGACGCAGCCCCATGCATCGCGCCGAGTACGAATGCATACGTTTTCTGGACGATGTACTGACGCCGGTGGCGTCGCCGCGTTACCTGCAGCAACATCAATTCAGCAGCCCGGCCGATCTGCTGCAGGCATCCTTGCTGCATCTGTCGAGCCGCTCGGAAACATGGACCCGCTGGTTTGGCGAAGCCGGCGTGCCGATCAAAGGCCAGTTGCCCGGCCAGATCTACGAACATTTCTTTTTAAGTTTGCAGGCAGCGCTCACCGATCTTGGGGTTGCCATGGGTTCGCTAGCTTTGATCGAAGACGATCTGGCACATGGCGCCTTGCTGCCGCTATTTCCCGATTTGCGTTTGCAGGATAAAGGATTTCACCTGCTGTTCCGGCCCAGTCAACAAGACCCGGTGCTGGCCAACTTTATCGCCTGGCTGCAAGCCAAAGGCAAGCAGACATCCGCAAGCATTAGGGGAGAGGATTCGGGGAAGGCACAGTAGATATACAGTATTCGGCGATGGAGTTCAGCACATCCGGCTGCTCGCCAACCGCCTGCGCCACCGTGATCGTCAGATGCGGATGTTGTTGCTGAGCCTGCGCGATCAATCCCGGCAAATCACGCCGTACGTGGCCGCCCTGCCCTAGAAATACCGGCACCACGCTTACCTCGCTCACGCCGGCGGCAGCCAGTTGCTGCAGCAGTTGCGGCAGATCCGGTTGCATCAACTCCAGGAAAGCTAGTTTGACCAGCAACTGCGGCCGCTGCCGCTGGATCAACTGTTGCAAAGACTCGAACGGCGCAGCCCAGTTTGGATCGCGTGCGCCGTGGGCAAACAGGATAAGCGCTTGCTGCGATACCGGCTGAGGCTGAGGTTGAGATTCAGACATAGACGACCCGATCTAAACAAGGCGTGATGTGACGCTAATGCCGCTCAATCTTCCACAAGGCGCCAATGGCGATCAGCAGGAAGATGGTGCTCGGCAAGGCCGCGGTGAAAAAAGGCGGCCAGGTATTGAGCAGGCCAAGATGCGAAAACAGCGTGTTGACCAATTGAAAGCTGACACCGATCATGATACCGGTAAATATCTTCAGGCTGACGCCGCCGGTACGGAAATGCAGATAGGCAAACGGCAGGGCCAGCGCCATCATTACGAATACCGACAAGGGGTAAACCAGCTTTTTCCAGAACGCGATATCGTAGCGCTCGGTATGCTGGTTGTTCTCCGCCAGATGCTGGGAATAAGCCCATAAATTGTATGCCGACATATGATCCGGATCGGCAAACAGGACCGACAGGATATCCGGTGTAATTTCCGAAACCAGGTCTTTGCTTGGGAATTTCTTGGTGGCGATCGAGCCGGTGATGTCTGCCGTAGAAGCGCCGTTGACGAAATCGGTCTGCACCACATCATCCATACGCCAGATATGCTTGCCCTGATAATCGGCATGGCTGGCCAGAATCATGGCCGACATATGCATGTTGCGATCGAATTCGTAAAGTTTGACGCCCACCAGTTGCCCGTTCGGGCGGATTTCGCCGATATTGATAAAGCGCGAACCGACGATATCGCCGCTGGCGCCGTCGGCCCCGGCCCGTATCACATCCTTGCTCCATAAACCGGTCTTGAATTTTTGCGAAATCGACGCTCCCTTGGCTTGCAATTTCACCTTCTCGGCAAACTCGGCGCTTTTGGGGGCAACCAATTCTCCGATCAATACGGTGGCCACCACAAACAGCAAACCGATCTTGAACAGGATCTTGGCAGTCATCATGGTCGACATGCTGGAGACCCGCATGATGGTAAATTCGGAACGCGCAGCGAATTGCGACAAGGTGTAAATCGTACCGATCAGGGCCGCGATCGGCATCAGTTCATAAGCGTAGCTCGGCAAACCCAGCAAGACAAAAAAGAAGGCATGCTGCAATTTATAGCCGCCGTGACCGACCGACGGCAACTCGGTCGTCAAGTCAAAGAAGGCGAACAGCGCCAGAAACGCCGCCAGCGTGAACAAGACAGAGCGCACGATCTCGGAAGTGAAATAACGTTGCAAGACCTTCATGTTGCCGCCGTTCGTTTAATTTTTATCAGGCGCGCATGCTTGACAGCGGACCACATGACCAGCGGGTGGTAGCGGCTATTCACGTTCAGACGCCACAAGAACAGCAAGCCGATGATGATCAGCACCACCAGATGCATAGGCCACCAGGCCAGCCCGAACGAGGTCCGGCCCTGCACCACCGACGCTTGAAAAATACTGACCACATTGCTATAGGTGATATACAGCAAAAGCGCTATCACCAGGCTGCCCGAGCGCCCTACCCGCGGATTGACAAAACCCAGCGGTATCGCCAGCAACATCAGGATCAGCGCCATCAACGGCAGCGACAGGCGCCACAGCAACTCGCCCATATTGAAACCGTTGCGGTCTTTTAATAAATCGGCGGTAGGCAAGGCGCGCGCCGATTTATCGCCACTCACCGCTTGCGAATTACTTGCCACCAGCACCCCGTAACGTTCGAATTCCATCACCCGGAATTCGTTCTGGCTGGACAGCACGTCATAACGCCGCCCTTGCGACAAAATCAGGAATTTATCGCCATTCTTGTCCAGCTCGACGTTGCCTTCCTTGGCCACTACGATGCTGTTCTTGCCATCTTGCTGGGTATTCACGAAGACATTTTTGACTTTGCTGCTATCGCCGGAAAGTCCTTCCACAAAGAAGATCCGGTTAGCCGCCGCCGACTCTTGAAACTTGCCAGGCGAAACCCTGGAGATGTCTTCACGCTTTTCAAAGCGTTCGCGGTATTGCGCGCTCTGGCTGTTGGCCCACGGCGTCGCCACAAAACTCAGGATGGCGGTCAGCACAATGATGGGCAGGCCGAACCACAGCACCGGCTGAATCCAGCGCACCAGGCTCTGGCCGGAGGCAAACCAGACCACCATTTCCGAGTCCTGGTAACTGCGCGTGACCACCAGCAGCACTGAGATATAGCCGGTCAGGATCAACAGGATCGGCATGTAATTCAGGGATTGAAAACCGATCAGCGCGACCACGTCCTGGGACGCAATCTGTCCTCCGGCTGCTTGTCCCAGAATCTTGATCAGCATCACCGTGATGATAATTGTGAAGAGCGTAGTAAAAACTGCACCGGCGGTGCTAATTAATTCGCGTCGTAGTGCGCGCTGAAAGATCATTGGGGAATATAATTGCGGATCAAAAAAAGGAGTAAGTGATGGACTTTAGCATAAAAACCAATGACGCAAAAACCTCAATTGCCTCTCTGAAAGCCGGCTGTATCGCAGTCGGGATCTATGAAAACAAGAAACTCTCGCCACAAGCGCAAGCTCTTGACAAATCTGGTGAAATCACTGCTGCACTAAAGTCCGGAGATATTTCCGGGAAACCAGGCTCCACCCTGCTGTTGCGTAAAGTTGCAGGCGTCGCCGCTGAGCGCGTCCTGTTGATCGGCCTCGGCCCGGATGGCGAGCTGAACGACAAGGTTATGTCGATGGCGGCTCTGTGCGTGGCACGCGTGCTGTCGACTCTGGGCGGCAACGACGCCTTGCTGGCGCTGCCGTTTGACGGCGTAGTTAAGCAAACCCCTGAACGCGATCTGGCATGGGCGATCCGTAGCAGCATCCTGGTGCTGCGCGAAAACAGCTATCGCTCGGACACTCTGAAAAGTAAAAAAGAAACAACATTATCTGGCATCAAGAAAGTTGCATTCCTGGTCGCTGCCGCAAAGGCCGCTGTTGCCAAGGAAGCCGTGGCAGAAGGCCAGGCGCTGGCCAACGGCATCGATCTGACCAAGGAACTGGGCAACCTGCCGGGCAATGTCTGCACCCCGACTTACCTCGCCAACACCGCCAAGAAACTGGCCAAGGAATTCAAGCTGACGGTCGAAGTACTCGACCGCAAACAGCTGGAAGCCTTGAAGATGGGCAGTTTCCTGTCAGTCGCGCGCGGCGGCGGCGAAGCGCCGAAGTTCATCATCATCAAGCATCTGGGCGGCAAAGCCAAAGATGCGCCGACGGTATTGGTCGGCAAGGGCATCACCTTTGACACTGGCGGCATCTCGCTCAAGGGCGGCTCCGGCATGGATGAAATGAAGTACGACATGTGCGGCGCCGGTTCGGTGCTCGGCACCATCCGCGCCATCGCTGAACTGAAGCTGAAGCTGAACGTGATCGGCGTCATTCCGGCCACCGAGAACATGCCGTCCGGTACCGCCACCAAACCTGGCGACATCGTCACTTCGATGTCGGGCCAGACCATCGAGGTCTTGAACACCGACGCCGAAGGCCGCCTGGTGCTGTGCGATGCGTTGACTTACGTCGAGCGCTTCAAACCAGCTGCGGTGGTCGATATCGCGACACTGACCGGTGCTTGCGTCACTTCGCTCGGTCACCACAACTCGGGACTGTTCACCCGTCACGACAGCGCGCATGATGCGCTGGCGAACGAGTTGCTCAGCGCCGGCAAGGCGACCGGCGACACCGCCTGGCGCATGCCTATCGAAGATGCCTATCAGGAGCAGTTGAAGTCGAACTTTGCCGACATGGCGAACATCGGCGGCCCGGCCGGCGGCAGCATTACCGCAGCCTGTTTCCTGGAGCGCTACACCAAGAAATACACTTGGGCTCATCTGGATATCGCCGGTACTGCATGGAAGAGTGGCGCAGCTAAGGGCGCGACCGGACGGCCGGTGGCTTTGCTGACTACCTTCCTGATGAATCGCGCTGCTGCGGCCAAGTAATCAGCAGCTAGCATGGAAAACGGGGTGTCGGCATTACTGCCGACACCCCGTTTTTATTTCCGCATCTGCGAAACTCAGGCTTAGCCCAGCGTAGCAATCACCGGCGCATGGTCCGACGGTTGCTCCCATTTGCGCGGCACCCTGTCGATCACACAAGCGCTGCACTGCGCTGCCAACGGCGGCGACAACAGGATATGGTCGATCCGCATGCCGCGGTTCAGGCGGAACCCCATCTGCCGGTAATCCCACCAGCTGAACAATTTCTCCGGCTGCTCAAACATACGGAATGCATCGGTCAGCTCCAGCCCTTGCAAGCGCGCGAACGCGGCGCGCTCGGGCGGCGACACCAGGTTCTGCCCTACCCATGCGGCAGGATCATGGACATCGCGGTCTTCCGGCGCAATATTGTAGTCGCCCATCAAAGCCAGCTTCGGATGTTGCTTGCACTCGTCCTGCAGCCAGTCGTGCAAGGCGTCCAGCCACTTCAGCTTGTATTGATATTTCTCAGAATCGGGCGACTGGCCATTAGGAATATAGGCGCAGACAATCCGCATGCCGTCGATGGTGGCGGCGATAATCCGTTGTTGCAGGTCTTCGTATAACGGGTTGTTCTTGACCACATCGGTGATCGGATGGCGTGACAGGATGGCCACGCCGTTATAGGTCTTCTGGCCGCTGAACACCACGTGATATCCGGCCGCCTCGATTTCCGCTGCGGGGAATTTATCGTCGGTCAGCTTGGTTTCCTGCAGGGCCAATACATCCACCGGATTATCAGCCAGCCATTGCAGCACTTGCGGCAGGCGGACCTTGAGTGAGTTGACGTTCCAGGTTGCTATTTTCTGCATATTTAATTTCTTCAAAATATTAGGGGGCTACGCATATCCCGCACTTTACTACAAGCTGCGGCTGCATCCCCAGCCGGTATCGGAAGCACTCGCCACCATCTCGGCCTATGTCAACTTTATTTGCTTCCGAGGAATCCCCGGAATCCGGTAATATTCCCATATCAATTCGGCATCAACCATTTCTAATGCTGTTGCTGTCCATACGCAATCCGGCTTATATCCTGCTTATCCGAGCTCACTTAGCAGGACTCACTTATCAAGGGATTACATGCGAGTTAACCGATTACCTGCCGGACTCTCCCTCTGCCTGCTGGGCCTGCTCAGCCTGTTGTTGACGGCATGCTGCCGCACAGATCAAACCAGTTGCGCGACTACTACGCCGATTACCCAGGCAGGCAGCAGCGACGGCAGCGGCAACAACGCGCGCTTCAACCAGCCCAGCGCTATCGCGATTGACGCCGGCGGCAATCTGTTCGTGACCGACACGGCTAACAACACCCTCCGTAAAATCACTGCCGACGGTGTCGTCAGCACCCTGGCTGGTAGCGCCGGTAATGACGGCAGCGCAGATGGCAGCGGACAGCAAGCGCGGTTCAGCCATCCCGGCGGCATCGTTATCGATGTGGCCGGCAACCTGTATCTGGCCGATACTCTCAACCATACAATCCGCAAGGTGAGCTCTGCCGGGCTTGTCTCGACTCTGGCCGGGAGCGCCGGACAAGCCGGCCAGGACGACGGCACGGCGGGAAATGCCCGCTTCAATCAACCCTGGGGAATTACGCGCGACTCCGCCGGCAATCTGTACGTGACCGATACCGGTAACCATACCGTGCGCAAGATCACAGCTGCGGGCGTGGTGACAACATTGGCGGGAGCAGCAGGTAATCCGGGAGATACGGACGGTAACGGAAGCCATGCGCAATTCAATTTTCCGCGTGGTATCGCAATCGACAGCGCAGCAAATCTGTACATCGCAGATACCAATAACAATACGATTCGCAAGCTGAGTGCCAGCGGCGACGTAATTACCTTGGCAGGAACAGCGGGCGCCGCCGGCAGCAATGACGGCAGCGGGCAACGCGCCCGCTTTAATCAACCGTACGGCATTGTGATCGATAGCGCCGGCAATATCCACGTGAGCGACACCAGCAATCAGCTGATTCGCAATCTGTCCCAAACCAGCGTGGTCAGCACCCTGGCGGGCGCGGCCGGAATGGCGGGTAACACCGATGGCGGCGGCAATAATGCGCGATTCGACCAGCCGATGGGGATCGCTAGCGATACGGCGAACAATATATTTGTTGCCGATAGCGGCAACAATCTGATTCGTAAAGTGACGCCCGCTGGACAGGTCAGCACCTTATTAAGAAGCAGCGACTCCTCGTCCTGCTTATGTCTTTTTAAATTTTAAGCACGTCCACCGGGCCAGATTTACAGGAATTGCAAATCTGGCATGATCCTTCTCTCAAACGTCTCCTCTCGCATCAAATTACAACAAGTCAGTTGACATCTCCCAGATCCAATCTGTAGTATGCATATACATAGATGTATGTGCACAAAAAAAAGGAAAGCAAATGGAAAGCCAATGCAGCTGCTCGACGCTGCGACAGCTTACGCGCAAGATGACCAATATCTACGATCACTATCTTGCCGCTGACGAACTCACCATCAGCCAGTATTCCTTGCTGGCCAGGATCGGCAAATACGGCCCGATCGGCGTGATTCCGCTGGCGCACAGCATGGGCATGGATCGCAGCACCATGAGCCGCACGCTCAAGCCCTTGATCAGCGCCGGCTGGATTCAGACCGTCGATCTGCCGCTGGAAATGCTGACCGACAAACGTTCGTTCGGGGTCAGCCTGACTAGCGACGGACAACTCAAGTGGAAGCAGTCCAAGCCGAACTGGCGCAAAGCACAAGACGTAATCAATACGATATTGGGTGATCAGACCCATCATGCCTTGATGAGCCTGGTCGATGACGCAAACGCGAAATTTGAACAAAACGAAAATGCCATCTTATGAACCAGACCATACAAGCAATCATGTCGCGCACACGTTTCAGCTACGTGTGGATCATCGTCGGCGTCACTTTCCTGGTGCTGCTGAGCGCCGCCGGCATCCGCGCCACGCCATCGGTGATGATCCTGCCGCTAGAGCATGAATTCGGCTGGAGCGTCACCACCATCTCTTTCGTCATCTCGGTCAACATCGCCCTATATGGTTTGATCGGGCCGTTCTCGGCGGCTGCCATGCAGCGCTACGGCATCCGGCCGATGGTGCTCGGGGCGCTGGTGCTGCTGGCGGTCGGCACTTTCCTCAGCACTTTCATGACGATGCCTTGGCACATGGTGCTGGCCTGGGGCATTCTGGTAGGAGCCGGTAGCGGCGTCGCCGCCAACACACTGGCGGCCACCATCGTCAGCCGCTGGTTCGAAACCCGGCGCGGCCTGGCGATGGGCCTGCTGACTGCCAGCTCGGCCACCGGCCAGATGGTGTTCCTGCCGCTGATGGCGTATATGGTCGAGCATTTCGGCTGGCGTTCGGTGGCCATCCTGGTGGCCAGCGTCGCCGCCTTGGCGATCCCTCTGGTGGCGATCTTCTTGCCGGAACGGCCACAAGATATCGGCATGAAACGCTACGGCCAGTTTGAAGATCTGCCGCCGGAAGCCGCCGGCAAATCTAAAAATCCCTTGACGATAGCGTTCGAAGCTTTAGGCAAGGCCGTAAAAATCCGCGATTTCTGGCTGTTGTTCTTCAGCTTTTTCATTTGCGGCATGAGCACCAACGGCTACATCGGTTCGCATTTCATCGCCATGTGCGGCGACTATGGCATTTCAGCAGTCGGCGGCGCCAGCATTCTCGCCACCATGGGCCTGCTCGATCTGTTTGGCACCACCATGTCGGGCTGGCTGTCGGATCGTTTCAATGCCCGCGTGCTGTTGTTCTGGTATTACGGTTTGCGCGGCATAGCGCTGATTTTCCTGCCGCATGCATTCGGCCTCAGCTATTTCGGCTTGCCGGTCTTTGCCCTGTTTTATGGACTCGACTGGATTGCCACCGTGCCGCCAACCGTGCGCCTGGCCAACGATGTATTCGGCCGGCTGGCTGCGCCTATCGTGTTTGGCTGGATCGTCGCCGGCCATCAACTAGGCGCCGCCAGCGCCACCATGCTGGCCGGTTCGCTGCGTAACAGCCTGGGCAGTTATACCCTGTCGTCGATGCTGATGGGCGCGGCTTGCATCGTGGCTGCGGTGATGGTGTTGCGGATCAAAGGCCATCACGTTGGTGGCGACCTGATACCTGCCGCACCAGCAATGAATCGTTGATAGCACGGCTTCTTTCCTTCGTAAGCGGGGGAAAGAAGCGGAACGCTGCTTGTACCGCCTGCCGCGCCCTGCCAAAGGGTCTGAAAAAATTACAATACCGAGTGCTTTCCCGCAATGCGAAAGCCAATTTGTAACTCACCTCGCTGTCACCCCTCAATTGCTACAAATCGATGCAAATCAATACGGTCTGTTACCGGCTAGCGGAATCGTGCACGCTAGAATTCGTATAAATCATATCGACATAAATATTTTTGTACTTGGTAACGTTACTCAAGCAAAAAATAGAGGTTCCTTTGGCTAACCGCTTCAACAATCTGACGATCGCCCGCGACACCAATCTGCAGAGCGGATATCGGGCGAGAGAATTGCACACGCAACTCTTCGCCATTACTCAGGCCGATCGTGAAAAACTCAACGGCCATGCCGCCAAGGTGGTATGGCTCACTGGCTTACCCGGATCAGGAAAATCAACTATCGCCAATGCCTTAGAGCTGAAGTTGCATGCGATGGGTAGACACTCCTACATCCTCGACGGCGACAATGTTCGCAAAGGCTTAAACAAAGACCTGGGATTCTGCAAAAGCGGTCGTGCGGAGAATATACGCCGTACATCCGAGGTCGCCAAAATGATGATGGACGCAGGGCTAATCGTGATAACCGCGTTCATTTCGCCGTTTCATAAGGAACGGGAAATAGCCAGGGAACTCATTGGCGCTGCGAATTTTATTGAGGTCTATATCAACACGCCATTAGACGTGTGCGAACAGAGAGACCCAAAAGGTTTATACAAAAAAGCCAGGTCAGGTCAACTTCACAACATGACCGGCATTGACAGTCTCTATGAATCTCCCGAAAACCCAAATGCAGTTATCGACTGCAGTTTCATCGCAGTTGAAACAGGGGTTCAGATGATCCTGAACTTGCTCGATTCATCATCGATATGAATAACCCTCATTTAACCCAAGGGAATGTGGATCGTCCCGTAATTATTCATTACCATATCTTCAAAAACGCAGGTACCAGCGTCGATATGGCCCTGCAACAGTATTTCCACAGCCAATGGACAAGTTACGAGGGCAGTCACGCGCATGATCTGAGAACCAGCGCGGACCTGCACGAATTCTTGAAAAAAAATCCAACGATAAAAGCGCTATCCAGCCACCTGGCGCGGCCTCCGCTTCCACATCGCAATGCGCTGCCGATAGTTTTTTTGAGAAATCCGCTTTTACGAGCTCGGTCGGTATACGAATTTACTCGCAAAGACCCGTTGCAACCGTTCAGGGAAGCAACTTCCGGCACTTTCGCAGACTATTTGGACTGGGCTTTATCTGGCGCACCGGGTGGTGTGGTGATTCGAAACTATCAGGTCGTTCACTTGTCTTCGGCCTCCTTTACCGATCAAGGCATACTTGCGGCACAGGCAACGGAAGCGAATTTTCTGGAAGCGCGCACACTATTGGAAAGTTGGCCGGTAATTGGCGTAGTCGAGAAATACGCGCAATCACTCCAAGTAATTGAACACGCGTATCGCGCAATTTTCCCTCAGTTAATGCTACGTCCGGAACATGCGAATCGTTCAGACACGTTCAGCCAAGAAGAAACCATCAGAAGCGAAATCGGCGAGCGCTTGTACCAGGAGTTCAACCGGCAGAACCAGCTCGACAATCAACTGTATCGATACGCGACCGGGAGGCTAGCCGATTTACGCGAGGTCTACAAAGCCGGTGAAGCTTGCGAAGTTGCCTAGCCGGGAAACCCGTCGTCCTCTGAGCCAGTCTGCACGACTGTCACGATGTCAGCAGCCACCTGCCGCGAATTCATGATGATGGTATGGATGGTCGGCAGCAATTGCACCGGTATTGTGCCCAGTTGTACTTCTTTCACCGACAGGACGCCGTCGTTCGGTTCATCGCCAAACGGCGTCCAGCTGCCGCGCGGGCCTTTGGTGCCGGCATACACGCGCAAGGGAATCTGCGGGATTGGCAAGCTATCCATGAAATCCTGGCGCGCCAGCAACTGACCCATTTCACCTGTAATCAGGCGGAACAAACGCCACTGCGCCAGTTTGATGGCATAGCTGGAGGCCTTGGTCGGTGGCGCCAGGAACACGCCAAGTTCCGGCGCCCGCGCCAAGTGCGGTAATACCGCCCGCGTCAATACGCAGCCCAACGAATGGCCGATGATGATGAAGCGTTGCTCGCCGACCCTGGCCGTGATGAATTTACGCAGGCGTTCGACACAAGGCAACCAGCGTTCAAACGCAGCCGAATAGGCAAACAGATGGGTGCTGATCCCCGCCGCGCGCAAGCGTTTGGCGAGCAGCAGCATAGACAGCGGCGTGCGCCCCATGCCATGCACCAGGATGGCATGTACCTTCGCACTCTCGGGCCGCTGATCGCTCATGACGCTGCCTAGTCTTTTTTCTGCAGCTGCTTTTCAAACGCGACGTCGAGCTTGCTGATGCGCTTTGGCTTTTGCGGGCCATAGGCATTCACGAACTTGACGAAAGCATCCAGCTCAAGCGCCTCGCTGAGCCGGATCGGTGCTTCAAAGCCGGCGTTCTGCGTCAGGTAAAACAGCTCCTCGGCGGTCCTGACCATCGAATACCGCACATCGGTGCTACGGGCATTGAGACGTTCGACTGCCGCAGTGGCTCGGGTTGATCTCATTGCGTTCTCCTGATATTTCTCATCTGTTCCAATATTATTTAAAGTTCACGCTGGCTGGCGAAACGGCGCTGCCGCCCGTCCAGCGGGTCGACAAAGGCAATTTCCCGCGCCAGCAACTTCAAGGGCGCCGACAGATCGTCGCCTTTGCAGGGATACACATCGGGGTAAAAGGTATCGTTGATAATCGCTATCCCCAATGCTGCCAAATGTACGCGCAGTTGGTGTTTTTTGCCGGTCAGCGGGCGCAGCCGGTAGAGGCTGCATGTCTCGCGCCGCTCGATCAGCTCGATGCGGGTCTCCGAATTCGGTTCGCCGGCCACTTCCTGCATGCGGAAAAACGGCGTGCCGTCCACCATGCGGCTGCGGTACACCAGGGGCAGCACCAGATCCGGCCTGGTCGGCGCCAGCGCCTCGTAGGTCTTGTCGACCAGCCGTTGCTGGAATAGCGATTGATACGCGCCGCGGCTGGCCAGGTCGTGGGAGAAAATCACCACTCCGGCAGTTTCCCGGTCGAGTCGATGAATTGGCGTCAAATGCGCCAGGCCGGTTTTTTTCTTTAGCCGGACCAGCAGGGTTTCGTGCAAAAACCGCCCGGTCGGGATCACTGGCAGGAAATGCGGTTTGTCGGCCACCAGTATCCGCTCGTCCTGATACAGGATAGAAGCTTCAAATGGGATCGGCGTCTCGGCTTCCAGCTCGCGATAATAGAAAATGCAAGTACCGCGCTGGTAAGGACTATCCGGTGTCAGGCGCAAGCCGTTGCCGTCGACCACGTGGCCGCGCGCCATGCGCGCCACCCAGTCAGCGCGCGCTACAGCCGGGAAACGGTGCTCCAGGAACTCCAGCAAATTTGGCCATGCGCCCGCCGGCAGCCATAGATAACTTGGTGCAACGCCATCGACAATCGGCAGCGGCGGCGACTGTGCCATCACAACACCCGTTGCCAATACCCGACATCGATCCAGCGATCGAATTTCCTGCCGACCTGGGCGAAGTGTGCTACTTTTTCATAGCCCATCTTTTCGTGCAAGGCGACGCTGGCCGCGTTCGGCAAGGCGATGCCACCGATCACGACGTGCACCGGCAGTTTCTTCAGTTCTTCGATCAAGGCGCGATACAGCGCGCTGCCGAACCCCTTGCCTGCCGCTGCCTCAGACAGATATACCGAACTCTCGACCGCATGCTGGTAAGCTGCGCGCGCACGCCATTTAGTGACGTAGGCATAACCTACGATCTGCTCGTTCTCGACACATACCAGCCAGGGAAAATTGGCCGTGATATCGATGATGCGATGGCCCATCTGTTCGGGCGTCACCGGCTCGGTTTCGAAACTGATGAAGGTGTCGCGGATATAGGGATTGTAGATGTCGCAGATGGCGGCTGCATCGGCGATGGTTGCCGGGCGAATGATGTGGGTCATGGCGAAAGGTCAGGTTACACGGGCGAATGCACAATCATACCGTGCAATCGCCTGTGCTTGGCGGCGCCAGCCAAATTAGCCGCATGCAACTAGCCATGTGCACTTAGCCATATGACCACCCTTGTCCGATACCGGATCAGCCAAGCAAGGCATCCTTGATCTGCTGCAAGGAAGACGGATCTTCGATGGTGGTCAGATCGCCTGGATCGCGCCCTTCGCAAATGGCCTGGATCGAACGGCGCAGCAATTTTCCGGACCGGGTTTTCGGCAACAAACCCACCACATACACCCGCGCCGGCCGGCCGACGCTGCCGATCTGCTGCTCGACCACACGCATGATCTCCGCCTCCAGCGCAGCTCGCCCCTGCGCCGTATTGTCCGCCACTTTGGGAATCACGAAAGCCACCGCCACCTGCCCTTTCAGCTTATCTTCGACGCCGACCACAGCTACCTCCGATACATTCGGATGGCTGGAAATACTCTCTTCTATTTCGCGCGTGCCCAGCCGATGACCGGCGACATTGATGACATCGTCAGTGCGCCCGAGAATAAAATAGTAACCGTCGTCATCGCGGATACCCCAGTCGAAGGTCGAATAAACCGGGCGTCCGGAATCGGGCAAATGCGTGGCCCAGTAAGTATCGACACAACGCTGGTCGTCGCCATAGATGGTTTGCATGCACCCCGGCGGCAATGGCCATTCGATCACCACCACGCCTTTTTCATTGGCGCCGCATAACTCACCGCTGGCCTCGTTCAGCAACTGCACTTTGTAGCCGTACATCGGCACGCCGGGGCTGCCTAGCTTGCTCGGCTTGTTCTCGATGTTCTTGGCGATGGTCATGATCGGCCAGCCGGATTCGGTTTGCCAATAGTTGTCGACGATAGGCACGCCGAGCGCCGACGAAATCCAGCTCGATGTAGTTTCATCCAATGGCTCGCCGGCCAGATATAGCGCCTGCAAGGACGACAGATCGTATTTCTGCATCAGCTCCGGCGGCTGTTTTTTCAGGACCCGGATCGCAGTCGGCGCGGAGAACATGCGCGTCACCTGGTACTTCTCGACGATGCTCCACCAGACGCCGCCATCCGGCCTGATCGGCAGGCCTTCGTACAACACCGTCGCCATGCCTGCAATCAAAGGTCCATAGACGATGTAGGAGTGTCCGACCACCCAGCCGATGTCGGAAGTACAGAAAAATGTCCCGCCCGGCTTGCTGCAAAAGATGGCGTCCATCGAGGTCGCCAGCGCCACCGCGTAACCGCCGACATCGCGCTGCACGCCCTTGGGCTTGCCGGTGGTGCCGGAGGTGTACAAGATATAGGACGCCTCGTTCGACTCCAGCCAGACTACCGGCACCTTGGCGTCGATATGACGCTGGCGTTGCTCGGCATAGTCGACATCCCGGCCCGCCACCAACTCCATCGCAGCCAAACCGCGATTAACCAGCAGCACATGCGCCGGCTTGTGCTGCGCCAGCTTGATCGCCTCATCCAGCAAACCCTTGTAGGGCAGTATCTTACCGCCGCGTGAACCGGCGTCGGCGGAGACGATCAGCTTGGGTGTCGCATCGTCGATCCGGCTCGCCAGGCTGTTTGATGCAAAGCCGCCGAACACCACCGAATGGATGGCGCCGATGCGGGCGCACGCCAGCATGGCAAAGGTCGCCTCGGCGATCATCGGCATGTAGATCAAGACCCGGTCGCCACGCCCCACGCCTAGCGACTGCATGATGGCGGCAGTGCGATTGACTTCGGCCTGCAGCTCGCGGAAGGAATAGGTTTTTTCGGTATTGGTTTCGGTCGAAATCGCGATCAGGGCCGGCTGCTCGCCGCGCGTTGCGACCCAGCGGTCCACCGCGTTGTGACACAGGTTGGTAGTGCCGTCGACAAACCATCTGGCAAACGGCGGCCGGCTGTCGTCAAGTACTTGAGAAAACGGGTGATGCCAGTCGATCCGCCTGGCTTGCTCGGTCCAGAAGGTCGACGGATCGCTGATCGAGCGTTGGTAAAACGTGGCGAAACTCATGCTGTCTCCTTGCTTCTTATAAAGAACCACAGGGCGCAAAGGTACACATGCTTCTGTGGCATGTTTCCGGCACCTATCGCAATTGCGCCCCGTCAAGGCGGGGCGCAATTTTTATCAGATCACATACAAATCAACATACTCGTTGACTGCCATCTCTTCCAGCTTTTTCTGATCCAGCGAGACATCCAGGATTTTCTGCTGCTGCTTGACCGATAACTGGCGCGCCAGGTTGATCTTGAACTTGGCTTCCAGCAACGGGATGCCGTCTTTGCGGCGGCGCGCGTGGCCGATCGGATATTCGACCACGATTTCCTTGAGCTTCTTGCCGTCCTTGAATTCAACTGTCATGGCATTCGCAATCGAGCGCTTCTTCGGATCGTGGTAATCCTTGGTGAACGCCTTGTCTTCGACGCAAACGATCTTGTCGCGCAGGACATCGATACGCTTGTCGGAAGCCACCTTGTCTTCATAATCGCCAGCGGTCAGGCGGCCGAAAATCAGCGGCACGGCAACCATGTACTGGATGCAGTGATCGCGGTCGGCCGGATTGTTCAGCGGCCCCTTCTTGTCGATGATGCGGATGCAGGCTTCGTGGGTGCGGATCGTGATCTTCTTGATGTCATCCACCGACTTGCCGGCCTTGGCCAATTCTGCGTGCAAGGTCATGGCGGCTTCGACTGCGGTTTGCGAATGGAATTCGGCCGGGAAGGAAATCTTGAACAGCACGTTTTCCATCACATACGATTCGTACTTGCGCTGGAACTTGAACGGCTGGCCTTTGAACAGCACATCGTAAAAACCCCAGGTCTTGGCGGTCAGCACCGATGGGTAACCCATTTCGCCGCTCTTGGCGATCAAGGCCAGGCGCACCGCGCGCGAAGTAGCGTCGCCGGCAGCCCAGGATTTGCGCGAACCGGTGTTCGGTGCATGACGATAGGTACGCAAGGACTGGCCGTCGACCCATGCCAGCGATACCGCATTCAGAATTTCTTCGCGGGTCAGGCCCATCATTTCTGCTACCACCGCGGTCGACGCCACCTTGACCAGCACCACGTGGTCCAGGCCCACCTTGTTAAAGGAATTTTCGAGCGCGATGCAGCCTTGGATTTCGTGCGCCTTGATCATCGCGGTCAGTACGTCTTTCATCTTCAACGGCTTTTTGCCGGCGGCGATGGCGTTGCGTGAAAGCCAGTCGGCGGTGGCCAGGATGCCGCCCAGATTGTCGGACGGATGACCCCATTCGGCGGCCAGCCAGGTGTCGTTGAAATCCAGCCAGCGGATCATGGCGCCGATGTTGAACGCAGCCTGGATCGGATCGAGCTGGAATTGCGTGCCTGGCACTTTAGCGCCGTTTGGCACCACGGTGCCCGGCACAATCGGTCCCATCAGTTTTTTACAGGCCGGATACTCCAACGCTTCCAGGCCGCAGCCCAAGGTATCGATCAGACAGTTGCGCGCGGTGTCGTAGGCAAGCTTGGAGGTGATCTTGTATTTGGTCACGTAGTCGACGATATCGACCAGCACTTTGTCGTATTTTGGGCGGACGTTGGAGATGTGAGCGGACATTGTTTTCCTTGATAGATATAGATTGAAGCGTAATTATTAAAATTATTGAAATTAAAGATTGAAGCAAAAAAACATCTAAAAATTGCATCTGCTAAGCGGAGCTCAAAGTGCAAGCTCCGCGTTATTCGGCAACACTGTCATCGACTTACCGCACGCCTCACATTCAAGGAATCAGCCCAGCTTGCATTCGTTCGCCAGCTGTTGCCCCAGCTTGGAATTTAGCAGCATCGACTTGGCTGGAATCTGAATCCACACCAGGCCGCTAGCTTTATCTTCCAGGCGCACCGCGCCGGTGGTGGTGCTGACCGTTGTCATCGGATAGCTACGGCCTTTCCAGGTCAATTTGACCTCGCCGTTGCCGGCGCTGGCGAGATCAACCCGGTTGCTCAATTCGCAATGAAAATTGCCGGTGAGCAGAGTCGCCGCTGGTGCCGGCGCCAGATTCAAGAGATTCGGCGAACTGGCTTGCGGCTTGCTCTCTTCCAGCGGCACGCTGGAGCCGCAAGCTGCCAGCAAGGCGGTCAGTGTCAAAGCAGCAGCAGTACGGTAGAAATTCGATGCGCAATTCGTTGCGCAGTTCAATGCATTAGCAATCATGTTGTCCCGGCCCTAAGGCGTTAAATAAGCGGTGGATGAGTCCCATTGCTGGCTAAAAAAACAACTCCGGTAACAATGGGACAATCTATTGGCTCGCTCAAGCGCCGGTATTGCGTGTTGCGGCGTGTTGCATACAGGCGCTATTTGCGTTTGCCAATCGGGACAAATTTTAAATCTTCTGGGCCGACATAATTCGCCGATGGACGAATAATCTTGTTGTCTATCCGTTGTTCGATAATGTGCGCGGCCCAGCCGGAGGTGCGGGCAATCACGAACAGCGGTGTAAACATGGCGGTCGGTACGCCCATCATGTGATATGAGACGGCGGAGAACCAATCCAGGTTAGGAAACATTTTCTTGATGTCCCACATCACCGTTTCCAGCCGTTCGGCAATATCGAACATCTTCAGGGAGCCGGCATCCTTGGATAAGTTACGCGCGACTTCCTTGATCACCTTGTTGCGCGGATCGGAGATGGTGTACACCGGGTGGCCGAAGCCGATCACCACTTCCTTGTTTTCGACGCGCTTCTTGATATCGGCTTCAGCTTCATCCGGATTGTCATAACGCTTCTGGATTTCGAAGGCGACTTCATTGGCGCCGCCGTGCTTCGGGCCGCGCAAAGCGCCGATAGCGCCGGTGACCGCCGAGTACATATCGGAGCCGGTGCCGGCAATTACACGGCCGGTGAAAGTCGATGCATTGAATTCATGTTCGGCATAGAGAATCAGCGAGGTATGCATCGCTTTTTCCCACAACGCGCAAGGTTTTTCACCGTGCAGCAAATGCAGGAAATGGCCGCCTATCGATTCGTCGTCGGTTTCCACTTCGATGCGCTTGCCGTTGTGGCTATAGTGATACCAGTACAGCAGCACCGAACCGAGCGAAGCCATCAAGCGGTCGGCGATGTCGCGCGCGCCGGGCGTATTGTGATCGTCTTTTTCCGGCAGGATGCAACCCAGCGCCGAGACCCCGGTGCGCATCACATCCATTGGATGCGATGCGGCCGGCAACCATTCGAGCGCGGCCTTGACGTTGGCGGGCAAGCCGCGCAGTGCCTTGAGCTTGGTCTTGTAGGCTTTCAGTTCAGCGCTGGTCGGCAGTTTGCCGTGTACCAGCAAATGGGCGATTTCTTCAAACTCGCAACTGTCGGCGATATCCAGGATGTCGTAGCCGCGATAGTGCAGATCATTGCCGGTCTTGCCGACGGTGCACAGTGCGGTGTTGCCGGCGGTGACGCCGGACAGGGCCACCGATTTTTTCGGCTTGAAGGCGGCTACTACTGGCTGTTGTTCACTCATGTATATCTCCTATTCGATTTATTTGATCAGGATTCAAATACTGAATCTCACTTATGCATCGCTTATTTATCGCTTACTTCGCCTTTTGCTGCGCAAACAAGGCATCCAGCTTTTGCTCGAACTCGTGATAGTTGATGCGTTCATACAGTTCGGCGCGGGTTTGCATGGTGTCGATCACGTTCTTCTGGGTGCCGTCGCGGCGCAGTGCGGTGTAGACGTTTTCGGCAGCCTTGTTCATGGCGCGGAAAGCCGACAACGGATACAACACCAAACCGACATCGGCCGATTTCAGCTCATCCACCGTAAACAGCGGCGTCGCGCCGAATTCGGTGATATTCGCCAGCACCGGCACCTTGACCGCCGCCGCGAATGTTTTATACATATCGAGCTGGGTGATCGCTTCCGGGAAAATCATGTCGGCGCCGGCTTCCACGCAAGCTACCGCACGTTCCATCGCCGCCTCCAGGCCTTCCACCGCCAGCGCATCGGTGCGCGCCATGATGACGAAATTGTCGTCGGTGCGGGCATCGACCGCAGCCTTGATCCGATCCACCATTTCCTGCTTGCTGACGATTTCCTTGTTGGGACGATGGCCGCAACGTTTGGCGCCCACCTGGTCTTCGATATGCATGGCGGCAGCGCCGAACTTGATCATGGCTTTGACGGTGCGGGCGACATTGAACGCGGAGGAACCGAAGCCGGTGTCGACATCCACCAGCAGGGGCAGATCGCAGACATCGGTGATGCGCCGGACATCGGTCAGGACGTCGTCCAGATTGGAAATGCCCAGATCCGGCAAACCCAGCGAGCCGGCCGCAACGCCGCCGCCGGATAAATAAATCGCCTTGAAACCGGCGCGCTTGGCCAGCAAGGCATGATTGGCGTTGATCGCACCTACCACCTGCAACGGCGATTCTTCGCGAACGGCTTGTCTGAATGCGGCGCCTGCGGAATATTGCGTCATATCGTCACCTTGTCTTGAATTCAACGGTTTAGCGGTTTCATGGAAAAACCAATACAGCAATATTGCAAGCGTCATGCCATCGCTGCCGCAGCCACCCGGAATTCCCCTGTCTTTCACTCGATCATGGCAACTATTTATTTGAAATCAGGCACTTGCGCTTGCGCCGCAACACCATCGGGATGATTGCGCGATGGTTGCATTGTGGTCCTCGATGTTCCATACTGCGTTTCAAATACCTTATTTGAAACAATCATGAAACATCAATGAAACATCGATAACATATGGCCCGCCCCTTGCCCTCCCTCCCGCCCTCTCCGTCCAACGGCCGCGACAATAACGACCTGCCGGTCATCTGGACCGTCTCGGTATCGCGTTTGTTCGATCTGTTCCGCGACATCACGCTGGAATTTGATCATCAAGCCAATATCGCACCTATCCAATTAGGTTTCGAAGACGCCGTCCAGCACATCCGCGAACGGCTGGCGACCGAACGCTGCGACGCCGTGATCGCCGCCGGTTCCAACGGCGCATATCTGAAAAGCCGCTTGTCGGTGCCGGTCATCATCGCCAAAGCCAGCGGCTTCGATGTGATGCAGGCGCTGGCGCGGGCGCGCAAGATCACGCCGCATGTCGGCGTCATCACCTATCAGGCGTCGATGCCGGCGCTGGCAGAGTTTCAAGCGTCGTTCGACCTCAACATCGAGCAACGCAGCTACGCTACCGAAGAAGACGCCCGGGCCCAGATCAACGACTTGAAAGCGAGCGGCATCAAGGCCATCGTAGGCGCCGGCCTGATCACCGACCTGGCCGAGGAAGCCGGGCTGGCCGGTATCTTTGTGTATTCCGCCGCCTCGATCCGGCAAGCATTCAACGATGCGCTTGAACTGGCGCGCTTGACTCAGCTCCAGCTGGAATCGACGCGCGGCCGTGGTTATCCGGTCATCGACACATTACGGGCCAAACACGGCATCAATGATTTGCGTGGCAGTTCGGACGCGATGGAAGCGATACGCAGATCGGTGACGCTGTTTGCGCGTTCGCCGGCGACCGTCTTGATTCATGGCGAAACCGGCAGCGGCAAAGAACTGGCGGCACAAGCGATCCACCGCGAACATCCGGTAGCGCAAGGCACCGCCGGCGGCAAAAGCAACCGTCCTTTTGTTGCAGTGAACTGCGGCGCGATTGCTGAATCGCTGCTGGAGTCCGAGCTGTTCGGTTACGAAGAAGGCGCTTTCACTGGATCGCGCCGCGGCGGCCGTGCCGGCTTGTTTGAGGCCGCCCACCGCGGCACGCTGTTCCTCGATGAAATCGGCGAAATGCCGCTGGCGCTGCAAACCCGTTTGTTGCGTGTGCTGGAAGAACGTGAAGTGGTCAGGGT
Source organism: Collimonas sp. (assembly GCF_035566375.1). Lineage (GTDB taxonomy): Bacteria > Pseudomonadota > Gammaproteobacteria > Burkholderiales > Burkholderiaceae_D > Collimonas. The sequence goes on from NZ_DATMRK010000047.1 coordinate 93,090, forward strand.
AGGCTCGACCCGCCCGATCGCCGTCGATGTCCGCATCATCAGCGCCACCCATTGCGACCTCGAACAACGGGTGCGCGACGGCAGTTTTCGCGCCGACCTGTTTTATCGCATCAGTGTCTTGCGCCTGAATCTGCCGCCGCTACGCGCGCGACCGGAGGATCTGGTAGCGCTGGCGGAATGGTGTTTGAAGCATGCGCTGGCGTCGCTGGAAGTGCGGCCGCACGCCAATCTGCACGCCGAGGTAGTGGCTTGCGCGGCCTTGCTGGAAAGTTATGCATGGCCCGGCAATGTGCGCGAACTGCGCAATCTGATGGAGCGGGTTGCCTTGTTCCTGGCGGCAGAACCATTGCGCTCGCTGACGCCGGCTTTCCTGTTGACGGTAGCGCCGGAGCTAGCGAGCGCCGGGGCCGACGCCGACGTGGCGACACCGGCAGCAGCGCCGCCGCTCACTGAATCGGCGGTGCAAGCATTGGCAAGATTTGATGGAAATCGTGCGGCAGCGGCCCAATACCTGGGAATCAGCCGCACTACTTTATGGCGTAAATTGAGAGAGCTGCAGGAGCGATGAATTTGGCTACGAATTCAGCAACGAATCGGCCAACCTCACTCCGCAATCAATCGTCCTTGGCGCCGGCTATGCCTAATTCCTGAATCTTGCGCGTGATGGTATTGCGGCCGATGCCGAGACGTACCGCCGCATCGTTCTTGCGGCCATGCGTATGACGCAACGCCATCTTGATCAAGGCCGATTCAAATTGCCGCCCCAGCACATCCATCACATCCGCATCGCCATTACTGAGCATCTGCGCCGCTTCAGCCTCCAGCAAAGCAATCCAGCTTTGCTTGTCGCCGCTGCTGGCGGCTTGAACTGCTGCCGGCTGCGATGTTTCAGGATATTGCGCGGCGGCGGCAACCGGTGCTGAAAGATGCGGATCAAACGCTACCGGCCGGTTGGCCGGGCTTTCCAGCTGCATGCTTTGGTCCCGGCCCTCGACCAGATCCTGCGGCAGATCCTTGATCTCGACGGTCTGCCCTGGCGCCATCACAGTAATCCAGTTGCACAGGTTTTCCAGCTGACGGACATTGCCCGGCAATTCCAGGCCGCTCATGAAACGCATGGCGTTGTCAGAGACGCGTTTGCTTTCAACCCCTAGCTGCTTGGCGCTTTGGCTAAGGAAGTAGCGAGTCAGGATAGGGATGTCTTCGCGCCGCTCGCGCAAGCTCGGCAAGCGCAGCCTGATCACATTCAGACGGTGATACAAGTCTTCCCGGAACAGGCCTTCTCGTACCCGCGTTTCAAGATTCTGGTGGGTGGCGGCGATCACGCGGACGTTGGCTTTCAAGGACTGGTGGCCGCCAACCCGATAGAAATGGCCGTCAGATAACACGCGCAACAGACGCGTCTGCAGATCAAACGGCATGTCGCCGATTTCATCCAGGAACAAAGTGCCGCCTTCGGCTTGTTCAAAGCGGCCGCGGCGTGATGCCTGGGCGCCGGTGAACGCGCCGCGCTCATGCCCGAACAATTCCGATTCCAGCAAATCTTTCGGAATCGCTGCGGTATTGAGAGCGATGAACGGTTGCGATGCGCGCGGGCTGTGCTTGTGCAAGGCACGCGCGACCAGTTCCTTACCGGTCCCCGATTCGCCGGTAATGAGCACCGTCACGTTCGATTGCGACAAGCGGCCGATGGCGCGAAACACATCTTGCATGGCCGGCGCTTGTCCGAGGATTTCCGGGGTCTCGGCAGAGGCTTGCTCGACATTCGCTTCGCGCAAGCTTTCTTCCAGCGCGCGCCGTATCAGTTCGACAGCCTTGTCGACATCGAACGGCTTGGCCAGGTATTCGAAAGCGCCGCCTTGAAACGCCGCAACGGCAGAATCAAGATCGGAAAATGCGGTGATGATGATCACCGGCACGCCGGGAAACTTGGCTTTGACGGTTTGCAGCAACTCCAGCCCTGATGCGCCGGGCATACGGATATCGGAGACCAGCACCTGCGGCGTGCTCGATTGCAGCGCTTCGATTGCATCGCGTGCATTGGAGAAGCTCTTGGTGCTCAGGTTTTCGCGGGCCAGCGCTTTTTCAAGCACCCATCGAATCGATTCGTCGTCGTCAACAATCCAGATTGGTTTCATGTATTTTCTGCTGCACGCAGTCAGTTAAGCTGTTGTCATCATAATGACGCCACAGGTTTCAAGGTAGTGGTATCAGAATTCTGAAATCTGTGTATCCCGGCCGACTTTCGCACTCGATGACGCCCATGTGTTGTTGCACAAAAGTTTGCGCCAGCGTCAGGCCCAAACCGCTGCCGCCATCGCGTCCCGATACCAGCGGATAGAAAATGCGTTCTTGAATCTCGACCGGAATGCCAGGTCCATTGTCGATGATATGCAAGTCTAGTGCCAGCCGGTAACGCACCTTGGCCAGCGTCACTTGCCGCACTATCCGGCTCTGGAAAATCAGCTCGGCGTCGCCCGCTTTGATGCGCTCTTGCAACGCTTGTGCCGCATTGTGGGCAATATTCAGAATTGCCTGGATCAGTTGCTCCTTGTCGCCGCGAAACTGCGGGATCGACAAATCGTAATCGCGCTTGATGCTCAAGCCGCTCGGGAATTCGGCTACGATCAGGCTGCGCACCCGCTCGCACACCTCATGGATATTGACGTCGCCGACGATCTGCGCCAGCCGGTGCGGCGCCAGCAGGCGATCCACCAGAGTCTGCAGGCGATCGGCTTCTTTGATGATGACTTGCGTGTATTCGCGCAATTCCTTGACGTGGCGCTCCGGCAGTTCGAGCTCCAGCAGTTGAGCAGCGCCGCGGATGCCGCCCAGGGGATTCTTGATTTCGTGCGCCAGGTTGCGGATCAGCTCTTTGTTGACCTGGCTCTGGTCGAGCAGGCGTTCCTCGCGCTCCAGCTTGAGTTGCTGCACGTTTTCGCGCAACTCGATCAGTACCGGCATCTCAGGATTGTCGAGCGCGGTGACGATGGTGTCGACCCACAATGGTTCGCGCCCCATGCGCTCCAGGATCAGGTCCTGGCGCGAATCGTCGAACTGATGTTGCAGCGCTTGCTGAAAAATCGCCATCAGTTGCTCCGGATTGAGGAACAGGTCCGACAGGGTTTGCTGCAACAGCAAGCGACAGGAACTCTCCAGCAGATTTTCGGCAGCGGCGTTGGCAAACACCAGGCGTCCGTGCTGATCCAGCACCAGTACCGCGGACGCCAGCAGATCGAGGCTGGCGAGTGCGTTTCGTTCGGTAGTTTTTATTGGCATCCGGACATCCTCATTAAAAAATCCGATCCTGACGGCCACGGCTGCCGGTCAGCGCTGGCATTGAGCAGCGCGACGCATGATGTGGCTGCGCCGGCGTCAGGAGAAGTCTGTGCGTGATTGAAATGGTGCATTTTCCGAGCATAACAAGCTTTGTAAGCGATGTCGGTGGGCAATATGCAGGAACGCCACATTATGGTGCGTCCGGCCTGACTCTATCTTAAACCTGATGGGCAAAAATAAAGGCCGCAGTCGCGGCCTTATACATTAAGCAAAGTTGATACCATGCCCGGGATTACTTGAGATTCGAGAGTTCCCGGTTGAGTGCATCGATATTTTTTTCGCTGCGAGAAATATCATCTTTCATGGACGCTACCCGCTCCTGGTACTTGGCGTAATTACGTTCGTTGCCTTGCCGCTCGGGCGTACCGTCGTTGTAGTCTTTCTTGAGATCGGCCAGGCGCTGCTGCTCGTTCTTCAATTCATCCTGCAAGATCTGGCGGCGATCGTTGTCGCGCGCTTTTTGCGTACCGTTATCCACTTTTGGGAAATCCGGCGGGGTCGGGCCTGCCGGTTTGCTGGCGCTAGCCGCGCCACCACCACTCGGCTTGCTGCCTGAGGTGACGGTCAGCGGCGGCAGACTGACGCGTTTGCAGCCCTTGGTATCGCCAGTGTTCTTGTATTCCTTGACGCCGTTCTGGTCTACACACAGAAAAACCTCGCTTTGGGCGTAAGCAGTGCCGGCAACCATACCGACTGCCGCGAATAACAGAAATCCCGGTAAAAGACGCTTCATAGATTTTCTTCGCAATGACAATTCAATCGAGCCGCTAGTTTATGTCAAGAAACAAGCAATGACAAACCATCCCGCGCAATATAGTTTGCAACGCACAGATGGCGAAAACAAGTATGCCAAAAAGACAAAAGGACAGGGAGATCCCTGTCCTTTATCTTGAAGTCCGGTCTTGCGCAGTGCAAGACCGATCACTCAAACTTTCGAACCGACTTATACCGAATAGTACATATCGAATTCGATCGGGTGAGTCGTCATGCGGTAGCGTTGAACTTCTTGCATTTTCAGATCCAGATAGGCATCGATCATGCTGTCGCTGAATACGCCGCCACGGGTCAGGAACTCGCGATCCTTGTCGAGCGCTTCCAGTGCTTCTTCCAGCGAAGCGCAAACGGTAGGAATCAGTTTGTCTTCTTCCGGCGGCAGATGGTACAGATCTTTCGATGCTGCTTCGCCCGGATGGATCTTGTTTTGCACGCCGTCCAGGCCTGCCATCAGCAACGCTGCGAAGCACAGGTATGGGTTAGCCAGTGGATCCGGGAAACGGGTTTCGATACGACGGCCCTTTGGATTAGCTACGTGTGGAATGCGGATCGAAGCCGAGCGGTTGCGTGCCGAATACGCCAGCTTGACCGGTGCTTCGTAGCCAGGAACCAGACGCTTGTAGGAGTTGGTGCCTGGGTTGGTGATCGCGTTCAGTGCTTTAGCATGCTTGATGATGCCGCCGATGTAGAACAGCGCGAATTCGGACAGGCCGGCATAGCCGTCGCCAGCGAACAGGTTCTTGCCGTCTTTCCATACTGATTGATGCACGTGCATGCCGGAACCGTTGTCGCCAACGATAGGCTTAGGCATGAAAGTGGCTGTCTTGCCGTAGGTGTGGGCAACGTTCCAGACCACGTATTTCAGGTTCTGGGTCCAGTCGGCGCGCTCAACCAGAGTCGAGAACTTGGTGCCGATTTCATTTTGACCGGCGCCGGCCACTTCGTGGTGATGCACTTCAACCGGGATGCCGAGCGATTCCAGGATCAGGCACATTTCCGAACGCATGTCTTGGAAGCTGTCGACCGGTGGCACTGGGAAATAGCCGCCCTTGACGGTTGGACGATGGCCGGTGTTGCCGCCTTCGAGCTTGGCGCCGGTGCTCCAGGATGCTTCTTCGGAACCGATCTTGACGAAGCAGCCCGACATGTCGGCGCCCCAACGGACGTCGTCGAAAATAAAGAATTCTGGTTCCGGACCGAAATAGGCGGTATCGCCCAGGCCGGAAGATTTCAGATAGGCTTCTGCGCGCTTGGCGATGGAGCGTGGATCACGGTCGTAACCCTTGCCATCGGATGGCTCGATCACGTCGCATTGCATGAACAATGTAGTTTCTTCCATGAACGGATCGATGTTCGCGGTGTTTGGATCCGGCATCAACAACATGTCGGAAGCTTCAATACCCTTCCAACCAGCAATAGAAGAACCGTCAAATGCATGACCCGACTCAAATTTATCGATATCGAAATGAGAGACAGGGACAGTTACGTGCTGTTCCTTGCCTTTGGTGTCAGCGAAGCGAAAATCAACGAATTTGACTTCGTTGTCTTTTGCCATTTTCAAGACTTCTGCGGCCGTCATTGCCATGTGAATCTCCTAAATATGAAAGGTACTGCAATTTTTAAATTGTGCGACCTGCTCAGGATCTGTTGCACGCAGAATTCGGCGTCGCAGTAACATCATGGACAGGTAGTGAGCAAACTATGACCGAACAGCAATTCAGTACGACCAGAACTCAGTGCAGGATGATAGCAGAATCCATGCCACCGTCCTTTCTTCAAAATATGCTTATTCGGCCTTGTAATTAGCTTGCCTTGAAGGCTGCGTTACCTTTTTACATTGTTAGACTTACCATTACGGCAAACCGAAATCACCATATCGGTGCAATGAAAAATACAGGCACCATTTTCGTGCATTCGTTTCAGAAAGATAAAAACTCGCACCATATTGGTTCGCAAAAATATTAAGTAAATAGCCACATCGGAAAACCACGACTTTCTAGGAGAAACACCATGACCACCAATAGCGAAATCCTGACCACTGCCAGACAACGTGGTCAAAATGATCACCTGCCCTACGCTGGCGCCGTTACCCCGAGCGAGGCATTTTCTTTATTGGAGGCGGATGCCGCCACGATTCTGGTAGATGTCCGCACCAACGCCGAACGCGATTGGGTCGGCCGGGTGGCGATTCGCGAAGCGCAGCATGCTGCTGTGCAATGGTCGCAATATCCAGGCGGCGTGCCGAATCCCGATTTCCTGGCGCAACTGGCGCAGATTGCAGAAAAAGGAACACCATTGCTGTTTCTGTGCCGTTCCGGCGTGCGCTCGCAACACGCAGCCAGGTTGGCCACCGAAAACGGTTACGGCAATTGTTTCAACATTCTGGAAGGCTTCGAAGGCGACAAGGACAACAATGGCCATCGCAAGAACGTCAACGGTTGGTGCAAGGCTGGTTTGCCTTGGCTAGGGGCTTGAGGCAGTCTTTTAATTTGTGGGCGTGAATCCGGTGTAGCTAGCGTAGCGCCGGATTCATCTTCTTTGCAAGGCAAGTATCCGGTTCTCGTACTTCTGTTCTTCAAATTCATGCCAGGTGATACCAACGTCGACGAAACCATAGCTGTTATAGAAGGCCAGCGCCCGTACATTGCCGGCCCAGGCCGTGAGCCAGAGCCTGGCGCCGACTGTTTCGATCGCGTGATCCAGCAATGCGCGGCCGATGCCGCGGCCATGAAAATGTTCCTGTACGTACAGCGTATCGACCTCAACCCCGCCATAGTTTTCTTCCGCACAGCGCGAATCCAGATCGAGCAGGATGTAGCCGAGCAGATTGTCGCCATCCACGTCAACCAACAGCCGGTAATCGGAATCGGCGATGAGGCTTTGGAAATAGGCTGGCGTAAAAGTCGACAGCGCCTCGCGCGCCAGGTCATCACTGACGCCTTCCGTGGCATAGGTATGCAGCCAGACCTGGATCGACAGCGCGGTAAGGCTCATGCAATCGGCTTCTACTGCTTTGCGAATCACATTGCCTCCGTCATGCAAGTCCAAGCGATGCAATCGCGACGCGCGCCGCCGCCAGGTCCCAGGCAGCCTGGCCGACGGTTTTATAGACCGGCAATAGCGCCTGCTGGACAAAACCGTGCGCCAGCACATCAGGCAATTCACGCACTTTGCTCCAGTCGATCTGCGCTTGCAGCAAATCGCCGGCTTCATGTTTGGCGCCCGCCAGGCAGTCGACCACCACAGTGCGGCTGTGCAACAACTCAGCCGGAAATTCCACCATATCCGGTTTGAAAGCACCGACGCCGATTGCCAGCGTAGTTGCCGCGATATTGGCCGGAATCACAGCGCTGCGCGAGGTGGTCAAGGCAATCAGCACATCGGTGTGCGGCAAATCGGCGGCCAGCGCTGCAGCGGCCAGAGGCTTGATCACAATCTGCGGATGACGCAGTTGCAAGGCCTCGCAAAACGCCTGCGTCTTTTGCAGATCGCGGGCGGCTACCCAAAATTCATTGACGCCGAAATATTCGACCAAACCATCGGCATGGGCGATGGCCTGGACTCCGGTGCCGATCAATAGCGCAGATTTTGGCTTGACTGGCAGCAGCGCTTCGATACCAAGCAGAGTTACCGCAGCAGTCCGCCTTGCAGTAACGGTCGGACCATGCAACAGCGCCAGGCGGCGGCCGCTGGCCGCGTCGAACACCACCACTTCGCCCTGGATCGCCGGCAATTGATATTGCGCGTTATTGGCATGCACGGTGATCAGCTTGGTCATGCCGATATCGGCAGCCACGGCGGGCATGCACAGCAGCACGCTGGCCTTGTCTATTTCGACCGCCATGCGCTCGGGCGCGTTGATCTTGCCTTCGCGCAGTTGCTGTGCGACCTTTACCAGTGCCGGCACCAGTGCGGTATACGGCAAGGCGGCTGCGGTGCTTTCGGCGTCGAGAATTTGCATGTCGTTTTCGTAACTGGAAATGGATCAGCGCAAGAAAAAACCTTGCGGGAACGGGTCGCTGTCTTCCAGCACCCACTGATTGAAACCCATGATGTGGGCGTTGCCGGTCACTTCGGTGTGAACCGCGTCGAACTCGCCGACCTTGGTGGTCCCGGTCACCCGTACCCGGAAACAACTGCCGACAATGCTTTCATTCACCAGTACCTGATTCAGGGCCAGCTTCTGGCGCAGGAATAATTGCGCGGCGCGGCCCGAGGTGCCGGTGCCGGTCGGCGAACGGTCTACTTCACGGTCGGCAAAGATGCAGACGTTGGCTTGATCTGCGTTGGCGTCATTCGGCGCGCCGTCGATGATGGTGCCGTACAAGGTATCCAGGCCAGGCTCGAGCGGATGCTGGATTTTCACTTTGTCTTTGACCGCCTGCTTGGTTTCCGCGCCCAGCTGTATCAGGCTGCGCACCTGCTCCGGCTTGATCTTGAGCCCGGCCTGGTCGGCATTCATGTAGTAATAAAAAGCGCCGCCGAAAACGATGTCGCCAGTCACCTTGCCGAAACCCGGCGTCTCGACTTCGACATCGCGCTGATAGATAAAGGCTGGCACATTGCGGAAAGTAACGGCGCCGGCGCGCTTGCCATCCCATTCGACCTGGGCTTCGATGAAGCCGGCAGGCGTGTCGAAACCGATGCGCGTCAACGGCATGGTGCGCTCTACATGATTGAGCTCCACCAGCACTTTGCCGAGCGCGATGATACCGTGGCCGCACATATCGCTATAACCTTCGTTGTGAATGAAGATCACGCCGAAATCGGCTGCCGGGGTGACCGGCGGCAGCAGATATGCACCATACATGTCGGCATGGCCGCGCGGTTCGTTCATCAGGAACTGACGCAGGTCGTCGCGCTGCTCTTTGAGCCAGCTGCGGCGCTCAAGAATGGTCTTGCCCGGCACCGGCGGCAAACCGGAAATCACGATACGCAGCGGCTCGCCGCCGGTATGTGCATCTACGGTATGTATTGTGCGTGTGTAACTTAGCATGGGGATTTTGTATGAGGGAGCCAGGAGTATTATCAACCTGCATTTTGATGGCCGGCGGCAAGCGCACAGCGCCTCCCGCCTGATTTACTTCTATGACGCGTTATCGGCCTTGCCGGCCGATAACGCTGCTTCTAAGCCTGCTACTAAGTCTTGTTCTTAGTCTTAGTAGCTCGTCACTGCTTCCGGCGCACCGCCCTTGAAGCGGAACACCGTTACCGGCGATTGCTTCAGATCGTGCTTGGCGTCAAACTCATAAGAACCGGCAACGCCTTTGTAATGGATTTTTTCCAGCGCTGGCATGTATGTTTTTGGCTCTACCGAGTTGGCCTCTTTCATCGCTTGGGCGATCAGCATCATGCCGTCGTAGAACGATGCCGCATAGGTTTCGGCAGGACGATTGAAACGCTTTTGATAATCCGCCGCGAAAGCTTTGCCGGACGCCAGCTTGTCCAGCATGGCGCCGCCTTGCGTGCAATACACCTTATCGGTAACCGCATCGCCGCCGAGACGACCCATCTCCGGTGCGCAAATGCCGTCGCCGCCCAGCAGCAAGGTATCCAAGCCAAGCTGTTTCATCTGGCGTGTCATCGGGCCGCCCTGTGGTGAATAGCCGCCGTAGAAAATCGCATCAGGTTTTTTTGACTTGATGTTGGTCAGGATGCCGTTGAAGTCGGTTGCCTTGTCATTGGTAAACTCGGTACCGACAACTTGCATGCCGTTGGCTTTTGCAACCTTGGCGAATTCCTCTGCCAGGCCTTGGCCGTAGGCGGTGCGGTCATCGATAATCGCAACCTTCTTGACCTTCAATTCCTTGGCTGCGTACAGCGCCATCTTGCCGCCCAGTTGGCTATCGCTGGCAGCTACCCGGAACACATAGGGAAAGCCTTGCGTAGTTACTTTTGGATTGGACGCTACGGTGCCCATCACGATGCCGGCATCGTTGTAGATGCGCGAAGCAGGGATCGTGACGCCGGAGTTGTATGGACCGACAATCGCCTTGACGCCCATGTCGACCAGCTTTTGCGCCACGGTGACGCCTGATTTAGGATCGGCCTGGTCATCTTCCATCACGGCTTCAAACTTGATCTTTTTGCCGCCAATCACCATACCCTTGGCATTTAACGCGTCAATTGCCATCGTCAAGCCGCCTTGGTTGTCTTTACCTGCGGATGCCTGGGCGCCTGTCAGCGGGCTGCTAAAACCGATCTTTACAACTTGTGTCTCCTGCGCCATTGCGAGCGCTGGGAATGCAGCCAACATAACCATCATAAGTTTGGTCCGTGCGTACATGGCTTTTCCTTTCGTCTGTCTTTAATAGTAGTGTTTTTTTAATATCGGCACCCATCGTCGGGCGTGCGTACCGGGACGTCTCTTGCAGATCGAATCCTAGCAGGGACACCGCCACATTAAATTCTCTTATGCGGCGGCTTCCCCGTAGATTCGTTGGCAAAATGGCGTGTTCCTACTTGCATTTTAGTTACTATCCAGCGCAGAGGGAAATTAATTAGTTGGGCGTCGCAAAGGTGCGCTACCAACCGGACCGCCAACTGCCGTCAGTGGCAATCGGGCACGTTCTGGTCCAGGTAGACCTCAAAAGCGACATTGGCGATCCATTTTTTCCGATTGCCGGCCCAGTAAGCGCTACGGTCCCATGTCTTGCTCAGCTGTTGCAGATAGGCGCCCAGTTCGATGTCTGCCGGCCTTATCACAAAGCTCAGCGTGGCCGCAGGCCGATTCAGCGGCAAACTGGCTGAAAACTTCTTCCATTCAGGTAAATCAAGCATGCCGTTCAAGACCGCATCGTCCTGCACGGCGGCGTCGCAAGCGCCTGTCCTGAGCGCCAGCAATACGTCGGCCGGGGCTTTATAAACTTTTTCAACAGCGCCATAGCTGGCGGCCACGGCGCCGACATAAGCTCCACCTTGCGCCACGCAAATGCTACGGCCGCGCAATTGCGGCAAACGTTTGATATCAGTATCGCTACGCATGATCAGCTTGGGGTGCGCCAGATACCTGGTCGGCAGCAGTCTTGCATGAGAACCGAATGTCCCGGCATCGGCCTGTGTCAGATTCAGCAGCAACAGATCAACCTTGCCTTGCGCCAGCAATTGCTGCCGATTCTGTGGCGTCACTTTTACCGTAAGCAGCTTGACGCCCAAGCCTTGCGCCAGATCCTCGGCAACCGGGTTGGCGAAACCTTCGGCAGTGCGATATTTTGCGCCAGCAACATGTGTGGGAATGATATAGCTGACGCCGACCACCAATTGGCCGCGTTGCTTGATCTGTTGCAAACCGGCCGCTATCGCATTGATCTGCAGCGTGCACGCAAACAGCAATAGCGCAGATCGGAGGAGGAATAAGGCAAGCTTCATCGTCATGAGTCAGACGCCAGGACCATCAGACGTACTGATAGCGCAACACCCTATGCTTCAGGTTTTCCAGAATCAGCTGATCGATCAGCGCCGCCAGAATCGCAATGGCGAGGATGTTGGTCATCACACCGACCATGTCGGCGGTCTCCCCAGCGTAAGCCAATGTCCGTCCCAATCCCTTACCGAAACCAATCAGCATTTCCGCCGAAATCAGGGCCCGCCAGGCATTGCCAAACGCTAGTTGGGCGCCGGTAATCAGTTCCGGCATGACGGCTGGCAGATACACTCGCTTCAACATATCCCAACGCGCGGCGCCCATCACCCGCGCCGCCGAGACGTGCACTTGCTGCACGCTTTCGGTGGCGTTCATGACACTTAATGCGGCTGGAAAAAAAGCCGCCAGCGCCACCACCACCATGATCGGCAAATTACCGAAACCCATCAATATCAGGAACAGCGGTACCCAGGCAATCGACGGGATCGATTGCAGGATGATGATGGCTGACTTCAGCACTTCTCGGAAGAAAAACAGGATCGCGCCGATCAGGCCAAAGCCAATCCCGAACAGCATCGCCGCCGCATAACCGCCGCCAAGCCGGGTCAGGCTGCCCCACAAGGCGGTGCGGAATTCCGGCGTCAGCGCTTCTTGCCACAAACGTCCCAGCACCGGCAGCACGCCCGGCATCAGGAAATCAGGTAACGACCAGGCCGCGACTTGCCACAGTAAGAAAATCAGCAAGATAGCCAGCAGCATGGCAAGTTTTTTGCGGTAACCGAGCAACCGGCTTTGAGTACTCATAGATAAATCAAAACAATCCGTATTTATTAGAAAAAGCTAGTTGCTGAATGATCAGAGCTTGCGGTCCTTTTGCCAGTCCAAGTCAATGATCGCATTCACATTGAACGGCTTACCGTCGCGCGTTTTCAGAGAGCCCTGTTGTTGCAAGATATTTGCCAGCTCCTGCATGCGCGCCAGTTCCTTGGCGGTCAGCACAGCGCTGAAAGTCTGGCTCTTGATGGCGTCACGGATCACGGTTTCACGCGGCAGATCACCTTGTTTCAAAGTTTTCAAGGTCGGATCGGCGATGAAATAGCCGGCGATCAGTTTCGACGCCGCAGCCGGATTTTTTTGCAACAGATCGATTGCTTCACGCTGCGCATCCAGCGATTTCCAGACTGCCTCGCGGCGCTTCGCCAGCGTCGCGCCGGAAGTGATCACCACCATGCAGGGGAAAGGCCAGACTTCGCCGACCTCGTAGATTTGCTTGACCGGGGCCACCAGTTTCGCAATGCTGGCTTGCGGTTCGAACAGGAAAGCGGCATCGACGCGCTTGCCCACCAGCGATTGCACCGCCACTTGCGGACTGACGCCGAGAATATTGACATCGTCGGCTTTCAAACCGGCATTCTTGAGCGTCACGCCTTTGAGCACGGTGTCAGCAGTGCTGCCTTCGGCCTGTGAGGCCAGGGTGTGTCCCTTCAATCCTGCCACATCCTTGATGCCGCTATCCTCACGCACCACGATAGCGTGATAGCCATGCTGGGCGCCGGCCACCACCTTGAGGTCAGCGCCTTTGGAAGCCCAGGCCGCGGCATTGGTAAAACCCAGCACGCCGCTATCGAGCTGGCCGCCGACGATGGCCTTGATCAGATCGGTGCCCGATTTGAATTCGACCAGTTCCACCTCCAAGCCATGCTTCTTGTAAAACCCGCCCTCAAAAGCAGCAATCGCCTGTGCATCGTCCATGACCCGCAAATAGCCGACCTTGAATTTCTCGGCAGCACCAGCCTGCCCCGCCAGCAACAGCAGTAGCGCAGGAAGTAGCAATAGCGGTGTTAGTTTGGTGTTGGCGAAGTTGACGCAGTTGACGAAGTTAAATTTCATGCAGCGATTCCCTCAAGTTTTTTTGCGAATGCATCCTGCTCTGCGTGAATCCCGAGCAAGCAAAGAATTTCCCGGCGGATGGCGGAAAACTCGGATAGATCATGGGTTTTCTCGTGATGGTTCAAATTGAACTCGCGCAGCACCTTGGCTGGGCGCGGGCTGAATACCAGAATCCGGTCAGCCAGGAACAAAGCCTCGTCGACATCGTGCGTGACTAGCAATACAGTCGGGCGCTCTTCGCGGATCAGCTGGCGCAGGGAATCCTGCAAGGTCATCCGCGTCAGCGCATCGAGTGCGCCAAACGGCTCATCGAGCAACAGCACTTTCGGCTTCGTGATGAAGGCCCGCGCCAGCGCCGCCCGCTGCCGCATGCCGCCGGAAACCTGGTGTGGATAATAAGCCTCGAATCCTTGCAAGCTGACTTTTGACAGCCAGTCGCGCGCTTGCTGACGAGCGCTGGTCTTGCCGACTTTTTGCAGCTCCAGCGCCAGCGCCACATTCGCTTCCAGCGTCAGCCACGGATACAACGCATTTTCCTGGAACATCAGCATGCGTTCAGGATGTGGGCCTTTGATCGCCTGGCCATCGGCCAACAACGCACCGCTGCTGGGAGCGCCAAGGCCCGCCGCCAGATGCAATAAGGTCGATTTACCGCAACCGGAAGGACCGACCAGGGCGACCAGCTCGCCTTCTTCGATTTCGCGGCTGAAATCGGCGATCACCGGCAAGCCGGAGAATTGCTTGTTGATGTGCTGAAAAGATAACTTCATGGGGAGATGGCGGCCTTTGCGTCGTAAAGCAACGCTGCGCCTCAGTTGGCAAGCGTATATAAAGTGGTTTTTTTATTAGTTTTTCACTTTATCGATCAACTTTCCGCCTTACAACAACTTATAACTTCTATGCTTATGCGAAAAACAAATATAGAAGCCTGTTATAGGGTTATCAATGCGTTATCAACGAGTTATCCATGATCTTCATCCCATTCATCCGCGACCATCGTCAGCAAAGCCGTTGCCACATCGGGATAACGCAAGCGCACGCCCAATTCCAGCTTGATGCGCTGGTTCTGCAAACGACGTGACTCCGACATAAAAGACAGCAACATGGGCGACACCACTTGTTCCAGCTCGGAGCGCGGCAGCCGGGGCGGCAGCGGCAGGCCGAAAGCCTGGGCCACCAAGTCAAAGTATTCCGCCATCTTCAATTGCGAATCGTCGCTCGCATGATAGATGCGCAGTGGCGACACCTTGAAGATTGCCGCCACAATAATCCGCGCCAGGTCGTCAGCATGAATATGGTTGGTATAGACATCGTCTGCGCCGATCAGGGCCGGCGTCCCTTGCCGCAAACGCGCCAGCGGCAGCCGTTCGGCGGCGTAAATCCCTGGCACCCGCAAAATCGCCAGGCGCCCGCCACGGCGCCGGGCCCAGGCCCGCAGCACCTGCTCGGCATCGACGCGGCGTCTGGCGCGACCGTTGTGCGGCGCCAGGACTTGGGTTTCATCTATCAGCGCACCGCCGCAATCGCCGTAGACGCCGGTGGTACTAATGTAAACAAGAGTGGCCCGCTCGGGTAAAATGGCGGCCAGGTTGCGGCTGCGCTGGTCTTTTTCTCCCGCGGAGTGTGGTGGCGCCAGATGGACAACAATCTGTGCCAGGCGCGCCAATCGCGCCAATGTTGCCGGTTGATCAAGATCAGCTACCAAGGGAATCGCCCCGGCGGCGCGTAATTCGGCACATCGGGCTGGCTGGCTGGTGACCGCGAACACGCGAAACCGGTGTTTCAGCAACGCCAGCAAGCGTAATCCCACGTCACCGCAGCCTAGAATCAAGAGACGCGGCTTGCCAAGCTTGTCGCCATGGTTTTGTTTTATATTTTTCATTACAGGATTGTATGAGTTTTCAGATAACCGTTCAGCCTAGCGGCCACCAATTCAGCTGCGACGAAGGCGAGACCATTCTCAGCGCTGCCATACGTGCCGGCGTCGGCCTGCCTTACGGCTGCAAAAACGGCGCTTGCAGTTCATGCAAGGGCAAGTTGCTGGACGGCGAGATCAGCCACGGCGCCCATCAGGAAAAAGCCCTGCCGGTCAAAGAAGAACAACTGGGCTTCGCCCTGTTCTGCTGCGCCACGCCGCATTCGGACGTCACGATTGAGGCGCGCGAAGTGGCCGGTGTCGGCGAGTTCCCGGTGCGCAAGATGCCGACCCGCGTCGCCAAGATCGACAAAGTCGCCGATGACGTGATTATTTTATCGCTGCAATTGCCTGCCAGCGAGCGCCTGCAGTTTTTAGCCGGCCAATACGTCGAATTTCTGTTGCGCGACGGTAAACGGCGCAGCTACAGCATGGCCAATGCGCCGTACAAGGACGATTTCCTGACACTGCATATCCGCCACATGCCAGGCGGCTTGTTTACCGATCAGGTATTCACCACTTTGAAAGAACGCGACATCTTGCGCCTGGAAGGGCCGCTCGGTACTTTCTTCCTGCGTGAGGATTCGGACAAACCGATGGTGCTGCTGGCCTCGGGTACCGGCTTCGCGCCGATCAAGGCTTTGGTCGAACAATGCGCGCATACGGAATCGCAACGGCCGATCACCTTGTATTGGGGCGGACGGCGGCCGCAGGATTTGTACATGATGGCGCTGTGCGAGGAATGGGCAGACACGCTGCCGAATTTCAAGTTCGTGCCGGTGATTTCGAATGCGCAGCCGGAAGATGAATGGCAAGGCCGTAGCGGCTTCGTGCATCAGGCGGTGATCGATGACTTGCCGGATCTGTCCGCTTACCAGGTCTATGCCTGCGGTGCGCCGATCGTGGTGGAATCGGCGCAGCGCGATTTCGTCGCCCTGTGCAAACTGCCGGCCGACGAGTTTTATGCGGATTCGTTTACTTCGGAAGCCGACCTGGCGCTGTAACAGCAAAGTTTGCGGGGGCAGCCAAGTCCCCCACAAACTTCATTTACTTCTTGCCGATTTTGCTGTCGCCAAAAACGCCGTTATCCAACTTGATCTGCTGCTGTTCCATGAAGCGGATACGATTTTGCAGATCGCGCGATTCTCGCTTTGCGGCCTGCGCATTTTCACTCAATAATTGCGCACGGCCGCGTGCTTGCTCTTGTTGAGCGCTAACAATTTTTTCTTGCTGCTGCCGGATCGCCGCATCATTTTGCAAGACCAGCAAACGTGTTTGCCCGGCCGCGATCTGCCGCTCGGTAAATTGCATGTCTGCTTCAAGCTTGATGCGGCGATTCTCTACCTTCGCCAGCTTCTCGCTTTGCCTGACGAAACTCTGATAGATCCGGCCTGCTTGCGTATCTGAGGCTGTTTTTACCACGCGCCAGAATTTCTTCCCTTGAAATAACGCGACGTAATAATTACGCTCATCCTTTTGAAACAACAAACTGGCGCCATAGCTGCCGTTATAAGTGGTGCGCAGCTCGCTGACGCTTTGGTCTTGCATCATCTGCCGTAATTCGCCGAAAGTACTATTAGTACTGTCATTGACGCCTGCCAGCCGATCAGCGTCGGTTTTCGCGACAGGTAATGAAGCCGCTGCCGGCGCAGGATTGTCGCCTGAAACCTGAGCCCATGCATAGCCCGACACACTGGCGATGAGCACCGCTAATCCAACACCATACACAACGTTCCGTACATTTACTCTCATCCACCAACCTCTTTTGTATTCATCAATTTTGCTGAGTCAATTTTTGCCGATCGCCACATTGCCGATTTTCTGCTAGCCGCTGTTCGACGATGCCGCATCACTATCAAATATGTCATTCATCAAGCGCACATGACGTCTGAAAGTCACCTCTGGGATGACAACCCGTGGTTGCACCTGATTTTGCATTTCCGCATTTTCTTTCGGCGCTGAAGACAGGGCTGCAGAGTCGGTATCAACATGGTGTTCGACACGCTTGCTCTGAGGCAGAGTCGCAGGAACAGCACGAACATAATTGACTGCCGGGCTTACACGTGGCGCAACTGCGCGTGGCGACGGACGCGGCCGTGACGGCGACGGCGACGGCGGCTTATTATTCTCCTCTGCGCTGGCCACGGGAGCGCTAACTGCCTGAGCAACAACCACGTCGCTAGCACTTTCTGTTGGCCGCGTGATCTCGCGCGGTTTAGTCACGACGATATCGGCCTCGTTTGGCGTCCAGAATTGATAGCCCTGAAACGCCAATACTCCTGCCACCAACGCCACCGGCACCACTAAAGGGATCCGACGCGTTTGCGGCTGGACAAAATCCAGTTGCGGGCTGGTATTTGCCGAGCTCATATTGTTGAGCCATAGGCGAAAATCACTCATGACAGCTCCTTTTTCCACCACGAGGGTGGCGCATCCAGCCAAAAACAAATAGTTTGACGAGCGGAACTCCCCATTGGACGACGCCACGCCTGAATGTTCCATTCGCCATATTGACCAGACTGCCCAGGCAAATCGTGCTGTACTTTGAATCCCCAGGTAGTGTTTTCATTGTCAAAAGCATTGATCGAAGATGAAACATCATCTTCACCCCAGGTTTTTACGCTGGCTGCACCTTGCATGCCGATGGGCTCGATGCGTGTTGTCTTGACGCCAGCATCACTGACAGCCAAGCCAGTCGAACGGCGCCAGCTGTCGCTATCCACCAGCCACGGATGCGCTGCGTCCAGCCAGCGTACATTGGGTGCATGATCTGGCGTCTGGAACAGGTCGCCTGGGAATGGTGTCACGGCTAACACGAGGCTGGCGTTGGCCACGAATCCCTCCGCTTTTGCCAACACCGCTGCAGCCGCGACATTATCGGTCAATGCGGTATCGGGTAATGTCGGCATACCGCAAACACCCTGCCACATCCCCTGTTTTCTGAACAGACATTCGACGGAGTCTTGCTGCGGTAAACTCAGCACGCAATCATCTTCCAGCACATTCCAGTGAGACTGCGCGGCTGCGGTCAGCAACGACATGCAAGAGACCAGACGCAACTTGTGCTTATCCGCCAAAGCCAGCAGGCCTTCGAGGAGGACCGCATCGGTTGCTGCCGCCAGTCTGGGTTGTCCGAACCCAGCCGTATCCACTACTATTTTCCTGGAACAGTTGTCGCCGCCAAACTGCTCATAAAATTCGGCGCTGGCGTAGCCCTGCCAATCCGAAGTCTTGGTCAGAGCCGCTCGCCACGGTAAAACCATGTGCCGCACGTAAGGATAGCCAAGCAGTACCGTCAGCTTGTCGGCCATTTTCAAGCGGCCGCGCGGCGCGCGCTTGAAAATATCTGCGGCAGCGGACAGCGGGTCAAGTCCCTTGGCGGAATTTATCGCAGACTGTCCACTCCACACATTATGGTGAGCGGCAAATGCCGACCGAGAAATCCAGGTAACAGCGTTCTCTTGCACCAGCAGAAGGTGATGCATCACCCGCGGCCGGGATACTTTCATTGATTTAAGAGCGCGCGACGACACAATCTGCCTCCTCAAGCGTAGCCTCGACGGGAATGCATTGTGGTTCTGCTGTTGCCGGCCATTGCTGCATTGTTTCCATAGAATGACTTACGAAACTGAGTGGTGCGCTTTCACGCGTGATGGCGATTTCGCCTCTATTTTTCTCTACACGGCAGGCGTTCCGAGACTGACATCGTCAGATGAAAAAAACATCATGGTGGGAGATATCAGATTAACAGACTTAGTTTCCACACAACAATATTTTGATCGTGCAAAAATAGCAGTGACAATTAAATAACTACCTAATCTCCGCCCTATCCTGCAATCCACGAAATTATGTTGATGTTCCCCCTCAAATAACATGGGAAATTTCTGATATATGATGCCGTCGTGCGTTATATGGACCGATATGCCGCCAAACGTCGGATTTTCGTCGCTGACATCGAATGTGGCGATGCAAGAACAATGTTTGACGCACCACACAAAAATGTCCTAATATTTGCGTCATGAACATGATCAAGACATTGTTGCGACGTCATAGCCCTTTACCCCAGCCAGGTAAGCCGTGCGCGTGACCGTCGATTGATCACGAAGCCACAGGCGCTGCCTGTGGTTTTTTTTTGCCCTCATTTGGAGTAACGATATGGAACACAGCGTGGAATTCAGTGAATACCCGGTCAACGACCTGATGTACATCACCAACCGCCCTCCTCTGGTGTTTACCGCGGGCGACGGCATGTGGATGACGGACCATACCGGCAAACGTTACCTGGATTATCTGCAAGGCTGGGCCGTCAATGCGCTGGGCCACTCGCCGCAGTGCATCCAGGATGCGTTACTGGCGCAGTCCAAGAAAATCATCAATCCTTCGCCAGCTTTTTACAACGCGCCCTCGATCGAACTGGCTGGCCTGCTGACCGCCAACTCCTGCTTCGACCGTGTATTTTTCACCAACAGCGGCGCCGAAGCCAACGAAGGCGCCATCAAGCTGGCGCGCAAATGGGGCAAGAAAAACCCTAACCAGGCGGGCCAGCATCGCTTTGAAATCATCACTTTCAATCACAGCTTCCACGGCCGCACGCTGGCCACCATGTCGGCCAGCGGCAAACCGGGCTGGGACACCATTTTTGCGCCACAGGTGCCGGGCTTTCCAAAAGCTGAACTGAACGATCTGGCCAGCGTCGAAAACCTGATCAACGACAAGACCGTAGCAGTCATGCTGGAGCCGGTTCAGGGCGAAAGCGGCGTGATCCCGGCGACCCGCGAATTCATGCAAGGCTTGCGCGAACTGACCAAGAAGCGCGGCATCTTGCTGATCGTCGACGAAGTGCAGTCCGGCATGGGCCGCACCGGCGAATTGTTCGCCTATCAATTGTCGGGCGTCGAGCCGGATATCATGACGCTCGGCAAAGGCATAGGCGGCGGCGTGCCGTTGGCGGCGTTGCTGGCGCGGGAAGAAATTGCCTGCTTCGAGGCTGGCGACCAGGGCGGTACTTACAACGGTAATCCATTGATGACTGCCGTCGGCGTGGCGGTGATCAAGACTTTGCTGGCGCCAGGTTTCCTGCAATCGGTAAAAGACAAGGGCACCTACCTGAGCCGCGAGTTGTTGCAACTGACTGAAAAACATGGGCTCGAAGGCGAACGCGGCGAAGGTTTGCTGCGGGCGCTGAAACTGGGCAGCGATATCGGTCCGCAAATCGTCGATATCGCGCGTGACCTGAATCCGGTCGGCTTGTTGCTGAATTCACCGCGCCCCAATCTGCTGCGGTTCATGCCGGCGCTGAACGTGACGACTGCAGAAATCGATCAGATGATTGCCATGTTGTCGGATGTATTGAGCCAGCTGAAGAAATAAAAATCGATAAAACCGGTAAAACTCACTTGGAACAGCTTAGTTAATGACGATAAAAAAACTCTTTATCTGTTGCCTGGCATTGTTGTTGGCAGCCTGCGGCGGGGTTGATTCGGTACGCCCTGGTTCCGCCGACAACACGCCGGTCAGCGACAAGGGCAACGACATCGTCATCTATTCGATGGGCCTGATCGATACCAATTACCGCTTCGGCGGCAAGAATCCGGAAGCGGGGCTCGATTGCAGCGGCATGGTCAGTTATGTGTACAGACAGGCCGCCGGCGTCAAGGTCAGCGGCAGTGCGGCGGACATCGCCCGCCAGGGCAGAGTCATTTCGAAGGCCGAGCTGCGGCCCGGCGACCTGGTTTTTTTCAATACCATGCATCGGGCTTTTTCCCATGTCGGCATCTACATTGGCGACGGCCGCTTCATCAATGCGCCGTCGACCAACGGCAAGGTGCGCATAGACAGTCTCGACAATCGCTACTACGCAACGCGTTTTGAGGCGGTGCGCCGGTATTTTGATTGATTGCGATTGATTTCGATTAATTGCGGCTGACCGAGTTTAAATAAAAACGCCGTTCCGGCTGATTCCGGAACGGCGTTTTTTTACGTCTGGACATTGTGCGCTGCACTCCGGCTGAAGTGCAGCACGCGCCCTTATTTCTTCTTCGGGATGAACAGATCGGTAATCGTGCCCAAGCCCATCTCGGCCGCAAACATCGGCGTCTCCGACAACGTCGGATGCGCATGGATGGTCAGCGCCAGATCTTCCAGGTCCGCCCCCATTTCCATCGCCAGCACGGTTTCCGCCAACAGTTCGCCGGCGTTCACGCCAACGATGCCGGCGCCGATGATGCGCTTGGTGGTCGGATCCCACAACAGCTTGGTCATGCCGTCGTCGCGGCCCATTGCCAATGCACGGCCGCTTGCCGCCCATGGGAAATTAGCTTTTTCGAAAGGAATGCCTTTGGCCTTGGCTTCGGTTTCAGTCAATCCCATCCAGGCGATTTCGGGATCGGTGTACGCCACTGACGGGATCGTCATCGCGTCGAACTCGACCTTATGACCGGCGATCACTTCAGCGGCAACCTTGGCTTCGTTGGTGGCTTTGTGCGCCAGCATAGGATCGCTGCAGATGTCGCCGATCGCAAAGATGTGCGGGACGTTGGTGCGCTGCTGTTTGTCAGCCGGGATGAAACCGCGCTCGTTGACGATCACGCCAGCTTTTTCGGCTGCGATATCCTTGCCGTTAGGACGGCGGCCAACGGCCATCAGCACCATATCGTACAGTTGCGGTTCCGGCGCGGCTGGCGAACTGCTGTCGGCGCCTTCAAACGTTGCACGCAAACCTTCTTTCAGGGCCTCCAGCTTGGTGACCTTGGTTTTCAGGTAAATCGCTTCGTAGCGTTTTTCGATGCGTTTTTGCAGTGGCTTGACGACATCGCGGTCGGCTGCCGGAATCAAGCCGTCGGCAAATTCGACCACGGTAACTTTGGAACCCAGCGCGTCATACACACAAGCCATTTCCAGGCCGATGATGCCGCCGCCGATGACCAGCAGTTTCTTTGGAATCTGGCGCAATTCCAGCGCGCCGGTGGAATCGATCAAACGTGGATCGTCGTAAGGGAAACCGGGAATTCTGGCGACCGAGGAACCGGCGGCGATAATCGCATTCTTGAAACCGACCACTTTCGGGCCGTCGGCGGTTGCTACCGTGATGGTGTTGGCCGAGCTGAATTCGCCCTTGCCGGTCAGCACTTGCACTTTGCGGGCCTTGGCCAGGCCAGTCAAGCCGCCAGTGAGTTTCTTGATGACGCTTTCTTTCCAGCCGCGCAAGGCGTCGATATCGATTTCGGGCGCTGACATCTTGACGCCGAAATGCGCCATTTCCTCGGCTTCGGTAATCACCTTGGCCGCATGCAAGAGCGCTTTGGATGGAATACAACCGACGTTCAGGCAAACCCCGCCGAGGCTAGGATAGCGCTCGATCATCACCACGCTTTGGCCCAGGTCGGCAGCGCGGAAAGCTGCGGTGTAACCGCCAGGGCCCGCGCCCAGCACCATGGTGTCGCATTCGATATCGACCTTGCCGGCAAAACTGACGGCGGCCGGAGCGGCGACAGCAGGGGCGGCAGGAGCGGCAACTGCTGCGGTGGCCGCTGCCGGCGCGGCTGCTGCACCTGCGGTTTCCAGCAATACGATCAGCGAACCTTCGCTGACCTTATCGCCTACCTTGATCTTGACTTCTTTAATGACACCGGCGTGGCTGGATGGAATTTCCATGCTGGCTTTGTCGGACTCGACGGTGATCAACGATTGGTCGACCTTGACAGTGTCGCCCGCCTTGACCATCAATTCGATGACGTCGACTTCCTTGACGTCGCCGATGTCCGGCACTTTGATTTCGATGGTGCTGACAGCGCCGGCAGCTGCAGGCGCCGCTGCCGGGGCGGCGGCTGGAACCGGAACCGCAGTCGCTGCTGCGACCGGTGTCGCCGCTGCAGCGGGCGCGGTGGCCGCGGCGCCGGCTGCTTCCACCACCAATATCAACGAACCTTCACTGACTTTGTCACCCACCTTGACCTTAATTTCCTTGATGACGCCGGCCTGGCTGCATGGGATTTCCATGCTAGCCTTGTCCGACTCCACGGTGATCAACGACTGATCGACCTTGACGGTATCGCCCACCTTGACCATCAGTTCGATGACTTCTACTTCTTTGACGTCGCCGATATCCGGGACCTTGACTTCAACCATACTCATAGCGTTTGCTCCATGCTCGCTCCTCCGCTGGGAGGAATAAATGTGTGATGTGGTGTGCTTGCGCGACGCGCGGTTTAGGACTTCATTTCAAAACTGTGAATCCGCATCGGTGTGGCAGAGCTCTTGTCGAATTCAACGCCGGCATGAATCCCGACCTCGGCGATACGTTCGGCGTTGACGTCCTGGTCATACACCGCGTACATCGCGCCCAAGGCAAAATTGCGGCCGCTGCCGATGCCCCAGAAACGATCGAAACTGAAAACTTCGCGATACGAATACACACCGAAGATACCGTAAGGATTGGCGACCAAAGCAGTGATCTGCGATGACTCGTAAGGATCGTCTTCATCCTCTTTGGTGTTCAGGAAATACTGATCCTTGAGGATGGTGTGCACCTTGGAAAAAGTTTCAAACACCTCATCGCGATGATTCAGCTTGCAGTCTTCCCCCATCGCCGTCAGCAGCTTGCGCATCACTGGAAAATGGGCGGCGGTGCCGGCCAGCGTGATATACGATTCGCCAATCTGGAATATCTTGTTGTTGACCTCGTAAGCATGCGACAAACGGGTATCGCCGAAAGTCACCAGCGAATCCGATGCAATCGCAATCTGCCTATTTTTTTTGACGACAACGCAGGTAGTCATAATTGCTCTCCATCTGTATGCCAATTCACAGCAAGCGGCGCCGGGCGAAAGAATTTCCTTTCATCCGGCGCCGCCTGGCATTACAACAAGGTCTTGCGCATGTCGGCCAGGACGTCGGCCAGATAGACGCTGAAGCGCGCGCCCATGGCGCCATCGACCACGCGGTGATCGTAGGACAAGGAGGTCGGCATCATCAGGCGCGGCACGAATTGCTTGCCGTCCCAGACCGGTTTCATCGATGCTTTCGACAAGCCCAGGATCGCCACTTCAGGAGCGTTGATGATCGGCGTAAAGGCAGTACCGCCGATACCGCCCAGGGAGGAAATCGTGAAGGTCGCGCCTTGCATGTCGGCCGGCTTCAGCTTGCCGTCGCGCGCCTGGGCAGACAACTCACCCATTTCCTGAGCGATCTGGCCAATGCCCTTTTTATCGGCATCCTTGATCACCGGCACGACCAGGCCGTTCGGCGTGTCAGCGGCAAAGCCGATGTTGTAATACTGCTTGAGGATCAGGTTTTCACCCTTGCCATCGAGCGAGGCGTTGAATGCCGGGAATTTCTTCAGCGCCGCGACGCTAGCCTTGATCACGAACGCCAGCATGGTCAGCTTGACCGGCGATTTGGCCTTGGCGAAACTATCGTTGGCTTGCTTGCGGAATTCTTCCAGCTCGGTGATATCGGCTTCGTCGAATTGCGTGACGTGCGGGATCATGACCCAGTTGCGATGCAGGTTCGGACCGCTGAGTTTTTTGATGCGCGACAGCGGCAGCAACTCGGTCGGTCCCTGCTTGCTGAAATCCAGCGATGGCCATGCCAGCAGATCTAGTCCGACGCCGCTACCGCCCTTGCCGGCTGAAGCAGCGGCGCTGCCGTTGGCTGCGCCGGAGATCACGCCCTTGACGTAATTCTGTACATCTTCGTGGGTGATGCGGGCTTTGATGCCGGTGCCGGCGACTTTACTCAGGTCAACCCCCAGCTCACGGGCGAATTTGCGTACCGATGGCGATGCGTGCGGAATGCTGCCGCTGGCATGGACCGGCGCAGCCGCTGGCGCGGGAGTTGGCGCAACTGCCGGCGCCGGTTTGTTTTCTGCTACCGGTGCCGGGGCTGGTGCCGGAGCGGCTGCCGCCGGCGCACTGGCTGGCGCCGCTGCAGCGGCATCGGCTTCCAACACCAGCACCAAAGTGCCTTCCTTGACCTTATCGCCCAGCTTGACTTTCAATTCCTTGATCACACCCGCATGACTGGATGGGATTTCCATGCTGGCCTTGTCGGATTCAACTGTGATCAGCGATTGATCAACCTTTACCGTGTCACCGACTTTCACCATCAATTCAATGACTTCAACTTCACTGACGTCGCCGATATCCGGGACTTTGACTTCCACCATACTCATCGCTTAGCTCCATTCATTCTGCCCGCTGCACATGCGAATCTGGCGGGCCTGAGTTTCTTTTCAGAAAATTCAGGTCCGCCAGACCCGTATATGTAGCCGTGGAAATTTTAATACTGGCTTGGTTACGTACTTTTGTTTGTTATTAAACTATCAAAACCAATATCTTATTGCGTGACCGGATTCGGCTTCTCCGGATTGATACCATACTTGGTAATGGCATCGGCGACAACCGAGGCTTTGATCTTGCCTTCGTCCGCCAACGCCTTCAATGCCGCCACTGCCACATAATAGCGATTGACTTCGAAGAATTCACGCAATTTGGCGCGGGTATCGGAACGACCGAAGCCATCTGTGCCCAACACCTTGTAAGTACGGCCTGCCGGAACGAAAGCACGCGCCTGCTCAGCGAAAGTACGCATGTAATCGGTAGAGACGATGATCGGGCCAGTGCTGTCTTTCAGGCATTGGGTGATGTGCGCCAGACGTGGTGTTTCGGTCGGATGCAACATGTTCCAGCGTTCCACATCCTGGCCATCGCGGGCCAGCAAGGTGAACGACGGCGCTGACCAGACATCGGCGTCGACGCCCCAGTCGCTGGCCAGCAAGGCAGCGCCTTCGATGACTTCGCGCAGAATCGTGCCGGAACCCATCAGTTGCACATGCAACTTGCTCTTCTTGCCACCTTCCTGCAGTAGATAGAGACCCTTGATGATGCCCTCTTCCTGGCCTTCCTTGAGACCCGGATGGCTGTAGTTCTCATTCATCAGGGTCAGATAATAGAACACGTCTTCCTGATTGGTGACCATGCGCCGCAGGCCGTCATGCATGATGACTGCCACTTCATGCGAGAAGGTCGGATCGTAAGGAACGCAATTCGGAATGGTCGACGCCAGCACATGGCTGTGGCCGTCTTCGTGCTGCAAACCTTCGCCGTTCAGCGTGGTACGACCGGCAGTGCCGCCCAGCAGGAAGCCGCGGGCGCGCATGTCGCCTGCTGCCCAAGCCAGGTCGCCGATACGTTGCAGGCCGAACATCGAGTAGTAGGTGTAGAACGGAATCATGACCCGGTTATTGGTCGAGTACGAGGTTGCCGCAGCAATCCACGAGCTCATGCCGCCGGCTTCATTAATCCCTTCCTGCAGGATCTGGCCAGCCTTGTCTTCACGGTAGTACATCACCTGGTCTTTATCGACCGGCTCGTACAACTGGCCGACCTGGCTGAAAATACCGATCTGGCGGAACAGACCTTCCATACCGAAAGTACGCGATTCGTCGACCATGATTGGCACTACGCGCTGACCCAGGCTTGGGTCGCGCAGCAGGGTGTTGAGGATGCGCACGTAAGCCTGGGTCGTCGAAATTTCACGGCCTTCCGCGGTCGGTTCCAGCGCGCCCTTGAATGCCGACAACTCCGGCACCACCAGCACTTCGTCAGCTTTCTGACGGCGTTGCGGCAGGTAACCGCCCAGCGCTTTGCGGCGGGCGTGCAGGTATTGCATTTCCGGGGTGTCGTCGGATGGCTTGAAGAACGGCACGTTTGGCAACTGGTCGTCGGAAATCGGCAATTGGAAGCGGTCGCGCATGGCCTTGATAGCTTCATCGTCCAGCTTCTTGGTGTTGTGCGCCGTGTTGCGCGCTTCGCCCGACTTGCCGAAGCCATAGCCCTTGATGCTCTTGACCAGCAGTACGGTCGGCTGGCCCTTGTGTTCCTGCGCCACTTTGAAGGCAGCGTAAATCTTGTGCGGATCGTGGCCGCCGCGGGTCAGGTGCCAGATGTCGTCGTCCGACATCTTGCTGACCAGCTCCAGCAATTTCGGATGCTTGCCGAAGAAATGCTTGCGTACGAACGCGCCGTCCTTGGCCTTGTAATTCTGGTATTCGCCGTCGACGGTTTCCATCATCACGCGTTGCAGGATGCCTTCCTTGTCGCGCGCCAGCAGATCGTCCCAGCCTGCGCCCCAGATGACCTTGACCACGTTCCAGCCGGCGCCGCGGAAATCGCTTTCCAGTTCCTGGATGATCTTGCCGTTGCCGCGCACCGGGCCGTCCAGGCGCTGCAGGTTACAGTTGACCACCATCACCAGGTTGTCCAGGCGCTCGCGCCCGGCCATGCCGATGGCGCCCATCGATTCCGGTTCATCCATCTCACCGTCGCCGCAGAAAGCCCAGACCTTGCGGTTGGCAGTATCGGCGATGCTGCGTGCGTGCAGGTACTTCAGGAAACGCGCCTGGTAGATCGCCATCAGCGGGCCGAGACCCATCGATACGGTCGGGAATTGCCAGAAATCCGGCATCAGCTTCGGATGCGGATAGGAGGACAAACCGTTGCCGTCGACTTCGCGGCGGAAATGCAGCAGTTGATCTTCGGTCAGGCGGCCTTCGAGGAAAGCGCGGGCGTAGATGCCTGGCGACGAGTGGCCCTGGATGTACAACAGGTCGCCACCGTGGTTTTCGGACGGCGCATGCCAGAAATGGTTGAAGCCGATGCCCAGCATGTTGGCCAGCGAGGCAAAGCTGGACAGATGGCCGCCGAGGTCGCCGTCGAGGCGGTTGGCCTTAACCACCATCGCCATCGCATTCCAGCGCATCCATGAGCGCAGGCGCTCTTCGATCTCCAGGTCGCCCGGGCAAGGCTCGCCCATGTGGGCCGGGATGGTGTTAACGTAAGCGGTGTTGCTGGAAAACGGGATCTGGGCGCCGCGACGGCGTGCCAGATCGACCATTCTTTCCATCAGGTAATGGGCGCGCTCAGGGCCTTCAGTTTCAATAACAGCTTCGAGTGCATCAAGCCACTCTTGGGTTTCAATGACATCTGGATCGTTGGCGGCTTGGGCCAAAACCTGGTCGAGCTGGGCTGACATGCTGAGTCTCCTGAATTTGTGCGCTTGTCCAATTTGTCATCGGACTGGCGGGTTGGGTCGCAAGCATCTACGTCACTTTGTAGAGGGCTGCCAAATTCTAACAGGAGTTTTTTTGATTTCCAAATAGCGATATTCGATTTCACAATATGAAAATATGCTGCATAGCAAGGCAAAATCCTGTTAAAAAATACGGATATTCAACTATTTCATGGAGCTGAAAAACAGAATATCGCACTCAATTTCAATGACGCATTGCAACAATAATTACATATAAACATCGCCTAGATACGACTTATAGCTAATTCGATATAACAACTGCCGTAAATCTAAATAAAAAAGCGCTGCCCCGGAATTGGTCAGCGCTTTTTTCATGCCTGGATCGATTCAGCTCCTGCTTTGCTTAAGCCGTTTTGCCACCCTTTTTCTTGGCGCCGATACGGCTTTCCTTGCCGGCCAGTAAATTACCGATGTTCTTGGCATGGCGATAGATCAGCAATGCTGTCATCACCACAATAGCCAGCAAAATCATGTCCGGCCCTTCCATCAAGGCGTAAAAGAAAGGTGCGAACACGCTGGCAATCAGGGCCGCCAGCGACGAGTAGCGGAACGCATAAGCCACGACCAGCCAAGTCGCTACGGTGGCCAAACCCAGCAAAGGATTGATGCCAATCAGAATGCCGAACAAGGTGGCCACACCTTTACCGCCGGCAAACCGGAAAAACAGCGGCCACAGATGGCCCAGAAAGACCGCCACTGCGGCTAGCGCAACGGCGCCGTCGCCGAGGCCGAATTGCGGCCCGAATTTTTGTGTCAGCCACACCGCCAGCCAGCCCTTGAAGCCGTCGCCGAGCAAAGTCAGGGCTGCCGCGGTTTTATTCCCACTGCGCAGGACATTGGTGGCGCCCGGGTTATTCGAACCATAGGTACGCGGATCTCCCAGCCCGAACAATTTGCTGGTGATGACGCCAAACGAAACCGAACCGATCAGGTAGGCGGCAATCGCGAATAACAATATGTACATGCGTGTCTCTTTCTTTGGTCTTAATTGATTTTAGCTTAGCGCTTATTCGTCCAGCGCACACTGGACCGCCTTTGCCTGCAACAGATCAGCCACGCTTTGCGGCGCCATACCGATCAGGTAACCACGCCGGCCACCGTTAATATATATCTTCTGCAGGGCCAGGATGCTCTCTTCTATATATACCGGCAACGCCTTGCGGGTGGCGAATGGGGAGGTACCGCCGATCAGATAGCCGGAATGGCGATGCGCCACCTCCGGCTTGCAAGGCTCGACCGACTTGCAGCCGATTTGCCGCGCCAGGTTTTTGGTCGACACCTTGCGGTCGCCATGCATCAGGATGATCAAGGGTTTGGCCGCCTCGTCCTGCATCACCAGCGTCTTCACCACATGATGCTCCTCCACACCCAGAGCCCGCGCCGACACCGTGGTGCCGCCATGTTCTTCATATGCATAGGGATGTTCGGAAAAGACCGCGCCATGCTTGCGCAAGAATTGCGTCGCCGGGGTCTCTGAAATATGTTTTGTCATACTGGGTATTTGAACGCAGCGCCCGATGCAGGAGCGTCTGCTTGCAAATCATGTTTTCGTAAAACTTGATGCAGCGACAATCCCTGCCGCTGATCCACGCTGATCGGACTGACAGCGCTTAAGGCTGCCTACGGCTGCTTAGGCTCATCGGAAGCAGGTTCGCCGCTTGCAGGCAGTTCGGACTCTGCCGCATCTTCTGTCTCAACGTCGGTGGAAGAGCCTTTCTCCAGCTTGCGCTTCAGCTTTTCTTCCTTCTTTTTTTTCTTTTCTAATTCCTTTTGCCGTTTTTCATACTGAAAATTCGTTTTTGCCAATTGCGCCCCCTAAATAGACTCTTGAATGATGTGATACAGGATACAGGAGAATAATTGAGAGGATGCAGAATTCAATTCTAAGAAAATTGCTTAAATATCAATCAAGCAAGGCGATTTCATCGGCATTGACCAAATCCGGCCTCGAAAATTCAGCCGCGCGGATGATGCGCCGCATGCAGTGCCTTCAAGCGTTCGCGCGCCACATGGGTATAAATCTGGGTGGTCGATATATCGGCGTGCCCCAGCAGCAGTTGTACTACGCGCAAATCGGCGCCGTGATTCAACAGGTGAGTGGCAAATGCATGGCGCAAGGTATGCGGCGACAAAGGCGCATTGATAGCTGCCTTGGCTGCGTACTTCTTGATCAAGGTCCAAAACATCTGGCGCGTCATGGCGCCGCCGCGTGCCGTCACGAATAAAGCGTCGTCCATCTGACCGTTCATGATCTGGCCGCGCGCGTCTTTCAGGTAACGTACGATCCAGTTCCTGGCCTCCTCGCCAAACGGCAGCAAGCGGGTTTTATTACCCTTGCCGGTAATCCGCAACACACCTTCGTTCATGCCGACTTCCAGCGATTTCAGCAACACCAGTTCGGATACCCGTAAGCCGCTGGCGTACATAAGCTCCAGCATGGTGCGGTCGCGCAAGCCGAGCGGCGTGGCGACATCGGGGGCCGCCAACAGCGCTTCCACCTGGGCTTCCGACAAAGTCTTGGGAAAGCGCGGCGCTTGCTTGGCGGAGCGCAAATGCAGGCAAGGATCGGTGCTGATACGGTTTTGCCGCAAGGCCAACAGATAAAACCGCTTCAACACCGCCAGGCGGCGATTCGAGGAAGTTGCCTTGCTAGTGTCATGTTTGGCCAGGAAATAAGCATTCAGATCGCCGGCATGGATCGCAAACAAGGACTTGGCGTCCGGCTGCGCCTGCAACCACAAGGCGAATAGCGTCATGTCGCGGCGATAAGCCTCCAGCGAATTTTTGGCAAGGCCGTCTTCCAGCCACAAGTTGTCGCAAAATTCGTCAATCGCGGTTTGATGTTCGGTGCTTAGCGCCGGTTTGGCCGGTTCGGCCGGTTTGACTTGTGTTACATCAGCCTTGGATCTCCTCACAAGCCGGCCACGCCTTCGTGCTCCAGCAGCCAGCGCTTGACCCGCAAATGGAAACCATCCGCTTCGTCGTGATGAGAGAAGCCGCCTATGCCGCCAGCCGCAGTCACGCGGTGACAGGGAATCACCAGCGGAAACCAGTTGGCGCCGCAAGCTTGCCCCACCGCGCGCGGCGCCGATTCCACCAGCTTGGCAACCTGACCATAGGTCAGCACCTCGCCGCGTGGGATCGCCGTAATCGCCTTCCACACCTTGTGCTGGAAAGCGGTGCCCAGCGGCGCCAGCGGCAGGTCGAAGCGAAAATCCGCTTGCTCGAAATAACGCTGAATCTGCTCGAC
The DNA here is from genome assembly GCF_035566375.1 of Collimonas sp. Lineage (GTDB taxonomy): Bacteria > Pseudomonadota > Gammaproteobacteria > Burkholderiales > Burkholderiaceae_D > Collimonas. The sequence goes on from NZ_DATMRK010000047.1 coordinate 124,710, forward strand.
GGCGCGTGCCGCCAAGGCGTCTGTGGCGTCTTTTTCGTGAAATGAAGGGGGCAGATAGACCAGTTCGTGCAGCAAACCGGCTTCCGTGCGAATCCCCATCGCACCGAATGGCGCGGCGACTACTGCGGTGAAATGTTGCGCGGGAAGCTGGCCGCCAGCGCGCTTCAACGGATTATCGGAAATTATATTCATGCGTAAGCATAAAATAAAAAAGGCGCATCTGTCGATGCGCCTCAAATTACTTCGTATGCACTCCTGGCTGTTTAGACAGCTTCATTTGGAACGCACGGTCTCCTCAGTATCCCCGGTATCAATACCGTTCTTTTATGCACCACCACCTATAAATCCTGTTGATTCAACCTCGCAGTTTGTTTCTGCTGCTTAAAAAATCTGAATTCTGTGCCACATAAAACCACTTATCGGAAACCGTAGCTGCTTCATTACAGCTGTTTTCAGGTCCGGCAATATCAAATTGTGGTCGCACTGTAACAGGTGTTAACGGGATTTAACAAATAATTTATATGAATCATTTTGACTAAACAACATAGGTTTTCACTAAACCATTGTCAAATCAATATTCATAAAATTGCCCACCAGAAATACACTTAACAGCTTCCTTATCTACTTCCTTATCAGCTGAGACGGGGCAACAATCATCCGTTCGGTAAAATCCATCCGGCTGACTCGCGATGCCACATACTGATTGACTCCAAGCGGCGGATGGCTCATTTCAGCAATACCTTAGCGGGCTGTTTACCACGAACGCATGCACCTCTGCCATTGCCGCCGGCGTTATAGAATCTCGAACGCGCCGCAGTGCACCTCACTTTCATCCACCACGCCATGTATATCCTCAACCTGCTACTCCCCGATTTTTCGCTGATCCTGCTAGGAACAGTCTTACACCGCATCAGCAACTGGGGTGATGAATTCTGGACCGGAGCGGAAAAGCTGGTGTATTTCCTACTTTTTCCAGCGTTGCTTTTTTACTCAACTGCGCGCACCCCGCTCAGTTTCGACACCAGCGGCAAAATGCTGGCGGTCGGCATGAGCGCGCTGTTCGGCGCCATCATCCTGACCTGGCTGGGCAAACCGTGGATCAAGGCAGCGCCCATGGATTATGAATCCGGCATGCAAACCGGCTACCGTTTCAACTCATACATGGCGCTGGCTCTGGCGGCCAGGCTGGGTGGCGAGCAAGCTACCGGCATGATGGCGTTGCTGATCGGCTTTGGCGTGCCCTTGTGCAATCTGGCGGCAGTACATGCCTTGGCGCATAAAAGCGGCGGCTTGTTCAAAGAGCTGGCGCGCAATCCCTTGCTGATCGCTACTGCTTGCGGGCTCTTATATAGCCTGTGCGGATTGCCGATGCCGGAAGTAGCGGGAGCAGTCCTGTCGCGGCTCGGCAATTCCGCGCTGGCGCTCGGCTTGCTGTTGGTTGGGGCTGGTCTGCGCTTAAGCGGCGTGCGTCACGCCAAGGCGCTGACCGGATATTTCCTCGCGATCAAGCTGCTGGCGCTGCCGACCATAGCCTGGCTGCTCGGACAGTGGCTGCGACTGGCGCCATCGCAACTGCAGATCGTCGTCCTGTTCTGCGCGCTGCCTACGGCATCCAGCGCTTACATTCTGGCGGCCAGAATGGGCGGCAACGGCCCCTTGGTAGCATTCATGATTTCTGCCGGCACCATGTTGTCGGCCTTGACCCTGCCGTTCTGGCTGTCGCTGTTGCAACATTAATTGGCTGATGCGTCACACGCCGTGTTGCTGTAACGCCCACGCCACATGCTCGCGCACCAGTTCGGAAGAATCGTCCCTGCGCAGTTGCAAGGCAGCGATGATCTCCGGCGTACTGACGCCTGCCGCTGCAGTATTGCCAAGACCGACCGCCATATTGCGCAACCAGCGCTGATAACCAATGCGGCGGATCGGGCTACCTTCCATGCGGCTATTGAATTGCTCCTCGCTCCAGCCGAATAATTCCACCAGGGTGGCCTGATCCAGGCCATTGCGGACGTCGAAATCGCCTAATGTGGAAGGCTGCGCAAACTTGTTCCATGGGCAGAACAGCTGGCAATCGTCGCAGCCGTAGACGCGGTTACCGATCAAGGGCCGCAGCTCCAGCGGAATGCTGCCTTTCAACTCGATCGTCAGGTAAGAGATGCAGCGGCGCGCGTCAAGGCGATACGGACCGATAATTGCCTTGGTCGGGCAGACATCGATACAGGCGCTGCATTGCCCGCAGTGCGAACTGATGGGCTGGTCGACCGGCAACGGCAGGTCGGTCAGGATTTCACCGAGAAAGAAAAACGAGCCGGCCTCGCGATTCAGCAACAGCGTATGTTTGCCACGCCAGCCCAGGCCAGCCTTCTGCGCCAGCGCCACCTCCATCACCGGCGCCGAATCGGTAAACACCCGATAGCCGAACTCGCCGATTTCGCCTGTGATGCGATCCGCCAGTTGCTGCAAGCGCGAGCGCAGCACCTTGTGATAATCGCGTCCGCGCGCATACAGCGACACGGTGGCAGTGCCGGCCGCGGCCGGCGCCAGCCGCGCTTGCTCGCGCGGCCGCCAACTGCCCTGGTCATCCTGGTATGCGCGCGGCAGATAATCCATGCGTACCGCAATCGCCCGGATCGCCCCCGGCACCAGTTCGGCAGGCCGGGCGCGCTTCATTCCGTGCGCTGCCATATAATCCATGTCACCGTGATAGCCAAGCTCCAGCCATGCCTCGAACCCGGCCTCCTGCTGCGCCAGATCGACGTCACTGATGCGAATATCGGCAAAGCCAAGCTCCCGCCCCCAAGCTTTTATGGTGGTGGCTAGCTCTACTAAATTGTGTTCCGTGACAACCATGGCGGGGCGATTCAAGAAGACTAAAGATTAAATAAAAGATTAGATACAAAGGACTATGTGACGAGATGCCCCATTTTACAACCCACCTGCACGATGAAGCTGGAACCAACGCTCTCGGCGCCGCACTGGCCAGGGCCTTGCTGCCCGGATTGGCGATCCATTTGCATGGCGACCTGGGCGCCGGCAAAACCGCGCTGACCCGCGCCTTGCTGCACGCCGCCGGCTACCAGGGCCACGTCAAAAGCCCTACTTACACCTTGGTGGAACCTTATGCCATTCAGATAGACAAACAGGCGGTCGAAGTGATGCATTTCGACTTGTATCGGATGGCCAGCCCGGATGAATTCCTGGACGCCGGTTTCCGCGAATACTTCAACCACAGCACCATCTGCATCGTCGAATGGCCGGAAAAAGCCGCCGCCGCGTTGCCGCCGCCCGACATCAGTGTATTACTCAGCGTTTCCAGTGTTTCCGATAGAGGACGTGATGTAGAATTGCAGGCGTTATCTGATAAGGGTAGTCAATGTCTCGCTCGACTGAAATTTGCACCAAATCTCTAAAATCAAGAATCCGCCGCACTGTACTCAAAGCCGGCGGCACCTTGCTCATTTCAGTGCTGGTTCCACTCTCGGCGCGCGCCGCACAGATTGTCGCGGTGCGGGTCTGGCCGGCAGAAGATTACACCCGTGTCACGCTGGAAAACGATTCTGAACTGAAAACCACCCACTTCCTGGTGCAAAATCCGGATCGCATGGTGGTCGACATCGAAGGCATCGAACTCAATCCGACCTTGAAGGAACTGGTCGCCAAGATCCAGCCTAACGATCCCTATATCAAGCAAGTCCGGGTTGGCCAGAACCGTCCTAACGTGGTGCGGCTGGTGTTTGACCTGAAGGAAGAAGTCAAACCACAGGTGTTTACCCTGGCGCCGGTGGGCGGTTACCAGCACCGCCTGGTATTCGATTTATATCCAGTCAATCCGCCCGACCCGATCGCGGCGATGATAGAAAAAGGCGAGTGGCCATCCTCCACTCCGGGGGAAATCACCCCGCCCGTTGCGCAAACCAAACCGCAGGAACAGCCTGAAGCACCGCAGATCGCCCGGGTCGATCCTAAACCAGAGAAAACGCCGGACAAGATGCAGGACAAGACCCCGACCCTGACGCGCATGATCACGATTGCGCTCGATCCTGGCCACGGCGGCGAAGATCCCGGCGCCACCGGACGCGGCGGCAACCGCGAAAAAGACGTGGTGCTGTCGATCGCCAAGCGGCTCAAAGCCAAAATCGAGCAACAGCCGAACATGCGGGTGATGCTGACCCGCGACGCCGATTTTTTCGTACCGCTTGGGGTACGCGTGCAAAAAGCCAGGAAAGTACAGGCCGACCTATTCGTCTCGATCCATGCCGACGCCTTTGTCACACCGACCGCGCGCGGCTCCTCAGTATTTGCCTTATCGGAAAAAGGCGCCAGCTCAACCGCTGCGCGCTGGCTGGCCAACAAGGAAAACTCGGCCGACGATATCGGCGGCATCAACATCAGGAGCCACGATCGGCAACTGGCCAGCGTACTGCTGGATTTGTCGACCACGGCGCAAATCAACGACAGCATGAAACTCGGCAGCGCAGTCTTGAGTGAAATCGGCGGCATCAACAAGCTGCACAAGGGTGCGGTGGAGCAAGCCGGTTTTGCAGTGCTGAAAGCGCCGGATATTCCGAGCATCCTGATTGAAACCGCCTTCATTTCCAATCCCGAAGAAGAAGCCAGGCTGACCGACAACGCTTATCAGGATCAAATGGCGGATGCGGTATTGAAAGGCATCAAGAAGTATTTTGCCCACAATCCGCCGCTGGCAAGGAATCGCCTGACCTGAGCGGCCGACTGAACGGCGAACTACAGGCCGCAAAATGATAAGGGCGCGCTGCAAAACGTTGCAGCGCGCCCTTGTTTCATTTTCTCATCCGGCCTCGGCAGTACTTATGCGCTGTTATGCGCTGCGCATTTTCTTGTAGAACTTCCACAATCCACCCAGCGCTACCGGCACCACCGCGGCGCCAACCCCAATCAACACAATCGTGCTCAGGTGATCGCGGATAACAGGGATATTACCGAAGAAATAACCCGCCGAGACCAGGCCGACTACCCAGATCAAGGCGCCGGTGATATTGAAGAACTGGAATTTGGAGAAAGTCATTTCGGACACGCCAGCCACAAACGGTGCGAAAGTCCGCACGATAGGCACGAAGCGCGACAGGATGATGGTCTTGCCGCCGTGATGTTCATAAAAGGCATGGGTCTTTTGCAAGGCCTTCTTGTCCAGCCATCGATAATCATGGGTGTAGACTTTATGCCCGATCAAGCTGCCTATCCAGTAATTTAGCGTGTTGCCGGTGGTGGCAGCGATAATCAGCAAACCCATCAGCGCCCAGATGTTCATCTCGCCGCTTGCGCAAAATGCGCCACCGATGAATAACAGTGTATCGCCGGGCAAAAACGGTAGCACCACCAGGCCGGTTTCGCAAAAAACGATCAGGAACAGCACTATGTAGATCAGGCTGCCATATTCCTTAATCAAGAAACCAAGGGATTTATCGACATGCAGGATGATGTCGACGAATTGCATAAAGTCCATAGTCCGTGTTCCTCAGTTGACCGCTTTTATGTTTGGAAAGTCTTATGCACACTGACTTTCTTTTGTTGAATAAAGTTCACCTATCTGGCAACAATGCCACCAGGAAGCCCGGACCGTTTTTCCCCAGGTGCGCCGGAATAATACACTACCGACGACAGCACAAAGGCAAATTTGGCAATTGTCTGCACGCCAGTTGGGGGCAAAGCCGGCCCCGGCTTCGGTATAATCGCGGCATGAATCCACCGCTCTCCCCTATCCGCGCTATCCAGCAACTGCCCGACAACCTGATTTCGCAAATTGCAGCAGGCGAGGTGGTCGAACGGCCATCCGCCGTGGTCAAGGAATTGCTGGAAAATGCGCTGGACGCCGGCGCCACCCAGGTCACCGTGCGGCTGGAACAAGGCGGCGTCAAACGCATCGCCATCACCGATAATGGCCGCGGTATTGCACCCGAACAATTGCCGCTGGCGCTGGCGCGTCATGCAACTTCAAAAATCGCTTCGCTGCATGATCTGGAAAATGTCGCCACGCTAGGATTCCGCGGCGAAGCGCTGGCGTCTATCGCCTCGGTGTCGCAACTGACCCTGACCTCGCGCACTGCCGACGCCGGTCACGCCTCGGAAATCGACGGCAGCACGCTGGCCGTGACGCCGTCATCCGGCGCCCAAGGCACCACCGTCGACGTCCAGGACCTGTATTTCAATACCCCGGCCAGGCGCAAGTTCCTCAAATCGGACCAGACCGAATTCGGCCATTGCGCTGAAGTAGTAAGACGCATAGCGCTGGCGCGGCCGGACGTGTCTTTTTCGCTGACGCATAACGGCAAGACCGTCGACCATTGGAACATCACTGAAATCGCCAAGCGCAGCGCCAGCATTCTAGGCAACGAATTTGCCAACGCCCGCCTGGCGCTGGATGAAGCCGCCGGACCGCTGCGCCTGCATGGTTTTGTCGGCTTGCCGACCGCCTCCAAGGCGCGCGCCGACGCTCAGTATTTCTACGTCAACGGCCGCTTCGTGCGCGACAAATTGCTGGTGCATGCGGTGCGCGCCGCCTATCAGGACGTGCTGCACGGCGACCGCTACCCTTCGTACGTATTAGGACTGGACCTGGACCCGGCGCTGGTCGACGTCAATGTGCACCCGTCGAAAATCGAAGTGCGCTTCCGCGACAGCCGGGCAGTTCACCAATTTGTATTTCATGCGGTGAGCCGCGCACTGGCGCAAACTTCCGCCACCTCGTTTGGCGCGACGCCAGCGCCGTTGGCCTCGCCCAGCAGCGGCATGCCGTGGATTCGCGGTTCGCAAGAACATCTGCAGGCGATCCTGCAACCCAGCCTGCAAGTGCCGCAGCAGCAAACCTCGTTCGGCGCCCAATTTGCCCCCGCGACCAACGGCGTGGCGCAAAGCACCGCCAATTACGGCGCATTGTTTACCGATAATGAACGCGCTGCCAGCTACCCTGCAACCCCGCAACTTGCCAATCAAACCTTGCCGAGCGATGACTTCCCGCTAGGCTTCGCACTGGCCCAGTTGCACGGCATTTACATCCTTGCGCAAAATACCAAGGGCCTGGTGCTGGTCGACATGCATGCCGCCCATGAACGGATTCTGTACGAACAACTCAAAGGCGCATTGGATGAAGACGCGATGCAAGTGCAGCCGCTGCTGATCCCAGTCACCTTCTTTGCCGACGCGGTTGAAGTCGGCACCGCTGAAGAAAATCAAGAAACCCTGCAAGCGCTGGGTTTCGATATCGCCGCGATCTCGCCCACCACGCTGGCGGTACGCTCGGTTCCGGCACTGCTGAAAAATGCCGATGCGCAAACGCTGGCGCGCGATGTGTTGCGCGACGTCCGCGAATTCGGCGGCTCGCGCGTCCTGGTCGAGCGTCGCAATGAATTGCTTGGCACCCTGGCCTGCCACACTGCAGTGCGCGCCAACCGCAGCCTGACAGCGCCGGAAATGAACGCCTTGCTACGGCAAATGGAAGCCACCGAACGCGCCGACCAGTGCAATCATGGTCGCCCTACCTGGAGCCAGCTGGCGCTGTCGGACCTGGATAAATTATTCTTGCGCGGCCAATAGGACAATACGAGGACAATACCAGCAGCATGTCATCACAATCAGCAACATCCACAGCCAAACCGCTGGTGGTCGCCATCATGGGGCCCACCGCTTCTGGCAAAACCGCCGCCGCGCTGGAAATCGCCCGCCGTATTCCATCGGAAATCGTCTCGGTCGATTCAGCGCTGGTGTATCGCGGCATGGACATCGGCACCGCCAAGCCCAGCCGCAGCGAACTGGCCGCAGCGCCGCACCACCTGATCGACATCATGGAGCCGACGCAATCGTATTCGGCCATGCAATTCCGCGACGACGCACTGCGCCTGTCGGCTGATATCCATGCGCGCGGCAAGCTGGTGTTGATGGTCGGCGGCACCATGCTGTATTTCAAGGCCCTGCGCGACGGCCTCGACGCCTTGCCGCAAGCCGATCCGCAACTGCGCGCCCGGCTGGATGCGGAAGCTGCCCTGATCGGCGTGCCCGGCATGCACGCCAAGCTGGCGCAACTGGATCCAATCACCGCCGCCCGCCTGAAACCAAACGACAGCCAGCGCATCCAGCGCGCCCTCGAAATCATCGAGCTAAGCGGCCAGACCATGTCCTCGCTGCTGACTGACCGGCCGGCGCCGGAATTGCCGTTCGATATTCTGCCTATAGCCTTGGAACCGTCGGACCGCAGCGTATTGCATGAGCGGATCGCCCGGCGCTTCGATCTGATGCTGGATTTGCAAAGCGGCGGCTTAAAAAGTGGTGGCTTAATACGGGAAGTAGAAGAACTGCGCGCCCGCGGCGACCTGCACCTCGGCCTGCCGTCGATGCGTTGCGTCGGCTATCGCCAGACCTGGGAATATCTGGATGGCCAGTACGGCTACCAGGAATTGCGTGAAAAAGGCATCGCCGCTACCCGTCAGCTGGCCAAACGCCAGTTGACCTGGCTACGCTCGATGCCGGAGCGGATCGTGATTGACTGTATCGGCGATCATGTTTCCGAGTCAGTGTTGGAGACTGTAGCGGCGGCCCTTAAGCAGCGATAACACCACACAATTACCCTTAAAAAGCATCGCAAACCTGTTTTTCTTGACAGCATTTAGCGAAATGCTTCATAATTTAGGGCTTCATTGGTGATATAGCTCAGTTGGTTAGAGCACAGCACTCATAATGCTGGGGTCGGTGGTTCAAGTCCACCTATCACCACCAAGAACACGTTTCAAGAAGTCCGGTAACGTACAGAAACCCGCCTCTAGCCTAGTGCTGATGCGGGTTTTTTGTTTGTTGAACGTTGATGAAATCACACCAACAAAGAAAACAGCGCGATTATTGCACTTACTACAGCACCAATGAGTGCGACAAATTCCCCCCCCGTCCAGACGGCTTGCTTCGGTTTTTCTATGCGGCCCCTTGATGTCGGACATGAAATTGCCCTTTCTAGTTCGAGCACAACTCTACCGGCCCCCAGCGCTTGATAAAAAAAAGCCCGCCAACCTTGCGGCTGCGGGCTAAATCCAAAACTTAGGGAGAGTTGGAGGAGACTCAACCGATATTGCGCCGTTGAATCAATTTTCAATACCCTTTTACAATTATTTGTATCAGCGAAATACAAAAAGCCCCGAACCGGTGAAGTTACAGGGCTTTGAAATCTGGCCGCAGCGATAAAGGGTGGCCCTTCACGCATTACTGATCAGGATTTCTTATTTTTTTGTCGACGCCACATAACCTGGCCTCAAACTGTTTGCTTTTGAATTTTCGCCCGCTCAGGACGCGGCATCCAAAAGTCTGAAACCAACCTTGAGTGTGACCTGATAGTGAGCCACCTTACCATCCGCTATATGCCCACGTGTTCCAATGACTTCAAACCAGTCCATGTGTTTTACCGTGAGTGCCGCCTTGGAAATCGCGTTATGGATTGCGTCATCAGTGCCGATCGCGGACGATCCAACCAGTTCGACTATCTTGTAAGTATGTGCGGACATACGAATCTCCTTTGTTAATTGCTGTTTTAAGGAAGATACTGCTGCCCGTTCACTTTACTCCTGCCATGCAGTAAAGCAATCCGCAACCATAACAACGACTACTTTTTTAGCTTGGCCTGGTCCGCTTGAACAAAAACGCCCCACCGGCTGGTGAGGCGTTGAATAGCGATATTGCGCCGGTGCGTGATACAGCGCGCCTAGGATGGCCTGTTTTAGCCAGGGAATGCGTGAAGGTCGCAGAAGTTGGTCCGAATTTTAGGTTCCCTCTGTTTTTCGTCTTCCAACAGACGACTTCTATGCAGCTCGTTTTTCCTGATTCTGTTCACTGATCCAGCGCTGTAGAAACTGGAGCGGCGATTTATAACCGAGGGTCGAATGCTGCCGCTTGCGATTGTAAAACACCTCGATGTATTCGAAGCTGGCCGCCCTCATTTCAGCCTGGGTGGTGTAGCGCAGGCCATGGTAGCGTTCGTTCTTGAAACTGTTGAACCAGCTCTCAGTCGGCGAATTGTCCCAGCAATTTCCCTTGCGGCTCATCGAACACGTCATACCGAACTCACGCAACTTGTCCTGGTAGGCCTGACTGGCGTACTGGCTGCCGCGGTCCGAATGATGCAGCACGCCGGGCGCAGGACGTCGGCGAAACCATGCCATCGTCAGCGCGTCTGCCACCAACTCAGTCGTCATGCGCGGCTTGAGCGACCAGCCGATCACTTCCCGATTGAACAGATCCAGAACGATGGCGAGGTACAGCCAGCCTTCATCGGTCCACAAGTAGGTGATGTCCGCCGTCCAAACCTGATTCGGCGCCGCCGGCGCGAAATCGCGGTCAAGCAGGTTTCTCGCCACTGGCAAACCGTGCTTCGATTCGGTCGCAGCCCGGTAGCGCCGCTTGTGGCGCGCATGAATGCCGTGCGTTCGCATCAACCGCTCCACGCGTCCCTTGCTCGCCGTGTAGCCCCGCCACCGCAACTCGCGGATCATCCGAGGACTGCCATAAGCACCTTTTACCTCGGCGTGGATGGCGCGGATCATGGCCAGCGTCGGCCGGCCGTCAGGCGCTTGCGATCGGGCGTGCCGCCACGCTTCCAGGCTCGGTAACCGCTGATGCTCACGTCGAGCGTATCGCACATTTCCCTCAGCGCGAATCGATTAGTCTGCGCATCGATCCAGGCGTACTTCACAGAACATCCTTCGCGAAGTACGCCGTTGCCTTTTTTATGATTTCGTTCTCCCGCTTGAGCTTGGCATTCTCGGCGCGTAAGCGCGACAATTCCATCTCTTCCGGTGTCACGACCTTGCTACCCGCGCCGTTCAACTGCCAGCCTTAGCGGCCTTGCCCCCGTTGCGCAGCGTTTGTTCGCTTAGACCAAGTTCCTTGGCTGTCGCCGCGAAGGATTCGCCGGCATTGACCCGTCTGACTGCCAGTTCCTTGAATTCCGCCGTGTATGAACTTCTTGAAATCTTCATTTCTTGCCTTCCCAAAGTAACGTCAATTTTACGTCACCTGTGGAAGACGAAATTTCAGGGGAAGCTCAATCTAGCCCCACCTGCATACTGATCAACCAAATTGGCCAAATCAATTCCGAGAATGTCGATATCCATGACAGACCTCCACACGTAAATTGGATGAAACGTTAGTCTGATCCTATTGGTGGTGTCGGGTCCATCTCAGTAAATCAACAAACAAATCAATTGTCGGGGGGAGCGTTTGCAGGGGCTGGGGTGTTGTTGTCTGCTATCTCCCGATCTTGAGATGTATGGCGCTTTCTACTCGCACCATAACAAACAAGAACTATCAAACAACAAGAACAATCTTGCACATTGGCAGGCGGCGGGAAGGCATCTTCGGAAGTTTTCTGCGCTCGAAAATCGCAGATTCCATCTCTATAATAGAGCCATCTGAGTGCCGTCTGTACGGGCTAGGGAGAGCTCAGAGAAACAATAATTTCTAAATCTGTGCATACACGTACATTTCGCTATCAACAGGAATCCCGTCAATTTCTCCTGGTCGATAAGTTGCCCGATAAAATTGCATGACAATTTGGCCTTCAATTTCTCGCGGTAGAGTTGAGCGCAACGAAGTCACAGAACTAACATGACCGAATCGATCAATAATCAATCTTAGCAACAGTGATCCCGAAGGCATTCTCTCTAGTGGAAACTCAACAAAATTCGGAGCGCCCCCAACAAGTTCCGGTTGCTTTGACAGATCGTGAAGCGAGTGATGAAGAGATAAACCCTCGGAATCATTATTTATTTTTTCAGTTGCAGCTTCCTGAGAGGTGCTTATTTTTGTCTCTGCAATTTCAGTCGGAATTGAATTGGTTATCGGAGAAATTGCCGGCTTCGTCCGATCCATTAGTATCTGCACCACGAGCGATTGCGGGATTTTATCGATCGCGCTATTTCGGTCTGTGCTTCCGCCTCCTTTCATAGCCAGAGTAGGCGGCATCAAAAAATAGTAGGTAAACACATGCAAAGATATTGAGAGAAAAGCGCAAACGACAACGATAGCCTTCGCGCGAATATTGCCCTGCTGCTGATCTTCCCTCGAGCCTGCCCAGTTCACAACAATCTTCCAGTTCCGCTGCGACACACGTTTCTTCCAAATTGCGCGCAGCTCACGCTATTCAGATACTTGCAATTAACATGAACAGCAATCTTCATATTGATAAACTTGTGCAACCACATGCACAAATTTTATGGAACATCCCGCACGGAGGCCGAAGGCAGGGGTTACATGGATGCCTGCGAATTCGAAGGAAAAAATACTCGTGCGCAGTGAAAACAGACATTTGAAGCTTATTAAATTACCCGATAGTGCATTCCCCGTTCGACAGGATTAAGAGTTCTAACCCAAACCTTTCTCAATGCCTATATGGGCAGTTTTCCTCCGTTGCAGCTACGTTCTTTGTCCGCGCCACGGACATTGTCTACGATTAAAACGTGACTCAATTAGCGCAATATAGATATGGCCCGGTGGCTGGCCACCTACTACTTTCCTTGTTGCGAAAAACCGTGGGTACGCTATTCACTACGCCATCATTCCGAACGAATTACAAAGAAAGATACATCTTTGTGGCGATACACTTACCAACAAGGTGATGCATTGCCTTTGGCACTTCCTTTTGCACCAGTACTATCAAGCGTTAAGGTAGTGCACGTTGTGTCACTATAGCCGTTTGACGGCGTAGCACTAACCGTAAACGATGTACTGATCGATCCTGTCGGGCCCGCAGCAACCGTGATGTCGTATTTTCTTGCAGCGGAGCTGCCGCCAGAATAATTCTGAAATCCGGCCAGTGGTGCTGTGGGGGGAGCGGCTACGGCAACATACGTACTATTGTTTGTAAAGTACCGTTCCTGCGTCTGTGCCATATTCAGCATATCGCCCTCCGCCGCCGACCGCGCTCCCCTTTTCACATAGTTCGTATAGGAGGGAATTGCAACTGCGGCAAGGATCGCGATGATTACCATCGTGATCATTAGCTCAATCAGGGTAAAGCCCGTGGCATGTCTTTTCATTCATCCTCCTAACGATTGATCTGTTTCCAATCCAGCCTGCCGAATTGACCTGACTTAATTTTTGCTTCGCAAATGGGTGTCCCGTTGCCGAATTGTGGCGGGTGACAACTCCAAACGTATTTGCTAAATCTTGACGTCGGCCCCTGCAAATTCATGATGAAACCCCACCCCGGTACGTAGTTCGGGCATGTTCCGGCCGCACACGCTGCTGTTGGCGGAGTAGGCATGCCTGACGGCAGTGAGATGCCAGGTGGTTGTTTGATATTAAAAGTCACAGGATTGTCGCTCGCGCCACCTGCGATTACATGGCCGGCTGCCGGCACCGAGACAACTTGTCCGCCAATCGTTGTTGAAATTAGCCCACTCGAATTGTTCGTGAAAACAAAGACGGGTTGCGAAAGTGCTCCACCGGACAAAAAGCTCACGTCATATTCTTGACCGACAGTATTTCCTGAACAAGGATCGGTAGATGGCATAAGAGTAGTAAACGTCAGCACTGAGCCTGAAAGTTTTGGCACAGATGAATGGACTCGCTCACCGCTGCCAGGTAGATCCAGGTACCAACCAAGTTGTTGTCCGGTGTTTGCGGGGGCAACAAGATCAGACGGACACAGCACCGTTGCACTCGTGGTTTGCGCTGTAGTTGAGTAATTGGGCTGACAGTTCGACATTATAGGAAAGCAGTTTGGACTAGCTGCAGTACATGTGTTTCCACTGCTATCGATATAAGTGATAATCCGTTGCTGCTGTAATGAGGAACGACTGCTCACTGTCGTCGAGCCGTCATCTTTATCCCAAATGCCATAAAAGGTATCAGTATTAAAAGGGGATTGCGCGTCCGTTTGATCTATCCATGATCCAGTGCCGAACACGACCAGGAATCCTCCGTTCGGATGCCTTGCCACTTCAACGCCAGTCGTGATTTGCTGTGCCTTGGCCGGTGTATCAGCAGTGACTGCAGTGAATAGTGGCTGCGGCGCCGTTGCAGAGCCAAACGAAGATTTCAGATTGGTTGGATCTGTCACATCAATTTTCCAGAGATTGCCGAATCGATCGCCTGCGTAGACGATATCCACTGTGCCGTTCTGATCCCGGTCGACGCCGGCGATCGAACCCAATCCGTTCGGCGGAGCCAGAGGCAGTGTGCCTTCATTGGGAGAGATCAAGGCGACCTTGAAGTAATTGGTATTTAATTTCCATGGCTGCCCGGCGCCAGGGCCATCAACGTACAGGACATAAAGATAGGCGCGTCCGGTTGTACTGACGCTGCCATCAGCGTAGGTGTTGTTATAGCCGCTGCCAAAAATAACCGCCCATTTACCATTATTCAACTTGCGAATGATGGGTTGACTGAAAGTAAAACCGAGATCGCTATCGTCTTTATCGGTAAATTCCCATAACACTTTCGAAGCGTCAAATGCAGTTGGATCCGTGACGTCCAGCGCATACATACCTTGACCACCGGCGTTCATGCCGCCGACCAGCATTGTTTTCCAGCCACCGGTGGTGAAATTAGCGTCGCCGACAACAGGACTGCCGTCGACGAAATACTTGTGGCTGTAATTCGGCGACATTAATTGACTCAGCTTTTGATAATTGGCGCTCGGTACATAGGCAAACAGTTCCGCGCCGCTGGTGGAAGTGACGACCGGGTTGCCATCGGTTCCAGTCGTGAACGACGCGTCGTACGCATGCAGCATGCCATCATTGCCGCCGACATAGACTGCCGGTTTGCGATTGGCGTTAGTCTGAGCAAAGGTCGAAAAGCCTGCACCGGACAAGAAAGTTGGCGCACCCACGAAGACCGGTTTCGAATTAATGATGTCGCCCAGCACGGAAGAACGGGAGCGCCATCCATTATTAGCGTTGGGGTTGGGTGTGGTGGTACCGGGTGAATTCGCTTCCTTGGACTGGTCACCGCGCAGCCAGTTGACGCGGTCGACGGCCAATCCATCAACAGTCCCGAACTCGTCTTTGTTCAGAAATGCTTGCTCCCCGGTAGATAAATTCGTCGTCAAGTTAGCCGGGTCGAAGGCTACGCCCGTGCGGGCGTTTGTAGTGGACTCAGTGGTTCCGTCCGGTTTCAAACCGTCGTTGAAGGTAAAGATCGAGCGGGCAGTTGCCGAAGGTAACTTGCTCGATGCAGTCCATGCTGGGGTGGCACCGATGGTTCCGCTGGTATCGATGCTCAACGCCTGCACATCACCCGTCCAGCCACCCGAATTGTAAATTGCGCGATAGAGATATGCGCCGGTACCGGTATCCAAGGAGCCCGCGGATTGCGCCAGCGCTGCCTCATCACCAATTTGCGCCGCAATTGTTGCGATAGCACCTTGCACCGAAGCAATCATCGCAGGGGGATTGCCTGCGTTCAGCAAATTTTTCGGCCAACTGACGTTGCCGCTTACGACCGGTGCGGGGCGTGAACTGCAAGTTGGTTGCAGGATCGTGCTCATGGCCGGATTATTACTGGCGAGCCAGTTTCCATTTGCGTCATAGGATGCCGGGTTCCCATACTTGCTGGCCAGCCAGAACTGCGACCGGTAAGCGCAATCCTGATTTTCCTGTACATCAATTACCATGCTCTGGACGGTCTGCATCCCGACTAAATCTGGCCTGATATTGTGGCTGGCCGCCCAGTAGGCCAAGCCGCCAATGTCATAGCTGGCGGAGCTGCCAGCACCCGTAACGGTAGTGGCAAGATTACTCATACCTTCAAGAGCACCGACCGCATTTGTCACCGTCGTCACATTGACGCCAGTATCACCACTCAGCGACCCGGTGTCCTTGAGATGTGCATTGCCATTTGCATCGGTATAAGCCTGGCATGCGCCGGTACTGTCTGTAGCATAAGTGCCACCCGGTAAACGCTTGTCACACCAGGTGTGTGAGTCACCCATTGTGATGATGTAGTTCTTCTGGCAGGAATACAGTACAGGATCGTCCCATTGTTTGATCACCGGAAAACCATCGCTGTTAGCTGATGTCGCTCCGTTGTAAAAATCCGTGGTCGGCTGCTTACCCCCCCGTAAATATTTTAACGACTCGTAATACAACTTGCCGATGTCATCGTAGGTTTTATAGGTATGCGATGAACTACCGAATTTGTTGATGTAATTGATAACACCGGTGTTGGTGGCGGCACCAATGTATGAATTCGCTGTTGCCGCATCGCCGGAATCTGGATTCTGGATTAGCGTTCCGTTAGTTGCAGACCATTCCGCATTGCCATTGGCAATTGTGCCTCCGGCAGGCGAGTATTTCTGCGGAGCAACGTATTTCAACTTGGAACGCATCACAGCATTATCAATATCATTGGCTTGAAAATAGGACATCACCCCGAATCGCATCTTGTCGCCATTTTCCTGTATGGCACCAGTAGGCTTCCATGCGCTGCCGAATTGCTTACAGTTGCGTTCTAGTCCGATTGTTGAGTCGCAAACTTTAACCCGGACGTTATAGGACTGCGTGCTACCAAAGCCAATATTGTATGAAGAGGTGTAATAGTATCCTGATGTGGTTGATATGCTGCCAGGATAGGACGAAACATAATAAACAGAGGCTGTTGTTTGTGGGGTGTAAGTAATACTGTAACTATTGTAGTAGGAAGTTTTCCCTATTTTGGTCGTCCCACTCCCTGGTGACGAGTCGACATAGACTTCACTGCTGCTCGAAAAGCTAAACCCGGAACAGGTTCGCGGACTGCTCCCTTTGTTAAAGGAGTTGCAAGTTGCTACATCTTTGTTCGCCAGCGTGCAAGTGACCGTGACCGGACTGCCTGAATTTACCTGGCAATTTGATGGAGTTTCCGTTATTTGAGCACCAATGACGGTCGTAACAAAATTTGAAACTGTGTTCGCACCGCCACCAGGGAAGAAGTTTTCTTGGCCAGAAAAAACACCGAAGGTTGCGCAGCTATAAGGCGAAGAACTCGTACCGCTGCCTGTCCAACTCGCGCAGCTACCGGTGTCACCATTCGGCAATGTCAAAGCGCAATCCATGGAACCACTGTAAATCTGCGGGCTGGTACAAGTTACAAGAGTGTTTGATGTGCTGGCAACAGTGGCAGTCGAAGTTGTTCCCGGCGCCACACTACTCACCGTGAGTCCATTGGCAAATGCGAACGTGGTGCAGGTGTAAGGCGAACCCGACGTGCCGTTGCCGGACCATGCAGTACAAGTACCACTGCTTCCATCCGATTTCAGAGCAATCGTAGCGCAACCGAACGTTGTGCCGTTCAGCGTCGGTCCGCTGCAATTGGCTACGTCAGATCCACTTGGATAGACCACCATCTTCGATCCATTCCCTTGATTTTTGATGGTCAACGCCGCTCCTGACGGATAGGGCGTGGTATTGCCATCCTCGGTAAATGTTTTGTCAGGGAAGTTGCCGGTGCCACCCTGCCCGCTTTGATAGCTGCGTTCCAGCACGGTCAATGTGGCGGTATCCTGGACGCGATTTCCTCCGGTCATCGCGAAACGGAATTCATCCAGCCCGGTCATGCTTACCCAGTTCAGGAAATTCCCGCTCCAGCTTGAACAAACATGACTTGTGGCAACGCCAGTCGGCGCGAACCAGCCGTTCGTCGCATCATAGCCGTAACACTTCTCAGAATCGAAATACCCGAGATACTGAGAATTGGCAGAATAATTGCTAGCCCCCTGATATGCCGCCGTATTGGCGGTCGGATATTCGACCGATAAAGCAAATATCACATTGGGTGGCACCCCGCCTTTAAGGCTGAGAGGCGTGTCCGCGAGCGTCCCAGCAAAAACAGCTGACGGAAACAGCAGCACAAAACAGAGCCATAAAATAAGGTTTCGATAGGTTTTCAATGTGATACTCCAAATCATGGATGCCGGGCTGGGCAGACTAATTTACAAAATCGGATGGCAAATAGATTTCTTGCAGAACCACTTTGGTATTTGGCAGGCGGCCGTGTGCCTGCGCGGTAATTCTGAATACCTTGCCGCAAGTTGAACCTGTCTGCGTTCCCAATGATGAGCAGACCAGCTCAATCAGGTATCGAGGTTGATCGAGAACATTGGCAATGGCGGGCGACGTTGTGGCTGTGCCAATTGCTACACTATTGGAGCCTGGTGCAGAGGCTCCAAAAAAATCGAGTAAATCAATCTGCGTGGCTGGCGGTGCGCTGGTAGAGTCGCACAAACCGTTAGAGCAAGAGGTATCGAACAAATAAAGGCTGACCGGCTTGTAGGGCCATTGATAAGCCCCGGTAATTTGTAACTCGGCATCGCGCAACGCGGCCTCTGCAGCAGCAAAAGCCACATCGGCATCACGGGCATTCCGGGCCATTTTTTCATCCGAACTGGTGGAACCGACCAAACTAATGCCGAGCAACATCAGCACAATCATAAAAATGACAGCCGTGATCAGGACGGTCCCACGCTGCCGCTGTTTGCTCTTACTGAAATTGATAGTGCGTGAATGCATTCTATCCACACCTTTCTATGGGCAGCTGTTGAAATTTCGAACAGCTATTTCGGTAGAAAGCATCTGTCGAATTCGGTTATCGGTTGGGACTGGAGGAGTAAACACTGCGCCAAGATCAGAATTGCCAGAAGCTGGGTATTGCGCATTGAAATGCTGGAAGGCTGTCGTAGGTGACGCGACGCCGACGGCGTTCGGGCTGCGCGCGACGATCGATACCTTTACACTGAGAATATGGTCAGAATTGACAACCTTGTTCCACGGAACATACTGATTGACAATACCATCGGCATCGGTATCTTCACCGTACAACAATTGCATACTCTCCACACCTGATACCAAGGCCATTGGACCAGGATGTGTGGTCCCTACTACCGGCGTTGGATTGCTGGTATTGCAAAAAAGTGTGGGCTCATTGTTGTTGTTGGGATCTTTTGCCACATACAACGTATCTTCCACAAGTTGATTTTGCGCCACCGGATAACCCTGGCAATCAAGCATAGCGGCTGTGGCAGCAGTAGAAGAAGCGATAGTGGCCCCGTTTTTGGTGAATGACTCACCGTAGAAGCGCACTCTCAATACGTCGCTCAAATTAGCAACTGCTACCTGTGTTCCCCCGGTGAAATCTGAGGAAGCCGGATTGACCTTTGTCGGATCGTTCAGACCTGACAGTGAACCTAAATTGGCGGACGTCGCCGCGCAAAGGGGAGCAGGCGTAGAACTTCCGACTGCCCATGCATTACGGTATCCGGATTTTTTCAATTCCCGGGAAAGCAGATCGAATGAGAAACGCGCCGTTTCGTTAAGTTGCGCTGTGTCCGTTTGCGCCCTTTGCACACCGTAACCACTCATGTATACCTGAGTCATCGCTAACATAATCACCAAGCCAATCGCAATCGCGATCATTAACTCGATGAGTGACATCCCGCGCTGCATCTTCATGCTCATATGTTCGTCCACTGACAGAGGAATCCGCTGGTGCTTAAGGCTTGTTGCGACGCCCCAATTCGCGACTCATTCCAGCAAATCTTGATCACGTATTGTCCTTTTCCACTGCAATTCCAGGTCGGTGGCGTGGTCGTCGTGTCTGGAGAGTTTCCGACGGGATTATCGTCCCGACATACCGTGCCGGTTCCTTGTTGCAGGACGGTCGCCAAACCTTGCTGCCACATCCCAAATGCTGTACTGACAAAATCTGTCCGCCCGCACCCGTTTGCCTGTATGCAATTGGTTACAACACTTGCCGAAGGACTGGAGAACACAGCATCGGAACCAGATGTTCCCAATGTCGACGGATTCGCCCGCAACGTTTCCGCCATCGCGTAGGCCTGCTCCGCTGCGATAGTCCTGTAATTCGAAGACGACCCAAGCTTGAGGCCATTCATGAAAACCCCCAGCATGCTGAACATGCCGAGTGAAATAACGACAATTGTTACGAGCACCTCAATTAGCGAGAGGCCGTAATTTTTAATGTTGATATAGGGTCTGGTCTTCATTGGCTTACTCACATTTACGGGCATGTTGACACCCTGGTCACCAAAGGTCTTCCGCTGGCACCTATCGCAATTTGCCGTCCGTTTTTCGACGACGCGGATGACGGAGGACAGAGCAAAAAATTACCCGACGTCCCTAATGGCATCAGCCCGCCATAGGGATTAAATGTGATGGGCGCCACACCACCGAAACCGCTGGCGGTCACTGCAGTGCTGCCGGACAGTGCAGGCGTATACTTGAGTACCACTTCCCCAGCATCCAGGACACCGTTGCGATTTGCATCGACAAATACGACACGACCTTGCGGCCATGTGGTGACAGTATTAGTGCAACTGGTGCCGTCGGTGCTTGGGCAGATGACGACCCATTGCCCGCGTGCACCAGCCTCACTGCGCGCAAGTCGCGCATCTGCCACCAAATCATTTGCTTGCGAAGTTAATCTGTTGCTACTAATGAAGGACACAAGATTCGGTGCAGCGATAGCTGCGAGGATAGCGGCTATTGTTATCGTGACGATTAACTCCAGGAGAGTGAACCCTGTAACATATCTTCGTAAAATTAATTTATTTGTCATTTTGCAAGAGGCATCAGATGCGTAAAAAGGTTACCCCGCAAGGCAAACCGAAATAAATTAAAAATTTGACATACAGAAAAATTGGAGCAACATAAATTTCCATATTGCTATAGCTGCCTTCATGGAAAAGCGCCGCAACTTCAGTCGGCCGAACTCAACATCTGTTGCACATGGAATTTTCTTTATTAATGCACCTATCGCTTCAAAGTAACCGCTTGCAAGGCTCAGATTCGAAGACGTGACCCTATTACCCGAATAACATTAACAGTGCTCTTTTTCCATTTGGTATCGATACTTATTTCACATTATTTTCCACAGTGAAATTCTTCCGATATTATAGGCAAGGCGTTTCCACAAGGTAACCATTTTGGATCCCGTCCATCGTCGCGGATATACCGCTTATCCATTTTCAATTTCCAACTTAGCAAGTTTAATTAGCAAGGCCAGCTATTGATTCATAAGGGCTTAAAACACAATACGTCTGGCTGAATGGCAAATGCTATAATCCGCGCTGCCCGCGATGGGCCGAGAGTCATGCGGAATACGGCTCAGCACTGCAGCCACAAACGCATGACGCTTCCGCGAGCCGACAATTATTGGCCGCCTTGTACCATCCGTATATACAGTCCTTGCTCAACTTCATGCATAGAAACTGCATGGTTTTCATCTAATGGAGTTTGTTATGTCGGTAACAACCCGTCTATTACGCCTGTTAACGATCTTTCTGTTTGCAACCCTTACATTCTCCGCAATGGCAATCGACCGCGATTTCCCCGCCTCGACCCTGCGCGGCAAATTGATCGTCACCGACTATCCGAACGTCACGATCAACGGCAACGCGCTGCGGCTGTCGCCGGGCTCGCGGATCTGGAATACCCAGCAACTGACCCAGACTCCCAACTCGCTGGGCAGCGATACTTATGTGGTGAATTACACCTTGAATGTCCAGGGCGATATCGACCGCGTCTGGATCCTGACTTCCGACGAAGTCGGCCAGAAAGTCGATGCGCAGCGCAATAGCCTGAAACGGTAGTGAAGAAGCAGTCATGGAAAAAACGATGCAAAAGAAAGTATTCATCAAGACCTTCGGTTGTCAGATGAACGAGTACGACTCGGACAAGATGGCCGATGTCTTGAACGCCTCCGATGGCTTGATCAAGACCGATCGCCCGGAAGACGCCGACGTGATTCTGTTGAATACCTGTTCGGTGCGCGAAAAGGCGCAGGAAAAAGTGTTTTCCGATCTGGGCCGCCTGCGTGAACTGAAGCGCAACAATCCCGATCTGTTGATCGGCGTTGGCGGTTGCGTGGCTTCGCAAGAAGGTGCGGCGATCGTCAAGCGGGCGCCGTATGTCGACATGGTATTCGGCCCGCAAACCCTGCACCGCTTGCCGGAGATGATCAGCCAGCGGCGCGCCACCGGCCATTCACAGGTCGACATCAGTTTTCCTGAAATCGAGAAATTCGATCACATGCCGCCGGCCAAGGTCGACGGTGTGACCGCATTCGTCTCGATCATGGAAGGTTGCAGCAAATATTGCAGCTACTGCGTGGTGCCTTACACCCGCGGCGAAGAAGTCTCGCGCCGCTTTGAAGATGTGCTGACCGAAGTGGCGGGACTGGCCGAGCAAGGCGTCAAGGAAATCACCTTGCTGGGGCAAAACGTCAACGCCTTCCGCGGCGCCATGGCGGATGGCGAAATCGCCGACTTTGCCTTGCTGATCGAGTACATCGCCGAGATCCCCGGCATCGAACGGATTCGTTTTGTCACCAGCCATCCGAAAGAATTCACGCAACGTTTGATCGACACCTACGCCAAGGTGCCAAAGCTGGTCGATCATTTATACCTGCCGGCGCAGCACGGTTCGGACCGCATTTTGTCAGCCATGAAACGCGGTTATACCGTGCTGGAATACAAATCGGTGATCCGGCGCTTGCGCCAGGTGCGTCCCAACATCACCATTTCGAGCGACTTCATCGTCGGCTTTCCAGGCGAGACCGATGCCGATTTCGAAGCGCTGATGAAACTGATTACCGACATCGGTTACGACAACAGCTTCAGTTTCATCTTCAGCCCGCGCCCGGGAACGCCGGCGGCCAATCTGCAAGACGACACGCCGCATGAAGTCAAGCTGAAGCGCTTGCAGCAGTTGCAAGCGGTGGTGGAAGAAAATATCGGCAAGATCAGCGCTGCCATGGTCGGCACCGTGCAGCGCATCCTGGTCGAAGGTCCGTCCAAGAAAAATCCGGCCGAATTCCAAGGCCGGAGCGAGAACAACCGAGTGGTCAACTTCGCCGCCGGCCCAAACGGTGCGCGCCTGATCGGCCAATTGATAGACGTCAAGATTACCGAGACCTACACCTATACTTTGCGTGGCGAAATCGCACTGGCAGAATAACGCTCACCAACCGCTCAAACAAGATAAACAAACCACAGCTTGAAAACTAAAACTCCTACCCAGCCGCACTACTTCATTCCCGAGCCTCTAGACAATACGCGGCTGGCGCATCTGTGCGGCCCGCTGGATGAAAACCTGCGGCAGATTTCTGCTGCACTGGATGTGTCGCTATTCCGCCGTGGCGACAGATTTATCGCCGCCGGCAGCAATGCCGAACGCGCCGTAGAAATACTCGATCAGTTTTATGCCATCGCCAATAAAGTGATTTCGGTGGATGAAATCCAGCTGGCTCTAGTCGAGCAAAGGGCCAGGCTAGGCTTGGGAAAGAAAACAAAAACCAGCAAAAGCAACGGTAAGGTCGACGGCGAAAGCGGCGATGAAACGGGGATCGATCCAGCCGACGCCGAGCTGACCGAGAGCGATATCGAAAGCCCGGTCCTGAAAACCCGGCGTAGCGATCTGCGCGGCCGCACTCCGCATCAAAGCCAATATATCCGCTCGATTCTGGAACACGACGTGACGCTAGGCATCGGTCCGGCCGGCACCGGCAAGACCTACCTGGCAGTCGCCTGCGCGGTTGACGCGCTGGAACGCGATGCGGTCAAGCGCATCGTGCTGACGCGGCCGGCGGTTGAAGCTGGCGAGCGCCTGGGTTTCCTGCCCGGCGATCTGGCGCAAAAAGTCGATCCCTATCTGCGCCCTCTGTATGACGCGCTGTATGACTTGCTAGGCTTTGACCGCACCCAGAAAATGTTTGAAAAGCAGGCGATCGAAATCGCGCCGCTGGCGTATATGCGCGGCCGCACGCTGAACCACGCTTTCATCATTTTGGACGAAGCGCAAAACACCACGCCGGAACAGATGAAAATGTTCCTGACCCGGATCGGCTTCGGCAGCAAAGCCGTAGTCACCGGCGACGTCACCCAGATCGACCTGCAACGCGGCCAGAAGAGCGGCTTGATCGACGCCGTGAATATCCTGAAAGATGTGCGCGGCATCGCCTTCACCCGCTTCAACAGCAGCGACGTGGTGCGTCACCCCCTGGTAGCGCGCATTGTCGACGCCTACGAAACCGCATTGCAAGCGGCGCCGGTCGCATCCACGCATGGCGTGATCGAAGCCGCCACGCCGCCAGCCGCTGCCGCCATGCCAGTGCCAACCGGAATTACCAAAACCGCTCGCAGCCGCCATGCCGCCAAAAAATAAACTTTCCTTATCAGTGCAATATCCCGATGCACGCCTGCAAGACAGTGTGCCGCGCCCACAATTGCGACGCTGGGTGCAGGCGGCTTTGCTGGCGCCGGCGGAACTGACGATTCGTTTTGTCGACGCCGACGAAGGCCGCGCCCTGAACCGCGACTATCGCGGCAAGGATTACGCCACCAATGTGCTGACCTTTGCTTACTCTGAAGACGAGGCTGAAGAAGATGACGGCGTAGAAGGTGGCGTGACCCAAGCCGACATCATCCTCTGCACCGACGTCTTGCAACGCGAGGCTGGGGAACAGGGCAAGAGCGTGGTGGAACATGCCGCGCATCTGGTGGTGCACGGGGTCCTGCATGCACAAGGTTATGACCATGAAGACGATGAAGAAGCGACCGAAATGGAAAGCCTGGAAATAGAAATATTAGGCAAGCTCGGCTGGCCCAATCCCTACGCCGATCGATAATTTCTCGCCTCCAATGAAACGCCGCCTCTGCGGCGTTTTTCTTTTTTGCAATCAATATTTGATATTAAGCGCTTAAAAATCAAAGACTTGCAGTAAAAACATTGCCACAAAAATATTACATTTCTCCTCTTATCTTTTTAATTAATAAGATTATGATGAAAGTCATGTAATGAACTGCTTTGGTCTGCGACTAAGCCATATGAAAAATATCATTGCATAGCAATCGGAGACAATCGTGAAACGACTCATGCTACCCCTTATGCTGCCCGTTATGCTGCTCGGATTGACCGCCCTTCCCTTTACACAGGCGGCCTAAATGTCATCCTCTACACTCAAAAAGCCTATCGTTCACCCGATCTGGCTGCGCGTCACCCACTGGCTCAACGCGCTGGCCGTGATCATCATGATCCTGAGCGGCTGGCGCATCTATAACGCATCGCCGATTTTCCCGTTTCACATTCCCAACCAATGGACCCTGGGCGGCTGGCTCGGCGGCGCCCTGCAATGGCATTTTGCGGCGATGTGGCTGCTGTTCTTCAACGGCCTGGTATATCTGCTGATGAATACCGCCAGCGGCCGCCTGTGGAAAAAATTCTTGCCGCTGCGTCCGGTCGAAGTGGTTCAGGACTTGATCAAGGCGCTGCGCGGCAAGCTGCAGCACGATCAGCTCGACCATTACAACGCGGTACAAAAGCTGGCATATGTGTCGGTCATCCTGGATTTGATCCTGCTGGTGATCTCCGGCCTGGCGATCTGGAAATCGGTGCAGTTTCCAATTTTGCGCGAACTTATGGGCGGCTTCGACAGCGCCAGGATCGTGCATTTCTTTGCGATGAGCTTTCTGGTCGCATTTATCGTGGTGCACATCGTCATGGTGGCACTGGTCCCACGCACACTGCTAGCCATGCTGCGCGGCCGCTAAGGGGAATGGAGATGATCATGTTCAAGAAAAATCTTCACTCGACGCTCGACACCGACGCCATATTGAAAGACGCACGGCGCGAGCTGGCAATGCCATCGCGCCGCCTGTTCGCCAAGCGCGCACTTACCTTGGGCGGCCTGTCGCTGCTGACCGGCTGCAACATCACCGACGAGCCCTCCGTCAACCGCATGCTGGAGCGCATCTCACGCATGAATGACGGCGTGCAAGGATGGCTGTTCGATCCGCAGAGACTGGCGCCGACTTACACCCAAGCCGAAATGACCCGTCCATTTCCGTTCAATGCGTTCTACAGCGTCGATGAAGTGCCGGAAATCGACGAGGCCGACTACCAGCTGG
Source organism: Collimonas sp. (assembly GCF_035566375.1). Lineage (GTDB taxonomy): Bacteria > Pseudomonadota > Gammaproteobacteria > Burkholderiales > Burkholderiaceae_D > Collimonas. The sequence goes on from NZ_DATMRK010000047.1 coordinate 150,625, forward strand.
AAATAAGCGGACTGGTCAGCAACAAACGCCCCTGGACGCTGGCGCAATTGCACAAATTGCCGCAGAACGAGCAAATCACCCGCCACATTTGCGTCGAAGGCTGGAGCGCCATCGGCCGTTGGGGCGGCGTCCCGTTTTCTTATTTTCTCAAGCAGATCGGCGCCGACCTGAGCGCTAAATATGTCGACTTTCAATGCGGCGACGATTATCACACCAGCATCGACATGGCGACCGCATTGCATCCGCAAACCCAGCTGAGCCTGACCTACGACGGCCAGATCCTGCCGGCGAAATACGGTTTCCCTATGAAATTGCGGATGCCGACCAAACTCGGCTACAAGAATCCGAAACACATCATGTCGATCGAAGTAACGAATAAATACCCAGGCGGTTATTGGGAAGACCAGGGCTATAACTGGTTCGGCGGCTCGTAGGTGCTGATCCTGCAACCGTTTCTGTTTTTTTTGGCGCTTTTGCCACTTTTACTTGGAGACTCAAATGAAGAAAAACCTCACAACTCTGTTGGTTACCTGCCTGATGATGACTGCTGGCGGGGTCTATGCGCAAGATACGATGTCGAAGGACGCTGCGTCTAAGACTACGATGGCCAAAGACGAAATGACGAAAGATAAAGATGCCATGGGCAAGGACGGCATGGACAAACCCGGTATGGCTAAAGACCATATGAAAAAGAAAATGCACACCAAAAAAGATGCGATGAAAAAAGATGAGATGGGCAAGGACGCCATGGACAAAGATGGCATGGGCAAAGATGGCATGGGTAAAGATGAAATGAAGAAATAATTAGCGTTTTTGCATTGCCACGGATAATGCCTGCGGGCATTATCCTTTTTTTTTGTGCAAGAAAATCGCCTGCCAGGATCACAAAATGTCCTTGCCGGCACATGCGTTTCGTCGTCCTGTCACATATTTGTTGTATGCTATTGCTTCCCAAACAATGTGAAACCAAGGCTAACGCCATATGCCAGAGCACCCTAGTAGCGTCAAATCATTTGACGCTAAACCCCACCGGTCGTTATTTGAACGCCTGACCGCACTGATTTCTCCCGAACCTGAAAATCGCGCTGAACTGCTCGATGTGCTGCAAGATGCACACGAACGCAACCTGATCGACGCCGACGCTTTGTCGATGATCGAAGGCGTGTTCCAGGTCTCTGATCTTTCCGCCCGCGACATCATGATCCCGCGTTCGCAAATGGATATGATCGACGTCACCAAACCGATCGAAGACTGGATGCCGGAAGTCCTGTCGACCGCTCACTCGCGTTTCCCTGCCGTCGACGGCGAGCGCGACAAGGTGATCGGCATCCTGCTGGCGAAAGACTTGCTGCGCTACTACGCCGAAGATTCTTTCGATGTGCGCGACATGTTGCGGCCGGCGGTTTTTATCCCCGAATCGAAACGCCTCAACGTCTTGCTGCGCGATTTTCGCGCCAACCGCAACCACATGGCGATCGTGGTCGATGAATACGGCGGCGTCGCCGGCCTGATCACGATTGAAGACGTGCTGGAACAGATCGTCGGCGATATCGAGGACGAGTACGACTTCGATGAAGAAGAAGACAATATCCTCGCCATCCGCGACGGCGACCACGGCGGCCGCTGGCGGGTCAAGGCGCTGACCGAGATCGAACAATTCAACGAAACGCTTGAAACCGCGCTGGTCGACGAAGATGTCGATACGATTGGCGGCCTGGTCGCCAATCATCTGGGACGCGTGCCGCGCAAAGGCGACGAATTCACGATAGACAATGTGCGGTTTGAAGTGCTACGCGCCGATGCCCGTCAGGTGCACGTCTTGCTGGTCGAAAAATTGCCGCAATCGGCTCAGGAATAATCCTGAAAGGTCGGCCCGGCGCAATGCTGTTCCGACCCGCCCTATCTAAGAACAAGATCAACGCTGCCCATGAGTTTTCGCCCGACCTCGATTCCTAAACTCCCCCTGCTGCTCGTGCTGGCCGCCCTTACCGGCGCCATCAATGTGTTCGCCTTCGCGCCATACGGACTGTGGCCGCTGCAGCTGCTGACGCTGGCGCTGTTGGTGTTCTGCCTGATCCGTGTTCCAACCATCAAACAAGGGGCGCTGCTCGGCTGGGCTTACGGCTTTGGCTGGGTAGCGCACGGCGTCTACTGGATTTATATCTCGCTGCATGACTTTGGCGCTTTGCCAGGTTGGCTGGCAGCGCTGGCGGTAGCGCTGCTGGCAGCCATCATGGGCTTGTACACCGCCATGTGCGCCGCAGCCGGTCTCTGGCTGCGGCGCCGCTGGTCAGCGTCGCCGTTGTTGTTTGCGCTGGCGATTTTCCCGGCGCTGTGGGCGCTCACCGAATGGCTGCGCGGCTGGTTGTTCACCGGCTTTCCCTGGCTGGTTTCAGGTTATGCCCACACTGCCGGCCCGCTGGCAGGTTTTGCGCCGCTGGTCGGCGTGTATGGCATCGGCGGCATCGCGGCGTTGATCGCCGGCTGCCTGGCTTTGCTGCCGCAACATAAACTGCCGGCGGCCGCCGCCGTGCTGATACTGATCGCGGGTCTTGGCTTGCATCAGATCGACTGGACTGCGCCGCATGGCAAGCCGATTTCGGTGCGCCTGTTGCAGGGCAATGTGGCGCAAGAAGAAAAATTCGATAACGCTCAGATTGTGAATTCCCTGCGCCTCTATATCGATATGATCCGCGCCGCGCCGGCAGACCTGATCGCCACGCCGGAAACCGCGATACCGATCATGCAAACCGAGTTGCCGCCGGACTATGTGCCCGCCCTGGCAGATTTCGCTCAGCAAACCGGCAGCCACATCGCGCTCGGCATTCCTTATATCGACGGCCCCTATCGCTACTCGAACAGCGTGATCGGCATCTCGCCCCAGGCTAAGGACGCCGGCTTCCGTTATTTTCGTTACGATAAGCAGCACTTGGTGCCATTTGGCGAATTCGTGCCGCTCGGTTTCCGCTGGTTTGTCGACATGATGAACATCCCGCTCGGCGACTTTACCCGTGGGCCGGTGGTACAAGCGCCATTCGCGGTGAAAGACCAATGGGTATTGCCCAACATCTGCTACGAAGACTTGTTTGGCGAAGAAATTGCCGGCCAGCTGGCCGCTACCCACGCAGCCGGCAAACCGACCGCTACCATGCTGCTGAATATGTCGAACATCGCCTGGTTCGGGAATACGATTGCATTGCCGCAACATTTGCAAATCTCGCAAATGCGCAGCCTGGAAACCGGCCGCCCGATGCTGCGTGCGACCAACACCGGCGCCACCGCAGTGATCGATCCGCACGGTGTTGTCAGCATTCAACTGCAACCGTATAGCCGCGCCACGCTGACGGTGTCGGTGCAAGGCTACAGCGGCACAACGCCGTATATCCTGTTGGGCAATCGCCTGCTATTGGTTCTAGCCCTATCGATACTGGCGGCCAGCTGGTGGTACAGCCGCCGCAAAGCGCGCAAGCAGCCCTAAAGCCGTCAAAACCCGCTAAAATCGCTGGTTTTAGCGCTCTTCATCGCCTTCCGTATTTGACGCGCTGTGCTTGATTCGCTGTACTCAATCCGATTAACCGGCACTTTGCCGTATGGAAAAGCAACAAAACGATGCTTACATTTCAACAAATCATTCTCAAATTACAAGATTATTGGGACGCTCAGGGCTGCGCCCTGCTGCAACCTTACGACATGGAAGTCGGCGCCGGCACCTCGCATACCGCGACCTTCCTGCGCGCCATCGGCCCCGAACCATGGCGGGCCGCCTATGTACAACCGTCGCGCCGCCCGAAAGACGGGCGCTATGGCGAAAACCCTAATCGCTTGCAGCATTATTACCAATACCAGGTGGTGCTCAAGCCGGCGCCGGAAAACATTCTCGATCTCTATCTCGGCTCGCTAGCCGCGCTCGGTCTGGATCTCAAACGCAACGACGTGCGCTTCGTCGAGGACGACTGGGAAAATCCGACTTTGGGCGCCTGGGGCCTGGGCTGGGAAGTTTGGCTGAACGGTATGGAAGTGACGCAATTCACGTATTTCCAGCAAGTCGGCGGCCTCGATTGCAAACCGGTGCTGGGTGAGATCACCTACGGCATCGAACGGCTGGCGATGTACCTGCAAGGCGTGGAAAATGTCTACGACCTGGTATGGACCGAGCGGGTTGAAAACGGCGTCACCAAAAAACTCAGCTACGGCGATGTCTTCCATCAGAACGAAGTCGAGCAATCGACCTACAATTTCGAGCACGCCAACACCGAATTCCTGTTCCCGCTGTTCGGCAATTACGAAGCCGAGGCCAAGCGCCTGTTAGCAGTGCCGCTGGCGCTGCCGGCTTATGAAATGGTCTTGAAAGCTGCGCATACCTTCAATCTGCTGGATGCGCGCGGTGCGATCTCGGTGACCGAGCGCGCCGCCTATATGGGGCGGATCCGCAACCTGTCGCGCGCAGTGGCGCAAGCATATTACGATTCACGGGCAAAACTGGGCTTCCCGATGTGGGAAATCACCGAGGAAAATGCCGATCTGTTGTTGCAAGAATTTGGAGATGAATACATGGCGGCAGTTGCGCAGCGCGCGGGGGAAGCAGTATGAAGGACACGCTCTTGAATCAGACCCTGCTAATTGAAATTTTTACCGAAGAACTGCCGCCGAAAGCACTGGCCAAACTTGGCGACGCCTTTGCCAACGGCATTTTCAATGGCTTGAAAGCGCGCGATTTCCTGGACGACGGCGCCGTCGCCACCGCCTTCGCCACGCCACGCCGCCTGGCGGTTGCCATCAGCAATGTGCGCACCACCTCGCTCGACAAGACCATGCGTGAAAAAGTGCTGCCGGTTTCGGTGGCGCTGGATGCCGAGGGTCAGCCAAGCGCACCGCTGGTCAAGAAACTGGCGGCAATGGCAGCGCAAATCGGCAAGGGAGTGATCAGCCTGGCTGAACTGGAACGCGCGGCCGACGGCAAGGCTGAAAGTTTTTTCTACAGCTACACCGCCAACGGCGTGGCGTTGCCGGTCGGTTTGCAAGTGGTGCTGGAAGATACGGTAAGCAAATTACCGATCCCTAAAGTGATGAGCTATCAGCGTCAGCACGGCCACGCCGCGGGTCAGACCGTAAAATTTGTACGGCCGGCGCATAGCCTGGTAGCGCTGCATGGCGGCCAGGTATTGCCGCTGACACTGCTTGGCCTGGATGCAGATCGCCAGACCGAGGGCCATCGTTTCCTGTCGCAAGGCGGTATCGCGTTGGCCAATGCTGACAGTTATGCGGCCACGCTGGCCGGACAAGGCAAAGTGATCGCCAGCTTCAGCGAGCGCAAGGAAAAAATTCGTGCCGCTTTGTTGGCGGCTGCTGCAGGCAATCAGGTCCTGATGCCGGAAGCGCTACTGGACGAAGTCACGGCGCTGGTCGAATGGCCGGTGGTGTATGCCTGCAAATTCGAAGACGAATTCCTCAGCGTCCCGCAGGAATGCCTGATCCTGACGATGCAAACCAATCAAAAGTATTTTGCCCTGACCGATAGCGCAGGAAAATTGCGCTCGCGTTTCCTGATCGTCTCGAATCTGCAGACCGATGAACCGCAATACATCATCGAAGGCAATGAGCGTGTGGTGCGGCCGCGCCTGTCCGACGCTAAGTTTTTCTTCGAGCAAGACCAGAAAAAGAAGCTGGCCGACCGTGTGCCCCTGTTGGCCAATGTGGTCTATCACAACAAGCTCGGCAATCAGTTGCAGCGCACGGAGCGGGTCAAGGCCCTGGCAGCGGCGATTGCCGGACTGCTCGGCAGCGACCCCGCATTAGCCGAACGCGCAGCATTGCTGGCCAAGGCCGACCTGCTGACCGATATGGTAGGCGAATTCCCTGAGCTGCAAGGCGTCATGGGCAATTACTACGCACGCCATGACGGCGAAGCGGAAGACGTCGCGCTGGCTGTCTCGGAACACTATCAGCCGCGCTTTGCCGGCGACGCCTTGCCGACTACCGATACCAGTACCGCAGTAGCGCTGGCCGACAAGCTGGAAACCCTGATCGGCATCTGGGGCATCGGCCTGCAGCCAACCGGCGACAAGGATCCGTTTGCCCTGCGCCGCCATGCGTTGGGCATCTTGCGCATGCTGCTGGAAAAACGCCTGCCGATATCGCTGACGCAATTGCTGAGCAACGCCACACAGCAATTCGCCGGCAATCCCAACTTCAAGGATCCAGGCAGCGACGTGCTGCCGTTCCTGTACGACCGCTTGCGCGGCCTGTTGCGTGAACGCGGTTATGCGACTAACGAAATTGAAGCGGTGGTGGCGCAGCAACCGGATCGGCTCGACAACATCATCGAACGCCTCGACGCGGTGCAAGCGTTCGCCGCCTTGCCGGAAGCGGAAGCGCTGGCCGCAGCCAACAAGCGCATCACCAACATTTTGAAAAAGACCGAAGGTGTCGGCAACACGGTACAGCAAGATCTGCTGCGCGACAGTGCCGAACAGGGATTGTTCACAGCGATGAATGCGCTTAAACCCGAGGTTGACGCTGCCTTTGCCAAAGGCGATTTCAGCACTGCGCTAAAAGCATTGGCGCGGCTGCGGGAAAACGTCGACGGCTTCTTCAACGATGTGATGGTGATGGCCGACGACGAGCAATTGCGCAACAACCGCCTGGCGTTGCTGGCAAACCTGCATGTGATGTTGAACCAGGTCGCCGACATTTCCAAGCTGGCCGCTTAAAGTTAATTGGGGACAGAGCAACGCGCCGCAAGGTTTATTCAGGCGGCGCTCAAACTCTGTCCTGCAAATGGATAAATACCCCATGAAGCTGATCATTCTCGACCGCGACGGCGTCATCAACCATGACTCGGACGCCTTCATCAAATCGCCTGAGGAATGGGTGCCGATCAAGGGTTCGCTGGAAGCGATAGCACGTCTCAACCAGGCCGGCTACCGGGTTGTGGTGGCGACCAACCAGTCTGGCATCGCGCGCGGCTTGTTCGACATGCAGGCGCTGATGGCAATTCATCAGAAAATGCATGAGGCGGCGCAGCTGGTCGGCGCCGAGATCGACGCCATCTTTTTTTGCCCGCATGCCGCCGACGACAATTGCGATTGCCGCAAACCCAAGCCTGGCATGTTTCACGATATCGGCAAGCGCTTTGAGATCAGCCTGCGTGGCGGTGTGGCGACCGTAGGCGATTCTCTGCGCGACTTGCAAGCAGGTTTTATCGCCGGTTGCGCGCCTTATCTGGTACTCACCGGCAAAGGCGAAAAAACCCGCGACAAAGGCGGCCTGCCACCCGGCACATTGATTTTTCCGGACCTGGCTGCGGTGGTTGAATTCCTGTTGAAGAAACCGGTAGAGCTGTCGGTTTGACTGGCGGATTGAATCGGCGTCGTCCTGCAAAAGATTGTTTGTTAAAAAATACCTGGAGTCTGCATGTTGCGTTTTTCCCTGTTTTTGCGTTCCCTGTTGTTCTTCTTGTTGATGACGATCCTGACTGTAGTCTGGTCCTTGGCTTGCGTCCTGTTTGCCCCCTTCCCCTACGCCAGGCGTTATTACCTGACCGCGCGCTGGAATGTCATCGTGATCTGGATGGCTAAGGTCATTTGCGGGATTCGTTATCAGGTCAAGGGCTTTGAAAATTTCCCGGATGGGCCGGCGGTTGTGTTGAGCAAGCATCAGTCGGCATGGGAAACGATTTTCCTGCTACCGATGACGCCGCGCCCGCTGGTGTTCGTGTTCAAGAAATCGCTGACCTATATCCCGTTTTTCGGCTGGGGCATCGCCCTGTTGCGCATGATTCCAATCGATCGCAGCAAAGGCCGCGACGCCTTCGCCCAAGTGGTGGTGCAAGGACGCAAGCGGCTGGCGGACGGCCAGTGGATCATCATGTTCCCGGAAGGCACGCGGATTCCGGTCGGCCAAACCGGTAAATACAAGAACGGCGGCAGCCGCCTGGCGGTGGAAACCAATACCCCGGTAGTGCCGATCGCGCACAACGCGGGCGAATGCTGGCCGAAGAATTCTTTCATCAAGAAACCCGGGCTGATCACGGTGTCTATCGGCAAGCCGATTTATCCGGAAAACATGGATAGCAGCGAGTTGATGGCGAAAGTCGAAAATTGGATAGAATCTGAAATGCGCGTGATTTCACCGCATGTCTATTCCAAGCAAAAATAACGCTAACTTGCCAACATTGAAACTATCGCATCAAAAGCCAACTAAGCCGCGCCTGGGGCCAAATGCACGACCCCAGGGCAAGCTACCGCAGCAACAAGCGTTGCAACTGGATCTGTTTGCCGACGATTCAATCACCAGCACCCCGCCAGCCCCCAATCCAAGATCGATGCCACGCGCAACACCCGTGCCGCAGACACCGCCGGCGGGCGATACTGCCGTGCTGGCGCCCGGCAAGCGTCGCCTGCACTTTGGCGAGCATGTGCTCGATTACACCCTGTTACGCTCCAAACGACGCTCCATCGGTTTTCTGATCAGCGACGACGGCCTACGCGTCACCGCGCCCAAATGGGTCACGCTGGGTGACATCGAAACCGCCATCCGCGAAAAGAAACGTTGGATTTTTACCAAGCTGGCCGAATACCGCGATCGCTCGACCCGCCGCATGCAACCGCAAATGCAGTGGCGCGACGGCGAAACCCTGCCCTATATGGGCCGCAGCATCACCCTGCGGATTCACGCCACACAGAGGGCCGGAATCCATTTTGACCAAGCCAGCGAGCAACTGATCGTCTGCTTGCCGGCCGACGCCGGCGAGCAGCAGTTAAAGGATCGCGTACTGGGCTGGCTGCAACTGGAAGCCAAGCGCGTATTCGCCGAGCGGCTGCCGATATATGCCGAGAAACTGGGCGTCAGCTACCAGTCGTTCGCGCTGTCGTCGGCGACTACCCAATGGGGCTCCTGCACCTCAGAAGGCAAGATCCGCTTGAACTGGCGGCTGATGCATTTTGCGCTGCCGCTGATCGACTACGTGATCGCGCATGAGTTGTCGCATTTACGCGAGATGAACCATAGCCCGCGTTTCTGGGCCACGGTGCAATCGATTTTCCCCGAATTTGAAACTGCCAGGAAAACCCTGCGCGACAGCGCTCACGAAACTCTGCCGATTTTTTAGGGCAAGCGCGTCGTACTTATTACTGACTACTTTTTCCGCCGACTTAAAACATCGGCGAGGTCTGAGCAACCTCTCTCTTCCCAACTATCGAGAAAAACCATGCGAATCCTCCATACCATGCTGCGCGTCGGCAATCTGCAACGTTCCATCGATTTCTACACCAAAGTATTGGGCATGAAACTGCTACGCACCAACGACAATCCTGAGTACAAATACACGCTGGCTTTTGTCGGCTACGGCAGCAATCCCGATCATGCGGAACTCGAACTGACCTACAACTATGGCGTCGACAGCTACGACCAGGGCACGGCGTTCGGACATCTGGCAGTCGCTGTCGAGGATGCCTACAAAGCTTGCGACGATGTCAGAGCACAGGGCGGCAACGTGACACGCGAAGCCGGGCCGGTAAAGGGTGGCAGCACGGTGATCGCCTTCGTCCAGGATCCGGACGGCTACAAGATTGAATTGATAGAGCGTAAGGCCGACAATTCACCCAGCGAGAAGTTATAAGGGCGGCAGGGCGGCCTGACTCTTAGCTGGCGCGTAGCTAAGAGATAGGTAAGGGGGGAATCAGGCAGCGTTGCCAGTCCAGCGATTTGCCAGTTCGACAAAGCGCTCCATCGCAACCGCCTCGGGCCGCGCTTGCGGATCGACGCCGGCGTCGATCAGTTGGTTCTCGGTGAACATGCCGGCCAGGCAGTTGCGAATCACTTTGCGACGCTGGCTGAATGCCTTTAACACCACGGCTTCCAGTTTGCGCTGCTCGCAAACCAGAGGCTGGGCAATCGGGATCATCCTGACGATTGCCGATTCGACCCGCGGCGGCGGATCAAAAGCGGTCGGCGGCACCACGAACAGCAGCGCCATCTGGTAACGCCATTGCAGCATCACCGAGAGCCGGCCAAACGCCTTGCTGCCCGGCTGCGCCACCATCCGTTCCACTACTTCCTTTTGCAGCATGAAATGCTGGTCCTGTACTTGCGGCGCGATCTCGGTCAGGTGAAACAGCAAAGGGCTGGAAATGTTGTAAGGCAGATTGCCGACCACCCGCAATTTGCCTTCGCCGATCAAGGGAATGCTACCGAAATCGAACTTCAACGCGTCGGCGGAATGCACGTGCAAACGCGCCGGATCAAAATTCTTTTGCAAGCGCGCCACCAGATCGCGATCCAGTTCGACTACATGCAACTGCTGCAGCGATTCCAGCAGCAAACGCGTCATGGCGGCCAGGCCGGGCCCGATTTCGACCATATTGTCGCCGGCTTGCGGATCGATGGCGCTGATGATGTTGTACAGCACGGTGTCGTCAGTCAGGAAATTCTGGCCGAAGCGCTTGCGGGGAATGTGGTTCTTCATATTTTTCTTTATTTGCGAGGCGGGAAAGCTAAAACAAAGCAGGACGCTTAAGAGTCAGCGCAATATAACTGCTTACTCTTGCCCCAATTGACTCAGCCGCACCATTTGCGCAGCAACGTTCAGCGCCGCCAGCATGCTGCCGTGATCGGCTCGGCCCAAACCGGCTGCGGCGAGATCCAGTGCGGTGCCGTGATCGACCGAAGTACGGATAAACGGCAAACCCAGCGTGATGTTGATGCCGTGGCCGAAGCTGGCATATTTCAATACCGGCAAACCCTGGTCGTGATACATCGCCAATACGCAATCGGCGTCCGCCAGATATTTTTGCTGGAACAGGGTATCGGCCGGATAAGGGCCGCTGACGGCGATGCCGCGCGCCTGGGCCGCTTGCAAGGCCGGGCTGATGATATCGATTTCTTCACGCCCCAGATAACCGCCCTCGCCCGCATGGGGATTCAAGCCCGTCACCAGGATGCGCGGCTGCGCCAGGCCGAATTTTTTCTGCAGATCCGCATGCAGGATGTCAATGGTGCGGCTCAGACCATCATAGCTGAGTGCTGCAGCGACATCTTTCAATGCCAGATGGGTGGTCGCCAACGCTACCCGCAACGGCGGCGTGACCCGATCCGTGGCCAGCATCATGACGACCTGCGCAGTCGCACTTTTTTCAGCAAGATATTCGGTATGGCCGGTAAACGGTACACCGGCGTCGTTGATCGTACTTTTTTGCAGAGGCGCCGTCACCATGCCGTCGAATGTTCCCTGCTGCGCGCCGTTGATGGCGATATCCAGCGTGCGCAATACGGCGCGGCCGTTGCGCGCATCCAGATGGCCTGGCTGCACATGGGCGTCGAGAGGGCAGTCGATTACCGCAATCTGATCATGGGGGAAATTCGGCAAGCCGTTGTTGCGCAGGGCCTGTTGCGAGAGTGCCACGAGCCGGATCTGCGGATCGATCTCAGCCGCGATCATCGCCAGGAAAGCAGCATCGCCAATCAGCACGCTATTGATTTCAGCGCGCAACTGCCAAGCCGCCTTGATCGAGATTTCAGGCCCGATGCCGGCCGGCTCACCGCAGGTGACGGCCAATATCGGCCTCGGCCGCACTGGCGATTTGAGCGGATTTTCAGCCGCTTGTGCGGCCGCGGGTGTAACCGCGGGTTTAGCCGCGGGTGTGACCGACTGATCAGACATGCACTACTCTCAAAGCTGGCTTGGATACTGTATCAACGCAGCATCAACGGTCGTCGTTACGGTATTCCACATAGGTCCGGTCGCGCAATTGGCGCAACCAGTCGTTGGTGGCTTCTTCGGTTTTACGTTCACGAATCGCCATCCGCGCTGTCAGACGCTGACGCTCCTTGGACACATCGTTGGTCTTGCGCTCCACCACTTCAATCAGGTGGTAACCAAACGGCGATTCGATCGGATCGCTGATCTGTCCCGGCTTCAACGCATCCATCGCGCGTTCGAATTCCGGCACCGTATCGCCGGGATAAACCCAACCCAGATCGCCGCCCTTGGAGGCCGACAAATCGTTCGAATACTGTTTGGCCAGATCTTCAAATGTGGCGGCCTTATTATCCAGACGCTCCTTCAAGTCGGCCAGACGACGGCGTGCTTCCGCCGCGGTCACGGTTGGCGTCACCTTGATCAGGATGTGGCGCACATGGGTCTGCTGAATCGGTGCGGCTGCGGTGTCAGTCGATGCGGCGGCGGCGGCGGCGCGCTTGTTAACCAGCTTGATGATATGAAAACCATTGGCGCTTTTCAAAATACTCGAGGTCTGGCCCGGATTCAGATTGGCGACTGCCTCCACGAACAGCGCCGGCAGGCGATCTTGCGTGCGCCAACCCATGTCGCCACCGGTCAAGGCGTCGCTGGCGTCGGAGTAAGCGGCGGCAACTGCGGCAAAATTTCCCCCCGACTTGATTTGCTGCATGGCTTCTTCCGCGCGTTTGGCACGCTGCGCAATCTGCTCGGCCGAAGCATTTTCCGGCACTCGGATCAGGATCTGCGCCAAGTCCAGTTCCTGGGCTGTTTGTTTGTTGCCGCTTTCGGCGGCGATGTAGTTGTCGACTTCCGATTCCGAAATCTGGATCTTGTTATCGACTTCGCGTTCACGCAGGCGCTGTAACAACATTTCTTGTCGAATCTCTTCGCGGAAAGCCGGGTATGGAATTTGATCGTGGGCCAGCTGCTTTTGGAAATCCGCCATCGACAATTTGTTTTGTTCGGCAATCCGGCTGATCGCACGGTCCAGCATGGTGTCATCCACCGACAAGCCGTTTTCTTTCGCCAGCTGTACTTCGGCGCGCTCAAGAATCATGCGCTCCAACAATTGTTTTTGCAGCTCGGCAACCGGCGGCAACTCGATCTTCTGAGCGCGCATGCGTTGCACCACGTCGTTCATGCGCTTGGCCACTTCCTGTTGCGTAATCACATCGGTGTTCACCACGGCAACAATGGCGTCGACTGTCTGCGGAGCTGCTTTGCTGGCAGCAGGCTTGACTGCTGGCGCAGGAGCAACAGCCGGGGCGACGGCAGGCGGCGCCGACTGATTCGACGCGGCTTGAGCCCAAGCACCACCGGCAGTAGCAGACAGCAACGAGAATGCGATTGCGGCGAGTTGGATTTGATTGGTTTTACGCATAATTGGACGAACGTTCATAAGTAAAAATGACGGATTCAACGGCTAATGAAAGAGTCGGGTTGATTAACATTCTGATAACCTGGAACACTGCTACGCAGGGCTTGCATCGGATTCGACCCGAAGCTTGACAAACCATTCAACTCAAGTTGCACGAATATACCCGTAGTCGAGCGGGTTGACGATGTCGGCGTACGCTGCCCGACGACACGGAAAACCCAGCAATCCGCTTTGTATTCAAGCCCAAGCAAGCTTTGGCCGACGGTTTTTTCCTGCAAAGAGTAGCTGACGCGGCCAACCCCGTACCAGCGACGGCTCAACGGCCATTGGGCGGATACGTCAAACTGCTTCAGATATTTACTATCCAGCAGCAGCGGATCAATGTTGTTGTGATCCAGCTGGTAGGAAAAATTGATGACTTTTTTCGGACCCGGCTGCCATTTGATGTTGGAACTGGCGCGTACCCATTGATTGTTACTCTGGCTATATTGGATAGTATTGTCGATGCCCAGCGTCGGCGACACCTGGCCGCCCGCCGTCAGCAGCAAATCCGAACGGCTGCTGGTGATGGTATCGGTAGTTCCTCCGAGTGACACACGCGGCGGGGTGAAGTAAAAACGCTGGCCGATACCCAGGCGCAAACGTTCCACACCGGACTCCTCGATGAAACGCGAAATCACCGCAGCTGTCAGTTGATTGGCGTCACCGATACGGTCATGGCCGCTATAACGGTTTTCGGTGAAAATCTGGGCAAAATTAAAATCCGCCACGCCACTGTCGAACAGTGGATATTGTCTCTGATCACGGAAGGGCGTACGCACATAGAACAGGCGCGGCTCCAGTGTCTGCGTCATCGGATTGCCAAAAAACTTTGCATCGCGCTCGAAAATCAAACCGGTATCGAAAGAAAAAGTCGGCAGCACCCGGTTAAAACTATTCCCCAGCGGCGTTTGATCCGCCGAGCTTGGAGGATTCGTGATGCCAAATTTATTCGGCGTGATGTTATAGGAGGTTGCGTCCAGCTGGATCTTTGGCGTAATGAAATAACCCGGGCGGATAATCGGGTAAGACAGCTGCGGATTGATGTAGATGCGATCGCCGCCTAAGGGCAGCAAAGTGCTTTGTGAAAAATCGTATTGGCTATTTCTGAAGCGGGTATATTGCGCGTTGACGGTCCAGTCAAAACCATAAATATCCTGCTTGCCGGCGGTCACGGTAACTTGTGGTAAACGATCGTAAGGACGACTCAGGGTCGGATTTCCATTGGCGTCAAAATCCTGCAATACCTGATAACGCGAAGCCAGCGCTGCCACGCTCCAGAATGAACCGCTATAGTTCAAATCGAATTCCCGATTCAATATCCGCGCCGAACTTTGGGTGATCGAACGCGAAAAATCGTCGGGATAATGATCATCCGAGGCAAAGTTGACATTCCAGCCCATCGTCAAGCCGGGCATCAATGTCTGCGTATGAATCGACTGCAAGGCGTAACGGTTGCTCTTGGTCAGCCTGTCGTCGGGCAGGAATTCGATTTTGGTTTGACCACGGTAGCTGTCCCCTAAATAGCGCGCGTCAGCCCCCATTTGCAAACCGCGCTGAGTGATGATGTTGGGGTAGAGCGTCAAATCGCGATTAGGTGCGATATTGAAATAATAGGGAAGATTAAACTCAAAACCGCCGTTGTTAGTGGACCCTATAATCGGCGGCAATACGCCCGACTGACGATCGTTCGTTAGCGGGAAAGACAAAATCGGCGAGCCAAGAATCGGCACGCTCTTGAAATAGAGAACGCCGTTATGGGCCAGGCCCTCACCCAAACCGCTATCAACGTCCAGCGTACTCGACTTGATATACCAGTCCGGCTTGGTGCCGGGGCAGGTCGTGTAAGTACCGGTGATAATTTTCGCCTTGTCTTCATCGATAAAATCGATGCGTTCGGCCTTGCCGTGGCCTTCATTGGCCTGAAACCAGTAAGTCGGATTGGTCAGGAAACCCTGCCCGGAATCCATATTCAGCTTGAGATCGTCGCCGGTGTATTTGTCGCCATAGCGATTCATTCGCACGCAACCATGTGCCCCCACCTCGTTCTCGATAATCCGGTAAGTTGCCTTATCAGACTTGACCTCGGTCTGGCCGCGGGTCAGATCGACATCGTTATCCAGATTAATCAGCCGATCCGGGCGGCCAGTCATCTGCTCGGCCTCCACCGTGGTCGGTGCATTGCTATCGTTGACCCGCGGCGCCCTAGCGCCTTGGGTCCCTTGCGTGGTAGGAACGGTCGGGACGGCCGCATCGGTCGATTGTGCCCATACCCAGATTGGCATGGTCGCCGCCGCGACGACCGAAGCCACCAGGACGGTCATGCGCCGCAAGGCAGGCAATTGGGACGCAGCCCGACCTGAACGTGACTGGAATTGCTTAGGGAGCGCTGAGGAGGACCGGGTCATGAAATGAATTTGGCAAACACCATAGCAGGCGATTTTTTGAAATTAATCCCTTATTATATGGGAACTCACTACCGACAACCGTATTACTGGAACGCTTAATGTCTTTATCACAGTCTGCCCCCGCCCTGCCCGATCTGCGCCAGACCCAAATTGTCGAATGGCTAACTGCGCTTAGCGCCATTCCCACCCTGCCTGCAACCCTCCGCCCAGCCTCCGCCGACGCCAGTTTCCGGCGCTATTTCAGAATCGATGCGGTCGATGGCAGAACCCTGATTGTGATGGATGCGCCGCCGCCGCAAGAAGATGTGCGGCCATTCATCGAAATTGCCGGACTGTTTGCCGGCATCGGCCTGTCGGTGCCTGAAATTCTGGCGCAAGACGTCGAACGCGGCTTTCTGCTGCTGTCCGATCTGGGTTCTACCACTTACCTGCAGCAATTGAATGACGACAGCGCGCCGAAACTGTACATGGACGCCATCGACGCCCTGGTATTGCTGCAAACCAAAAGCCAGCCAGACGTGTTGCCCGAATATGATCGCGCTTTTTTGTTGCGAGAATTGCAAATATTTCCGGAATGGTATCTCGGCAAGCATCTGAAGGCTACGCTTACCGACCAGCAAACCACGGACTTGAACCAGGTGTTCGACGCCATCCTGGCCAACAACCTGGCGCAGCCGCAAGTGTTTATCCATCGCGATTATCACTCGCGCAACCTGATGGTGCTGCCAACCGGCAATCCCGGCGTACTCGATTTCCAAGGTGCACTGTTCGGGCCGATCACCTACGATATCGTCTCGCTGTTGCGCGATGTTTATATCCAGTGGGACGAGGCGCAAGTGCTCGACTGGATGATCCGTTACTGGGAGCGCGCCAAACGCGCCGGCCTGCCGGTCCATCCGGACATCGACGCCTTCTACCGCGATTTCGAATACATGGGGCTGCAACGCCATCTCAAGATACTCGGCTTGTTCGCTCGCCTGAACCACCGCGACGGCAAGGAAGCCTATCTGAAAGATATCCCGCTAGTCATGGAGTACGTCCGCAAGACCGCGCTGCGTTACCGTGAACTGATTCCACTGGTGCGTTTACTGGACAAGCTGGAAGATAAAGCGGTGCAGGTCGGCTATACGTTCTAATTGCAACCAGAAAAAAATCCATGAAAGCAATGATTTTTGCCGCCGGCCGCGGCGAGCGCATGCGCCCGCTGACCGACACCACCCCCAAGCCCTTGCTCAAGATCCGCGGCCGGCCGTTGATCGTCTGGCACATCGTCAACCTGGTGCGCGCCGGCATCACCGACATCGTCATCAATCACGCCCACCTGGGACAAATGATTGAAGATGCCTTGGGTGACGGCAGCAAATTCGGCGCGACGATTTCCTACTCACCGGAAACCGTCGCGCTGGAAACCGCAGGCGGCGTCGCCAACGCCCGCCATCTGCTGGGAGAGGAACCGTTCGTGGCGATTGCCGGCGATGTCTACTGCCCGCATTTCGACTTCGAACAAGTCAAGAATACGTTGGAAGACAAGGATATCTGGGGCCAGCCGTATGCGCTGGACCAGCGCGACAACGCCTGGCTCTACCTGGTGAAAAACCCGGCGCATCATCCGCAGGGCGATTTCGGTTTGCACAGTTTTTCCGTCAGCAACGACGGCGAACCCGGCCACACCTACACCTTCTCCGGCATCGGCGTTTACCGGCCATCGATGTTCGACGCCGTCAGCCCCGGACAATCGGAAAAGCTGGTGACCTTGCTGCGCGAATACGCCGCGCGCGGCCAGATCGGCGGCGAAGTGTATCGCGGCGAATGGACCGACGTCGGCACCATCGAACGCCTGAATCAACTGAACGCACCGCTGTAATCGGCAACCATCGACTACAACCGACAACACCCAGCGCCAGCAAATCAACCCATTCCAGAAAGACGCCAGCATGACTCCTTACAGCACACGCCGCAGCAAACTGATTGCGCAAATGCAGGCCATGGGTGGCGGCGTCGCCATTATCTCGACCGCGCCCGAAGCCGCGCGCAATGCCGATTCCGATTTCCCCTACCGTCACGACAGCAGCTTCTATTACCTGTCCGGTTTTACCGAACCGGACGCCGTGATCGTGCTGGTCGCCGGTAAGGATGCAAAGGCGATTTTGTTTTGCCGCGAAAAAAATCTGGAGCGGGAAATCTGGGACGGCTATCGCTTCGGCCCTGACGCTGCGCGTGAACAGCTCGGTTTCGACGCCGCGTTTGCGATCGACGCCATCGATACCGAAATGCCGAAACTGCTAGCCGATGTACCGGCGATTTTTTACTCGCTAGGTAAACAAGCCAATCGCGACAGCCAATTGCAAGGCTGGCTCAACAAACTCAGCGGCCAGGCCCGCATCGGCGTCAGCGCGCCGGCCACCATCCACAGCCTGGATCCGCTGCTGGCCGAGATGCGTCTGTTTAAAGACGCGGGGGAACACGCGATCATGCAACGCTCCGGACAAATTGCCGCCGGCGCCCATAAGCGCGCCATGCACCTGGCCCGCCCAGGCTTGCGCGAATACCACCTGGAAGCCGAATTGCTGCATGAGTTCCGCACCCAAGGCGCGGAATCGCCGGCTTATACCTCTATCGTCGCCACCGGCGCTAACGCTTGCGTGTTGCACTACCGCGCCGGCAACACCGAGCTGAAAGACGGTGACCTGGTGCTGATCGACGCCGGCTGTGAATTCGAAAGCTATGCCTCCGACATCACCCGCACCTTTCCGGCCAACGGCGTCTTCTCGGGCCCGCAAAAAACTTTATATGAAATCGTGCTGGCGGCACAGCATGCAGCGATAGCCGCAACCCGTCCCGGACAGCGCTTCATCGATGGCCACAATGCGGCGCTGCGGGTGCTGGCGCAGGGCATGCTGGATACCGGCCTGCTGGATAAAAACAAAGTCGGCACGCTGGACGACGTGATTGCCAAAGGCGATTATCGTCAGTTTTACATGCACAGCACCGGCCACTGGATCGGCCTTGACGTGCACGACGTCGGCGCCTACCGTGAACCCGGCGAAGCTGCTGCCGAAGGCCAGCAAAAACCGTGGCGCAAGCTGCAGCCCGGCATGGTCACTACGGTTGAGCCTGGCATCTACGTGCGGCCAGCCGAAGGGGTGCCGGAACAATACTGGAATATCGGCATCCGCATTGAAGACGATATCCTGGTCACCGCGGACGGCAACCACAACCTGACCAGCGATGTGCCGACATCGGTGGCCGAGATCGAAGCATTGATGCGCAAATGACGCACGCTGCTCCCACCATCGTTGTGTTCGACCTCGGCGGCGTTCTCATCGACTGGAACCCGGACTACCTGTTCCGCAAGCTGATCACCAATGAGACCGAGCGCAAATGGTTCCTCGCCAACATCTGCAGCGGCGAGTGGAATCTCCAGCAAGACGCCGGCCGCCCGCTGAGCGAGGCCACCGCTATCCTCAGTGCTGAGCACCCGGATCATGCGGAGCTGATCGAAGCTTTTTATGCGCGCTGGACGGAAATGTTAGGCGGCGCGCTGGCCGAAGGCGTGGCGATTTTCGAGGCGCTGGAAACGGCCGGCGTGCCGTTGTTTGCATTGACCAACTGGTCGGGCGAAACTTTCCCCTATGCCTGGAACAACTATCCATTCCTGCAGCGTTTCAAGGATGTGTTGGTGTCCGGCGATGAAAAACTGATCAAGCCGGATGCCCGTATATACCAACGCATGCTGGAGCGGATTCGCAAACATTATCCCGATGCGCAACCGCAACAACTGGTGTTCATCGACGACGTCCTCAGAAACGTCGATGCGGCGCGCGCACTCGGCTGGCGCGCCATCCATCACACCTCGCCGGAATTAACCGCAGCGCAATTGCGCGCATGGGGATTGCCAGCATGAACAAACCAGTCGATCAGCCGCTGCCGATAGAAGTCGACATCGCCATCTGCGGCGCCGGCCCGGTCGGCTTGAGCCTGGCTGCGCTGCTGATAAAACGTGGCGTGGCGGCGGCTCGCATTGCTCTGATCGATGCCAAGACAGTCGAACAGGCAAGGCAAGATCCGCGTTCTCTGGCGCTCTCCTACGGCAGCCGCCAGATCCTGCAAGAGATCGGCGCCTGGCCGATCGCCGCCACCGCGATCCATCAGATCCATGTATCGCGCCGTGCACATTTCGGCCGCACCCTGATTCAACGCGAAGAATTCCAGCTGCCGGCGCTTGGTTATGTGACTCGCTACGGAACCCTGGTAACGGCTTTGGCAGCACTGCCGTCTTTGGCAGATATCCATCTGCTGAGGCCGGCGCAAGTCAGCGCCAGCACCGAACAGGACGATCATGTGGAGTTGCAGTTGTCAGATGGCCGTTCCCTACGCAGCAAATTGCTGGTGCAAGCTGAAGGCGGCCTGTTCGGCGCCCAGGACGATAAGTCGCTGCAACGCGATTACCAGCAAGTCGGCATCGTCGCCCATGTCCAGAGCAGTGCGCCGATTGCACACCGCGCCTTCGAACGCTTCACCGACCAGGGACCGCTGGCGCTGCTGCCGCAGGATGACGAGCACGGCCACAACTACGCCTTGGTATGGTGCGTGCGCCCGGCGACGGCAAGCCAGTTGCTGGCGCTGGATGATGCAGCGTTCCTGGCGGCGTTGACACAGGCTTTCGGCGGCCGGCTTGGACGTTTTACTAAAATCTCGGCACGCAACAGTTTTTCGCTGGGCTTGAATGCACGCCCGGGAGCTACGCTCAGAACCGTGGCAATTGGCAACGCCGCTCAAACCCTGCACCCGGTTGCCGGCCAGGGATTGAATCTGGGCTTGCGCGATGCAACGGTGCTGGCGCGTTTGCTGGCCACCGACATAACGCCGGACGCACTGCAACGGTTTGCCGCCACCAGGCAGTCAGACCGCAGTTTGACGATCCACCTGACCGATATCATGGCGCGGATTTTTGCCAGTGCGCCCGACGGCGCCATATCGCAAACCCTGCTCGGCTTATCGCTCGGACTGGTGGATGTGGTGAAGCCGGCCAGACGCTTGCTTGCGCAACAAATGATGTTTGGGCGACGCTAAACTTCGCTTCACTCGCACCATAAAAAAAACCGCGCCGGTTTTACCTGGTGCGGCTTTTTTTTATGGGAGTGGTCAACGCTTACTTAGCCCTTACTCAATCGCCTTCGCCATATCCTCAATCACCTTCTTGGCGTCACCAAACACCATCATGGTTTTATCCATGTAGAACAGCTCGTTGTCCAGTCCGGCATAGCCGGAGGCCATCGAACGCTTGTTGACGATGACGGTCTTGGCTTTGTAGGCCTCCAGGATAGGCATGCCGGCAATCGATGACTTCGGATCCTTGGCGGCCGGATTGACGACGTCGTTGGCGCCCAATACCAGCACCACGTCGGCCTGGGCGAATTCGCTGTTGATGTCTTCCATCTCGAACACCTGGTCGTACGGCACTTCGGCCTCGGCCAGCAAGACGTTCATGTGGCCCGGCATGCGCCCGGCCACCGGGTGGATCGCGAACTTGACGGTGACACCCTTGTGCGACAGCTTTTCAGCCAGTTCCATCAATGCGTGCTGGGCACGCGCCACCGCCAGGCCGTAGCCGGGAACGATGATGACGGTTTCGGCATTCCCCAACAGGAACGAGGCATCGTCGGCGGAGCCGGATTTCACCGGGCGCTGGGCTTGTGCACCACCTGCCGTTGCGGCAGCTGCGTCGCCGCCAAAGCCGCCCAGGATCACGTTGAAGAACGAGCGATTCATCGCCTTGCACATGATGTAGGACAGGATCGCGCCGCTGGAACCGACCAGCGATCCGGCGATGATCAGCATCGAATTGTTGAGCGAAAAACCGATGCCGGCAGCCGCCCAGCCTGAATAGCTGTTAAGCATCGACACCACTACCGGCATGTCGGCGCCGCCGATCGGGATAATGATCAGCACGCCTAGCGCAAACGCGATGATGGTCATCAGGATGAAGGGCAGCCAGGACTGGGTCAGCACAAAGATGATTCCCAGCCCCAGCATCGCCACGGCCAGCAACAGGTTGATGAAATGCTGCCCCCTGAAGCTGACCGGTGCGCCCTGGAACAGGCGGAATTTGTATTTCCCCGAGAGCTTGCCAAATGCAATCACCGAACCGGAGAAGGTAATCGCACCGACGAAGGTGCCGATAAACAGCTCGATGCGGTTACCGACCGGCAGCGCCTCGCCGTGGGCAGCGATACCGAAAGCCCAAGGCTCCGACACCGCAGCCACCGCGATACATACTGCCGCCAGGCCGATCAGCGAATGCATCGCCGCCACCAGTTCCGGCATCTTGGTCATCTCGACGCGTTTCGCCAGGAAAGCGCCGATGCTGCCGCCCACCACCACGCCGCCGGCCACCAGCCAGAAACCGAGGCCGGCTCCTTGCGATTCAGCCTTCAGTTTGACGATCAAGGCAATCGTGGTCACCACGGCAATCGCCATGCCAGCCATGCCGAATACATTGCCGCGCCGCGCTGAAGTCGGATGCGACAAACCCTTGAGCGCCTGGATGAAGCAGACCGAGGCGATCAGGTACAACATCGTCACCAGATTCATACTCATTGCTGGGCTCCTTCTTTAGCAGCAGGTTTTGCCTTCGGCTCTTTTTTCTTGAACATTTCCAGCATGCGCTGCGTCACCAGAAAGCCGCCGAATACATTGACAGCCGCCAGCGCCACCGCCAGCGTGCCGGTAACCTGGCCGACCATGCCTTCGGTCAAGCCGGCCGCCAGCATGGCGCCGATGATGATGATCGCAGAGATCGCGTTGGTGACCGCCATCAGCGGTGTGTGCAGGGCAGGTGTAACGGTCCAGACCACGTGGTAACCGACGTAGATCGCCAGTACGAAAATGATCAGGTTGGTGATGGTGTGCGTGACTTCCATGGTTTCCCTTTGATAGAAGGACAGCGCTGAAAACTCGCGCAGTTGACTTAACTACTCGCTTTAGATTTTCTTCAGGCCGGTGATGCGGTTGTTGTCATCGACAAACACCACTTTCGGCACATAGCTGCGCGCCTCTTCGTCAGACAGCGGCGCATAAGTGCAAATGATCAGCAAGTCACCCAGATGAGCGCAGCGTGCAGCGGCGCCGTTCAGCGAAATTTCGCCGCTGCCGCGTTTGCCGCGGATCGCATAAGTTGAAAAACGCTGGCCGTTGTTGACGTTGTACAGCTCGATCTTTTCAAACTCGCGAATGTCGGCCGCTTCCAGCAGGTCTTCATCTATCCCGCAAGAACCCTCGTAGTGCAGGTCGGCTTGGGTAACGGTTGCGCGATGAATTTTTGCGCGCAGCATGATGCGTTGCATATCTTGTTTCTCCAGTTTACGAAGGCGCCGGCCAAAGCCGGTTGCCCCTTACAGCTATTAATTAAATCGGTACTTGTTTCGGCAACTTAGTTGGGTCGCTTATTTGCGCAGCACTTCGCCGCCGCTGCATAGCAAGGTGCCGGCAACGATATCGTCCTCGCGATTAATCACCAGGCCGCCTTCGGCATTGATGATCAGCTTGAGGAAATCGAGCAGGTTGCGCGCATACAGCGCCGAAGCGTCGGCCGCCACCAGCGCCGCCAGATTGCCTTCGCCGATGATGTGGACGCCGTGCTTGATGACGGTCTTGCCGCTCTCCGACAAAGGGCAGTTGCCGCCCTGGTCGACCGCCATATCGAGAATCACCGAACCCGGCTTCATCGCCCTGACGGTGTCTTCGCTGATCAGCACGGGTGCTTTGCGGCCGGGGATCAGGGCGGTGGTGATAATGATGTCGGCTTGCTTGGCGCGCTCATGCACCAGTTCGGCCTGGCGTCGCATCCAGTCGGCCGGCATCTGCCGCGCATAACCGCCGACGCCTTGGGCAATTTCCCTTTCTTCATCCGTAATGAAAGGCACGTCCAGGAATTTTGCGCCGAGCGACTCGATCTGTTCTTTCACGGCCGGCCGCACATCGGAGGCCTCGATCACTGCGCCCAGACGCTTGGCGGTGGCGATCGCCTGCAAGCCGGCCACGCCGGCTCCCATGATCAGCATGCGCGCCGCCTTGACGGTACCGGCGGCGGTCATCAGCATCGGCATGAAACGCTGATAGGTATTGGCCGCCATCAACACCGCCTTATAACCGGCGATATTGGCTTGCGATGACAGCACATCCATCGATTGCGCGCGCGAAGTGCGCGGCGCAGCTTCCAGCGCAAACGCCGTCAGGCCGTGACTTGCCATAACAGCAATATTGTCGGCATCAAAAGGATTCAGCATACCGACCACGACCGTACCGCTTTTCAGCAGGGTCAGCTCGTCGGCGCTGGGAGCACGCACTTTGAGCACGGTTTCCACGCCGAATGCTGCTGCAGCCGTCACCACCTCGGCGCCTGCCGCAGCGTAGGCTGCATCGGGAATGCTGGACGAAATGCCTGCACCGGACTGCACCAGCACCTGATGTTTGGCTGCCACCAGCTTCTTTACCGTCTCCGGAGTCGCTGCAACCCGGGTTTCGCCAGGCCGCGTCTCGGCGGGGATGCCGATTTTCATGTACTTCTCCCATTAGTGTTAAGAATCTCCCGGAATCTTACACGGAAAAATTGCGGCCCAACAACCATAGGTCTTGATGTAGGTTATTTATCCTAAAATTAATCCCTGGTTGCGACTATGACTACAATTACCTCGCCTCTCCGTGCTCCGTGAGCACATCTCATCGAAAACCGGCAGGCAAGTTAAAATATCGGATTAACCGAGGAATTTATGACTGACGTTTGGAAACCCTCCGTCACAGTCGCCGCCATCATAGAGCGCGACGGCCGCTTCTTGCTGATTGAAGAAGCGACCAGTGACGGCATCCGCATCAACCAGCCAGCCGGCCATCTCGATCCCAACGAGTCGCTGCTGCAGGCGGTGGTGCGCGAGACGCTGGAAGAAACAGCGCACGATTTCATCCCTACCGCGCTGGTTGGCATGTATATGGCGCGTTATATTTCGGCGCGTACCGGAAAAGCGGTCACTTACTTACGCTTCGCTTTCTGCGGCGATCTTGGCGCCGAACACGATCAGGCGCTGGATCATGGCATCTTGCGTACCCTGTGGCTGTCGCGCGACGAACTGGCGGCTTGTCCGGAGCGTCACCGCAGTCCGCAAGTGTTGCTATGCATTGACGATTACCTGCGCGGCCAGCGCGCACCGTTAGCCATGCTGAACACCCACCCAAGCGCCTATGGAGTGGCTCATGTCGAATAAGTCAAATAAAAAACGCGTGGTCATCGGCATGTCGGGCGGGGTCGATTCCTCTGTCTCGGCCTGGATGCTGAAGCAACAGGGTTATGAAGTCATCGGCCTGTTCATGAAAAATTGGGAAGACGACGACGATTCCGAGTACTGCTCGACCCGGCAGGACTGGATCGATGCGGTCAGCGTCGCCGACGTGATTGGCGTCGACATTGAAGCGGTGAATTTTGCCGCCGAGTACAAAGACCGGGTATTCGCCGAATTCCTGCGCGAGTATCAGGCTGGCCGCACCCCCAATCCCGATGTGCTGTGCAATGCCGAAATCAAATTCAAGGCCTTCCTCGATCACGCCATGAAGCTGGGCGCTGATCTGATCGCCACCGGTCATTACGCTCGCGTGCGGCAGGCCGATTCCGGCCGCTTCGAGTTGTTGAAAGCGGTTGACGCCAGCAAGGATCAAAGTTATTTCCTGCACCGCCTGAACCAGTCGCAATTGTCCCGAACCTTATTCCCGCTGGGTGAAATCCAGAAAACCGAAGTGCGCAAGATCGCCGAGCAGATCCAGTTGCCGAATGCCAAGAAAAAGGACTCGACCGGCATCTGCTTTATCGGCGAACGGCCATTCCGCGAATTCCTGAATCGTTATCTGTCCTACCAGCCGGGGCCGATGAAGACGCCGGACGGCGATGTGGTGGGCGAGCACGTAGGCTTGAGTTTTTACACGCTGGGCCAGCGCAAGGGCATCGGCCTGGGCGGCATGAAGACGCACAAGAACGCCGGCGGCGACAGCGATCCCTGGTATGTGGCCAGGAAGGATGTAGAAAACAACACTTTATACATCGTTCAGGGACACGATCACCCCTGGCTGCTGTCATCGACGCTGCAGGCCGGCCAACTCAGCTGGGTTGCCGGTGAAGCGCCGGACAGCGGCCGCTTGTCGGCCAAGACGCGCTATCGGCAGGCTGACATGGCTTGCAGATTTGACAGCCTGCTGCTGCCTGAAGCGGAGAATTTCGCCCTGAAATTTAGCGATCCGCAATGGGCCGTCACTCCCGGCCAGTCTGCCGTGCTGTATGACGGCGATGTCTGCCTCGGCGGCGGCATTATCGAGTCATCGGGCAACGCTGCCTGATACTGGTTTTGCATCTTTTAATGATGCAAAACCAGCTCTTTCCCCGCTGGTCGTCCTGACCAGCCTCTTTCCCAAGCTTTGCCACAGCTCGTTTTGTTGTGCATATACAGCAATTAGTTCCTTTTTATTATTTCTATTTCAGGAACAGTAAATTTCCAGTATGACCATTTATTGTTGATTGTGAAGTCTCTACACTTTGCTTCATCGATGGGCGCAACACACAAGCAAGATCAAAAATGCAAGTGCGCCGCTCACCGAGGCAGGACCCGACGGGCTGCAATCTCGCCTGTACCGCCGAGCCCGGTGCCATCAACCTACTGGAGAAAAAAATGAACACCAAACAATTTATCGCAGGTCTCGCAATCTTAGCCGCCGCTGGCAGCGCCATGGCCGTTACCCCATATCCACCTGAAACACCGTTCGTCTCGACCAAATCGCGTGCCGATGTCCAGGCTGAGCTGGTGCAAGCTCAAAAAGACGGTTCGCTAGCTGTGGCCAGTAATTCCTACCCTGTGGTTGCGGCCGCAGGCAAGCCAGTCAGCCGCGCTGAAGTCGTGAGCCAAGTCAGCAAGGCAGAGCCATCGGTCTACAGTGGCAACTAAATTGTCAAGTTGCAAAAGCATCTGATGCGACACTGACTCCGCGAATTTCCGGAGTTACGCAAAACGCCAGCAATGCTGGCGTTTTGCTATTATTCGTTCATATCCCAGCGCACCGCCAAACCTCGGAGCTGAGCTAGACGCAGGTGCCCCAACAGATCCAAACGTTCAGATCTCTCAAGTCACATAATTCGGGTTCACATGCGGTCATATTTTCCCTCCAAGTCTTATCCTTCGGTCAGCCTGTTGCTGGCCTGTTCCCTGACGCTGTTGTTAAGCGCCTGCGCTGATTTTTCAGGTATCAACCCGCAATCGAAACTGACGGACGGCAACTCTCTTTCTGCCGGCGCCGCATTGAGCAGCGCCGCCAACACTGCATGGCCGACCAGCGCATGGTGGCAAAGTTATGGCGACCCGCAGCTGGATACCCTGGTACAACAAGCGATTGCCGGCAGCCCCAACCTGAAAATCGCCCAGGCCCGTATCCGCCAGGCATCGTCATTGGCCGGCGTGGCGCGTGCCGCCACCCTGCCCAAGGTCGGCGCCGAAGCTAGCAGCACCCGCGGCTTGTACTCCTCTGAATACATCTTTCCGCCACCGCTGGGCGGCAGCTGGAACTGGGACAACGAAATTACCGTCAAGGCCAGTTACGATCTTGACCTGTGGGACAAAGATCGCAGCGAGCTCGAATCGGCGCTCGATACCGTCCATGTGAGCGCCGCCGAAGCCCGCAGCGCCCAGTTGAATCTGGAAGTGGCCGTGGTGCGCGGCTATTTGCAGCTGGCGACCGAATATGCATTGCACGATATCGCCAGCTCGACGCTGACACAGCAAACTTCGATCGCCAACATCGCCCAACGAAAACTGGCGGCCGGCCTTGGCACCAGGCTGGAACTCAGCCAGGCCCAAACCGCATTGCCGGAAGCGCGTGCCAATATCGAAAAAATCGACGAAAACATTGCCTTGCTGCGTAACCAGATTGCCGCCTTAAGCGGTAAAGGCCCCGGCGGCGGCGATGCAATCCAGCGGCCACAACTGGCGGCGCGCCTGGTTGGCGTTGACAACAGCACGCCACCCGCCATCGGTTTGCCCGACAATGTGCCGGCGCATCTGATCGGCCGCCGTCCGGACGTGATTGCGCAACGCTGGCGGGTCGAAGCCATGGACAAGAACATCGATGTTGCCAAGGCGGCGTTTTATCCGGATATCAATATCTCCGCCTTCATCGGCTTGCAAGCGCTCGGCTTTACCCATTTCCTGAGTTCATCTGCCGGCGTGCGCGGCGCCGGGCCGGCGATATCGCTGCCGATTTTCGAAGGCGGCCGCCTGCGCGCCAATCTCGGCGCTCAAACCGCCGCACTCGACGCTGCGATCGAAAGCTACAACAACACCCTGGTGCAAGCCCTGCAAAGCGTGGCCGACCAGATCATCAAATTGAAATCGCAGCAACAGCAACGCGGCCAATCGGAGCAGGCGCTGGCGCTGGCTACACAATCCTACGATCTGGCCAAGCGCGCTTACCAGGCCGGCCTGACCGCCAATATCAATGTGATTCAAACCCAGTTGGTGCTGCTGCAGCAACAGCAACGCGTGACACAGATCCGCGCCGGTTATCTGGATAGCTGGGCGCAGCTGATGCAGGCGCTGGGCGGCGGCCTGGGTGACGACTTGCCGCAGCCGGCAAACGCCGCCGCCAGCGCTAGCTCTGCAGAAAAATAAGCGACGCCGACCATGAGCGAGATTGCAAGCAGCCGTAACCACTGGCTCGATCACCTGAAGCATGCTGGCGTCAGCTGGCTGGAAGGCCACGGCCAGGATCTGCTGTATATCAGCAAAATCCTGCTGGCGACCATGCTGGCGCTGGGCCTGTCGCTGCTATTCGACCTGTCCAAGCCCGGCACCGCGATGGTCACCGTCATCATCGTGCTGCAACCACGCAGCGGCCTGGTGCTGGCCAAGGGCTTTTATCGTTTCATCGGCACCTCGGTCGGCGTCATCATGTCGATCATCCTGGCCGCCTCGTTTACGCAGCAACCGATCTTGTTCCTGGTTGCCGGCGCCTGCTGGGTAGCCCTGTGCACCGCCGGCTCGACCATCTTCCGCAATTTTCAATCGTATGCCTTCGTACTGGCCGGCTATACCCTGGTGATCGTCGGCTTGCCGGCAGCACTGCAGCCGGATCAGGCTTTCGATATTGCCATGACGCGCCTGGCAGAAGTGATGCTGGGTCTGCTGTGCGCCGGCGTGGTCAGCGATGTGCTGTTTCCCAAACGCTTGTCAGACGTCCTGCTGCTGACAGTGCGCAAGCGTTTCGCCGATTTCAAAACCTTTATTGCACTGGATGACGCCGGCGCCAGTTCGCGGCCGGCGCGCGAGCGCATGGTGCTGCGCTTTGCCGGCGAAGTCATTGCGTTTGAAGCACTGCGCACCTCGTCGGTATTCGAAAGCGCCACCGGACATCTGCAAAACCTGCAGTTGCGCCAGTTGAACCACGCCTTCATGACCGCCTCCACCACTTTTCACTCGCTCGATCAATTGTTCGGCCGCCTGCAAAAGAATGGCAAACAAAGCACGCTCGATGCCTTGTTGATGGAATACCAAGCGATGGTGCGCGCCCTCTCCAGCCAGGATCGGACTCAGCTGGCCCAGGTCCGCAGCGGGCTGCCGCAACGCCTGGCTGCTTTGCAACGCGGCCTGGCGGCCAGCAGTATCGGCAAGGGGATTGATAGCGACGGCAGCCATTTGCTCGACTTCGATTCAGCCACCGAGCTGCTAGTCAGGTTTGCCGATGAATTGCAGATCTACGCAAGAATCCATGCAGTCGTGATCCATGCCGAAATGCACATGCCGGACGATCTCCAGTTGCCCGCCCGCTATGTGACGCGCACCGATCCGACTATGGTCGTGACCTCGGCGCTGCGGGCGGCGATCGGCTTTGGCATATCGTCGCTGTTCTGGATAGAATCCGGCTGGGTTTCCGGCACCGATGCAGTTGCCATGGCGACCGTCGTCAGTGCCCTGTTTGCCGCAGCGCCGTCGCCTACCCAGGTAGTGCGCCAATTCATGATCGGCGCTGTGCTAGGCGGATTTTTCGGCTTCCTGTCGGCCTATTATCTGCAATCGCGAGCCGAAAACTTCACCATGCTGTGCTTCTCGCTAATACCATTCATCACGATCGGCGCCTGGCTTACCACCACCAGGAAATACTCCGGCATCGGCACTGGCGTATTGCTGTTCTTCTTTTCCTACGCCAGCATCGGCAGCAGCTATGAGTTCGACATACTGACCCTGCTCAACGGCATGACCGGCGGCCTGCTCGGAGTTGCCATCGCCTCGGTCATGTATCAGATCATCGATCCATCCGACAGCCGCTGGATCAAGCGCCGCCTGGCGCGCGCTCTGCGCCGCCAGGTAGTGGAAGCCTGCAATCGCCCGCTACCCGGCTTGGCCGGCCGCTTTGAAAGCGGCACCCGCGATTTGCTGTCGCGTTTTGCGGTTACCCATTCGCTGGATGATCAGGACGACCGCGATATCATGACCTGGTTATTATCGGTACTGGAAATCGGCCGCGCCGTGATCCAGCTGCGCCAGGAAACCCTGCACGTCACAGATCCGCAAGCGCATGACAAAATCGCGCAAAGCGTGCGCAGCATCGCCCACCTGTTTGCCAGCCCTAGCCAACCCCGCTTGCGCGCCGCGCTGGACGCCGTGCTAGCCGCAGTTGCCGTGTGCGGCGAGCTGCACGCCGTGCTCGCCAATCTGCATCTGATGCGCGGCGCCATGCTGGAGCGCGTCACCGTGCTGACGCCCGCCGAAACTTCACCTATTACTTCCGAGAGCTGATCATGCCGCGTGAAATCGCACTATTCGATGCGCTCATTCCGACCTTGCTGTTGGTATTTATCGGCTGTCTGTTTCTACAGATGGCAATCGATTGGGTATTCACCCGCTTGGGCCTGTTTCGTTATGTCTGGCATCCCAGCCTGTTCCGGATCGCCCTGTTCTTTTGTATTTTCGGCGGCGCCGGGCTACTGCTGCACGCCGTCTGATTTTCTATAAATCCGTTATAAAAATTTGCCATAAAAAATTCGTTCTAAGGTCGACATGAAATCATCAAGCGTTTTAAAAACCCTGTTGCAAGTAGCGATCACGCTGATTGTGGTGCTGATCGCCTTCTTGCTGGCGCGCGCACTGTGGGAGCGCTACATGAATACCCCGTGGACCCGCGACGGCCGCGTGCGCGCCGACGTCATCAGCGTCGCCGCTGACGTCTCGGGTATCGTGGTCGCGGTGCCGGTAGCCGATAACAGCTACGTTCACAAAGGCGATCTGCTGATGAAGATCGACCCGGCGCGCTACGCGCTAGCGTTGGCGCAAGCCGAAGCGGTGGTTGCCGAACGCCGCATCGGCCTGAGCACCAAACAGCGCGATGCGGCGCGCCGCGCCAAACTGGATGGCGACGTGATTTCCAGCGAAAACCGCGAAAACTCCAGCGCCGATGCGTCCGCCGCCCAGGCCCAGTATCAAGCAGCACTGGTCGCGCGCGACAGCGCCAAGCTAAACCTGGATCGCACCGAAGTCAGGGCGACGGTAGACGGCTGGATCACCAACCTCAACGTCCACGCCGGCGACTTCGCTCAGGCCGGCAGCCCCAAGCTGGCGGTGCTTGATGCCAATTCATTCTGGGTGTACGGCTATTTCGAGGAAAACAAACTGCCCTTGATGAAAGTCGGCGATGCGGTCGACATGCGCTTGCTCGGCAGCGAGCAGATCATCAACGGCCATATCGACAGCATCTCGCGCGGCATTACCGATCGCGATAACGCACTTGGCAGCTACGGCCTGGCGAATGTGAATCCGAGTTTCAACTGGGTCCGGCTGGCGCAACGCGTGCCGGTGCGCATCCATATCGACAAAGTGCCGGATGGCGTAACGCTGGCGGCCGGCATGACTTGTACCGTGATTGTCAAACCGGGACAACGGCCGGCGGCAACGGCGCGCTAGTGATAACCACAAATCGGATGCAGCAAATGCACTCCGTAGTCCGTCAAATGGGGTCAGAGTAATTTTCGCAAACACCGCGAAAAGAAACTCTGACCCCATTTAACTACTGTCGGCCACTGCGCTATCCCAAGCGACGATATTTGACATAGAATCAACATCACCGATTGACGCAAGCCACTTGCAGCAGCTTCGCATACTTGCCAAAACAGAATAAAATCGGATGCTCACATCCATCGCCAGGGAGGCGCATGAGCGCTGCACCATCACAACATGCCGACCTGAACCCGCCGCCGGCCGCCAAACGGGCGTATCTGGCGGACCTGATTGCCGGCCTCTCGATTGCCGGACTGCTACTCCCTGAAGCGGTTGCCTATTCCAGCATCGCCAATCTACCGCCCCAAACCGGGGTAATTGCATTGTTTGCCGGCTTGCTCTGTTACGGCCTGTTTGGCAGCAGCCGCTTTGCGGTCGTCTCCGCCACCTCCTCCTCGGCAGCGGTGCTGGCGGCAGCCACGGCATCCATGGCAAACGGCGACAATGGCCTCAGAATGACGCTGGCGATCGGGCTGGTAATGCTTACCGGCTTGTTTTTCCTGCTGGCCGGATTGGCCCGCCTGGGCAATGTTACTGACTTCATCGCCAAACCGGTGTTGCGCGGCTTTGCCTTCGGCCTGGCGATTGTCATCATTCTCAAACAGTTTGCCGGCGTGGTCGGCGCCCATCCGGAACATAGCGACATGACCCGCTTCATCCCCGAAATGCTGGCGCAGATCGGACATTGGAACTGGATCAGCGTCGCCGTGATGGCGCTAGCGCTGGTTTTGCTGTATCTGTTTTCTTACCTGCGCCGGATACCGGGAGCACTGCTGGTGATCGTCATCGGC
This sequence comes from Collimonas sp., assembly GCF_035566375.1. Classification (GTDB taxonomy): domain Bacteria; phylum Pseudomonadota; class Gammaproteobacteria; order Burkholderiales; family Burkholderiaceae_D; genus Collimonas. The sequence continues at coordinate 183,054 of NZ_DATMRK010000047.1, forward strand.
GTCGCGGCCGGCCAGTGGCTGGATTTAACCCGCTATGGCGTCGCCCTGGTGGGCAGCATCCACCTGCAACTGGCAACGCCAACGCTACCCTTGCTCTCGCGCGCCGATTGGCTGCGCCTGGGTGAACTGGGTTTTGCCATGGGCATGATCTTGTATGCCGAATCGTATGGCTCGATCCGCAGCTTCGCCATCAAGCATGGCGACCCGGTGGCGCCCAACCGCGACTTGCTGGCGCTGGGCGCCTCCAATTTGCTGTCCGGATTATTTCACGGCATGCCGGTCGGCGCCGGCTATTCGGCCACCTCTGCCAACGAAGCCGCCGGCGCCACTTCGCGGCTCTCGGGCTGGGTGGCGGCGCTGGTGATGCTGGCGATTGTCCTGACATTGTTGCCCGCCATCGCCCTGACGCCGCAGCCAATACTGGCTGCGATCGTGATCCATGCGGTCGGCCACACCCTCAATCCTGCCATCTTCCGCCCCTATTTCCAGTGGCGGCGCGATCGCCTGGTGGTGATCGCCTCAGTGATTGCGGTGCTGTTGCTGGGCGTACTGGACGGCTTGCTGGCGTCGATTGCGATCAGTCTGCTGCTGATGCTGCGGCAGTTCGCGCAATCGACCATTTCAGTGCTGGGGCGGCTAGGGCAAGGCCATGACTACGTCAACATCCGCACCCATCCGGAAGCACAGCCGGTATCGGGCGTCATGATCCTGCGCCCGAACGAGCCGCTGTTTTTTGCCAACGCCGAACGCATCCTGGGCCAGGCGCGGCAGAACATCATCGCCGCAGCACCGCCTGTACATACCGTGATTCTCAGTCTGGAAGAATCGCCGGACCTGGATAGCACCAGCCTGGAAGGTTTGCATGATTTTTTTAATTTCGTCAGTAGCCGTGGCTTGCGCCTGCTGCTGGCGCGCCTCAAAGATCCGGTATATGACATCATGAAAAATGCAGTTGCCCCCAGCTTCCCGCTGGCGTCCCTGAGCGCGCTGAGCGTAGCGGAAGCGGTGCATCTGGCACAGGCGCCGGCAAGCCAGCACGGCACAGACCAAACTATCGCAACCCGACCCGGAGAATAATCATGCGCGCATGCTGGAAAATATTGGCGACCGCACTCTGCGCCACATTGACGATCACCGCAGCGAATGGTGTAAATGCGGCAGAGATTGTCTTTTCTTCTCGAATCGATTTCACTGAAATCGATTTGACTATCAAAGATACCTACAATGCAAATCCGGATTCGATCACACTCGAAGTCACACTTAGCCAGGATGCCCAGCAGCGCATGACAGCGGCAAGCAGCGCGGCGCTGGAGCAGGATCTGACCTTGATCATCGATGGCAAGGCGGTGAGTACATCGCGTGTCAGGAATATCGTCGACACGCCTCAAATACGGATCATCATGTCGCGCCAGGCCGCCATGGAATTGCTACCGGCTTTGCTCGGCGTGAATCCCGTAGCAACCCCCGCAGCAAACCCGCAAACCGCACCGATTGCGGCGGCAGCGCCGGCTCCTGCACCGACACCTGCAGACATTCCGGTCCCCTTGCTTGCTGCTGTGCCATACGCGGTCGAGACTCCACAGGTGACGCCGCTGTTGCCCCCCGAGGCGAGCACGGAAGCTGCGGTGACGCCAGCACCTGCGATGCAAGAACCTGACCCGGCGCCGGCCGTGCCGCCGGATCTTACTGCGATGCTTGCAGATCCGCCGTCATCTGCACCGACGGCGGCGCCAGAACCCATCGTAGCGCCAGCTGAAGCGGCGATGCCGACACCGGCAGCGCCAGAACCCATCGTAGCGCCGGCTGAAGCGGCGATGCCGACACCGGCGGCGCCAGAACCCGTCGTAGCGCCGGCGGAAGCGGCGATGCCGACACCGGCAGCGCCAGAACCCATCGTAGCGCCGGCTGAAGCGGCAATGCCGACGTCTGCGGAAGTGACGACGCCAGCGCCGATAGCTGTGGCAGTGGCAGCACCGCCACCGCAGCCGGCACTGGCGATACCCGCCTGGGCGCTGGGCGCCTGGCTGCCGACCAGCGCCACGCCATCGCCTTATGCCGACATCAATGCCGGCGACCCGGTGGCGATATTTGCCAATGCGGTCGACGCCATCACCTGCAATAAAGCCAGGCTATCCATACTGGAAAGCAGCAATGCACGGGTACGGTTGCAACTCGCCCCGAATAGCCAGTGCGTAATCTCCGGAGTGCAAGTCGACCGGCTGCAGATTTCTCCCGCGTCAACTCCCGGAAAGATAGTGATTTCGCTGTATGCGGCAGAGGATGACATGAATGGCGCCCCATCCAAAGAAGGCGCATATCGCCGCAAGTAACTGCATGTAACCGCAAGTGAGCGAGGTGCCCCGTAATCTTGCAAGCGGCTTGTGGCGGCCGCAAACAGTACCCAGGAATTTCCGATACTATAGCCAATCCATTGACACCTTAAAAAACTGTCAATCGGGCGCAGGAAACTCAGCGAAGTTTTACCTGTCTCAGCTGTTATGCGACAGTAGTGTGAAATATCGCTGATATCGCAACATTGCTGGACTTCCGGCCAACTTATTTACGTCACTTATTTACGCCACTCATTTACGCCACTTATGCAACGCTACAAAACCCCAGCCATTGTGCTGCACTGGCTGGTCGCCATTCTCATTGTCGCAACCTTTATCCTGGGCCTGACCATGGTCGATATCCCGGGCCTGACGCCAACCAAACTCAAATATTTTTCATGGCATAAATGGCTCGGCGTGACCGTGCTGGGCCTGGCCTGCCTGCGTTTGTTATGGCGCAAAACACAGGGTGCGCCGCCTTATCCGGACAGCATGCAACTCTGGCAACAGCACGCCGCGCATGCCTTGCACATCCTCTTATACGTGCTGATCTTCGCAGTGCCGATCTCCGGTTATTTTTATAGCCTGGCCGCCGGCGTGCCGGTCACCTATCTCGGCATCTTCCCGTTGCCAGTGCTGATGGCGCCTAATCCGGATTTGAAACCGGTTTTAAAACTGGTCCATTACACACTCAATATGATCATGCTGGGCGCGGTCTCGCTGCATGTACTGGCGGCGCTCAAGCATCACTTCATCGATCGCGACGGTGTGTTAAAACGCATGCTGCCCTAAATACAGTCCCTTACGCTCCCCTGCACTCCGCTAATCAAAGGAATATCCATGACATCTACGCTATCCCTGTTACGCACTACCGCGCTCGGCCTGATCGCCCTCGGCGCCACCTGCTCGGCCATCGCAACTCCGCTGAAACCCGACCTGGCGAAGAGCAATGTCACCATCGTGTTCAAGCAAATGAATGTGCCGGTGGAAGCCAAGTTCAAGCAATTCACCGCGCAAATCGATTTCGACAGCGCCCAGCCGCAGGCGTCGAAAGCCAGCGTCGACATCGCCATTCCAAGCTTCGACCTGGGCGATCCTGAATACAATAAAGAAGTGCTGAAGAAAGAATGGTTCAACGCCCAGCAATTTGCCAAGGCCAGCTTTGTCGCCAGTTCAATCAAAGCCAGCGCCGGCGCACCGGCGGGCAGCAAATACGACGTTAGCGGCAAGCTGACCATCAAAGGCAAGACCACCGATGTAAGCTTCCCCTTGAGCGTCAAGAAAGAGGGCGGCGCCCAGGTCTTCGACGGCAGCTTGCCAATCAAACGCCTCACCTACAATATCGGCGAAGGCGAATGGAAGGACACCAGCATGGTGGCGGACGAAATCGTCATCAAATTCCATCTTGTAGCTAACTGATTCAACACAACGAACGCAATACTTTTCTCTCACCAAAAGGATAATCAACAATGAAACTGAAACTCATCATCGCCTCCTTGCTGGCAGCCAGCGCAGCCAGCGCCTTCGCTACGGCGGACACCTATACCATCGACCCGAACCACACTTACCCAAGCTTCACCGCGGATCACATGGGGATCTCTTTCTGGCGCGGGAAATTCGAAAAAACCACCGGCACAGTGACACTGGACCGCGCCGCCAAGACCGGCTCCGTCGACATCCGTATCGACCCAAGCACGATCGACTTCGGCCATGCCAAGATGAACGAACATGCATCCGGCCCGGACATGTTCGATGTCAAAAAATATCCTGACGTTACCTACAAAGGCAACTCGGTCAAATTCGACGGCGACAAGCTGGTAGAGGTCGATGGCGAATTGACTCTGCATGGCGTCACCAAACCGGTCAAGCTGACCATCAATTCTTTCAAATGCATCCAGCATCCGATGCTGAAACGCGAAGTCTGCGGCGCCGATGCAACTGCTGAATTCAACCGCAGCGACTTCGGCATCAACTACGGCGTGCCGAAATTTGCGCCGGAAGTAAAACTGGCGATCCAGGTCGAAGCTATCAAGAGTAACTAATCCCGTTGCAGCCGTTGGCTGCAAAAAAAGAGCCGGCCGGTCAATTACCAATGACCGGCCGGCTTTTTTATATCGTCACACTCGTTTGGAATAAGCTGTTCATCGTCCTGTAATACAGGCCCGATAAAATCCTGGCTTCGCTTTCCACTTCGCGGAGCACGCCATGTCGTCCAGCAATCCCCTCACCTCCAAACGCCGCAATTTCTTATGCAAGGTCACTGCCGGCGCGGGCGTACTCCTCACCGGCGCACCGCTGCATAGCGTCATTGCGCAAACCGCCGCACCGGCGCCGGCCCTGATTACTTCCGACAAGCTGCGGCCGCAACTGCCCAGCGGCGTGATGAGCGGCGATATTACGCGCGACAAGGCGATTATCTGGAGCCGCGCCGACCGCCCCTCGCGCATGATGGTGGAATACGCCAACAACGAGAATTTCCAGAATGCGCACACAGTGCAGGGACCGCTAGCGCTGTCCAGCAGTGACTTCTCGGCCCGGGTGGATCTCAGCGGCCTGCCCAGCGGACAAACCATTTTTTACCGCGTGCGTTTTCAGGACATTCAAAACCCATCGGTCTACAGTGAACCGCTGAACGGCAGCCTGTTGATTCCGGGCGGCGCCGAACGCGACATCACTTTCGCCTTTTCCGGCGACGAAGCTGGCCAGGGCTGGGGCATCAACGAGGCATGGGGCGGCTATCGCATCTATGAAACGATGCACCGCTTCAAACCAGATTTTTTTATCCATTCCGGCGACCAGATATACGCCGACAATCCGATCCAGAAAGAAGTCAGGCTTGACGACGGCACGCTATGGCAAAATCTGGTGACGCCGGCCAAATCCAAGGTGGCGGAAACGCTGGACGACTATCGCGGCAATTTCGCCTATAACCTGCTCGACATCAACAAACGCCGCTTTGCGGCAGAAGTGCCGTTCCTGGTGCAATGGGACGATCACGAGGTGCGCAACAACTGGTATCCGGGCCAGAAAATCGGCGTTGCCGAAAGCCGTTACCAGCAGCGTGACCTGTCGACCCTGGCCGCTAATGCAAAACGCGCGATGTTCGAATACAACCCGTACCGGATCGAAGCCAGCGATCCAGAGCGGGTCTACCGCATGTTCAATTACGGCCCGCTACTGGAAGTGTTCATGCTCGACGAACGCAGCTATCGCGGCGCCAACTCGCCGAATCGCCAAAGCGCCCTGACCCACGATGCCGCCTTTCTTGGCGCGGCGCAATTGCGCTGGATCAAACAGGCTTTGCTGCGCTCGCGTTCGACCTGGAAAGTGATCGCCAGCGACATGCCGATCTCGATCGTGGTGCCGGATCTCAACCCGGATGTGCCGCAAGGCACTTTCGAAGCCTGGGCCAACGGCGACAACGGCAAGCCGCTCGGGCGCGAACTGGAAGTGGCCGATCTGCTCAAGTTCATCAAGCAGCACAACATCAAGAACGTGGTGTGGGTCACCGCTGACGTGCACTACGCTTCAGCCACCTACTATGCGCCGGAGAAAGCCAGTTTCACCGACTTCAAGCCGTTCTGGGAATTCGTCGGCGGCCCGCTGCATGCCGGCACTTTCGGTCCGGGCGAAATCGACCGCACCTTTGGCCCCGACGTACGCTACGTCAGCATCCCCAGCGACATGAAGCAAAACCGGCCGCCCAGCGAGTTGCTGCAATTCTTCGGCGTCGGCAAAATCGACGCCAGGAGCAAGGTAATGACGGTTTCCCTGCACAATATCGATGGCAAGGCATTGTTCAAGGTCGACCTGCATCCCGAAGTTTAGGCAGAGCCCCCCAGGTTGGCTGGGCACCAATAGGGTTTACCCGACTTGCCCGGCCCCCGGTGAAGCGCTACCATACGGCTGACTTTGCCATATCGGTAAAGCGTTATTAACCACTAACGTTCGCCCATGTTCCGCCTGCCCCGCTCATTGCGTCAGCTTGCCGTCTGCCTGGCCATGTTTGCAGCGTTGCTGCCAAGCGTGGCGCAGTTGCTGCCGGCCGGCCATGGACAGCCGCTGGAGTTGGGGCTGAGCCAACTATGCAGCACTGCCGGCCACAGCCACATCAAGGCGCCGGCTTCCAGCAACCCCGCAGCGCCGGACCAAGACCATCAAGGCCATTGCCTGCTGTGTTTCATCCATGCCGCAGATATCGGCCTGCCACCCAGCTGGGGGCAATGGCTGGCCCCAGCCAGCGCCGGCGTCGACCTGGCGCCAGCCGCATTCACTCTGTATGCCAGCGTAACCTGGCTCAAGCCGCAATCGCGCGGCCCGCCGGTCATTTCTTGATTTTGTCTGTCAGCGCCGACTCCCCACCCAGGGAGTCTGTCCTTACGCCTTACAACTTAACCAAGGAATATCATGGCTACGCCATCACCGCGCCGCATCCGGCCCGCGGGCTTATCTGCGAATCTATCCGCGAATCTATCTGCAACCGTGCCGCTTGCCGCCCTTTCCGCAGTGCTCCTCGCACTCTTTCCTCACGCTGCGCTGGCTTGCGCCAGTTGCGGCTGCTCCCTCAGTTCTGATTGGGACAATCTAGGCATCGGCAGCTCCTCCGGGCTGAGGATGGATATCCGCTACGATTACCTGAATCAGAACCAGCTCCGCAGCGGCCGCAGTGCGATTTCTCCCGCTGCCGCGAGCCAGATTTCCAACAATGGCAATCCGCAGGAAGTCGAGAAATTTACCCGCAACAATTACCTGACGCTGGGTCTCGATTACAGCTTCAATCCGGACTGGGGCGTCAATCTGCAACTGCCTTACATCATGCGCAGCCATAGCACGCTGGGAACTGCATCCGATGGCGTTACTCCAGGCGACGGCGGCGGTCAGTATGACTCCAGAACGTCCAACATCGGCGACGTCAAAGTCATCGGCCGCTATCAAGGCTTCACGCCGGAGCATAATCTCGGCATCCAGTTTGGCCTGAAACTACCGACCGGCAGCCATACCGAAACCGGAACCTCGGCCGATCCGACCGCTCCCGGACCGGTCCCGATTGATCGCGGCTTGCAACCCGGCACCGGCACCACCGACGCCATCCTGGGCGTCTACTACATGGATACGCTGAATAAGGACTGGGATTATTTCGCGCAAGGCCAGGTGCAAAAGGCGCTCAATTCAAGCGATCATTATCGTCCTGGCGACGGCGCCAACCTGAACCTGGGCCTGCGCTATATGGGCAACGCCAGTTTCACGCCGCAAATCCAGCTCAACCTGCGGCGCGTGCTGCACGATGTCGGCGCCAATGCGGACACCGTCAGTACCGGCGGCACCCTGGTCTATCTCAGCCCGGGAGTGACAGTGCCAATCAATGAGCAGGTCTCGCTCTACGGCTTTGTGCAATTACCCGTCTACCAAAAGGTCAACGGTGTGCAACTGGCGCCACGCTACACGGCGACGCTGGGGGCGCGCTACTCGTTCTAGCCTGCGTGAAGCGGCCGGCGCTCAGTCGCCGGCCTGCACTAATGCTCCTGAAATAATTACTCTCCAAGCAACAGAAAACAGGCGCCAGGCAAGAATAATATTTCCTTTAATACATCAAACAACGCCTCAAAACCCCTCCATTAGAGATATCCGGTAGAAATATCACAATTGTTTTCAATTGTATCGATAGTTGTGTCAGCCATATCCAAGCTGACCGCGTTGATTACCTACCTCGGTCATATTGCCAGGTGCGGCGCACACGGATTGCTTAGTCGTGCTGCAGGTAGACAAATTGAAGTAGACACATTAATACGGCGCGTGCGCCAGCTCGACGGCCACCAGAGCATCACTTACACCATGGAGAAAAAAATGAAAGCAATGTTTATTTCAGCAGCAGTTGCAGCAGCCTTACTGACTTCCGCCGCCAGCTTTGCCCAGGCACCGGCAGCGGCGCCAGCCGGCAGCACCGGCCTGTGCAAAGACGGCAGCTACTCTTCCAACGCTACCAAGAAAGGCGCTTGCGCCGGTCATAAGGGCGTAAAAGAATGGTATGCCGCCGCCGCACCGGCAGCTGCAGCACCAGCAGCCGCAGCTCCGGCGGCAACCCCGGCGGCTCCTGCTAAGGCAGCAACTCCTGCAGCAATGGCACCGGCAACCCCAGCCAAACCGGCAGTTGCAGCAGCCGCTCCTGCAGCGGGCGGCGGTCCAGGCCAAGTCTGGGTTAACTCCAGCAGCAAGGTATACCACTGCCAAGGCAGCAAATACTATGGCAAAACCAAGGCTGGTTCGTACATGACAGAAGCAGCCGCCAAGGCGGCAGGCAATCACGCCGATCACGGCAAAGCTTGCAGCTGATAAGCAATCACAACAGGGCCTAGGCCCTGTTGTCGTTTGTGGCCAGCCACCATCAACAGCCGGCAGCGCGGCGATCGATAAAATCGTCTCTCGGTTTATCTATCTTTTACAATTGGACGACTATTTTTGATGCTGTTTACGCTACTCTTGCCGGGTAGTTCCAAAGATGGTCAACTTTGAAAGGAAATCTCATGGGCTTTATCGCTTGGTTGATAGTTGGCGCGATTGCAGGATGGCTGGCAGGCGTTCTGGTTAAGGGCGGCGGCTTCGGTGTATTGGTCGATATCATCGTTGGTATCGTCGGCGCCTTCATCGGCGGCTGGCTGGCTGGCGTCCTTGGCATTCATGTCGGTGGCGGCTGGATTGCATCGATTGTGACAGCCACCGTCGGCGCCGTGATCTTGCTGTTCATTCTGCGGCTTATCAAACGCGCCTGAGTTGCAGCTAAGTTGCATTAGTACCAGAGGTATTTAAAAACCCGCGTAAATGCGGGTTTTTCTTTTTCCGGGCGCTGAAGCCAGTCTCGGTTTGATCAAAACGAATAATTCACGCTGGTGAATCCGCTGTAGTTGGTCTTGGCGAAAACCAGCGGGCTGTTAGCTGCTTTTTGCATATAATGCGTGGCGCCGAGCATGGTGGACAGCGACCAGGCCTGGTTGAAACTGTGGGTCCATACGATCGAGGCGTTTGCCGCATTCAAGCCCGACTCGGCCGTGTATTTTGCGTAGCCTGAGTTACGGCTCTGGAGCGCGCTGACACCGAAGAAAGTCTGATTGTATTTGGCGTCGCCGAAGTAAACGGCGCCACTCACGCTGACCTTGTCGTTTGCCAGCGACAGCACGGTGCTGCTCAATTCCGCATGGTAGTTCAGGCCGCGTTCGCGGTTGCTGAGCGGCTGCGAGACGCCGACCGAGAAAGTGCCGATGCGGCCCAGCTTGACGCCGGCGTCGAGATTGGCCAGCACCGAACCTTTGATTTCGCCCATCCCTTTCAGCTTCGCCGAGCCGGGTTGCAAACCGTCGTCGGAATCCTTGCGGCCGGCGTCGTAGCCGATGGCGGCACTGGCAAAAAACATCTCGTTGATATCGTAGCGGTAACCGGCGCCCTGCATGCTATCGACGAAAAAGCCGGATGGCGTGACGAGCTTGAATACCGGTACCGGCACCGGGCGATATTCGTCGCTGCCGGCGTAACGCGCGGTGACGCCGGCGCCGAGCCCTACGGTAATCTGGCTGCCCTGCAACCAGGTTCTGGACTGGGCTGGTGCGACCTGTTGCGCTGCTGCCATGCGCGATGCAAGAACGCCATACACAGCGACGGCGATAATTACCTTGATCTGGTGTTTCAAATTTTTCTCCGATTAATAAAGGAAGCTAAGACACAGAGCATTCTCGGCAGTCCGTGGCCAGATGTCTGTGAGACATCGGTAGTAAAAATGTGTGAGTCCGTATCAAATATGTGTTTGTTTGTAATCGCCTCATCTAGGGCGTGTACGAAACGCTATGATGAAAAAAAAGGGGAAAAATGGCATGAAGAAGGTTTTGCTGATCGAAGACGACGCCCGCCTGGCCGAACTGATATCGGAATACTTGTGTCGCTACGATTTCCAGGTGGCCCTGGTGTTACGCGGCGATCTGGCGCTGGAAGCGATTGCGCGGGAACAGCCGGACGTGGTGGTGCTGGACCTGATGCTGCCGGGCATGGACGGCATGGATATTTGCCGCGCCATCCGCAAGACCTCATCGCTGCCGGTCTTGATGCTGACTGCGCGCGCCGATATTTTCGATCAGGTAGCCGGCCTGGAAATCGGCGCCGACGATTACATGCTGAAACCGGTGGAACCGAGATTGTTGCTGGCGCGCTTGCGTGTGATCTTGCGTTGGATGGATCTGCGCGACCGGCCTGCGCGTGGCGCCCTGCTGCAATACGGCGAACTGGAAATCGATTTGTCGGCGCGCCAGGTTTGCTGGAAAGGCCAGGAAGTCGATCTCAAGAGCGCCGACTACAATCTGTTCGTGATCCTGGTCCAGGCCGCAGGCAAGGTGCTCAGCCGCGACGAACTGTTGAAGCGCTGGCGCGGGATCGGTTTCGACGGCCTGGATCGCACGGTTGACGTCAGCATTTCACGCCTGCGCAAACGCTTCGACGACGATGCCCAGGAACCGCGCAAGATCAAGACGGTATGGGGCCGCGGTTACCTGTTCAGCCCGATCGCCTGGGAAGAATAATGCTAAGAATCCTGATACGCCTGTATTTGATCGTCGCCATCCTGTTGCTTATCTCGATTGTCTTTGTGCAAAGGAGTTTCCCGTATATTTTTTCGACAGGCTTCATGAGCCAGACACATCGTGCGTATACCAATGAAGCGGTGCTGCTACGCGAATACCTCGGCCCGATCCAAGACAGCGCGCAGCAAGCCAGACTGGACCGGATGGAGCGTATGAATCCGCAACGCTACCGCCGTTTGTCCGCCAATGAGAAGCTAGCCTTGTCACCATCGATCATGCAGGAACTGGCGCGCTATCGGATAGCGTGGACCGGCAGCGGCGACAACTACTACTCCAACGCCTATATCACCTTGGACGACGGCAGTGTGCTTGAAATTCGTCCGTACACTTTCGACGCGATGCAAATCACTGCCTACATCGTCATTTTCAGTGTCATGCTCGGCGCAATAATTGCGTGGCTGACACCGCATTGGCGAGATCTGGAAACGCTGCGCATCGCCGCCGCGCGCTTTGGCGGAGGTGCGCTGGATGCGCGCGCCAAACTGTCGGCCAATTCCTCGATCAAGCAACTGTGCGCCCACTTCAATAATATGGCCGATCGCATCGGCTCCCTGATCACGGCGCAACGCGACATGGTCAACGCCGCCTCGCACGAATTGCGCACGCCGCTGGCAAGGCTGGAATTCGGCCTGGCCAATTTAATGGACACCACCGATGACAGCAACACCCACAAACGCATACACGCAATGCGCAAGGACGTGGAGGAACTGGATATCCTGGTCGGCGAACTGCTGACGCTGAGCATGCTGGAACAGTCGTCGCGCGCCGAGTCCAAGGAAAAAATCGTGCTGGAAGATTTCTTGCGTTCCACCGCTGGCGTCAGCAATGAAGAACTGGCCTTACGCCGCAGCACACTGATCTGGTCGTTCGACGCCGGGCTGCAAGAAGTCGTGATCGAACCGCGCAGCCTGGCACGCGCCTTTTCCAATCTGGTGCGCAATGCATTGCGGTATACCCGCAGTACCATCAGGGTGCGCGTCGAAGCCGACATCGATTCCTGGAATCTGATTGTGGAAGATGACGGCGTCGGTATTCCAGAGCAAGAACGAGAGCGGATTTTTGAACCGTTTTACCGGCTCGACCGCAGCCGCGACCGCGCTACAGGCGGTTATGGACTGGGGCTGACAATCGTCAAGAAAATCGCCGATCGCCTGGATGGCACGGTCCATGTCGGGCACTCCGATCTGGGCGGTGCGAAGTTTGTATTGAATTTCCCTTTATAGCCAATGCCCAGGCAATCTCGCCAGCGAATTTGCGCATACTAGTGCGCAGCACGCATATCAAGCACAGGATTACCGTAATATTCCTTTGTATATAGCGAATAGCAAGCTTAGGCACTATTCTGCTCTTAGCCTCTGTCATGACAACGATGTCTCGCGATGTCTCAATATGACGGAGCGCCTGCAGCGGAAACATTGAAGCAAACACACCCTACCGTTAGCCCCTATGGGGAATTTGCAGCATGCCTCATAGGCGCGCTATAAATTTACTTGGAGAATTGATGTCATATGTGCCTATTTCTATAGTAACCAACCCGCAACAAACCCCGTTTCACCCGACTCCTCCCCGCGACAGCACCTTCCACCCGGAAGACTGGAAAATCCTTAGCAAATTCTGGTATCCCATCGCGTTTTCTTCCGACCTGACCGATAAGCCTATCGCTGCACGCCTGCTGGACGAACGCCTGGTCGCCTATCGCGCCGAGGGCCGCGTTGTCGTCGCCAAGGACATGTGCGCGCATCGCGGCGTGCCCTTGAGCCTGGGCTGGGTGGAAGGAGAAAATATCGTCTGTCCGTATCACGGGCTACGCTACGGGCCGGATGGAAAATGCCGCCATATTCCATCGCAGCCGGATGGACACATTTCCGACCGCCTCAAAATCTGCATGTATCCAGCGCAGGAACGCTACGGCTTGATCTGGACCTCGCTGGGCGGCGGGCATGAGCCCTTCCCGGAATTCCCGACCTGGGACAATCCCGATTTCCAACAGATCCTGCCGCCGTCGATCGACATCGCCGCTTCCGCCGGCAGGCAAGTCGAAGGCTTCATCGACGTCGCGCATTTTGCCTGGATACACGAAGCCACCTTCGCCGATCGCAACAATCCCTTTGTGCCGCAATACGCCGCCGAGCGCACCGCCAGGGGCATGCACGCCGAATACATCAGCAATGTCAGCAATTTCCCCAAACGCATGCAGCATCGGGCGCCAGCCGACTATCAATGGCGCCGCGTATTCAACATCGAACTGCCCTTTACTGCCAGTCTGACGGTTGACTTCCCCGAGGGCGGAGTGCTGTCGATCTTGAATGCCGCAAGCCCGGTTTCCGCACGCTCGACGCGCCTGTTCGTTCCGATCACGCGCAATTTCGACAAAGACCAGCCTTTGCAGGAAGTCTATGACTTCAACCGGCAGATTTTTGAAGAAGACCGGGCAATTGTGGAAACCCAGCGTCCGGACGATCTGCCGCTGGACAAGGGGATCGAGGCGCACATCCTTGCCGACCGCTCTTCCGGCGCCTATCGCCGCTCAATGAGTTTGCTTGGGCTGGGCGCGGCTTATTCAGCGTGATGCGCATCAGCGTTATCTAAGGCGCCGTCACTTCCTTCCCTTCTCTGAGGGAAGGAGGATAGCGTCCTCCTGGATGCGCAGAATGTGCAAACCTACCTCAACCGCATGACCACGGATGATCCGCCACGCTAAGAATAACTTAGGAATAACGAGAGACAGAAGAGAACAATATGCGCAAATGGGAATGTGTAGTTTGTGGCTTTCGCTACGACGAAGCGAACGGCATGCCGGAGCACGGCATCGCACCGGGTACATCTTGGGAAGACGTGCCTGACGCCTGGTTTTGTCCTGACTGCGGCGTCGGCAAAGCCGAATTCGAGATGCTGCTGGTCGCGGCATGAATGGACGCCGGACACCGAGCACCGTACATCATCAACATAAAAAGGTTTTTATCATGGCACCCATTATTATTGTCGGCAGCGGGCTGGCGGGTTACACCGTGGCGCGCGAATTACGCAAGTTGAATCGGGAAGTACCGCTCACCATCATCAGCCGGGATTGCGGCAGCTTTTATTCAAAACCGATGCTATCGAATGCCTTTCAACAAGGCAAGAACGCGGCTAGCCTGGTCAACTTTACAGCGGACCAGATGGCCGCCCAACTCAATGCCGAGATTCTGAGCGAGACCGAAGTCGAAGAAATTTCATCCCATACGCATACCATCACGGTGGCAGGAAAACGCTTGCCCTACTCTTCGCTGGTATTGGCATTGGGCGCCGATCAGCGTCAAACCAATTTGAGCGGCGATGGCGCAGCGGACGTATTGACCGTTAACGACCTGGCCGACTACGCCCGTTTCCGGCAGGCGCTGGCTGGCTGCCGCCGCGTCGCCATACTTGGCGCCGGATTAATCGGCTGCGAATTCGCCAACGATCTGGCGGCGCAGTTTGATGTAACTTTGGTCGATCCTGCTGCATGGCCGCTGAGCCGTTTAGTGCCTGAGCCGGCAGGACAAGCAATGGCGGCGGCATTAGGCAAAGCCGGCGTGACCTTGCATCTCGGGGAGACGCCGCAATCGATAGAGCGCCGCGGTAATGCTTACTGCATACACATGGGGAGCGGCGCAACACTGGAGGCCGATCGTGTAGTTGCCGCCATCGGCTTGACGCCAAGAGTTGCGTTAGCGCGCAAATCCGGCTTGTTCGTTGAACGCGGAATAGTCACCAATGCATGGCTGCACACCAGCGCCAGCGACGTCTACGCGCTCGGCGATTGCGCAGAGGTGGATGGACTGGTACTGCCCTACGTGATGCCGATCATGCAGGCCGCCCGGGCGCTAGCGAAAACACTGAATGGCGAATCGACGCGCGTGGTGTATCCAGCCATGCCGGTGGTGGTGAAGACCCCAGTCATGCCAACCGTAGTGGTGTCGCCGCTGGATGCAAATGGCCGCTGGGAAAGCGCCAAGGCATTTGAGGATGAGGCCAACCCCAACAGCGTCTGGTCGGTTTTTCGCAACGATCAAAACGAGATGTGCGGCTTTGCGTTGATGGGGGATTACGTCAAAGAGAAAAACACGCTATTGAGTACGATGGCGCCGTGGCTGGCTTGATGCCTGCGGATTAAAAATGCCGTTGAAATGTAGTTGTATGCCGCATGATTCATGAAGATGGTTATCGATCAGTGAATTCATTTCGCTGACGCCACGTATAAGCGACAGCAGTCATACGACGCTGCTCCATTCTCAATGACAAAATTGTCACTCATTTGTCATGCATTCGCCCTCCATCCTGGCCTACTCTGATTTCCTAGAGTTTGCCAGGGCAATTGCCGGCTCCGAGCAGCCAGTGTCGCGCGTCACTCGTCGCAGAATTGCAGCCGAAGAATATTTTTGTAATGCCTTGGTGAAATCGACGACTAACTCGTTGTAGTCCAGAAAAAGCAGCTGACACGATGTTAATTGCATTGATAACGGAGAAAAAATGATCTTGTTTTTGCTGGTGTTCCTTGGCGGAGTACTGACCATTCTCAGTCCCTGCATCTTGCCGGTTTTACCTTTCGTGTTTACCCGCGCAGAGCAACCATTTATGAGGTCCGGACTGCCGATGCTGGTCGGCATGGCCGCAACCTTTGCGGGCATCGCGTCACTGGCGGCGGTAGGCGGCGCCTGGGCCGTGCATATCAATCAATATGGCCGCGTGCTGGCGCTCATCATGCTCGCGGCATTTGCCTTGACGCTGTTATCCAAGCGCCTGGCCGATATCGTCGCGAAACCATTCGTCTCGCTGGGAAATCGCCTGGTGCAAGGCGCATCGGATAGTCAGGGCGGTTCCGGCGCGGTGCGGGCGTTCCTGCTGGGCATCGCCACCGGCCTGTTATGGGCGCCGTGCGCCGGGCCTATCCTGGGGCTGGTGCTTACCGGCGCGGCAATTTCTGGTCCGAACACGCACACCTCGCTATTGTTGTTTGCCTATGCGGCCGGGGCGGCAACATCGCTTGGCGCCGCATTGCTGATTGGCGGCCGCGTATTCACGCTGATGAAAAAATCCCTGGGTGCGGGCGAATGGATCCGGCGCGGCCTGGGTATGGCCATTCTGTTTGCTGTGGTCGCCATTACAGCCGGCTGGGACACCGATGTGCTGACGCGCTTGTCGCTCAACAGCAGCAATCGTCTGGAACAATCCCTGATTGAACGGATTAAACCTGCGCCTGCCGATGAGATTCCCATCGCAATGAGCAGCGCAGGGGTGCATCGAGATCCGAGCGTTGAAGGCCGGCTCCCATCATTGGCTGGCGCGACGGCGTGGATCAACTCCGCGCCGCTGACGCCGGAGGCATTGCGCGGGAAAGTCGTCCTGGTCGATTTTTGGACTTACTCTTGCATCAATTGCCTGCGTTCCCTTCCTTACATCAAAGCCTGGAGCGAGAAATACAAAGACTATGGCCTGGTCGTGCTAGGCATTCACGCCCCTGAATTCGCCTTTGAAAAAGACCTGAAGAATGTGCAGCGCGCGGTCAATGAAATGAAAATCGGCTATCCCGTCGCGCTGGATAACAACTTCAGCATTTGGCAATCCTTCAATAACCAGTATTGGCCGGCACATTACTTTATCGACGCGCAAGGCCAGATCCGAGGCCATCATTTTGGCGAAGGCAACTATGACGAATCGGAAATGCTGATCCGCCAGCTTCTGACTGATGCCGGCGCAAAAAATCTTCCTGCTTCGGGGGCATCGATCAATGCCAGCGGTGTGCAAGCCGCAGCCGACAACCAGCATATGCAGTCGCCGGAGACCTACCTGGGTTATGAGCGTGCGGACAACTTCGCCGCAGCGCCGGCGCTTCAGTCCGATCGGGTGGCCGAGTATCGGCTGTCCAGGTCCTTGACGCTCAATCAGTGGGGGCTGGATGGCAAGTGGCAAGTCGACAAGGAGAAAGCCATGTTGAGCGGTGGGACGGGCAAGATCTCTTTTCGCTTTTATGCACGTGATCTGCATTTGGTGATTGGCCCCGGCGCTGATGCAAAGCCTGTGCGATTTCGCGTCACGCTTGACGGCCAGCCGCCAATGCAATCGCACGGTGCTGACATCAGTGACAAAGGCGATGGCATCGTCCGCGAACAGCGGCTCTATCAGTTGATCAGGCAAACAGCCAAGGTTGGCGAGCACACCTTTTCGATCGAATTTCTCGACGGCGGTGCTCAGGCGTTCGCATTCACTTTTGGATAGGAGGCGATATGGATATCCAGGATAACAAGACAAAGGCCGGCGCAACCGTAGCGAATGCTCAGCGCCGTATGCTGATGAAAATGGGCTTGAGCATTGTCGCGGCCCACAGCTTGCCGGGGCGAGCCGCAGCGGCGTCGCTGGCAGGTGCAAAACCGAACACTGAAGTGACCATCGATCTGTTTTCTCCCGCAGGAAAACTCGACAAGACGATCCGTGTCGCCAAACTGATAAAGCCGGACGCGGACTGGCGCGCACAACTCTCTGAGATCTCCTATCTGGTTACGCGTAAAGCGGGAACGGAGCGACCGTTTACGGGCAAAGACTGGGATAACCACAAGGATGGTTTGTATCGTTGCATCTGCTGCGATACCGCGCTGTTCGATTCCAAAACCAAGTTCGAATCGGGTACTGGCTGGCCGAGTTTCTGGCAACCGATTTCAGCGACTAACGTGGCTGGCGAAACCGACCGTAGTTTTGGCATGCAGCGTACGGCGGTATCTTGCCGTCTGTGCGACGCCCATCTGGGTCACGTATTTGACGATGGTCCCAAGCCGACTGGCTTGCGCTATTGCATGAACTCGGCAGCTATGCGATTTGCTGCCCGAGCATAGAACTGATGCCTCCTTAGGTTACGACTGTATCTCTCGACTCATCGCGACTCAATTACTCTTGCCACCAGGAAGCTGTGGAGCCTGCTATTGTGGATGCAAGCAGGTGGCTGCTTTCACGCGAACATACTTTGAAAATGCGGCATGACTATGGATAAATTGAATATGGATAATTCAGAGCACACACAAGTTCTATTGTTTTCATATGGAACGCTGCAAAATAAAGCTGTCCAGTTATCAAATTTTGGACGTGAGTTGATTGGCCGTCCAGACTCCATACTGGGTTACACAGAGTCGCTCGTTGCTATAGATGATCCGGAAGTAATTGCAACGAGTGGCCAGACGCACCATCCAATTGTTCAGCCTAGTCTGAACCCGGACGACGAAGTTTCTGGCACCGTCTTTGAGATTACGAGTCAAGAATTGGCCGCTGCGGATGAATATGAGGTTTCAGACTACAAACGTGTTTTCGCGCAATTAAAGTCTGGCTCGCAGGCGTGGGTGTATGTACGCGCGTAATCAATTGGCTAGTGGCTAGACATACCGTGATCCGCGGCTAATGGACCGCAATTAATTCAGCATGGACTATAACCAAACATAATACAAATGATTGAAGCCGCTCTGTCCCCATCCGCAAAAAGGGACAGCTGATTTTCACCAACAAACAAAAGTGTATATAACATACTATTTCCCTAGCGAATCATCGTAGCGCAGGCTAGAATCCCAAGACCAAATTTGGGAGGATTTCATCTGTGATGTGTACTACTCGTCGTTTCACATTAGCCGCTCTCGCCATCAGCATTGCCTCATTCAACGCCGCAGCGGCGACCCCGAATGATGCTGCACCGCTGGGGAAATTACCGCGCTGGGCTCAGCCGCTGGCCTATCAGCTGGACTTCCGCGTCGATCCGCGTCAGTCCGACTATAGTGGCAGCGCCACCATAACCATCGAACTGAAACAAGCGGCCGATCACCTGTGGCTGCACGGCCAGGATTTGAGCGTGGGCAAAGTCACGCTGACCGACAGCCGGAAAAAAATCCATGCCGCGCAATACAAGGTCGCCGCGAAAAAAGAAGGCGTGGCAGCGATCGAGTTTGGCCAGACGCTGCCAGCCGGTCGCTATAGCCTGAGGCTGGAATACAGCGCCCCGTTTAACGAACAACTGGAAGGTGTGTACAAGGTCAGCAGCCAAGGCGCGCCCTATGTGATCACACAAATGGAGGCGGTCAGCGCCCGCTACGCCTTTCCGGGTTTCGATGAGCCGGCGTTCAAGACGCCTTACACGCTCAGCCTGAGCGTGCCTGAAAACCAGGCTGCAGTCGCTAACACTCAGCAAGTCAGCGAACAGAAACTCGACAACGGCTGGCGCAAGCTCAGCTTTGCACCGACCAAACCATTGCCGACTTATCTGGTGGCGTTTACCGTCGGGCCATGGGATGTGGTGCACGGACCGGAAATTCCAGCGACACAATGGCGCCGCCAGCCGATGCCGCTGCGCGGCGTCACACCGCATGGCGAAGGCGAACGTATCAAGCCAGCGCTGGCGCAGACGCCGGCCATCATCACGGCGCTGGAAGATTATTTCGGCTTCGGCTATCCGTTCGACAAGGTCGATCTGCTGGCCGCGCCTGACTTTGCCGCCGGCGCCATGGAAAATCCGGGACTGGTGACTTTTCGCGACTTTCTGATGCTGGTCGACGCCAACTCGCCGGCACATAATGTGCGCGGCTCATTCAATGTCAACGCCCATGAACTGGCTCATCAATGGTTTGGCGACACAGTCACCATGCCATGGTGGGACGATCTCTGGCTCAACGAAGCGTTTGCCACCTGGATGCAGAGCAAGATCACGCGCCAGTTGCATCCGGAATACCGTGCCGATCTGGCGCTGATCAATGGCGCCAACTACGCGATGCAAAGCGATAGCCTGGTCAGCGTGCGCCGCATCCGCCAGCCGATTACCAGCATCGGCGATATCGAAACGGCGTTCGACGGCATCACCTACCAGAAAGGCGCGGCGGTGCTGAATATGTTCGAACGCTATCTGGGCGAAGAAGTTTTCCGCACCGGGGTGCGCGCGTATATCAAGCAACATCAGTTCTCCAGCGCCACCGCAGATGACCTGGTCGCAGCACTGGCCAAAGCGTCCGGCAAAGACCAGCGTTTTGCGAAAGCGATGCAAAGCTTCCTCGATCAGGCTGGCGTACCGCTGGTCGACACTGCGCTCACCTGGGAAAAAGATGGCCCCAACGGCGGCCAGGCAGTACTGCGTCTGAAACAGCAGCGTTACCTGCCGCTGGGCTCAAGCGGCGACACCAAACGGCTGTGGGGCATTCCGGTGTGCGTACGCTATAGCGTGGCCAATAGCGACGTCGCCAAGACGCAATGCGAATTGCTGGATCAGGAACTGGGCAAGATGGTGTTGCAAGGCGCATCCGCCAGCAGCTGGTATATGCCCAACGCAGACGCGGCAGGCTACTACCGCTTCAATATGGCGCATGAAGATCTGGCGCGCCTGACCGACAAGCTGACGCAACTGCCGGATACCGAACAGCTGGCTTACGCCGACGCCATCAACGCCGGTTTCGATCGCGGCGATCTGGATGCGGCGGCGGTGCTGGCGGCGGCGCCGCGCCTGGCGCAATCGGGTACGCGCGAAGTGGCAACGGCGCTGATCCCGACACTCAAGTGGTTATCCAAATACGAAGCCCGCAGCGATGCTCAGCGCGCCCGCCTGACGGAACTGGCGCGCCAGCTGTATCTGCCGCGGCTGCAACAACTCGGCTATCAGCGCCGCGCCAATGAAAGCCAGGACGACGCCTTGTTACGCGCTGCGCTGGCGGAATTCCTGGCGCTCGACATGAAATTGCCTGAAGTACGCCAGGCTCTGCTGGCACAGGGTAAACAAGCGTTACAAGCGAATCCCGACGGCCAGCTCAATCTGGAAGCTGCCAATCCCGATCTGCTGCGTTCGGTGCTGGCAGTCAGCACGCAGGACAGCGGCAGCGACGCCATCGACGTGTTAGTCAAGGCGCTCGGCACTAACAGCGAGCCGGCGCAACGCATGGCGATCCTGACCGGTCTCGGTTCCGCCACCGTCGCCAGCAACGCCGAACGCGCGCGCAACCTGGCGCTGGACCCACGCGTCAAAGTCGGTGAAATGAGCACTTTGTTGCGCGCCAGCCGGGAAGATGGCGAAGGCCGCGACGCCATGTGGAAATGGTTTACCGCCAATCATGCACAGCTGATCAAACGTAGCGGCGAGGCGTCCGGCGGCAAATTGCCTGGATTGGTTGCCGGCGATAGCTGCTCGCAAGGCGAGGCTGACCGCCTGACGGCGTTCTTCCAGCCTTTGCTCGGGCAACTGCCTGGCGCCGAGCGCGGCCTGGCGCAAACCCGTGAAAAGACCTTGCTGTGCACGGCGTTGCGCGATAAGCAAGATCCGGCGGCGATTCTGCGCTGAGCAAACAATCTGGATTTTTTTTAGAATGCCCTACAAGGCTGTTTTTTCCGATAATTTCTCATAAGGACTATTTACTCGTGAAACGCTCTCTGATCTGTGCAGCAGTGCTGACCATGGTTGCAGGCTATACCGCCTCCACCGCCAGCTTCGCCCAAACTCCCCGCACCGTAGCCGCCGCTGTGGTAGCTCCGGCTCCGGCCCCAGCCTCAGGCTCAATCCTGGCCAGCGGCATCGACATGCAGAATGCCGACCTGACGGTACGTCCCCAAGATGATTTCTACAGCTACGTCAACGGCGGCTGGCTCAAGAAAACCGAAATCCCGGCCGACAAATCTTCGTGGGGCGCATTCTATGAATTGCGTGAAAACTCGCTGAACCAGTTGCATACCATCGTCGACGCCGTCAGCGCCGAAAAGAATGTCACGCCCGGTTCCAACCAGCAAAAAATCGCCGACCTGTATGCCAGCTATATGGATGAGCCGGCGCTGGAAACCCTGGGCATCAAACCGCTCAGCGCAGAATTCGCCAGAGTCGACGCCTTGCAAGACAAGAAACAGATCCCTGGCCTGATCGCCCACTTCAACAGCATCGGCGTCAGCGCACCTTACGATCTGGGAATTCATCAGGACGCCAAGGATTCAAGCAAAGTGATCGCCGACCTCGGTCAAAGCGGTCTCGGCCTGCCGGATCGCGACTATTACCTGAAAGCCGATGACGCCAAGCTGAAAGACACGCTGAGCAAATACCGGGCGCATGTGGAAGCCATGCTGACAATGGCCGGCGACAAGGCAGCGCACAAAAACGCCGCCAGCATCGTCGCCCTGGAAACCGAACTGGCCAAGGTGCAATGGACCAAGGTCCAGAACCGCGACCCGGTCAAGACCTACAACCGGGTTGAACTGGCGCAGCTGCACACGCTGGCGCCGCATTTCGAATGGGACGGCTATCTGTCCGGCGCCGGCTTGAAAGACAAAGTGTCGTATCTGGTCATCAGCCAGCCTAGCTACATCAAAGGCCTCGACAAGATCCTGGAAAAGACCCCGCTGCCGGTCTGGAAAGCTTATTTCAAATGGCATGTGCTGAGCAGCTATGCCTCTGACCTGTCGAAACAATATGTCGATCAGAATTTTGCTTTCAAAGGCACTGTGCTGCGTGGCGTGCCGCAAAATGAGCCACGCTGGAAACGCGGCATCAATGTGGTCGAAGGCAGTATCGGCGAAGGCCTGGGTCAGCTCTATGTAGAACAGTTCTTCCCGCCGGAAAATAAAGCCCGCATGGAAAAACTGGTGGCCAACCTGATCGCTGCCTACAATCAAAGCATCGATGGCCTGGACTGGATGGGAGCGGACACCAAGAAGCAGGCGCAGAAAAAATTGTCGACCTTGATGCTGAAGATCGGTTACCCGGACAAATGGCGCGACTACTCCAGCCTGGTCATCAAGCGCGACGATCTGGTCGGCAATGTGATGCGCGCCAACCAGTTTGAATACCAGCGCAATATCAATAAACTCGGCAAGCCGGTCGACCGCGCCGAATGGGGCATGACGCCGCAAACCGTGAACGCCTATTACAACCCGGAGTTCAACGAAATCGTGTTCCCGGCAGCGATTCTGCAACCGCCGTTCTTCAACGCCAAGGCCGACGATGCGGTCAACTACGGCGGCATCGGTGCGGTGATCGGCCATGAAATCAGCCACGGCTTTGACGACCAGGGCAGCCAGTACGATGAAATCGGCAATCTGCGCGATTGGTGGACCAAGGAAGATCACGAGAAATTCGCGGTCAAGACCAAAGCACTGGTGGCGCAATACAGCGCTTACAGCCCGGTTCCCGGCTACAAGGTTAACGGTGAATTGACGCTAGGCGAAAACATCGCCGACAACTCCGGCCTGGCCATCGCTTACAAGGCTTATCACCTGTCTCTGAATGGCAAGACACCGCCTGTGATCGACGGCCTCACCGGCGATCAACGGCTGTATCTGGGCTGGGGCCAGGTATGGCGCGGCAAGGTGCGCGATGCGCAAGCCATCGTTTATGTAAAGACCGATCCGCACTCGCCGCCACGCTTCCGCGGCAACGGCACGCTGGGCAACCAGCCTGGTTTCTACAGTGCATTTGACGTCAAGCCGGGCGACAAGATGTATCTGCCGCCGGAGCAGCGCGTCATCATGTGGTAAGCATTACAGTCAGGCAGCCATTGTTGTAATCGAAAAGCCATCGACCATGTCGATGGCTTTTTTAATATTGCGGCTTAAACCAGGTAATTGTGCCGAATGCGCTCGACGTCGATATCCAGCACCTGACGCAGGTAGCACTCCATGCCGTCGTACTCCTTATCGATCAACGCCAGTGCGGCTTCTATATAAGCCGCCTCAACCGTCAACAGCGGCGCAATCAATTCCGGCGCCAGCTCAGCCTTGAAAACCTGCGCCAGCACCTGCGCATTGGCAGCGGCGTTGTGACGATTCGACTCCAGGTAGTTGGCGATGATGGCGGTGCGGTCGACACTCAACGCAGACAGTAATAGAGCACTGGCAAAACCGGTACGGTCCTTGCCGGCCGTGCAGTGATACAACATGCTCTTGTTCTGCTCCGCGAACTTCAGGAAACGTCTGAATTGAGACTGATAGCGCACCGGGAAAGCGCGATAGAAATCGAGCATGAACTGCCGGCTCTGTTCCGGGCTGCCGCTCTTCAGCAAAGGCAGCAGGGTCTCCTGCGACAAGTTGCCGACCATGACCGGATCGGCAATCCAGTTGAAAGAGGAAGCAAATGCTGTCTCCGCGGCGTGCTTCTCCGCCTCCGTACGGAAGTCGAGCACGACATCCAGCCGATAACTCTTGAGCTTGGCGATATCCGCTGCCGACGCCATGCCGGGATTGGCGCCGCGCAGCAATCTTCCCGGCACGATCCGACGGCCGTCGGCGGCCGCATAACCACCCAGATCGCGGATGTTCTGGATCGCATCAAAATTGATATTGCCATGCGTTTGCATATCCGGGGAATTCAGCATGCGCCCGGTGCTTTGCTAGCGTGTATTAAGAGATTGACCATTAAGAGATTGACCATTTCTGTTCCTTATGTAGATTTTACCGAGCGTGGCTATGCTTGATCTTGTGTCGGCTTCAGCCGCAGATTCAGATAGGCAGTCACGGCCAGCTTGAATTCCAGCACCAGCAATTTTCTTTCTTTCGGTTTGGCGTCCGCGTACAACTGATTCAACCCCTTTACCAGTTGCAAGGTGACATTCGCCGTGCGCAACGCCTGTTCATGCGCCAGATCCGGCTGGCGCTGCTGGAACAAGCTGGCGAAGCGTTCGCGCAGGCGGTCCCGCGCTTGCGGGTCGCGGCGATAACTCAGCGGCGCACCGAGCAGCGGAATATACGCTGGCTGCTCCTGCATGAAGCTGACCATCAAGTCGAAAATGCGATCGACCAGTTGTTCCACACTGAGTTGCGTTGCCAGCACGCCGAGCGCGGTCCAGCGCTGCTCCATCTGATTGCCGTACTGATCGCGCAGAGCGCGCACCACCGCTTCCTTATTAGGGAAATATTGGTACACGGCGCCGATCGAAGTGCCGGCCCGCTCGGCTATCGCGGTCATGGTTGCGGCGTCGTAACCGACTGCGGCAATCTCGGCGGCGGCGGCCCCCAGCAAGGCGGCGACGCGCTGTTCTGCGCGCTCCTGTTGCGGCACCCGGCGCGTTATTTTTTTATCGGCTTCTGCATTATATGAGGACATGCTCACATTATAGGTTTAAAATAATATGAGGACAAGCTCACATATGGAGAATTGCACATGACCAACCCACTCATCAACCTGAACCAGCCGCTGGCGATTGATCCCAAAACCACGGCGCTGGTGCAGATCGATTTGCAGCACAGCAACCTCGGCCGCACACTCGCGCCCTATCCCGGCTCTCAGGTGGTGGCAAATTCGGTGCGGCTGGCAAACGCCTTCCGTCAGCACGGCGGCACGGTCATCTTCGTACGGGTGGATGTCACCCAATTGCTGCGGCTGAGCGCCGACGCGCCGCTGAGCCGTCCGCTGGATGCGCCGCCGCTGCCCGCGCATGCCTGCGACCTGGTGCCGGAAGCCGCGGTCCAGGAAGGCGATCTGATCGTCACCAAGAAACAATGGGGTGCGTTCCATGGCACCGATCTGGAACAGCAATTGCGTCGCCGCCACATCCGCACCATCGCGCTGACCGGCATCGCCACCAATATCGGCATCGAATCGACGGCCAGGGCCGCCTATGACCTGGGCTATGAATTGCTGTTCGCCGAAGATGCGATGAGCGGCATCAGCGCCGAGGAACATCATTTCACCACCGAACACATGTTCATCCGCATGGGCCATGTGCGCAGCACCGACGCCATATTGCGTTCGCTTGGATAAGCTGCACAAATTATTAACAGACCCTAACTACCGGTAAAACCATCTCTTCTTTTGTTTTCTTTAAGCAATAAATCTATAATACGCAATGGTGCAATGCCGCAGCGCTGGTTCATGCCTTGAGCATGCCTCGATCACGCCGCGAAATTGCACCGCTTGATCAACATCAGAAAGTGGCAACCATGCATCTTCACCGTCGTCTTTTACCTCTCATGTTAGCGCTAACAATTGGCGTCTGCGCACCGCTATCCGCGAGTTTTGCCGAATCCGGCGTCACCGACCAGAAAATAGTATTAGGTCAATCAGCCGCATTTTCCGGCCCCGCCGCACAGTTAGGGATTCAAATGAATGCCGGCGCCAAAGCGTATTTCGACTCGGTGAACGAACAGGGCGGCGTGTATGGACGACAAATCGAAATCATCAAAGCCGATGATAAATACGAAGCCGACCTGGCCGCGGCCAATACCAAGCGCCTGATTGAAAAAGACGATGTGTTTGCCTTGTTCGGCTACGTCGGCACAGCGACCAGCAACGCCGCCTTGCCGATTTTCACCCAGGCTGGGGTGCCATTCTTTGCACCGGTTACCGGCGCCCAATCCCTGCGCGAGCCGCTGAATCGCCAAATTTTCAATATCCGCGCCAGCTATTTCGATGAAACCGAGCACCTGGTGGAAAAGCTGGCGAACGTCGGCGTCAAGAATATCGCCGTGTTTTACCAGAACGACGCCTATGGCCGCGCCGGGCTGGAAGGCGTGCAGCGCGCAATGAAAAAGCTGAATCTGGAACTGGCCGAATCGGCCACGGTGGAACGCAACAGCACCGACGTCAAGCAGGCGGTCAGCAAGATTTTGCCGAAACGCCCAGCCGCGGTGATCCAGATCAGCGCCTATGCATCAAGCGCCGCTTACATCAAGGAAATGCGCAAGGCCGGTTATACCGGCCAGTTCTACAACGTATCGTTCGTCGGCAGCCAGGCCCTGGCCGATGCGCTGGGCAAGGATGGCGAAGGCGTCGTCATTTCCCAGGTCATGCCATTCCCGTGGAGCTCGTCGGCCCCGGTAGTCGCTGAATATACCAAGCTGATGGAGAAAGCCGCTGTCAAAGAGCCTAACTTCTCCAGCCTGGAAGGTTTCATTGCTGCCAAGGTATTCGTCGAAGGATTGAAACGCGCCGGCAAGGATCTGACCCGTGCAAAACTGGTCAAGGCGCTGGAAAGCATCAATATGAAAAACTATAACGGCGGCGGCTTCGATGTAAATTTCAGCGGCAACAATCACAGCGGCTCGAAATTTGTCGAGATGACCATGATTACCAAAGATAAGAAATTCTTGAACTGACAGATCGCATCGGAGATGCAATCAAGCAAAAAAATCCGGCGTCAAGCCGGATTTTTTTCGTGCATCAATCACGGCCTCAATCACCGCCTCAAATCGGCGTCAATACCGCTTGCCCGGAAAAATGCCGTCTGGCGTTTTCCAGAAACAAGCGCACCGTCTCAGCCACCGATTCCGGCGACCATCCCGCCACATGCGGCGTCAGCACCGCATTCGGCAAGCCCAGCAATTCCGCCGGCGGCAGCGGCTCACTCTCGTACACGTCGAGGCCGGCGCCAGCTATCCGCCCTTCCCGCAACGCCAGCGCCAGCGCCACGGTGTCAATCACACTGCCGCGCGCAATATTGACGACAAAACCCTGCGCTCCCAACGCATCCAGCACCGGGCGATTAATCATGTGGCGGGTAGTTGCGCCGCCGGGGGTGGCGATCACCAGGAAATCAGCCCATTGCGCCAGCGCCAGCGGTGAAGCGAAATACTCAAACGGCACATCATTGCGCGCCGAACGATTGTGATAGCCGATCGTCATGTCGAAACCGGCAGCACGGCGCGCAATCTGTTTGCCGATAGTGCCGAGCCCGACAATCCCGAGACGCTTGCCCGACACGCTAGGCGGCAAAGGCAGCGCGTCGCGCCAGATGCCTTGATGCAGCGCCACTCCCAGTTGCGGAATGCCGCGTACCGTCGCCAGCAGCAAGCCCATGGCGTGATCGGCAACGCAGGCGTCGTTGGCGCCGGCGCCGTTGGCCAGCGTAATGCCACGCTCACGCGCAGCGGCGAGATCGATGTTCTCAAAGCCTGCACCGAGTGCGCAAATCAGTTCCAGCTTCGGCAAGGCCGCGATTTCTTGCGCATGCAAACCGATTGAACCTATCGTCAGCACGGTGCGTATCGTCTCGGCGTGGCTGGCGATGGCGGCGCGGCGCTGCTCGGCAGTGGGCGCATACACTATCTGGAAGTCTTGGGCGATGCTTTGCAGACTTTGCTCGGACAAAGGATTGAGGATCAGGAGAGTAGGAAGCATTGGTGGCAAGCGCAAGAAGCGTTTAGACAAGTGTTTACATCGATCTGCACCGGCGGCGCAATGTCTGCAATGATAATCTCGAAACCGGATTTCCTGCTTGGCTCCAAGGATTCAAATCGACGCCAGCCGCTTCTTGATTTGATCGATCGGCCAGACTCCTATCACTTTATCCGACAGGCGCCCCTCGCTTTCGTCCGTGCCTTCGATGATATAGCGGCTAGGCGCCGGAAAATGGAAAGGCCCCAGCTCCAGATTCAAACGGCGCCATTGGCCCAGAGCGATCTCGCCATTCGCTTCGAAGCCACGGAAGGAGTAACTGGAAGTAAACAGGTAAAGAGCGCCGCTATCGCAGATGTTTTTCAGTGCGGAAAAAACACCCTGCAGCGGTAAATGCACCAGGCAATCCCGGCAAAAAACCGCATCGACCCGAGGCAGTGCCGCATTCAATAAATCAAGATGCAAGAATTGCCGGCCGGTCCTGCCGAATTGCTGACGATTGCGTTCAACCAACTGCGGCACAATGTCGGCGCCGATATAGTCCACGCGGGACAGATCGACGTGCTGCATCCAGTTGAAATCGCCGCAGGGCAAATCCAGCATCGAACGTATATTCAGCTCGTCCAGCAGGTAGGGCAATTCGCGCTGCAAGTGCCGGGTTCTATATAGCTCGGATCCGGGGCCAGAAACCGACTCGCTGCTACCCCAGTTATTACCTTGATATATGTCGGTAAAAATCTTCTCTGCATGGCTCATGATCCGGCTTCCATCGTTGTTTATTATTTGCCGGCGTTGCTGCGGCTGACAGCAATTTACTGAACAATGGCTATAAAAGCAATTTAGATGTCAAAATATGCCTCGCACGCTCAGCCGGACAGGAGCTGCTCTATCCTGGAAAACTACAAATGACCTTATGCATCAGTGTGTTCGAACAATTGGATCCGCAGGTTCTGCGCAATCATCAGCATTACTGCAGATTGTTCGGCTATCCGCACGTTTGGGTCGAAACCACGCACATCGCCCATCCCATGCTGCGGCAAGCTCACCGCTATCATCTGTTGCTTCAGCATTTGCGAGAAGCTGCCGCCAACGACTGGGTTCTTCTGCTCGATAGCAATGCTGTGATCGTTCATCCGGTCGCGCTGGAAACATTGCTGGCCGGACGTGACGCACTGCTGGTCAAAGGCACCACCCATGGCCCGTCGGGCGCGCCGCATGTCGTCATGAACAATATGCTGGCGCTGCGCAATACCGCAGAAAATCGCAAAATCCTGCATGACATCATTTTTATACTGCATAAAAGCCTGATACGAGATGAGATGGGAAGAAGCGAGCTTAGCTTGCTGGAAAAATTCCCGGTGCTGGAAGTCAACGCCATGATCGGCGACCGCTACGTCAACGTCAGCTGGCACATCCCGAACTGGTTCAATGCCAGAATTTTCATGCTCAACCTTGGCCCTTGGTCCTCGGTTGACGGTGAGCCGAATCACGACATCTTGTTTGATCTGCGCATGAAGAACCTGCTGGTACGGCAGGTCAATGGCGCGCTGATCGATGGCTTGCCGTTGCTGAAGACACCGCACTACCCGGCACTTTCCACTGAAGCTAAATCCAGTTTCAATCCGCATGCAAGAATTGCGCTGGTCACGCTATACACACATCACATAGCCGACTATGCACGCATTTCCGAGCACAATGTGAAGCGCTATTGCGACCGCCATGGCTATGCCTACCATGTCTATCGCGCCATTCCTGAGCAACTCGACAATAATATTTCCGGATCCTGGGTCAAGAGCTGGCTGCTGGCTCGTCATCTGGCAGACCATGACTGGGTAATCTGGATAGATGCCGACGTCTTGTTTATCAACCATGCCAAGCAACTTGAGCCCTTGCTGAAAAACCGCGACGTGTTATTCGCTAAAGACATTGGCGGCTGGGATCTGAACTCGGGCGTGATGGCGTTTCGCAACACGGCAGAGAATGCCGTGCTGCTGGAAAAAATCTGGCAATGCGTCAGCAGCGTTGACGATAAATCGTCGGTCTACGCCAGCCAGGGCGATCAGTTCCACACGATCGAAGTATTGCGAAACGCCGGCATGCTCAACGAGCAGTACATTACGGATTGCCTAAGCATAAATACTCCGCCACAACTTAGCACCAGCGATACCTTGCTGACGCATTACTTTGGCTGGAACGAGCCTTATCGCGCGGTGTACATGGCGGATGACGACGCCATGTCGCA
Source organism: Collimonas sp. (assembly GCF_035566375.1). Classification (GTDB taxonomy): domain Bacteria; phylum Pseudomonadota; class Gammaproteobacteria; order Burkholderiales; family Burkholderiaceae_D; genus Collimonas. Next base: position 213,303 of record NZ_DATMRK010000047.1, read on the forward strand.
GAGAAACTACCTATAAGCACCGCATCTCCCTACCAAGTCAGCGCACATCCGGCATGTGACGGGCTGGCTTTAGTCAGCTGGTTTGTCCGCTGGCCCCTCAGCTGGATCGTCAGTTGGAATTACGTGACATTATTTAACAAAAAATAAATAAAAAACAACTAATATCACTGTTAGGGCATTTGCATTACTAAATAATATTGCAAATAATTTCCACAAGGAAATTTATCTGCGAGAATAACTAAAACAAATTTAGTGCTTGCCGTTGCTTTTGCATGTTGCCAAGGCAGTGGCTTTCCCTGTTTTTTCGGGACTCCCGACCGGACCGGCGTCGGTATCAAGAACGAAGAGCAAAGAACAAACAAGAAATAACAAAAAGGACCTCGCGAGACTTATCTCGGCAGGGTGCAAGTTAACTCGACTAGTCGAGGGTACAAATGAAAGTTCTCTCTATCTTTGGTACGCGGCCGGAGGCTGTAAAAATGGCCCCCGTCGTCAAAGCGCTTTCTCGCGAACGGGTTATCCAATCGCTGGTCTGCGTTACCGGCCAACATCGGCTCATGCTGCAACAAGTACTTGCATTGTTTGAAATAAAGGTTGATCACAACCTCGATGCGATGCTGCCAAACCAGGCGCTGAACGGTTTGGCTGCGCGCCTGATCACCTTGCTTGACCCGGTGCTCGAAACGGTGAAACCGGATCGGATCCTGGTGCATGGCGACACCACCACGGCCATGATGGCCGCCTTGACGGCGTTTCATCGACGCATACCGGTGGCGCATGTCGAAGCAGGCCTGCGCACCGGCGACCTGATGCAACCCTGGCCGGAAGAAATGAACCGTCGTTACGTCGATGTCGTCAGCGATCTGCTGTTTGCCCCTACTACCCGGGCAAAAGCCAACCTCGTAGCGGAACATCTGGCTGGCCGCACCGTCGTCACCGGCAACACCGTGATTGACGCGCTGCGCATGACAACCCAACGGATCGCGCAGGATGAGCAACTGCGCAAGAGGCTTGACGCCCATTTCCCTTACCTTAAAGCGAGGCAAAAATTACTGCTCGTGACCGGCCATCGGCGCGAAAATTTCGGCTCTGGTTTCGCAGAAATTTGCGATGCATTGGTGAAATTGTCGCGTCGTTCCGACATACAAATCGTCTATCCGGTGCATCTCAATCCGAACGTCCAGACACCGGTACTGGCAGCACTGTCCCACCTGTCCAATGTCCATCTGATCGAGCCGCTGGATTATTTGCTGTTTGTACGCCTGATGCAGCACTCTCATGTGATATTGACCGATTCCGGCGGCGTGCAAGAGGAGGCTCCGGCGCTGGGCAAACCTGTGCTGGTGATGCGCAATGTCACGGAGCGGCCGGAAGCTGTCAGCGCCGGCACAGTGCAACTGGTCGGCACCGATTCGGCGCGCATCGTCGCCGCAGTCGCACGGCTCTATGATGACGACGCCGCCTGGGAGCAGGTCACTCGGCGCGTCAATCCCTACGGCGATGGCCGGGCGGCAGAGCGAATAGTTGACGTTCTATGCGGGAGATCCACGCAAGAATTTGAAGTGGAAAAATTCGGCCCGGCAGTCACCGCACGGCTGCCAGCAAAGATCCTTCAATAAGCCTGGCCGACGATCACATTTCGAGGGCTGTTCGTTTCAAAGCTTGCGCATTTCAAAGGTTGATTTATGGCTTCCTCATCTCATACTCGTTGCAAAACAGTTTCACGCAGATGGCTGCCAAATCCGCATGCGCGCTACGCATTTTTCCCACTCATCGGCATGGCTGCGGAGGCGCGATCGGCGCCTTTGGAATTCGACCTCCGCGCCATAGAGCTGGATCTGATGACAGCCATACTGGGATTCATCATATTGTTACTGGTCATCTACACGATCCGGCATTACCTGTTCACCCTTAACCGCCTGTTTGGACGGCAACGCCAGCCCTATCTCGATATCGAGCAAGCGGCATGGCCACAGGTGGTTGTGTGCGTCGCGGCTCACAATGAGGAAAAAGTCATTGCAGATGCACTGAACGCCTTGCTCGAAGTCGACTATCCTCGCGACAAACTGATCATCATGCCGGTGAATGATCGCTCTACCGATGGCACCCGTAAAATTATCGATCGCATCGCGGCCGCCAACCCGGATCGTTTCATGCTCTTCCATCGGAGCGCGGGGCGCCCTGGAAAAGCCGCCGCGTTGCGCGACGCCACGGAAAAAATCCAGGCTGAAATCATCATCATTTTTGACGCCGATTACCTGCCCGCACGCGGCTTGATAAAACAACTCGTCGCGCCATTTTTCGATCCGGAAGTCGGCGCCATCATGGGGCGCGTGGTGCCCATCAACGCCGGCACCAATCTCTTGACCCGTTTATTGGATCTGGAACGGGCCGGCGGCTATCAGGTCGACCAGGCGGCGCGCATGAATCTGGGCCTGGTGCCGCAGTATGGCGGCACCGTCGGCGGCGTAAGGCGCTGCGCGCTGGAGGAAATCGGCGGCTGGAATAGCGATATGCTGGCTGAGGATACCGATGTCACTTTCCGTCTGCTGCAGAACGGCTGGAAAACGGTCTATCAAAACCGTTCCGAATGCTACGAAGAAGTACCTGAGTCGTGGCCGGTCCGGATCAGGCAAATCAGCAGGTGGTCACGCGGGCACAATCAGGTCATGGGCCGCAATCTGATGGGCTTGCTGAGGAATCCTCGCATCAGCTGGCGTGAAAGAGTAGACGGTGCGCTGCTGCTTTGCGTCTTCATCATGCCGCCGTTGCTGGTTGTCGGCTGGAGTCTGACCATCATCCAGTTTTTCATGACCTCGCACCAATGGCTATTCGGCTGGCTGGCTTTGAGCGGCATGGTGGCCTACGGCGCATTTGGCACCAATGCAGCTTTTTTTGAAATAGCGGCCGCCACCTATCTGGACGGCAATCGCAATCGCATCCGCTTGTTGCCGCTGAATATATTCGGCTTTCTGGTCAGCCTGGTTTCCATCACACGTGCCGTCATCAAGCAGATTCTGGATGCAATACAGAAACGCGAACTGGTCTGGCAAAAAACCGAAAGATTCAGGGTCGCATCGACAACACCTGTCCAAGAACTCATCTCAGCGCCGCCAGGCACGCAGATAAGTCCACCAGTTGAATTCAGCGGAAAGGCTTCCTGATCATGGCTTTCCCGGCGCTATTATTGATCTGCGTATTCCTGATCGCTTTGCTGCCCTATATTCCAGCAACGTACGAATGGCTGCGTCCTACCGATGTAGCGCCGTTGCCGGTCAGAAGAAACGAGATAAATAATCTACGCTATTTCGCCGACAGCTTTCGCCAGCGCATAACCGCAATACCGGAGATCAATCTATCTGGTCTGCGCAATTTGCAGACGGATCGGACCGTCAGCAGCAACGACAATTTGAACATCGTGCATCAGCGCCTCGGCGCGGACGCCAGCGCCAGCTATTATCCTGAAACCTTGAAAATGCTGCAAAAAAAGAACGTCATTGTCATCTTCGTGCACGACGCTCGTTTGCCGCCCGGCAGCCATAACCAGGCCGATCTGTTTGCCGCCTCCGATTTATCGGTCGGCGCCGGCGCAAGCCTGCGCGCCTGCTCGGCCCAGGGCGTCATCACTCTCGGTGCGAACACGGTGGTGCATCGCTGGATAGACGCCCCATGCATCCATGTCGGCAGCAACGCATCGATTGACGGCCGCATTACCGCGCTCAAGGAAATCAACTTTGCCGACGGCAGCCAATTTGTGCGCGCCGGAGCGCCAAGCATGCGCTTCGGCGCTTGCGATGCTGCCAGCGCTGCCGCCGAAGCGCTGCCTGAGATGTCGCCATCCTGGGCCACGCGCACGCGCCAGATCCTGGATGACGGCGCCGAAGCGTCTTCGGATATCTATCAGAATGGCGACTTTGTGGTGCGCGGAGCATATCGGGTGCTCGCCGGCACCACACTGTTCGGCAGCATCAAGACCTATGGCGACTTGTATCTGGGACAGCACTCCCGCATTGTCGGCAGTATTGTTTCCAACAAAGATATTGTGCTGGCCAAGGGCTGTTCGGTGCTTGGTCCGGTCATCAGTCAAAACGATATCGTGATCGGCGCCGATTGCCGCATTGGCGCTCCCGGCGCCGCCACAACCGTGATCTGCCGCAAATTGACTATCGCTGCAGGATGCGTGGTGCATGGCGTGATTACCACACAAGACGGTGCAACGGTGACGACGGTGACGACAGCGGAGATACCTGATGCGGCTTGATGCAAATAAAGGTAAGCAAGGGCGGACTGCGGCGTCAATATTTGGCGGACTCGCCTGTGTTTTTTGTTTCAGCTGTGCGACGCCGGTGACGGCGGCAGATCAATCCCCGCCGGTGCAAAACCTAGCCATGTTTGCCGATTTCGTTCAGCCAAATGGCGCCATCACCGTTTTCCCCAAGGGCGATTATGTCGAGCCTTACTTCGTACTCAAAGCGCTGCTGGCTGCGCATCGGCTAGGTGTCGATGTCACCGCGACGACCTCTGCTTTTTCCCATTGGCTGCTGCCGTTCCAACAGGAAAATGGTCCCTTCCCGCGAATCTGCCGCAACGATGCGGCCGACTGGGTCGCTTGCGGAACGGCCGATGCGGACGATTCCCTGGACGCACTATGGTGTCTGGCGGTGACGCAAATTTTATCCGGAGAGAAGGTGCTGGCCGCCAGCTGCGCCAGATCCCTGACGCATCTGGCAACTCTCTGGAATCCTGCGCAACAGACATTTCGTGCTTTCTCCGGCAATTTCAACAGCGCCGCCTATTTTGCCGATAATGTCGAAGTGATCGCGGCGCTGAATTATCTACGCCGCGACCGTTCGGCAACAACACGCTTTGCGATTCAGCTGGCAGCCCTGCCGAGCGCCGCCAATATGCTGAAGGGGCTTAGCGTCAACTATGGTTACGATCCGGATGGCGCCCTTGAGCCGGAACGCGCCAGCGTACCGCCGACGCCTTACGGCTTCTATCCGAACGCCGTGGCGCCGGTTTATTTATGGTTATACGACCTGCGCAGCGGAACCAGCGGCAGACGCTACTGGCAATTATGGATGGAACGCTATGGACAAAAATGGCTGGCCGGAGAAAGCGATCATTTCCCCTGGGGTCTGATCGCCTGGGCGGCCTATCATACCGGCGATGCGGCGACAGCCCGCAGCTGGCTTGAAAACTCCACCGCCTGGCGCGCTGCAGGCCGCTGGAATATTGTCGAAGAAGGCGTACGCATCGGCTTGGAAAATGCGTTGAAAACCAAGGCGCTAAGTGAGGCATCATGAGCGCTCCACGCCTACGCGACCGCTCCAAGATATGGCTGACGCTGTTGGTTGCCGTGATCATTGGCGGCGCCGCAGGCTGGGTCTATCGCATCAAGCTGGTCAGTCCAGCGCAATGGCAAAGCGATGCGATTGCCTTGATCCTGCCGGACAATCTGTCCGCCACAAACCAGCTGTATGCAGCGGCATGGCTGGATGGCGCCTCAGAAGAAGGCGTTCGCCTGGAAGCCATTACGGCATCGGAATTTTCACGCCGCGGCCTGCACGCCGAACGGCCGTTTGCCGGCGTGATTTTACCGGACACTATTCATCGTCAGATCAGCACGGCGTTGGTTAACCAGATAAGCCGGTTTGTAGAAAATGGCGGCGCTTTGATGCTGGTGGGCGATGCCGGGGTACTGGATGAAAACGGCTATTATGCAGAGCCGGCGTCGCGCTTCTCAACCATGGCGGGAACCGACTATGCGATGTACCAGACGCTGCACGAGAAGATGTCGTTTAACCCAACCATCTCCGGCAACCCGCAAATGATGGAACAACTATACCTGCCGCCGGGGCGATGGATAGCTAGCGGTGGCCAGGCGCTGCTGTCAGGTTACGGCGAAGATACCTTGCGCTACCCGGTCTTGCGTACTGCAGGTTCCTATACTGGAACGGTGCGCATGCGGGCCGAAGACAAAACCGTGATTGCCGGCGAACACACTGTCGGCAAAGGACAGGTTCTGTTCGTCAATCTGCCGCTGGGTTATTTGAAGCTGCGTACCGACGGTATATTGATGCATGGCTTTTTACACTACTTCGCCAACCGCATCATGGGGCAGCCGCAATTGTCTGCCGCGCCGGAAGCGATAGGCGGACTGGTCTTGAACTGGCACTGCGACGCCAAGATCTGCATTCCGGCAATGGACCAGCTGATCAAGGCCGGCGTGTTCAAACGCGGGCCGTTCAGCATCCATGTCACTGCCGGGCCGGACCAGCGTGAATTCGGCGACGGCCTCGGGGTTGACCTGAATAATAACAAGTCATTCCAGGAAATATTACGCAGCTTGATGGAACAGGGAAATGAAATCGGCGGCCACGGCGGCTGGATACACGACTGGTTTGGCAAACACGTCGCCGACAGCAATGAGGAGCGGATGACGCCCTATCTGGAACAAAATGCCGACGCCATCGAGCAACTGACCGGGCACCGGCAAACCGAATATTCGGCGCCTAACGGAAATCAGCCGGCCTGGGTAACCGACTGGCTTGAAGCGGAACATGTCCAGGCCTACTATTTCACCGGGAATATCGGACAAGGGCCGACCCATACCTATCGCGACGGCCGTCGCGACCAGCACATCTGGTCGTTTCCGGTGCAGACTTACGGCCACATCAGCACGATTGAAGAAGCTTACACGGAGCACATTCCGGAAAACGAAATCAGTAACTGGCTGACGTCGCTGGTACGATTTACGGAGAACACCGGGCAGGTACGGCTGATTTATTTCCATCCGCCGGGAGCTGTCCTGTATCCGGATGCCATCAATCAGCTGATGCTGGCCGCAGACCAGGCTGAAAAAAAAGGCAGATTTCGCTGGCGCACCATGACAGCGCTTGCTAACTTCATGAGCCGCCGGGAACAGACCGTATGGAATATTTCCAACGACCGCGATGCGGTAGTGATCGATGCTGCCAATGCCAACTCATTAAATCAGCTGACCTGGTTATTTCCTGCCACACTCTATGCCGAGCCGCGTGTGACCGACGGTAAAGCAAGAGTGGAACAACGCGGCGACACTTGGGCCGTGATCGCCGGCGACGTCAAGCAACTTCGTATTTCAACACCGTTGATAAAGAAGGCACTGCATTGAATACTGCAATCAATAATAATGAAATCCAGAGAGCGGATCGCCATAAGGCGCCGATTGCGATAAGAGCACTGGCAACCATCGGGCTGTCTTTTGGCGTCGTCGCCTGTGCTACCCATGCGGCGGCTGGGATTGACGCCTCCGTACCGGCGTCCGGCTTCCAGCACCCGCGCTTAATGCCGCTGTACAGCGCAACCGCGGGATCGGCCGCAGTCATCAACCAGGCCTCGGCCACAGCGCCGCCAGCTCCAGTCAATACCCCGCCTGCCGCCGCTGCGCCAGCAGTAGCAGTCGACCCCAACCCCGCTGCAGCGACAGCGACCGATACTTCCACAAGCAAAGAACCGGAATTGACGCCAGAACGCGGCGCGCTTGAACTGGCAAGCGGCGACGGTCACATGACGCACGGCTATGGCCATGCCCGCTCGACGTCGCTGCACGGCATGGCGGTGACATCCGCAGGCGTGGTACAGGGCGAATTGACGCAACAATCCCGCTTCGGATTTTCGGGCAACTATGGCAATGTCTCGCTAACTCACGATTTTTCCGAAGACTACTACAGCACCGTCGCCGTCGGTACCGGCAACAGTCCGTTGTTTCCGAGTTGGCGTGTCGACGCCACCGGTTACCGGAAATTCGGCAAGGAACGTCAGTATGTCGCCGGTATCGGCGGCTACTACGCCAAAGGCAATGAAAGCGCTCGCTCCGACCGCGGCTTGCTGCTGACCGGCATCGCTTACTTTACGGATCTGGTGGTAGAAGGCGGCGTGCGCTTGAACTGGGCCGACCCTGGCACGATATTGGGCCCCAGCCAATATATTGCTGCGACTTTCGGCAATGACGATAGGCGCGCCATCATCGTTCGTTATGAGCACGCCAAGGAAACCTACAAGGTCTTGCCGGGCGGCCCGGCACTGGTGAATTTCAAGAGCAATACCGCCAGCGTCCAATGGCGCCAAAGAATCACCCGCGACGGCTTGTTATTGGCCGGGCTGGAGTATTACCAAAGTCCGCTCTACGACCGGCTCTCGTTTAATCTCGGCTGGCGCTGGAGTTTTAGATGAAATCCAGACCAGGCGCCGCACCGCATTTGGCCGGCACGGATAAAGTGCCGGACGCCGCGATCAATCCGCGTTTTGCCGGCTTTGGCGGCCAGTTGATACAGACTCACCGCGCCCTACGGCGCTTGTCTTTCCCGCCTGCCCGTTGGGTAGATGTGTTGCTGGCGCCAGCCATTATTTTCCTCTGCACCCTGCTGGCATGGCCTTTGATCGTGGAATTCTGGTCGGCAATCATCAGGTTCTGGGCCAATGGGCTCGGTCACGAAGTGCTGCTGAAAACCGACAAGACACCTTTTCCCGGGATTCAATCCATCCCCTACGCTTACGTGCAAGCAGCCCTGCCGGATCCCCTGCAATGGTGGAGCGGCATGTTGATCACCGTTACACTCTTGATCGGCACGACTTTGCTGCCGACCCGCATGTTGCCGATCTCTTATGCATTGCGTGTGGCCGGTTTGATTCAAGCGGCAAGCCAGTTATATTTTTATTTCTGGGCAGCGCAATTTCCCTACCAATCGGCATCCTCCATTTCGGCACTTACGCAAGCATCGATGGTGTTGATTTTTCTCACGCCTTGGATCTATGCCTTGCTTTACAATATTTTCGATTTCGGCACTCTGCGCAAGCTTCTGCTATCGCTGATGGCCGTTATCTACCTGATCGTGCTGACGCCTTTTCAGTACACGTTCGCGGCTTGGGTGATGCTGCGCTATTCGCTGCTTTGGCATCCCCTCATCTATCTGCTCGGATCGAGCCTGATCCAGTTCGGCGCTCTGGTCGGGTTCTACTCTTGGGGCATGAGCTGGAAACGGCGTGAATGAGCTAGTGAATCAGTTGGTGAATCAGCTGGATAGGGAAAACGCCGTCGCGGCGTCGCCAAGCGTATACTGCGCGCAAACGATTAATATGATTAACGACTATCAACCAGGATATCAATAGTGAAAAAGACCGGAATGGCAAAGAGCGACGCCAAGAAACTCATGGGAAAAATGGCCGCCCCCGGCGCCGCCGGTTTTGGCAACAGCGACGTTACCGCCATCGATCGGCGCGAGCAGCGCAAGCGCGATCAGGCGCTGGGCCTGGTGCCGTTTGCAGTAAAACTGAACGGCAGCCTGGTGCAACAGCTGCAAACGCTGGCCAAAGAGCGCGAGCTAGACCTTAATCAGCTGGTGGCCGAGCTGCTGGCCAAAGGTCTTGCTGACTGAGTCGTTTAAGAACGGAACGGGGAAATAAATGCGCACACTGAGGTGCGCATCTTGAAATAAACCTAAGCGCCTGCCATGTTTCCGCCCTTCGCTATATACCGTAAGATATATCGAAACCAAAAACCCAGCGCCAATCCAGAAAACAACCCCACTTACGTAGCCACCTCATGCCAACTTTCTTCAGCCGCACATTAATTGCATTCACCATGCTGGGCGCCGTCGTCAGTCCGACTCTGGCCCAAACCCCGATCAAAGTGTTTGCCGCCGGCAGCCTGACCGGCCCGCTCACCGTACTGGCCAGGCAATTCAGCGCCGATACCGGTGAAGCGGTCGAGACGGTATTCGGCCCTTCCGGCTTGTTGCTGGAGCGCATAGAGCAAGGGGAAAACGTAGATGTATTTGCATCGGCGAATATGGCCCATCCGCAGCAGCTGGCGCGAGAAGCCAAGGCGATTCCGGCGCTGGTATTTACGCGCAACAGTGTCTGCGTAACCGCAAGGCCGGAGCTTCAGCTCAGCACTGAAAACCTTCTGGACAAATTGCTCGATCCCAGCGTCAGGATCGGAACCTCGACACCGCAAGCCGATCCCGGCGGCGACTATGCCTGGCTGCTGTTTGCCAAAGCCGGCAAAGTACGGCCAGGCGCCCAGCAACTGCTAGCAGCCAAAGCGCAGCAACTGGTGGGCGGACGGCACAGCCCGGCAGTTCCGGCCGGCCGCGATGCGGTCAAGTATTTCCTCGAACAGAAACAAGTCGATGCTTTTATCGGCTATTGCAGCTCTCGGCAAACCGTTGCCGACACCGGCTTGACTAAAGTTGTACCACCCGCAGAGTTGGCCATTACGGCCGATTTTGGCTTAACCGTACTGAACAAACCAGCCGGTTTGCACGCCAATTCGCACGCCGGTTCGCACGACGGCGCCTATCGCTTCGCCCTCTTCTTGCTTAGCCCGGAAGCACAGCAAACCTTGGCGGCTTACGGCTTTTCTCCGCTCTAGCCTCACGCGAATCGGCCCAAAATCGGCTCCAGACCTGGTTGTCGATTAAAATGCGGGGCCAGGAAAAATTCAGCAGAAATTCAGTGGAAAGCGCACCGCCATTAAGACTTGCTCTTATGGCACGGCTTTCCTGTACTCCCCGAAACGATAAATTGATTCGATGATCCCCCTAACTGCGAACCAAGAAGCCGCCAGTCGCGCCGCCTGCTACATAGCCAGGGAGGCGATTGACACTGCGGAAAAACATTTGCGCGATATCCTTTCGATCGCCATCCAGCATGCGCCGCCGCGTGCCGCCGTAGTGGTATCGGATGCGCGCTGCGATCTTGCGATCGCCCTGACGGAAGCCTACCGGCGCTGCTTGCCCGGCGCCACATTCATCGACTTCGACGGCGTCGCGCCGGACGCTGTGCTGGCTGCTTTTTCGGCACTGGAGGCGGACGACCTGGTGATCCTGATTCAATCCACCAACTTCCGCCTTGAAGCATTCCGCATACGGGTTGAACTGTTCAAGCGTGGACTCAAGGTGATAGAGCATCCGCATCTGTCGCGCATGCCAGGGCCGCAGGCTCTCCACTACATCGAATCGCTGGCGTATGACCCCGGCTACTATCGCGGCGTCGGCTACGCCTTGAAAGCGCGGATCGACAGCGCTCGCACGGGCGTGGTTGAGAGCGGCGGCGAGCGCCTGGTGTTTGCCTCTCCGTTCGAACCGGCCAAGCTGAACATCGGCGATTACAGCGAGATGAACAACGTCGGCGGCCAGTTCCCCATCGGCGAAGTATTCACTGAAGCGCAAGATCTGGAAGCCGTGAACGGCCGGGTGCGCATTTTTGTTTTTGGCGACACTTCATTCCGGGTCAACCGGCCGCCACAGCCGATTACATTGGTGATCGCCAAGGGCCGGGTCAGCGCGGTGCTGGATTCAACGCCGGATTTCGACCAGGTGCTGGCCAATATCCGCGCCGATGAAGGCGAAGTCTGGCTACGGGAATTGGGCTTTGGCATGAACCGCGCGTTTTCGCGAGACCGCATGGTCGACGATATCGGCACCTACGAACGCATGTGCGGCATCCATCTGTCGCTAGGCGCCAAACACGGCGTCTATAACAAAGCCAACATCAAACGCGCCAACGCCAGATATCACATCGACGTTTTTGCGGTAACCGATGCGGTCTATCTTGATGACGAACTGGTCTATCGAAACGGCGCCTGGCAAGTTTGAGCCACGGCGTGCAGAGATAGCCTCCCAGGATCATATAATTTTTACAATTACTCCGAACCGAGATGCACCTATGGGCCTCATCGACAAATTATTAGCGGGAGTGACGAAGCTGCCAGCTTCAGCAGCCTCGGCGCCGGCAGACAGAGTGCTGGTCCGGGTTTATCTGGATACCGCCGGCCGCGTCACCGATGTGAAGATCAAAAAGAGCTGCGGCGACCCCGAGCGCGATGCACAGGCGCAGCGGGAAATCATGAACATGCGTTTCGCCAGCAAGGGGAAAGCTGCAAAAACATCGCACAACTGGCACGATCTGGCTTACACCTTTCATGACTGAACACGCGCTATAACAAAGCAAGCGGCCGTCAGATCAGATCGCGGTTAGCGCCGTCCAGCTTGCGCTCAACTCATAGCCAGGCAAGCCATATCCGGCCATATCCAGCCATATCCAGCCATTTTCCCAGTCTCTCCTCAGGCGTCGCTCAGCCCTGCCAAACTAGCAACTTTGCCGCTTTGCCGCCGTTTCCCTGCATATGGGAATGCAAATGGCGTCTATTGAGCTCGCATGATGGGTTCGCAGTCGTCAATACCCTAAGCTGTATTCGCCGAGCTCACCATCCTTTCAAATGACGAGCAGTCTAGCTACCAGGGTTCGGCGTTTGGTTGCTGGCTATTCAAATAGATAACATGAGACACCCTGATGACGGTCGAGTGACGGCCGCTTCAAGGACATATAAGGAGCAGCTCGATCATGATGGAACAACAACTCCAGCCCCAGCCTGTTGTGGGCCTGGGAGAACCTATCGCCGTCGGCGCAGGTAAACTCGATCAATACTTTCAGATTACCGCACGCGGCAGCACCCAGCGCCGTGAAATAGTCGCCGGCATCACCACTTTCCTGGCCATGGTGTACTCGGTTTTTGTGGTGCCCGGCATGCTGGGCAAGGCCGGCTTCGATGTCAGCGCGGTGTTCGTTGCGGTCTGCCTGACTACCGCTGTCGGCTCGCTGCTGATGGGCTTGTGGGCACGTCTGCCGATCGCCGTAGGCTGCGCGATTTCGCTGACCGCTTTCACCGCCTTCGGCCTGGTGCTCGGTAAAGGTTTGTCGCCAGCCGTGGCGCTCGGCGCGGTGTTCTTGATGGGCCTGGTGTTCACTGCCATTTCCGTCACCGGCATCCGTTCCTGGATCCTGCAAAACCTGCCGGCCGGCGTGGCGCACGGCACCGGCGTCGGCATCGGTTTGTTCCTGCTGCTGATCGCCTCCAGCGATGTCGGGCTGGTGGTAAAAAATGCCGCCCCTGGATTGCCAGTGGCGCTCGGCCACATCACCGCGTTTCCAGTGGTGATGAGCATCATCGGCCTGGCCGCCATCTTCGGTCTTGAGCGACGCAAGGTGCCGGGCGGCATCTTACTGGTGGTGGTCGGCTTGTCGGTGATCGGCCTGATCTTCGATCCGGCGGTCAAGTTCACCGGTGTGTTTGCGATGCCGGCCTTGAGCTCCCCTGGCCACGCTTCATTGATCGGCGCGATGGACATCAAGGGCGCACTCAGCATGGCGGTGTTGCCAAGTGTGCTGGCGCTGGTAATGACGGCAGTGTTCGACGCCACCGGCACGATTCGCGCAGTCGCCGGCCAAGCCGGGCAAGTCAATGAAAAAGGTTATATCCACAACGGCGGTAAAGCGCTGACAGCCGATTCCCTCAGCTCGATTTTTGCCGGCCTGGTTGGTGGCGCACCTGCTGCCGCTTACATCGAATCGACGGTAGGCACAGCCGCCGGCGCCCGCACCGGCCTGACTGCGGTGGTAGTCGGCCTGTTGTTTCTGGCTGTGATTTTCTTTTCGCCGCTGGCCGGCCTGGTGCCTTCCTATGCGACTGCTCCGGCATTGATGTATGTCGGCTTGCTGATGCTGGGCAGTGTTAGCCGGATGCACATGGATGATACGGTCGACGCCATGGCTGGTTTGGTATGCGCGGTGTTCATCGTACTGACATGCAACATCGTAACCGGCATCATGCTTGGTTTCTGCACGCTGGTGATCGGCCGCGTGGTATCAGGTGAGTTCCGCAAGCTGAACGTGGGCACAGTCGCGATTGCGATTGCACTGGCGGTTTTCTACGCCGGCGGCTGGGCGATCTAAGACCTTACACATATTCCCGGGTACCTCGACTTTTTTAGTTCTCCTGGAACAGTCGATTTGTGGCAGCGCCTCATGGCGCTGCCTTTTTTGTTTTTGGCTTGCATAGCCTTTTCATAAAATAGTGACTGGCGCAAATTGATGAGAGCAGCGGTAATACGCAATGTCCATGAAAAAATGATATGAGCGAACGCTTGTAATACCGGCAGGATTTATTAGTCTGAACCTGACCTCATTGAAAGAGGGATCATCGAAGGGTGATTCGGTTTTATGGAAGTTATCTTGCTATTTGCTTTACTGATTCCGGCTTCAATCATCGCGGTTTGCATCATCGATGAAGTGTATCAAGAGTATGTTCGACGTCACTATTATTGAACATGCGATTGAACACGCGGTCGTGATTAGTGATTGACGTCAACCACGCCAGGCCGATAGTTCCTATCGCCCAGGCCATTCGCAAGCTGGCCATCAGCTCGATCTGCGATATCCCCCTTTTTCTGCAGCTTTCCGGTTTGGAGTAGAATCGCTTCAGATTGTTTTCGGACAAGATAGACAGCCGAAAAACACCCCCATTACAAATACATGTTGATTGATCGGAAGAAATAGTGACGTTCATTTCTTACGCACAAAATTTCGAAGATATCAGGTTGTGGCGCGTACTCAGACATGTCGAGAACGGGTTTTATGTCGATGTCGGCGCAAATCACCCATCGCATGATTCGGTAACGCGGGCATTTTACGAGCGCGGCTGGAACGGCATCAACATTGAACCGGTTCAAGAATTTTATGACCCGCTTTGCCAGCAAAGACCGAAGGATATAAACCTTCAATGCGTCGCCGGCGACGCCAATGAAGCCCGCACTTTCTACGCTGTGGCCGGAACCGGGCTCTCGACTGCTGATGCCGATACCGCCCAGCGCTATAGAGACTCCGGCATGCAGTTGCAGAGTCAAACCGTCACCTCCAGAACCCTGGCCTCGATTTGCGAAGAACACGTGCAAGGCCCCATACATTTTCTGAAGATAGACGTTGAGGGCCACGAAGAGTCCGTGCTGCGCGGCATGGATTTCAGCAAATGGCGGCCTTGGATCATTCTGGTAGAGACACCATGGAACCGCGATCAGCCGTGGGAAAAGATCCTTACCGATGCCTCTTACCGCCCGCTCCTGTTTGATGGCCTGAACACCTTCTATCTGGCAGAAGAACAACTGCACTGGTCAGGCGCTTTTGAAATCCCTCCCTGCAATCTGGATGAATTTCAGTTTTGCTATGGCCATAAGTTCAGCCATCCCGTGGCAGAGTTTGAGAATGCGTTATTGGAGGAGAAGCAACGCGCCGACCGCGCCGAGGCTCAGCTCGAAGCATTTAAACAGAGCCGATCCTGGCGCGCAATTCATAGGCTGAAAACCATTTTGGGCCGGCGCTAGCGCTTCTTACCGATTTCTCGCCGATTCCCTCAGAACTTGTAGATCAGCGTGGCTTCCGGGTAGACCCCGCTGCGCCCGCCACGGCTGGCTGTCAGGATACCTATCTCGCTCCAGATGTGAGCGTTAGGCGTGTATCGCAGCGCTAAGGAATAAATCCGTTGGTTAATACCGTTCTTGTAGTCGTCGTAGCGATAACGGAGCAGCGAAGACAAATCGTCCCGCCATTGATAATTCAACAAAAACAGGCTCTTGCTGTGGATGGAATTATCCAGATCCGGGTTGGTAATGTAGGTAGCGGATGCCTGGGCCCGTTGCGTCAACTGATATTCCACTCCCGCTTTCACCAGGCTCGTGGTGCGCAGATCATGGGTCGTCGTCGGGTTGTCGTTCAGGTCCCGCAATCCGCCTGCACCCGCCACCGTCGCGAAACGTGGCGTCCACTGTGAGTGAAGTTCAAGCTCGAGTTTGGTCGAGTTGTACGACTGCTGGGTGGTTTTCAACCTGCTCGGACGGTAGGTGTAGGTCACTGTCCCCACTTGTTCGGGAGTGATGGGATAGGTATACCGCGCACGATATTCGTTGAACCAGTCGATGGCGGAAAAATCAGTCACCGGGGCAAAATAAGAATATTTGGATCTTCTGTACCTGAGTTCCAGGAAATTATTCAGGCCGAAATAGTGCGTGTAAGTGGCCTTCTCATCTTTGCGAACATACGCTCCCAGGCTTTCATCTTTAACGTGTTCCAACTGGATGTCTTCACGCGATAACAGCGGGGTGCCGGCACCGTAAGTCTCGGTTCGAAAAGCAAGATCCCTTTCGTACTTGGCATAAATCCGCGGATTGCTCTCGCGCGCAAAATCGTAGGCGGCTTGTTGCACTTCCTCGTCTTTAGGCCAGCGCTGCTGGGCAGCGGCATAACTGGCTGCCGCCTGATTGAAATCGTGGTTCAAGCGGTAGGTATTGGCGATTCCCAAGGCGGCATTGGAATCGTCCGGTTCCAGCGCTGCGGCTTTCTCGTAAGCTTGCTGCGATTCTGCGAGGTGGCCTTTCCAGCGAAGTATCCTGCCGATGCCGCGCCATGCATCGGCATTTTTCTCGTTCCTGGCCAGTTCGTCGCGGTAAATCTGCAATGCTGCATTCCAATGGAAATCTTGAATTTCCTGGTCGGCCTTTTCAGCATAAGTCTTTTCTTTTTGCGGCGGCGCGGCATCGGTATCCGAGGCTGACGCGTAGATCGACAGGCAGGCCAGAATTGCGCCGCAAGACAACATGTTTCCCTTCGTTTTGAGACTCATTTATGCGTCCTTTCTCAAAGAAATTGCTGCTTCAAGGTGACTTCAAGGTTACTTCAAATACGGTATGACTCCTGAGCGGGCATCTCCGGCGTTCACCGCCGTTACCGATTCGGCGCGGCGTCAAGCGCGATCCGGATAGTCCTTTCCCAACTCAAGTTTTTCCAGGGCCTGCCAGTGCGAAGCAGTGAGATCCTTGCCTGGTGTAATCCAAATATTCTTACTGCCGGCTCTACGGGCCGCGCGTATGGCATGGGCCATCTGCTCAGCGTCGATAGATCCTCCCTTGTCATCCCATAGTCCGATCGAGTGCCAATAACGGTCCGCGCCAAAATTGCGGCTCAGGTATCTGGCAACCTTGCCTGCGACCCTCGGCGGCAAACGGTCAATGGCAAAATAATCCCACACTACAAGCTGATCTACCAAAGGCAACAACAAACGATAGTCCTGGCCATTTTCACTGCTGTTGCGCGTCAGGTTGTCACGGCTCACCCTGACATCCATCAAAAGTTGCTTGCCATGGGTTCCTGCAATTGCGGAAAGTCTGGCAACCGTCCTGGCTACTTGTTCCGAGCGCCATTTTCCGATGGCCGGATGCTGCCGGTCTATCCGTCCGCCGAAATGGCGTGGCCAGTCGCTGCGCCCGGACGCCTCTGCGAATGACGCGCGGCAGCGTTCATCGTAGCAATGAACGTCATAAAACATTTCCGTTATGCAAATTGAGTCTACCTCAGTTTTAGCGGCAAGTGAACGGAATGCTGCATCGAATAATTCACCATATTCTCCGTTTGCCAGGCAAGTGGAGCACACCACGTCGCGGCTATGCTTGCCCTTGACATCAACCGCAGCAAATTGCGGGTTCAATTGTAAGTAACGGGGGGCCAATGCGTCCAGCGTCGCGGTCGTCTTGTATCCTCGCGCTGCTAACGCCGCAATGGTCTCTCCCAGCAAGTCGACCTCCGCATCATGCTGTTCCGGACTCCACCATTGTTCATGTCCCGGCCACTTATAGAACGTCCAGTCGGGCCGGCCGGCGGAGATTGCGACCCTGTCAACATGCTTAGCTCCGCTGGACTGAAGGAACCACTGTAACGCTTGGCGCCAGTCGGGCCAATCGGAAAAGTGGATCGAAACGGTAAGGTTGCCGCCGACGGGTTTTTCGGGCTCAAACATTTGTCCGATCTGATTGAGATCGTCGGCGTCGATCTGCATCACAGAAGTCGCCGCCGCAAGGCCTGCGACTGTGACCCCGCCTAACACCAACCGGCGCCGCCAAGGGTCTTCCACCATAGGCGGCTGGTTGGGGTTTCTCCGCTCCAGTTTGTTCCAGTCCGTGGCGTGAGCCCGCGCTTCGGCCCAGATCGAGTAAATCACCACGGCGGTGTAAAAATAGCTCAGCGGGAGCAGGACTAAGGTATACGGCAGAAACATCAAGTCACGCAGCGACTTGTCCAGCAAAATGGCGGTCACCGCGACGGTTAGCAAGGACCCGAATCCCAGGTAGGCGACCCATTCCATGTTCTGCACGTTGACCATGCCCGCATGCAATGCCGCTGGCAACAGGAGTAAGTTGAGCGCTTGCAGGACCGGAATAACCACCATGTTGAATAAGTTAAGCAGCAGGTACAGGCCGAAGCCGCCGAATTTCGGATGCCCGATCATGTCGCGGTGCATGCGCATGACGCAGATGTAGCTTCTGATCCAGCGGACTCTTTGCCGCCACAGGCCGCGCAAGGTGTGCGGACATTCCGCAATCACCTTGGTGCTGGCGCCATACACGATGCGGACGCCGTAGCGGTGCAGTCGAAGCGTGAGTTCCAGGTCTTCTCCCCAGACCTCTCGGAAGCCGCCGATCGCGCGCAGGATATTGGTCCGCACCATGCCGAGATTACCGGGAATGATGGGTAATATCCGCGCCATCGAAAGTGCGCGGCGCACGAAGCCGGTTCCTATATGAGAAGTTACAACCATCAGCTTTTGCAAGGCCCCGCGCGGATTGAGCGGAGTGTCGTTGCCGCTGAGTGCGCCGATCTCGGGATCGGCAAAGTAGGCCACGCCATTGCGGATTGTGTCTTTTTCAAAAATGGAATCGGCGTCGGAGAACAGGATGATGTCGCCGCTGGCAAGCGCGATTCCAGCATTGAGCGCCGAGGCTTTGCCGCCATTTCTTTTGGCCCGGTAGCGAATCAGGCCGGCGTTAATGAACGGCTGGATTTCGCTTGCAGTGGCGTCGGTCGAGCCGTCGTTGATGACGATCACCTCAAAATCGGGATAGTCGGAATCGAGTATCGACTGCACGCTGAGGCAGATCGTCCGCTCTTCGTTATAGGCCGGCACCAGCACGCTCACGCGCGGCATGTAATTAGCGGCCCTGGCGCGCGCCATGAGCCGCCGCTCCCAGAAGGGATATGAAAATGCCAGCGGGAAATAGGCTAGCGATAGCAAACCGAAATAAAAAGTGACGGCGCCGAACAGCAATAGCGGGGAAAGTAGCAAGTCCGTCATCCGCCGAGATCCCCTGCTTCGTAAAGTTCCACCAGGGCGTCGAAGATTTCCGGCGCCTTCTGCGTATGAGCGCCTATCCGCGCGTTGATTTCAAGGACGTGAGCGAGGCCATTGCTATCGCGCCGGATATCCATATCCAACGGTCCCACCAACTGCAAAGCTCTGGCGGCGGATAAGGCAAGCTCGTACACATCAGGAGCGCTGACCCGTGCAACTTCCAGCGCGTTGCCGGTGCGCCCCTCGCGCAACGATTTCTTTTCGAAGACGGTGGCAGCCATTGTTCTCATCTGTTGATCCGGGCGAATCATCAATAGCACATCATATTCCGTACCCGGCATAAATTCCTGCCACACCAGGTTGTTGCCGAGGCATTCCCATTCCGTACCAGGCCCCGTATCAGGTCCGTCATGCACGACCACCTGCCGCCCGCCGCGGCCGACTCTGGGTTTGGAAATACAGGGAAAACCCAAGGGCACGACTGCCGCCGAAGCAGGATCGCCAATGGCGCTCTTGGGCACGGCGACGCCGGCCGCCATCAGACTTTGCGCCGTGAGCCATTTGTCGTTGCAGATTGCCACCGCTGCCGGATTGGCCATATAGACGGCGATGCCGCGACTTCGATATGTAGCCGCACGTTCGGCAATCGGAACCAGCTCCTCTTGCACCGTGGGGAAAAGCCACGCTATGTCGTGAGCGCGGCACAGTTCTTCTAGTTGTTCTGCGAATTTCGGATCATGCGCCGGCGGCACCAGGAAGAAGGCATCCGCGCAATGATCGACGGCAACCATATCGACTGCGATCACGCGAAAACCCTTGCTCTTGAGCGCGTGCATTGCTGCCTTGCCGGAAGGCCCGCCGGCGCCGGTTACTAAAATATTTCTTGCTTTAGTCATCGTCGCCTCCGGCAATAGATTGAATCGTTACACGGTAAATCTGACGGCTTCGAATGCTTCAGCAGCACGCAGGCGCGCTTGCCTGCCGCGCACCCTCGCCAAACTTTGCACCACGTCCTGCTCCAGATAGGGTCGGGACGTGGTTTGACTTGCATGACATTTCAATGCCTTGATTTTGTATTCCAGATACAGCGACACGTCGATATAGCAATTGGGTTGGAAATCGGGAGGGGTATTTGGATTTTCATAGCAGAGTATGGTCGGCACTCGACGCGCTGCCTCCATCGTTGCCAGGAACACGGTATGGTGGTCGCAATGCAGATCATGGCGATTATGCGTGAACACCACATCCGGATGAAGTTGACGCGTGACTTCTTCGATGACGCGCTTGATGTCGTCTTGCCGGCTCGCCAGTTTGGTATCGGGGAATTCATGGACAGTCAGGCTGTCGAGCTTCATGACCCGGCCGCCTTTCTCTGCTTCCTTTTTACGCGGATTGCCGGCTATCCCCAAGACCTTGTGGACACCGCCTTCGCCGGCGGAAAACACAATCCCGTGGGTTTCATGTCCTTCTACTTTGTAGCGCAGCAATGCAGCTCCGCAACCCAGTTCGATATCGTCCGGATGTGCGCCAACGGCCAGTACGATCAATTTTTTCTGGGATTTTGGCATGAACCTGATCAGCCAGATGAGATTGAAAATGACGAACGCCAGCACCAGGAAGCTACTGAGTTGCAACGCATAAAGGATTGCCGGGTTGGAATGTATGCCGCTGGTGAATTCAAGCGCGCCGTTGGCTGGCAACAGCACAGCGAGAAGCGGCAAGGCGCTGATTGCTCGCCTGGCCGGCGTCGGCAGCCCGGTTAGCAACAGACGGAAACGGAAAAGCTGATACGCAACGAGTATCAGTACGGTCGAATATATGCACAGCAAGACCGGCTCTTGGAAGGAAAACATACACACCCCCTAAAGAAAGGCTAGGTTGCAAGCGAAGCGTTATGGGATGCTTTATTCCATCAGCATTGGCAAAATGTCATTCCATGCTTTGACTACCGCTCGTCCAAGTCCCGCCATACTGATCGCGGAGAAGATACAAATAACCAAAAGACACAACATATTGTGTTGAAACCTTAGCGTGCTCGCTTGCTCTGTAATAATTTCTCTTTCCTTGACTAAGCTTGAAGCGTTCAACAAGAGATTTTTTTGAGGAGAGTTCACCAAGATTTTCAGCGGTGTCGCTAACACTAGATATCTTAATAATAGAATTATTAGTAATGGTTTTTACGACTAAACCTTGTCGGTTTCAGCCATGTTTTATGTCTGTTTCAGACATGTTTGATGAAAGCGGATGAGTGATCAGATCGAATCCAATGAAGCTGACTAGCGTCCGTTTCGGATGGTCGTAACTGGCCGTTTTCGCGCAGCGCGTCAGACGTTTCTCGCCCGCCTACTCGCCCCCTATCAACCGTAATTTTGACATTGCGTAATTCGGTGGGCGGTACAGGTACAGCGATCAATTGCATCAATGATGCGAGGCGCCTGGCTGACGGGACGCGCTGGAAAACACGAGCTGATTGAAATAATGCTGCAGCGCCATGATCTCTCGCGCCACATTCACCGGGAAGCCCTGCCGGCCGCCCCGGTTATCGAGCAAGAGCTGCTCCAGGAATCTCATGCACACTGCCGGCCGCTCCCAACTCTGGGCCAGTTGATTGGTAATCCGCGGAAAATATCTGGCCAGCTCCCACGGCTTTTCATTGGCAGGCAGTTTTGCAAACCACTGGTAAGTCGGCTCACACAAATCGTGATCTTTCCGATCTTCCAGGCGCCGCAAAAGCTCCCACCGCTTCGCCTCCGTTTTGGGCGCATCATCGACGCCATCAAGCACCGCCTTGGCCTCGACGATGGATACCTTTTCAAATGCCAATGGGCTTAACTCTGTATTCATCGACTTCATACCTGCCTCCAATTAGTGCGTGACTATCACATTGGGCATTAACGGCTAAGGCAGGAAGTTATTTAGACAAATCGGCCTTCCTGATGCTTCCAGAAAACTGCATCAGTGTCAGCGACCGAGCGGCCCAAAACATAAATCCAGAAAACTCCTCGATAAATATTTTGTATATGCCAACAAATTCGACATCCGTTTATGTTCGGTTACAAATGAATTTTTAAGTTTTGATTTCACCTGCCGTAAACCCCAACAACGGCGCAGTGTTTGTGACGCCGCGTCCCCGGAAGCATTGGCGTTGTTGTATCGATAGTCGACAGGCGTATCCCGTGCAATGTTATTTATTGTCCATCAAGATTTTCTCACTATTAAAAAAACAATGAATATCTCTAATCTGAAAATATCCACCAGACTCACCGCGCTATCGACATTGCTGATACTGACCTCCGTCTTGATGGGAATGATCGGCTGGCGTTCGCTCTACGAGAGCAACGCACGGACCGCCGACATGATGAAGAAAGCGGCTGACTTTCAATCAGCCGTGAATCTTGCCAGGAAAGCGCAGGTTGATTTCAAAATAGAGATCCAGGAATGGAAAGATCTCCTGTTAAGAGGTAATGACAGCGCTGCGTTTGAGAAGTATAAAAATGCCTTTGTAAAAAAGGGCGAGGAATCCAGAGACGGGCTCAAACAGTTAGGGCAAACGCTCAGTCAGTTGGGCCTCGACACGTCGCTTATTGCAGAGGCGAACCAGACCAATGCCGAGCTGGCGAAAAAATATCTGTCTGCCCTCACCCAGTTCGATCCGGCAGCAGCGGGCAGCGCCCACGTTGTCGACAAGCTGGTCGCAGGGATGGATCGCGAGCCGACAAAAAAAATCGATGACATCGTCGCCTTCGTTGCGCAGCAGTCAAAGGACTTGATGCAGCAAAGTGAAAACGAGGCATCGCAAAGCAATGCTCTGGCGTTGCGGTTTTTACTGGCGGTGGTAGTCATCGGCACAGCGATCGGCAGTGTGCTGACCTACTGGATCATCAACGGTATCACCGGACCATTGCGTTCTGCCGTCAAGGTAGCCCGCACAGTTGCCGACGGCGACCTGACCAGCCGGATCGAAACCGGGCGCAAGGATGAGATTGGCGAATTGCTGGGCGCCTTGCATCAGATGAATGAAAGCTTGCAGAGCATAGTCGGCCGCTGCCGCAGCGGTATCGAGACGATGGCCTCGGCCTCGGGCCAGATCGCCTCCGGCAATCTGGATCTGTCGGCACGTACCGAACAGCAAGCCGCATCGCTGCAACAAACCGCGGCGTCGATGGAGGAACTGACGTCGACGGTAAAACAGAATGCCGACAATGCGCGCCAGGCCAATCAACTGGCCGCATCTGCTTCCGGCGTTGCGCTCGAGGGCGGCGCCGTGGTGTCGCGGGTGGTGGCGACGATGGGCTCGATCCACGCTTCAGCCAGAAAAATTGTCGACATCATAGCCGTGATCGACGGCATTGCGTTTCAGACCAATATCCTGGCGTTGAACGCCGCGGTAGAAGCCGCGCGCGCCGGCGAACAAGGGCGCGGTTTTGCGGTAGTCGCCGCTGAAGTGCGAAATCTGGCCCAGCGCTCGGCGTCTGCGGCAAAAGAGATCAAGGCCTTGATCGGCGATTCGGTGGAAAAGGTCGACGCCGGCAGCAAGCTGGTCAATGAAGCCGGATCAACCATGGAACAGATCGTCAGCAGCGTCAAGCGCGTGAGCGACATCATGGCGGAGATTACCGCGGCTGGCGAAGAACAGAGCGGCGGCATCGAACAGGTCAATCAGGCGATCGGGCAGATGGATCAGGTTACGCAGCAAAATGCCGCACTGGTCGAGGAAGCCGCCGCTGCTGCTGAATCGCTGAAGGAGCAGGCCGCCAACCTGGCGGCGGTGATCAGCGTGTTCAAGCTGGATGCAAAGCTGGATGCAGAGCTGGGTGCAGCCCAGCCAGCCTCAATCCTGTCCATGCGCGGCAGCGAGGTCGGGACCAGCGCAGTACGGCCACAGTCACGGCCGCCACTGCAACCACAGCGCCTGGTCGCATGATGTCAGTGCATCGCCACAGCCGCCAACGTTGTTTTTTGGCTCTATGCCAACCCATTATGGGTAATAACGCAGATTCCACGGCGCCACGACGTAATCCCCTCCAGACGAATGGATCGAGTGTGTTACCTTGCCTGCTACGGGCATTCCTTCGAGTCCCGCCCATCAGTTAGTTGCGTTCAGCCAACTAAAAACCAGGAGCAGGGATATGTTCAGCACACCTGATCCAAACCAGAATCATCTGCTGGCCGCGTTGCTCGATGCAGAATTCGATCGCCTGGCGCCACATCTGGAGTTGATCCCGATGCGGCTGGGCGACCTGCTCTACGATTCCGGCGGCAAGCTGCATCATGTCTATTTTCCAACCACTTCGATTGTCTCGCTGCAATACGTCCTGGAAAACGGCGGTTCTTCCGAAATTGCCGGAGTTGGCAACGAAGGCATATTGGGAATTTCCATTTTCATGGGCGGCGATACCACGCCCAGCCGCGCTGTGGTGCAGACTGGCGGTCATGGCTATCGTCTCAAGTCGCACATATTGATGGAAGAATTCAAGCGTGCCGGGCCGGTGATGCGTCTGCTGCTGCGCTACACCCAGGCTTTGCTCACGCAAATGTGCCAGACCGCCGTGTGTAATCGTCATCATTCGCTGGATCAGCAATTGTGCCGCTGGCTCCTGTTGACCCTGGATCGCCTGCCTTCGAATGAATTGACGATGACCCAGGAATTGATTGCCAATATGCTGGGGGTGCGGCGCGAAGGGGTCACCGAAGCAGCCGGCAAACTGCAAAACCTCGGTTTCATCCGCTATCGGCGCGGCCATATCACGGTGTTGGACCGGGCTGGTCTGAACAGCAACGTTTGCGAATGTTATGGCGTCGTCAAGAAAGAATTTGCGCGCCTGTTGTCGGATGTGCACCAGCGTCAAGGCAAGCCGGCGCCAATCTCACCAATCCCGCCGGCCTGATAGCGCAAATGGCGCAGATACTTGCAGCAGAAACCATAGGCAATGCCAAAAGCAGCGTCTTGCAATCATTACAGATTCACGATCACCTTGTTTGAGCCGAGGCTAGCGCTCAGTTGTAAGTCCATCGAAATCTGAATTTATGCCCTCCATAGAAAACACCTCTGTCGAACATCTGTCGCAAGCAGTACAGCAACCATTGCTGAAGGCGGGGGCTTTGCAGAATGCGATTTTCAACAGCGCCAATTTCTCCTGCATAGCCACCGACGCCCAAGGCGTGATCCAGATTTTCAACGTTGGCGCTGAACGCATGCTCGGTTATATGGCAGAGGATGTAGTAGACAAAATCACACCGGCGGGCATTTCGGATGCGCAGGAACTGATTGCGCGGGCCGCATCCCTGAGCCTTGAGCTGGATACCCAGATCACTCCGGGTTTCGAAGCACTGGTATTCAAGGCCTCGCGCGGCATTGAAGATATCTATGAACTGACCTATATCCGCAAGGATGGCAGCCGTTTCCCGGCGATGGTGTCAGTCACCGCCCTGCGCGATGCCCAAGACAAAGTGATCGGCTACCTCTTGATCGGCACCGATAACACCGCACGCAAACAAGTCGAAGCGGAGCAGGCACTGCTCGATCAGCGCCTGCGCGATCAGCAGTTCTACACCCGCTCATTGATCGAATCGAATATCGACGCCTTGATGACGACCGATCCGCGCGGCATCATCAGCGACGTCAACCAGCAGATGGAAGCCTTGACCGGCTGCACCCGCGATGAATTGATCGGCGCGCCGTTCAAGAATTATTTTACCGATCCGGAGCGTGCCGAAGCAGCCATCAACCGTGTGCTGCACGAAGGCAAGGTGACCAACTACGAGTTGACCGCCCACGCCAGGGATGGCACGGAAACCGTAGTCTCGTACAACGCGACCACCTTCCACAACCGCGACAACAAGTTGCAAGGCGTGTTCGCGGCGGCCCGTGACGTCACCGATCGCAAACAATTCGAGCATAAGCTGCAGGAAAATAACGTCGAACTGGAAAATGCGAAAGCGGCTGCCGAAAAGGCCAATCTGGCGAAATCGGATTTCTTGTCCAGCATGAGCCATGAATTACGCACCCCGCTCAATGCAGTGCTCGGATTCGCGCAGTTGATGGCGTCCGATATACCGCCGCCATCATCGGCGCAGAAGCTGTCGATTGACCAGATTTTGCAAGCCGGGTGGTATCTGCTGCGCCTGATTAATGAAATCCTTGATCTGGCGATGATCGAATCGGGCAAGGTGACCTTGTCGCAAGAATCGATGTCGCTCACCGAGGTGATCCAGGATTGCCAGGCAATGATCGAGCCGCAGGCGCAAAAGCGCGGGGTAGAGATGACCTTCCCTCTTCTCGACAGTCTCTTCTATGTGCATGCCGATCGGACCAGGGTCAAGCAGGTGATGGTCAATCTGCTGTCGAATGCGATCAAATACAATCGGGCCGAGGGCAAGGTGGTTGTCAAATGCGAGATGAGCGGTAAAGACCGGGTCCGTGTCAGCGTTACAGATACTGGCGCCGGCCTGACCCCGGAACAGCTGGCGCAACTATTCCAGCCGTTCAACCGGCTCGGGCAAGAGAGTAGTATTGAAGAAGGTACCGGCATCGGCCTGGTGGTCACCAAGCAATTGGTGGAGTTGATGGGCGGCGTCATCGGGGTCGAAAGCAAGGTCGGCGTCGGCAGCGTATTCTGGGTCGAACTGCCCGCATCAAGCGCGCCGGAACTAGCGTTTGACAGCATCGACAAGATCGACGTCGATAAAATGGATCATGTTACAGTGCACGCACAGCAATCCCAGCGCACGCTGCTGTATGTCGAAGATAATCCCGCAAATCTGGTCCTGGTCGAGCAATTGATTGCGCGCCGCGGCGATTTGAAATTATTGACTGCCATCAATGGCCATCTGGGCATCCAGATGGCGCGCGCGCATCAGCCGGATGTGATTTTGATGGATATCAATTTACCCGGCATCAGCGGTTACGGCGTCTTGAAAGTCCTGCACGAAGATGCGGCAACAGCGCACATCCCGATCATGGCGCTGTCGGCCAACGCCGTCCCGCGCGATATCCAGAAAGGCATGGACGCCGGCTTCTTCCGCTATTTGACAAAACCGATTGAGGTTGTCGAATTTATGGACGCTCTCGACGTTGCGTTGCGTCATGCAGAACAACTTGGTTTATTGGCAGGTGAACTGGCAGGTGAACGACTTTCTTTGGGAACAACGTAATGCTTGAAACATCCGAAATTCTAAAGGCCAGCATCCTGATCGTCGATGATCAGGAAGCCAATGTCCTGCTGTTGGAGCAAATGCTGCGCAACGCCGGTTACGAACGCATCACATCGACTATGGACCCGCGCGCGGTCTGCCCTTTGCATCTGGCGCATCGCTACGACTTGATTTTGCTCGATTTGCAAATGCCGGAAATGGATGGTTTCCAGGTCATGGAAGGCTTGAAGGAAATCGAAACCGCCGGCTATTTGCCGGTGCTGGTCATCACGGCGCAACCGGCGCACAAGCTGCGCGCGCTGCAAGCTGGCGCCAAAGATTTTGTCAGCAAGCCATTCGATTTGATTGAAGTGCAGACGCGCATCCACAACATGCTGGAAGTGCGGCTGCTGTATCAGAAACTGGACAACTACAACAAGATGCTGGAACAGACGGTGCTGGAACGCACGGCCGAATTACGCGAAAGCGAGGCCCGCTTCAAGAGTTTGACGGAACTGTCATCTGACTGGTATTGGGAACAGGATCCGCAAGGAAAATTCACCAAGGTCTCGGGCCCGGTGTTTGAAATGCTCGGGATCGACCCGGACCACACTTCCGGCGCCACCGGTATCGTGGCGACAGGGCGATGGAATGAGGCCGAGCGTGCGCAACTGGACGACAATATTGCAAACCGGCGGCCATTCCTCGATTTTGTCTACAGTCGCCGCAAAGCCGATGGCACTCTGCAATATCTTCAGGTAAGCGGCGAGCCGATGTTCGATTCGACCAGCCTTTTTATCGGCTATCGCGGAATCGGCATGGATGTCACCGACCGCGTGCATCGTGATCAGGAGGAAATACACCTGCACGGTGACGCGGCTAAGATCGATAACAGCGCGGTTTAATTCGAATACCTCGGCGCGCCGGATGGCGCAGCCGGATTTGAAGCAAAATTCGCAGCTCGCTGTCTTGCAGCGAGCCGATTTTACTTAGTTAGCCCTTCCTTCTAGCCCCTCCTTCCCGTATTCCCGCCGGATCATGGCGCGACGGCGTCATGCCACTTAACTCCCCTCCCAAGCTACCGGGCCATCTCCCGCTATGCGTTGCTACAGCTCCTGCCCGCCAACTTCCCGACGCTATGTGCGCCTCCGTACGGATCTTGCTCAAAATCAAGCCTATAACAAGCTACGTCACGATCTGCATCACAACCGGCATCACGGCAATACGTCATTAGAACAAAGGGTCTCTGGAGAGAAGCAATAACAAAAAAACGAAACGCTGGCTCATGGCCCTGCTCGTGGCAACTGCAAAACCGCGTTTCTTGCAATCCAAAAATTAAAATCTAACTTATCGGGAAGTATATGAACAAATCCAATAGTTGCGCCAGAGGCCTGATATGGCTCATGACATTGCTGCTGTGCTGTCTGGCAGCAGGATGCGGAGGAGGCGGTGACGGCGGCGGCGGAAGCGCTGCGGTCACACCGCAGACGAATCAGCCCACAGTGATCTTCACCAATCCTGCCGCAGGCGCTACGGGCGTCGCGATCAACACCAAGATCACCGCCAGTTTCAGTAAGGCGATGACTCCGGCAACGATCACTGCAACGACTTTTACGCTGACGGCCCCTGGCGCAGCTGCAGTAACAGGAAGTGTGGTCTTTAACGCCACAGACAACATCGCCACCTTCGCGCCAACCGGCAATCTGCCGCCGAACACCAGGTTTACCGCCACGATTACCGCTGCAGCGCAAGATGCAGGAGGAGTTGCACTGGCTAGCAACTTTGTATGGACCTTTACCACCGGGGCGAGCGCAGACACCACCGCTCCCACAGTGATTTCCAGCAACCCGCTGAACGCCGGCACAGCCGTGCCAATCAACCAGAAAGTCACCGCCGTCTTTAGCGAAGCGATGGATCCCGCAACCATCACACCATCAGCATTTACAGTTACCGGGCCGGCCGCTACGCCGGTTCCAGGCACAGTGACCTACGCTGCCAGCGGCAATACCGCGATCTTTACCCCCATCAGCAATCTCGCAGCCAACACCACATTTACTGCGACCATCAGCAGCGGAACTCAGGATCTGGCGGGCAATGCACTGGCAAGTAACTTCACATGGACTTTTACTACCGGCGCGGTCGCAGACACCACCCTGCCCACAGTGATTTCCACCAACCCGGCTGATACCGCCAGCGGCGTATGCACTAGCAAGTCGATCAACGCCAGCTTCAGCAAAGCGATGGATCCCCTCACCGTCGGCAGCACAAGCTTTACGCTGACGGGGCCGGGCGCAACGTCAGTCGCAGGGGCCGTCGCCTACAACACGGCGGTCAACATAGCGACCTTTACGCCGGCAGCCAATCTTGCAGCGAGCACCACATATACAGCCACGATCCATGGCGGCGCCAAAGACCTCGCAGGCAATGCCCTGGCCAGCGACAAGGCATGGAGCTTTACCACCGGTACCACCGGCTGCGGCCCGATAGCGCCGGTAGCGCTTGGCGCGGCCGCCCCTTTCGGGAATTTAGGCGGCACCGCCGGCAGCACCAACAGCGGGACACTGACAGTGATTGGCGGCGATATCGGCAGCACGGCCACGACTGCTTCGTCGGTGACCGGATTCCACGATCTGGCGGGAGACGTGTATACGGAAACCGGGTCGAATAAAGGAACAGTGAACGGCAAGATCTACACCTGTACCGTCTCCACCCTTGGACCGACGTCTGCGGCAATCAATGTCCAATCCTGCGCGATCGCCAACCAGGCCAAAAGCGACGCCCAGACCGCGTTTAACAATCTGTCTCCAGCCTCATTGCCAGGCGGGACCGATCCAGGTTCCGGACAATTAGGCGGACTCACTCTGGCCCCAGGCACCTATCAAGCGGCAGGCGGCTCGTTCCAGATAACCGGATCGGATCTTACCCTGGACGCCAAGGGCGATGCGAATGCAGTCTGGGTTTTCCAGACCGCGAGCACGCTCACCGTGGGCGCTCCGGGAGCACCGCGTAGCGTCATCCTGATCAACGGCGCTCAAGCCAAGAATATTTTCTGGCAGGTAGGCACTTCCGCCACGATTAACGGCGCGGGCGGCGGCACCATGGCGGGGACCATCATCGCGTCTTCCGCAATCTCGTTCTCCACGGTCGGCAACGTACAGAAAGTGATACTGAACGGCAGAGCGGTAGGCTTGAATGCTTCCGTTACGATGACCAACACCATCATTAACGTGCCGGCGCCGTAAACCAGCAATCCCAAAGATCGGTTGAGTCATTTCTGCCGATCTTTTCAAGCCTTGATGAAGCGGTTAGCAGAAGTAGAAGTATTTTTACAGGAGCAGGAAATGAAAAAATATCTCACCGTCGCCGCAGGAATAATGGCCGGCGCCACACTAATGATAGCGAGCGCCCCAGCCATGGCAGGAGGCGTCGACGTCGATGTGAACATTGGCGTCCCAGGCGTATATCGAGCCCCGGTGTATATCCAACCGGAACCGGTTTATGTGCAGGAACGCCCTGCCTATATTCGTGAGGAACGTGAACAAGAATGGCGTGAGCGCCAGCTTAGGGCGCGTCAGTGGCAGGCAGAACGCGGGCACGATCGCCACGAGCGTGACGACCGTCAGGACGAGCGCCGCGGCCATGATCGCGGCGGACAGCATGGTCACGACGACTAATGAGCGGAATTTGATGTCGTTTCAAAGTTGAATGGATTTTGATTGCCACTAACCTAACTAGATGAGCGTTGACATGAGAACCTTCATACATTTGTATCGTTATTATCGACGCGGCGGTTACCACATAGTTCCAGCGGTGAAACGCGCTAGTCGCGCCTGGAGCCACGGATTTTAAATCGGCGTCTCGCTACTGTTTAGCTGACATGATGCTTGCCATATCCGGCATCGATCAGCAGCGCGTTGCCGCTGACAAAACGGTTGGCGTCCAATGCCAGATAGAGGACGCCGTCGCGACGTCGGTGGCCGAACCGCGGCTACCTTACATTTACGGCTCGGCCCTGGCGTTCAGTATCTGGGGCAGACTCCTCTGCCCCACATCGATTACCTCAACGCAGACTGCTTGATCTGCGGTGACATCTGAGGTGACACTACGGGGTAACGGTAAGGGTCAATCCAACGCCATTTTGCACACTGTTCGTGGGCATGCCTACAAATGTAGAGCTGTTCCCGCTAGAGCCCAAACCGATGGTCGCTTGCCAGATCGTCGGTGTCGTTGAAGTCGGCGTGACGGTCGGTTGTCCGGGGCCACTCGAATAAGTCCACTTGATGGGCAAATTGGAATCCATTTCAATGGTTTGTCCCGCCCGGATCGTATAGCTTGCCGGTTTCGACGTAAGCAATGTTTGAGGCTGAACAACACCGTTGATCTTTACAGTTGCAGCTAACTGAGGCGTCACGGTCACCATATAAGGCAAGGTCGCGCCAGTTATCGGGTACTGCGAAGTACAAGCCCGGTCTTTGCATAGCATCAGCGTGAGCGTCCCTTGATATACACCTGGGGCGAGCGTAACGTCAGGCACTAGGGTCGCGGTAAAGTTTGTGCTTGAGTTTTGGACGACAACCGTACTGCCAGTACGGAACACTGCCTTGTCTTCGGCAATAACCGGATAGGCGGTACCTGACGGTAAAGTACTTAATGTGGCGGTTACGCTAACTGTCGGATCTGCTGCTTGAGTCGTCGAATATTGCTTTTGGTTTTGAAAAAAACTGACTGCTGCGGTACTCACGTTAAATGTCACCGCAGTTGCTGCATTGCTGGCGCTTGGAGTGCCTCCGCCGCCATCGCCACCGCCACCTCCACCACAGGCTGTCAGCACAACAGATAACAAAAAAGATACATTTAATCGGATATTAAGACGCATATTGTTAACTTCCCTGAGTAATATTATTTTGTTGGTGCGTCTGGACGAGGATGATAAATAGCAAATAGATGCTACTTGTCGATTCTATAGTTAACATTTCCTTAAATCAATTTCCATCGCTGTTCCAAAAAAATAAGCCTCAGGCAGATATTTTCAATTCAAACGCTGGCCGAACTTAGCCGGCATGATGCCGGCCATAACTGGCGTCATTCACCAGTTCGTTGTCGCTGTGCAAGCCGCGTCGAATCCACTGCGTTTCCTCTCCATATCATCCGATGCATAAGTCAGAAACCACTAGAAGGGCGATGCAGAAGACGGAAACGAGACGAAGGCCTGGCTGCAATCAAGCGCTGACTGGCCGTTTTTCTGCAACTCGGTTACCGTCACGTTATTCGCCGCGGAAGATGCGACCGTGAAGTTGACCGGACCCGGACCCATGGTGAACTGCGTGTTCGATGGCGGTGTCGGACCACCGTTGTGCGAGGTATTCGATATCTTCGGCGCAGAATCGAATATGACGTTATCCAAAGCAATCTTCAACGGATTGACCGTGCCGTTGAAAGCATAGCCATTGAAGGTGAGCGTACCGCCGCCATATTTTGCGCTGCCCAAATAATGAAAACCGCTGACCGTAATGTCGTGAAAATTCGGCGCTGACGTGTGATTTCCAGGGCTGTAGTAAGGATCGAATATCATCGGCTCCTTGACGTTACGCATGCAGATTTGCTGATAGCTGATGTTTTTCACCTCGCCGCCGCGGCCATCGTCCGACTTGATCCGTATCCCCACTCCGTTAGGAGAATCCTGGCCGTCGATCGACAGATCTCGCATCTCGACGCCATCGACACCCGAATTCGTCTCGCTGCCGATCGACATGCCATGGCCATAATAGAAATGACTGTGAACAATCCGATGCGAGAGCGCCGCTGCCGATCCACTCGCCTTGATCGCAATATTGTCATCGCCGCCGCTGAAATAAGAATACGCGATCAACACATTATTCGATTGGCCGGGATCGATGCCGTCCGTATTTTTTGTGGTTTCCGGCGTAAAGCAAGTGCTTGGCGAGGTAGCTGGTGTGGTCGGATCCGGGCTGCTCCCTGCCGGGCAGGCATAACCCGGCTTGGAGTAGGCCAGGGTCGGCGTCAGAATTTTCACCCCCCAAGCCGTAAAACCGTTAACGGTATTAGGCACCACATGAAATGCCGGTGCATTCTGAACCGTAATGCGATACAGCGTGAAGTTGCTGCCGCCAAAAAGCTGGATCATGCGAGGGTTGTTCTGACTCTTGCCCGTCGATTTATTCAGCATGGCAACGTCCCACCAAGTCATTATTCCTGCATTGGCGCCGGAGGTTAATACACTGCCGCCGCGGCCGTCGATGATGCCGTCACCTACTACTCCGCTATTTTGCGTCTTGCTGGCGGTGATCAGGGCATTACAGGACTTGCCGTCACCGGCAGCGGTGCCGCAATTGCCGGCGCCCGTATCGAAATCCACCGGACTGCGAGACGCGAACAAAGTCACCCCCTGATCAATCCAGAGGGTGACGCCGCTAGCCAGAGTTAATGGGCCTGAAAGAAAGGCGTTCTGGCCGCTGCCGCCGGTAGTCAGCTTGACCGCCTGCCCGGCAGGGCAATTGGAGATTTCTTTTTGAATTCGCGCAGTATCCGGATTTGAATTGGCCAGGCTGGCGTCAATCGAAGCAGGCAACAATCCAGCCGTCTGCTGAAGATTAGCGGTCAAAGTAGCGCATACCGTTTGTGGTAGCTGCGGCTCGGCGGGAAGCGTCGCGTCCACATTGCTTGAGGTGATACCTGTTCCGGTTGAACCTGTGCCGGTTGAACCTGTTCCGGTCGAGCCTGTGCCTGTTGAGCCTGTGCCTGTTGAGCCTGTGCCTGTTGAGCCCGTGCCTGTTGAGCCCGTGCCTGTTGAGCCCGTACCTGTTGAACCCGTACCTGTTGAACCTGTACCTGTTGAACCTGTACCGCTTGAGTTGCTGACTATATTTCCTGCGCTATTAGTACCGCTGGCGCCGGAACCTGTTCCGGCATCACTTGCGCCGCCACCGCACGCGCTGACGCACACGCTGAATATCAGGCAGACAAAGATAGTTATAAAAGATTGTTTTTTCAAAAAAGGGGTCATATTTTCCAAAAGAGAAAGGTGTCCACAAGAACAATTTTTCCCATCTTGTAAAAAGGGAAAAATTATTTCTTCAGCAGGAATTTTGAGCAGTAATGACGTGCAGAGACGATCCTGAGCAGATGCGTGTGCAGTCATCTTCGGGCGACACTACAGGCACGATCCATGCCACATCGAATGTCGAACGCGCAGGCGAACCAATCCAGAAGAACACGCCGAAAAAGTGGCCCGCAACGGGATCAGCTGGCTATGGACAAAATTTGGCCGGAAAGCAAAGAAACTGACAAAGTTTGGTAGCGCTACCAAAAATTGAGGGCGGCAACCGGCTACTCGCTATTGGCACAATATTTGCGAAATGATCCGCGGATTGAATATCGTGCCGAAAATTTGTTTCGACGCCATCAAGGTCGACAGCTCGCACGTCGCGGCCAGACGAGATTCAATTTCCCAAGTGATTTCCAAAAATATATCGTTGAAAGACAAGAGCTTGAATAATCCGATGATCGATGCCAGCCACACATTGTCGCAAACACTTGTCGATACAAGCGCTGCATCCGGTGACGAACCGCACGCCAACGGCATGTCGCGTCGTAATTTCATTTCCAGCCTTGGTGTCTTGTTGCTGGCGGGCTGTGGCGACGGCGGCAATACACTCGCTACCAGCGGCGGCGTCTCGTCTGTCACGACTGTCATGCCGAGGCCAGCAACAACGGCCGTAACGGCGACGCCTGGCGTCCCTGCCACCTCTAGCCAGACGCCGGCTACACCGACACCAGCAGAAGCGACGCCTGCTGCCGTCAGCAAGGCATTTGTTCATCCAGGCCTGCTCCACACGCAGGCCGATTTTGACCGCATGAGCCAAAAGGTGAAAGCGAAAGCGTCGCCGTGGATCGATGGCTGGAATGTCCTGCTCGCTAACGGTCATTCCCACTTGAACTACGGGCCTCGTCCGCAAGCGGCAGTCTATCGGGGATGGGACGGTGTGCATGCGGAGAACTACCCCATCCTGTTTAAGGATATTGCTGCCGCCTATGCTTGTGCATTGCGATGGAAAATTTCGGGTGACACCGCCTATGCCGATAAGGCGGTGACTATTTTGAATGGCTGGTCGTCGACGCTGAAAATATTGGGTGGCAATTCGAATGTCGATCTGGCTGCCGGCCTCTATGGCTACGAATTCGCCAACGCCGCCGAAATCATGCGCTCTTATAGCGGTTGGGCTGCTGCCGATCTGGCCCGTTTCCAGAACATGATGCGGACAGTCTTTTATCCGATCAATCATGATTTCCTGAACCGTCACAACAATACCGAAGTTACTCACTACTGGGCCAATTGGGACTTGTGCAATATGGCCTCGATCATGGCGATCGGCGTGTTATGCGACGACCGCGCCATGTTTAACGAGGCGGTCGATTACTTCAAGCACGGGGCCGGCAACGGCGCTGTCTCGCAAGCCGTCTACTACATGCATCCAGGTTACCTGGGACAGTGGCAGGAAACTGGCCGCGACCAGGGACACAACACGCTCGGCATCGCATTGATGGGGCCGATTTGCGAAATGGCGTGGAACCAGGGAGTAGACCTGTATGGCTATGACAATAACCGTTTTCTTGCCGGCGCCGAATACGTCGCCAAAGCCAATCTGATTGAATCAGGTAATACGTTTTATACCGTACCCTATGTCACTTACAACAATATCGACAGAGTCAATCAAACCGCCTTGTCGACGGCTGCGCGAGGCAACGTGCGGCCGGCGTGGTCTTTGGTCTATAACCATTACGTCAATCGTAAAGGATTGGCCGCGCCGTATTCCCGGAAATTCGCAGAGCTGATCCAGCCGGAAGGCGGCGGCGGTAATTATGGGCCTAACAGCGGCGGCTACGATCAATTGGGCTACGGCACGCTGACCTGCACCCGCGACCCGATTGCAAGCGGCGCGGCGCCAAGCGGCCTGACCGCGATTGCAGGTCCGGGGCAAGTGATCCTGTCGTGGTGGGGCAGCGCGTATGCAAGCGGTTACGACGTCAAGCGCGGCACGACTGCCGGTGGACCTTATACAACCGTCGCCACCGGCATCACCGATCTGCTGACCTATATCGACAGTGGCCTGGCCGCCGGCACCTATTACTATGTCGTCACCGCGGTAACGCCGTCCGGGCTCACTGCGGCATCGAACGAGGCGACTGCGATTACGGCTGTGCAATTGCACACCTATTTGGCATTCGATGACGGCAGCGGCACTACCGCCGTCGATGCCAGCGGCCAGGGACACACCGGAACTCTGACCAACGGAGCGGCTTGGGAAATAGGCAAGCAAGGTAGCGCAGTGTCGCTTAATGGCAGCAATGCTTACGTCAGTCTGCCGGCCGATATTGTGGCCGATGTCTCGGATATCACGATCGCGGCCTGGGTCTATTGGAATGCATCGCAAAAGTGGGCGCGAGTGTTCGATTTCGGCACCGGCACCGGCCACTACATGATGTTGACGGCGCGCAGCAACAGTGGCTTCCCGCGCTTTGCCATGACGGTCAATGGCATCAGCGGCGAGCAAGGGATCGACAGCAATACGGCAATGCCGATCGGGCAATGGGCGCATGTTGCCATCACCCTGTCGGGCAATGTCGGAACCTTGTACGTGAACGGCAACGCAGTTGGCGCCAATACCGCGATGGTGCTTGCGCCATTCCGCATGGGCAGCACCAGCCAGAACTGGCTTGGGAGGTCACAGTACGCTAGCGATCCCTGCTTCAACGGCTTGATAGATGAATTCCGCATTTATCGGGGAGCTTTGAGCGCAGCACAGATCGCCGCGTTGATGTGACGTTTTGATGATTGTCATGTACTTCGCTGCTACATGTCGGCAGTCAAGCTTTTACCAGAAATTTACCCGCAGAAAGCGTCTGCGATGATGCCGCAATAATTGTTTGGATTTATGTTTCAGATATCAACACTTAAAAAGATTGCGGCATATTTATTTGCGCTTCTATTGTTTTCGCATGCAACAGCAGTCTTTTGCGATGACCGGTTCTATGTCATTTGGCGAGATATTGGATTGCCTGACGCAGTACGCCTGGTCAGTCAATATTCGGGGAGGAAAATTCATCTGGCTCAGGAAATACAGGGAACAATAAGTCTTGCTTCTACCGATCCGCTCTCACCGGATGAAGTGTTTACTCTTTTCCAAAAATCGCTGCAAGAACGCGGTCTACTCCTGGTGCGCGGCGACGGCAATGCATATCAGGTTAGCAGCGCCAAATCAGAGACCCGTCGGTATGTCGGCGCCGTATTTGCTTTCGAACAGCGCGCGCAGGCAATCGTTTCGCGGCTCCGCGCTGCGGATGGCGAGGCGGAGGTGCTGGCGTCGGGCGATCCGGCGGAGCAAGGTTTTTCTGTTGTGCTGCTGTACCGTGACAGTACGGAAGGTTATCAAGCAATGATTTCCGCCGTAGAGCGGGCAGGATTGAATAATCTGCTTGCCACGCCGACACGGCCTGTTGCGTTCCCGGTTCAGGAAAAATAATCTTTCGTCGACATCTTTACAATTTTAGCTGGCATATTGCCTAACATTCGCAGTTCTGCCCAGTCGCTCAATACCTGCGGAAGAATTTCAGTCAAACTCGCCATCGACCAGATCCCCCGAGAAAATCATGATCCACGATGTTCCGGAACCTGCCGGGTAGATTCGCGCCACCTGATTGGACAGGCGCTGGACATATGCCTGGCGTTCAATACATCCGCCTCCCACTACTGGATATAACTCCTCGACATAGACCAGGAACTGAACAGTTTCCAGACCATGCTCGGCGCATACCGCTGCAAAAATATCCTGTTCGTCCCGCGCCAATTCGGCTAGTGTTTTAGTAGTCACAGTATCCAAGTCCCACGAACATCTGTCCGTCAGCGTGCTCGACGCCGCATCCAGAGTGGTGCTTCTTGCAAAAAGCAAAGAGGCGTTATTTCTTTACTTCTTTAAAGTCAGCGTCCACTACGTCATCATCTGGCCGTTGATGTGCATCGCTAGCTGCCGCATCGCCAGCCCCGGCAGCTTGTTGCGACTGATTATTTGCGTACATCTTCTCACCGAGTTTTTGCGCAGAATTCGAGAGCGCGGCGATTTTCTCGTCGATACTCGACTTGTCGTTGCCTTTCAACGCCTCTTCCAGTTCCTTGATGGCGGTTTCGATGCCGGTCTTGTCGCCTGCATCCAGCTTGTCGCCATATTCAGCCAGGGACTTGCGCGTAGCATGCACTAACGCATCGCCATGGTTACGACTCTCGGTCAGCGCTTTCACAAGCATGTCTTCGTCGGCATGGGCGGCGGCGTCGCGCACCATCTTTTGGATTTCCGTTTCGGTCAGCCCGGAGTTTGCTTTGATGGTGATCTTGTTTTCCTTGCCCGTAGCCTTGTCCTTCGCGCTGACATGCAAAATGCCGTTGGCGTCGATATCGAAGGTCACTTCGATCTGCGGCATGCCGCGTGGCGACGGTGGAATCCCCTCCAGATTGAATTCGCCCAGCAGTTTGTTGCCGGCCACTATCTCGCGCTCGCCCTGATATATCTTGATCGTTACCGCCGGCTGGTTGTCATCGGCGGTGGAAAATACCTGGCTGAATTTGGTCGGAATCGTGGTGTTCTTTTGAATCATCTTGCTCATCACGCCGCCCAGCGTTTCGATCCCTAGAGACAGTGGGGTCACGTCCATCAGCAGCAAGTCGGTACGTTCGCCGGATAGCACCGATCCCTGGATCGCAGCGCCGACGGCGACGGCCTCATCCGGATTGACGTCTTTACGCGGCTCGCGGCCGAAGATCTCCTTGACCGTTTCCTGTACCTTCGGCATGCGGGTCATACCGCCGACCAGAATGACGTCGTCTATCTTGCTCAAGTCCACCTCTGCGTCCTTGAGCGCGATACGGCAAGGTTCGATGGTTTTTTGAATCAGTTCCTCCACCAGCGCTTCCAGCTTGGCGCGGGTGATCTTCAAATTCATATGCAAGGGCGCGCCGTTTGCCATGGCAATGTAGGGCTCATTGATTTCCGTTTGCTGTGTCGACGACAACTCGATCTTGGCGCGTTCGGCCGCGCTCTTGATGCGCTGAAGCGCGATTGCATCCTTGCTCAGGTCGACGCCATTGATTTTTTTGAATTCGTCGATGATGTAATCGATGATGCGCTGATCGAAATCTTCGCCGCCGAGAAAGGTGTCGCCATTGGTCGACAATACTTCAAACTGTTTCTCGCCTTCGACATCGGCAATTTCGATGATTGAAATATCGAAGGTGCCGCCGCCCAGATCGTAGACAGCGATCTTGCGCTCGGCCTTGCCGCTTTTATCCAGGCCGAACGCCAGCGCGGCGGCGGTTGGCTCATTGATGATGCGTTTCACGTCAAGGCCGGCAATCCGTCCCGCATCCTTGGTCGCCTGGCGCTGAGAATCATTGAAATACGCCGGGACCGTGATCACCGCCTCGGTCACCTCTTGGCCGAGATAGTCTTCAGCAGTTTTTTTCATCTTGCGCAAGACTTCGGCGGAAATTTGCGGCGGCGCCAGTTTTTTGCCGCGCACCTCTATCCACGCATCGCCATTGTCAGCCTTGATGATCTGATACGGCATCAGATGAATGTCCTTCTGCACTTCCTTTTCATCAAACTTACGGCCGATAAGCCGTTTGACGGCGTATAGGGTGTTTTTGGGATTGGTGATGGCTTGCCTCTTGGCCGGCGCGCCGACCAGGATTTCGCCGTCATCCTGATAGCCGACCACGGAGGGCGTGGTGCGAGCTCCTTCCGCATTCTCCAAAACTTTGGATTGGCCACTTTCCATAATCGCAACGCAGGAATTCGTGGTGCCCAGATCGATGCCAATCATCTTGCTCATGAATAACTCCTTCGCGAATCATTCCGGAACCGAAAATCTAGCGGGCTTGAATCAACAGGGTTAATTCAGCGGGTTTAATTCAAATATATTAACCGGCGACCGCTTTTCAAGCCCCGTTGCTGCTTGTCTTTTCTTTCGCCACCGTCACCAGCGCAGGGCGCAACAGGCGGTCGGAAATCATGTATCCCTTTTGCAGTACAGAAACGATCGTATTGGCATTCTGATCGGATGGGATCATTGAAATCGCCTGATGCCTGGCGGGATCAAGCTTCTCGCCAGGCATGGGATTAATTTCCGTCAACTGGTTTTGTTCAAAGGCGGAATTGAGCTGCTTCAATGTGATCTCGACGCCTTCTTTCAAGGCTTCAACGGAAGGCGTTTCTATCTTTAGCGCGGTTTCCAGGCTGTCCATGACGGGCGTCAGGCTTTTCGCGAAACCTTCAATGGCATATTTGCGGGTACGCGCAATCTCTTCCTGCACCCGGCGACGCATATTGTCCAACTCGGCTCTGACGCGCAGATAGTCATCCTGCGACTCGGCGAGTTTGGCCTCCGAGATAGCAAGTTTCTCCTCAACGCCAGGTTCAGCCGGCGCCGAGACGGATTCATCCTTATCCGGCGCTGGCGCCGGTGCATGGTTTTCTGAAACGCCCGGTTGCGACGGTGGCGTTGTTGATTTGCGATCAAGAGCCGCGGATGGGCTCTCTGTTTTTTCCTGTTGGCGATTTTCCTGATTTTGCATGGAACATTCTCCTTTGTCCCCAAGGTGTTGCCAGGGAACGAGAACGGTTGCACCTAACGCAAATGCCGGCAATCAAGATCAGCAGCAGGCGGTACCTGCCAAAGGTTAGCTGTTATTTTTGTCTGCTTCATCAGCCCATTTGATGTCGCGGGCCGGAACCACTGTCGAGATCGCATGTTTGTATACCAATTGGATATTGGTGCTGCGGAGCATGACGACATACTGGTCAAACGATTCGATATGGCCTTGCAGCTTGATCCCATTGACCAGAAACATCGACACAGGGACGCGCTCCTTACGCAAGGTATTTAGAAAAAGATCTTGTAACATTTGTCCCTTATTGTTCACGGCAGTTCTCGATATAGATAGAGACTATCAGTGTACCCTAGCAGGAAATTTCGGCAACACCTTCATTCTCTAATGATGCCTGCCATACCCTGCATCAATCACCAGCGCATTGCCGCTGACAAAACACCCGCTGCGATGAAATAGAAATAATGATTTTCGGCAAGTTTTCCGCCATACTGTGTTCGTGTTGATACGCTCCCTGTATTGAGCCGGATGGCTTTTTGAAATAAAAGGAGAAATCCATGGATATCGATTTCGGCTGGCCATTGCCGCCACACTGCGTGTTGGCGTCTACTTTCCCGGCAACGAACGATAGCAATGCAGCATGCATTGTTACCTTGAACGACGGCCACCGGAAGGTCGGCAATTTGATAGGTTTTGATCAAGAGGCGTCGACTCTCGAATTTCATCCGGAACGTGCCGCCGGCAATCTTCGTATCGGTTTTGCCAGCCTCAAAAGCATCCGCTTGACATCGCCGATAGAGCTAAAAAAACTGGAACTGCCTTTAACGGTAGAGACACATGAAGGCGCAGTCATCCCGGTCAGGCAAAAATGCATAATTTTCTTCAAAGACGGGGAGCGTTTGTTATCTGAAACGGTAGGTTATGTTCCGCGTGAGATTGGGCTTTTCCTGTTTCTTGTCAGCGGTGGCAACAACGTGTTGCGATGGTTTATCCCGGCTAAAGCAATCGCCAGTTATCAGATAGGCGACAAGCTTGGCAAGATGCTGATAGATGAGAATATTGTGTCGGTGGATGAGGTTGAAGCAGGGTTAAAAAAACAAAACCAACTGCGAGAATCCAAGCTGGGGACCTATCTGCAACTGGAACATCTGGTCACAGAAAAGCAAGTCGAAATGGCGCTGCAAAAACAGAAATCGATGCCAAATCTTAAGCTTGGGGAAGCATTGATTCAGGAAAATCTGATCACCGGCGAACAACTTGCTCAAGCGCTGAAGAAACAAGAGGAAGACAGGAAGCTGCACTTGGGTGAAATTCTCATCGACATGGGCTTTGTCACCAAAGAAAGCATAAAGAGGGTATTGGCGCAAAAGCTCGGCATTCCTTTCGTTAGCTTGCCAAAATTCCAGTTTGACTTGGACTTGACCAAGATCGTACCTATCGAACTTGTACGCAAATACTCGGTGATGCCGCTATACCGGACCCAGTCACGGATGGTGGTGGCCATGGAAGATCCTTTGTCATCGGACGCCCTGAAGGCCCTGGCGTTTTGCACCAAGCTTACTATCGACCCCGTTATGGCGTCCGAGACTGACTTGGCTGATGTCACTTCGAAAATTTATGGTGCACAGGGAGAACGCCAGAATATCGCAGAATTTGTTTCCAAATTGGACGATGGCGGCGCCATGGAGGCAAGCCAGGCCCAGGCCGTACACGAGGTGATTTCGGAATCCGATAACATCATGGTTCGCCTGGTCAACAAGATCATCCTTGACGCATTTGAACAGGGGGCCTCCGATATCCATATCGAAGTCATGAAAGGGAATGAGCCCACCCAGGTTCGTTTTCGCAAGGACGGGATCATGGTCGATTACTCCGATATTCCGGCAAACTACCGCAATGCCCTGATTTCCCGTCTTAAAATCATGAGCCGCCTCGATATTTCCGAGAAGCGGCGGTCGCAGGACGGGAAGATGAATTTTGAGCAGTTCGGCCCTGCAAAGATCGAACTTCGCGTCGTCACCATGCCGACTAGCGGGGGTCTGGAAGACATCGTGATGCGGATACTTACCGCTCCCAAGGCCTTGTCACTGGATGCCTTAGGCCTGCACCCGACGGTGCTGGACAGGCTCAAAAAACTTGCCCTCAAACCTCATGGCCTGTTATTTGTCTGCGGCCCGACCGGATCAGGCAAGACGACAACTTTGCATTCCTTGCTCAGTTTTATCAATACACGCGACCGCAAGATATGGACGGTCGAAGACCCTATCGAAATTACCCAGAAAGGCCTGCGACAAGTTCAAGTTCACGCAAAGATCGATTTGACATTTGCCGCCATATTGCGCAGTTTCTTGCGCGCAGATCCTGATGTCATCATGGTGGGAGAAACACGAGATCCAGAAACGGCCAAGACCGTCATTGAAGCATCACTCACCGGCCATCTGGTATTTTCTACCTTGCATACCAACAGTGCAGTTGAAAGCGTCGTTCGGTTATTGGATCTGGATCTAGACCCGTTTAATTTCGCAGACGCACTGTTGGGCGTGGTCGGTCAACGGCTGACACGCAAATTATGTACAGCCTGCCGCCAAAGTTATATCGCCACGGCAGAGCAAATCCAAATGCTGGCCTATGAGTATTGCCTGGAAACAGAGCTCCCCGCAGCCGAAATAATGGCGCAATGGCAAAAGCAATATGGCCAGGACGGCAACACACTTACGTTATACAGGGCGGTGGGTTGCGAGAAATGCGACAAGAGCGGTTACAAAGGCAGACTGGGGGTGCATGAGCTGCTATTTAACACGCCCGCCATCAAGAAAAAAATCCATGCAAAAGCGAACGTGCAGGAGATTTTGCAAACCGCCATTGGTGAAGGCATGCGTACCTTAAAACAAGACGGGATCGATAAAATATTTCAAGGCTTAACCGACTGGGAGCAAGTAAGAATGCTCTAGGACGGGCAACCTTACAACCGTATACCGATCACACTACCGATCAAACGTCCGCCTCCCGCTCAAGAGGCGGACAGTATTTCACTCAAAACGCTCAAGAGTTATTGACCTTCTCCAGCTGTAACGGTTGCTCGGCA
Organism: Collimonas sp.; assembly: GCF_035566375.1. Taxonomy (GTDB): domain Bacteria; phylum Pseudomonadota; class Gammaproteobacteria; order Burkholderiales; family Burkholderiaceae_D; genus Collimonas. Next base: position 257,193 of record NZ_DATMRK010000047.1, read on the forward strand.
GGCGGCGCGGCTTCCTTGTCGAAATACCGCTTCAAAGCCATGATCTCGCGGGATACTTCCTCTGGAAAGCCTTTGCGCGCTCCTCTTTGGTCCAGCAGGAGTTCGGCAAACAATTTTTCGCAGGCAGAACGCCGCAGCCAAACGTCGGCAAATTGGTTGGCGATACGCGGATAGTGTTTAATTAACCACAACGGCCAAATTTCCGTAGGCAGGGATAACAGCCAGTTATATGTCGGTTTCTGCAAATCCAGATCGGCAGGTCCAAGCATGCGACGCAAGTGCTCCCAGTTTTTTTCCTGTCGCTTTATTAAATCTTGGTCAAGTACAGCTTTTGCCTCAGAAACTGAAACTTTTTCGAATGGGATTGCATCCATGGCGCCTCCAAAAAAGGGCTGTCGAGCCGGACTTATCACGCATCAGCCAACAATAATAAGTGTCACGTATGTCACTTGAAGGGTTCGGCTCCAGCTGAAAAAATATTGCCTCACGGAATTTATTTTACACCTTTTTAAACTTTGTACACTGGCTGCAATTAACCAGCAGCGCCGGGCAATTTTGGTGGTACGTAGGTTGGCAGATGAGTTGGCAAATGAGTTGGCAGATGAGCTATTACCCGGTGTGGCGTACCCCGAAAACCCCTGATTCCCCCGATCAAACAGCAAATAACTTTTGGCATTGATCTAATAAAGCCTATGATCAATAATAGTTTCCATACGAAAACTATTTTAGTCACTTTGCCTTTTACAAGTACTCAAACCACTCAATGTTTGCGATAGCAAAAAAGAAATGCGCCCATTTTCGAATTTATAGCTGAGCCCCCAAAAATATGAGTAGTCTCCTCAACGTGCTGGCACGGCAAGTCAGATTGGCGCTTAAACGGATACCAATCACGTCATTGGCGATGATTTTCGTGATTCTCGTCTGCCTATCGCTGGCATTCATCGATGGATGGCGAAGCTGGACGGCCCGTAATATTCAGTTGCACGAAATGGGAATTTCCACCTCCAACATGACGCGCGCTATCGCGCAGCACGCCAGCGATACAATTAAAGCGGCCGACACCACTCTGGTAGGTCTTGTCGAACGCGTGCAAGCCGACGGCACCGGCCCCGACGCACTGCTGCGACTGCATGCACTATTGGTGGAGCGAGTGGGCGAGTTGCCCCAACTCCAGGGCCTGTTCGTCTATGACGAAAACGGGCGTTGGCTCGCCAATGCGTTACCCGTAACCCCAACCAACGTTAATAATTCAGATCGGGATTATTTCATCTATCACCGCACTCATCGTGATCCTAAGCCGTATATCGGCCTACCGATCCGCAGCCGATCAACGGGCGTGTGGATCATTACGGTGTCTCGCAGAATCAATCATGCCGATGGCAGCTTTGCCGGTGTCGCACTGGCGACACTCAGCATCGACTATTTCGCCAAATTTTACGATAGCTTCGATATTGGCCGTCATGGCGCGATCGTTCTGGCGTTAAACAACGGCATCATGCTGACTCGCAGGCCGCTTTTAAATGATTACACCGGCAAAAGCATGGCGAACACCGTTCTGTATCGTGACAGCATTTCCAAGAAAGCGGCCGACACGGTTTTTATTGTGTCGGCCCAGGACGGAGTGACACGACTGAACAGTTTTCGACATCTGGATGAGTACCCCTTATACGTCTCGTCAGCGTTGTCAAAAGATGAGATTCTTGCGGACTGGCTGACAGACACTTACGTGCATACAGCCGGCGTAGCGATGCTACTCGTTGTATTGGGCTTGTTAGGATTTCATCTCGTTGGCCAAATCAAGCTACGCTTGAATGCCGAAGCAGAACTGGTGCGAACCCGGGATGCCTTGGAAACGCTCAACGGGACGCTTGAAAGGCTGGCGTTGCAAGACGGCCTCACCGGACTTGCGAACCGCCGTCACTTCGACCTCACGCTAGACAAGGAGTTTAGCCGTGCGGTACGAGAAGCAAGTTCATTGGCTCTGGTCATGATTGATGTCGACTGCTTCAAACAATATAACGACATCTACGGTCACGCAGCAGGCGACGAATGCTTACGCAAGATCAGTGAGGTTGTCAAAACCAATCAAAACCGGCCTGGGGATGTAGCGGCCCGCTACGGTGGTGAAGAGCTCGGTGTACTGCTTCCTGGCACTGACGTGAGGGGAGCGATGGCCATTGCCGAAAAGATCCGCCTTGAGATACACAGTCTTGGCATCGAACATATCGGCAACTCGGCCGGCGTAGTCACAGTTAGTGCCGGGGTCGATGCAGTCATCCCTGTTCTGGATCTCGATAAGCCATTGGAACTGATCCAGGCTGCAGACAAAGCGCTTTACGCAGCCAAATCTGCTGGCCGTGATCGGGTTTGCGAAAATACCAGCGTCAGTAATCCCCATCGCTCCGATGCGCAGCAGGAGCCGCTTAGCACCTTGTAGAGCGGTCATCGTTTAAGATCAGATTACCGCTCTTCTTTAACGCGGCGCGGGCCTGGATTCCATCTTCCACACCAGCAGCAGGGCGATACCGACAAACAAGGGAATGCACCCAATCGCCCACAGCCACTCGCCCGGGCGCATGGCGTAGAACATCACCATCACGCCCAAACCTGCCGCCACGTTAGTCGCACCAAAAATCAACAGACCGCTTCTGTTCTGCCAACTCGCATTACCACCGCCGGCTGGGCGATCAGCCAGCAGACTACCGTCGAGCAATTGCGGCGGGATGTCGCGGCCTTGAGCAACCATCTGGCGCACGGTCTCGTGCATGAGCTCGGCGCGGCGCATCTTCGACTAGACCTTCATGACGATGGCTACGATGGGAATACTCAGTGCTAATACAGGAATGATGAGGGGGCCGAGGTCTGAGATGGTTTCTGGGGTCATACTGTCTCCTGAAGGGGTTGTTCGTGAACGGCTTACTCTGCTTGGATGAAGCTGAAAGGCGTTTTTGGATTCAAAACGGAGATTTTTTTTGAACGGCCTTGTCCTGGCTCTGCCATGCTCGTGTTGCCGCTTTGCAATCTTGCATCATACTGCTTTGCCTGCATAGTGCAACTCCTCCCTGAAAAATCGACCGTACTTTGGAAGGGCAAGAAATGAAGATTTCAAGAAGCGCATACACCAGGGAATTCAAGGAACAAAGGAACGAGTCATGGCTCCCTACAGAGCTAATGGCGTAGCGAATGTGCGTGGCGAACGTGCGTGGCGAACGTGCGTGGCATATATGCTAAGCTATCGCGCGCCATGGCGGCAGAGGAAGCGCCACTTGCAGCGATCGAACCATCAATCACGCGAAAGGAAATGTGTCTCATGACATCACCGGCGCGGCGTGCCGCATTTGCGGCACTGGCTTTCATGTCTATCGCAACCAGCGCGGCGGCAATTGGAAATTCAGGGAGGGAAACGATGCAAGAAAACGCATCCCACGATGTAGCCACAAGCACCGATTCGATTGCGACACGATACAAGAACATTGATGTAGACGGGGTCAGGATTTTCTATCGCGAGGCCGGGCGGCAAGGCGCGCCAGTGCTGCTGCTGTTGCATGGATACCCGTCGTCGTCGCGCATGTTTGAACCGCTATTGCCGCTCCTGGCCAAGCACTATCACCTGATTGCCCCCGATTATCCCGGTTTCGGCTGGTCGCAGGCGCCGGACCCTGCCGCATGGCCATATACCTTCGATCACCTCGCCAAGACGATGCTGGCCGTCACCGATGCGCTGGGCTTGGATCGCTATGCGATCTACCTGCAGGACTACGGCGGCCCAATCGGTTTTCGCCTGGCGCTGGCGCGGCCGGAACGGGTCCAGGCGCTGATTATTCAAAATGCGGTGATCCACGAAGAGGGGTTGACCCCGATCTGGAATTTGCGGCGCAGCTACTGGGCCGATCGCAGCGGATTCGAGCAGAAGATTCGTGAAGGCATGTTGTCCGAAGCGTCCGGCGCAGCAAGGCATGTGGGCGGCCGCCTGCACCCCGAGCAATATAATCCCGACCTGTGGATGGATGAAATCACCTTCCTCAAGCAGCCCGGCATGGCGGCGATCCAGCTTGATCTGGTCTACGACTACCAATCTAACCTCCTGGCTTACCCGCAGTGGCAGGAATACCTGCGCCAGCGCAAACCACCGGTGCTGGTGGTGTGGGGCAAACATGATCCGCTGTTCGCAGTGGCAGGCGCGCAGGCGATTCAACGCGAACTGCCGACGGCCGAACTCCACCTGCTAGACGCCGGACATTTCGCCACCAACGACGTGCCGCAACAGATTGCCGACTATATCGACGATTTTTTGCAGCGTCGGCAGGGGCGGTAGTCTGAGCGGTGGTTTTTCCGGGGCGGACGATTGGATGGCAGGAGTGGGGGCAGATGGCAATCATACGACCACACTGAGGCTAAGGCCGTCATCACATTTCTACCCCACAGCATGTTGGATAAACAATTGAAGAGGACAAACAAGATGTCGAACCATGGTTTCAAGTTATACGTGGACTCGCAGTTCGCAAGCCCATACGCGATGTCCGCATTCGTCACATTGAAAAAAAAGGGAATCCCCTTCGAAATCCAGACGGTCGATTTGGGCGATAACGAGAATCACCAGCCTGGCTATTCACAGCTTTCACTGACCCGCCGGGTGCCGACGCTTACGCATGGCAGCTTCCATTTGTCAGAGTCGTCTGCAATTTCCGAGTACCTGGAAGAACAGTTTCCTGCACCGGAATACCGCTCCGTGTATCCGCACGACGTCCAGAATAGGGCCAGGGCCAGGCAAATTCAGGCGTGGCTGCGGAGCGACTTCATGCCCATTCGTGAAGAACGTTCGACGGAAGTCATCTTCTTCAAACCAACTGACAAACCGCTTTCTGAGCTGGCGCAAACCTCTGCTGCCAAACTGTTTTCTGCGGTTGACAGCCTTCTTGGAGATAGCGCGTTAAATCTTTTTCACGAATGGTGCATCGCTGACACCGATCTTGCGTTAATGCTAAATCGCCTGGTGATGAATGGCGACGACGTGCCGGAAAAATTGATTGCTTATGCGCGCCATCAATGGCAAAGGCCATCTGTCCGGTTGTGGGTAAATCAAGTACGTTCGATATGAACACATGGAAAACAAGACATTGTTTTCAAGCGGAAATGTACTAGGTTGACAATTTGGGGAGAGGCGCACGCTAGATAATTCTTTTGCAATCTGTTCGAATCACTCTTTCGGCGCCATGGTCGTTTGATTTGCTAAAGGGGAATGAGATGAAAGAATTACGTCAACTGATCCGAAGGCGCCTCTTGTATGACGAGGTTGGGAGAGCAAGAAAAATTCTGCGATTAATCGCGATCATCTGGCTTGGCGTGCTGCTGACAAGCCTGGTTGCCGGCGCAGAGCTGTGGCGCGATACGTGGCGGCGCTCAGCGGAATTTCAGATTTTCGTTCTGGGTACTCTCGCCTGCGTCATTGTCTACTGGTTATGTTTCGCGAAGGATGAAATGGTGCTGGCGGGTGACGTGCAGATCACCGCCAGTATCAGCGAGAAACACCATAAGAGACTACGGCGTCTGGCAAACCAGCAGGATACAACCATTGGCGACATCATCGAACAGCTGGTGGACATCATTGTGAACGCCAGATCTCAAGCGCTCAAATCCCTAAGTGATGCGAAAGTGAATTACGAATCAACGCTTGATCGGTAGCGCTAAAGCCAGGTAGAGGTTGGGCCGGGTAGTGATACTCCGGCCCTTTTTTTGCTATCCTGTTCGCCCTCGCCGCTTCAGCCTGGGACACGGCACGATTCACGCGTCAAATAAAAGCTGCTTAATTAATGGAAAGATTAATCGATGACTGCACACATTATCCGCCCCCTTGAATCGTTGGATTACGAGTTCGTCTCCTCTGCCGTCGACGACTGGTGGGGCGGTCGTCCTGTCCGGGCATTAGTTCACCGCATATTTTTCGAACATTTAAACGCGACCAGTTTTGCCATAGGCCCGTCGGACGACGTCCAGGCATTTCTGATCGGCTTTGTATCGCAGTCTGATCCCAAAGTCGCCTATATCCACTTCGTGGGCGTCAGCCCTGCCGCACGTGCCAGCGGCCTCGCCCGCATGCTCTACGAACATTTCTTCAAGCTGGTCGGCGCCCGCGGCTGCACAGAGGTGCGCAGCATCACATCTGTGGCCAATACCGGTTCTATCGCATTTCATCGCAAGCTGGGATTTACGCTGCTTCCCGGATCCGCTGAAATCGATGGCGTTCCGGTGACTCTTAATTATGCTGGCGAAGGACAACATCGCGTCCTGTTCCATAAAGCGCTGTGATTCAGCGGAGGCGGCGCCGGCATCTTCAGCGGCGACGCCGGCGTGCGCCTTGGCAATCAGGTGGCAAAGGACATGATCGCCGTGCGCATCGCACCGGACTTGCGCATGGCCGTTGTCGCTTCCCCGGCCTACTTCGCCAAGCGGCCGCCGCCGCAAACGCCGCATGAGCTGGCGGCATACGATTGCATCAATCTGCGACTGACATTACATCTCTGCCATTTAAGCCGCAGATGGAATTATCTAATAGCCTCCAAATTCCCCATCAAATAAGAAACGTTCTTATTGGCCGCGCTTTGCGAAATTTTCCTGTATGAATTTGCACACAACGAAAGAAATTAATTCTGCAATGTTTCAACCGGACAATCTTCTCTGCTACGATACGGCGGCCTTAATTCGGGAGCAAGCCGACATACATCTGCCGGACACAAGGTAGTTCACGCATATAAAATTCAAAAAATAGGGAAGCAGATGAATCAGCGTTTCTTGGTCAGGGCAGCAGCAGCTATTGCAATAATTGCCTCCTCACTTCTTACCGGCTGCGCGTCTATCGTCAATGGCACGAATCAGGTGGTGACGGTCGAAGCCCGCAGCCAGGGGCAACTGGTCAAGGGCGCCTCCTGCAAACTGCAGAACGCTAAAGGTGTTTTTTATGTGACCTCGCCGGGCACAGTTACTGTCCATAAGTCTCGCGATGACCTGGTAGTGCAATGCGATAAAGAAAATATCAAACCCGGCTTGGCGAAGATTAAATCGACCGTTAAAGGAATGACGTTCGGGAATATTTTGTTCGGCGGCGTGATTGGTGTCGTCGTCGATCAAAATTCCGGCGCAGCTTTTGACTATCCCCCTATCATCACGGTCTTGATGGGAGAGAACGGTATAGCGCAAACGGCGGCAATCGCGCCTGCCGGCTCTTCGAGTAATTCAGTTGCTCCGTCTGTCACAAGTATTCAGGGCACTCCCGGCTCCTATGTCAAGCGGCAGCTGACAGGTGAAGAAATGCGAACCCATTTTGTAAATTTGGGCACCGTATCAGGCCACAACCCAGGTGGCGCAAAAATGCTTTATGAAGTAGGCCAGGACGGCAGCTTGCTGGTCCGAAATATCGACAAGGGGGGAAGCACAACCGGTGCTTATGAGATCAAGGAAGCGGAGAACAAGATCTGCATTGCGATATACGGCGGAAATGTGTGGCGAATGATGCAGGACTGCTATCGCCTGTATCAAGTTGGCGCAGACATGTTCGAAATGAAATCGGCCACCGATAACTATTTCTTTACCTACATAAACCCCCAATACATTGAAGCGAACAATACCTCCGCTGACCATCCAGGCGCCTCGCCATCCGCCGCATCTACGAATCCAGTGTCTGTCGCATCGGGATTTGCGAATGACCATCCATCTGCAGCTTTGCCATCAGCAAGTACGATAGCTGCGCCGGCCGGTCCTGCAGCGCCCTCACCTGAATTACCGACAGAGAAAATCGGTCAATATTCGTATCAAAGTGAGCACATCGCCAGAGCGCAATCATGCTCGACGGCGCCGCATGCCATCCTCAATGCCACAGGCCCCGGATTCGAGTCATATACCGTCGCCTGCGACAACGGTGACGCTCTTGCCATGCGCTGTGATTTTGGGCAATGCCGAATCTTGAAGTGATGAGAGTTGAACTCACGTCAGATAGATTGACCATCACATCCCGATCACACCGAACTCCTTTCGAGTTTGCAGACACTGCTCAATATCGGCTTGCATCCTAATAAATGGGCCGTCCTAAATATTCAAGAAATTTTCCTTTTAAGAGGCATGAACATTTAAGCATGTGATGCAATCGCGTCGTTTAGTAACGGCTATTGCGCTTGAACAGTGTGGCGACCAGGATCACGGCCAGCACTACAGACCACAACAGCGACCATTGCGGGATCGACAGACCCATGATCGGATCGTAAGGGGTAGTGCAGAGTGCGTAAGCGTCAACCTTGAACACGGACGGCAGCAGGGTGGCAGGCGGCAACGCGTTCATTGGCGCTTCCAGCGCGTCCCGGCCGCATGAGGTCGATGGATGGGCGATGACCCACAGATGCCAGATAGCGGTGCCGGCGCCACCCAGTCCTGCCAGAATTCCGATCCCGGCACCGGCTTTTTGAGCACCTGCCGGCAAGCCGGCGCAAATCAGGCAAATCAGCGCGATCGCCGCGAACGCATAACGCTGTATCACGCACAGCGGACACGGTTGCATATCCTGGAAGTGCTGCAGATACAGGGCGCCGGCCAGGATGGCCAGGGCGATGAAGGCGACTGCCAGCAAAACGGATCTAGTTGTTTTCATTTTTAAGCCATGAAGTTGAGTGGTATTTGAAAAATGGACAGCCAGTGCCCGCGCGTGAAGTCAACCATAGACTGACTCTGAGACAGAGAGTGCCTGAGCTGCGAAGCGAGCGATGTGCATAGCGCATTTTTTCAGCCGCTAAACATACTGCAAGGCATATCCTATTTTTCCTTTGGCGGGCTGTCAGCCGATGCAGCCAGCATCAGCAGCGCGCCGATAATTGAAATATTTTTCAAGAAGTGATTAAGTTGATTCTGCATGCCGGCAGGTTCTGCTTGCCAGAACCGATGAGCAGTCAAAGTTGCCATCACCGTGAACAAGGCCACGATCACGGCGACAGGACGGATCTGCCAACCGCTTAGAATCGCCAGACCGCCTCCAGCCTCAACCAGAATCGCGACCAGCACGGCGATAGTAGCGAACGGCACACCGATACGGTCCATATATCCAACCACGCTAGAAAAGGCGGTGATCTTGAGCACGCCCGAAATGACGAACAGTGAGGCAAGCAGGGTACGGCCAATGCGATGCAGTACAGATGAAGTTTGCATAGTTTTTCAATATTTAATGGATTGTGATGTGAGTTGAGATTTACTTTGAAGCCACTACAGCATCAACTGACTTAGCGGAAGATCTGATGCTGAAGCAGATAGCTGAGGAAAACATAGCTCAATACCGTGGTGACACGCGTAGCGCATCACCACATTCCTCTATTCGCGTGGCTTGCCTATCAATTATCTGTTTAATGGCCAACGTTTATGCGGAGCACATCCAGCTCTCGATTCGCAATAGTTGCATCGGCGTTCAACGTGGCCTTTACTGCGGCGCGAGTTTTAGTCGATGCGGCAGGTTGTAGAACAGGAGGGGCAGAGGCAGCATAGTTCAGACCGTCCTCATCACTTTCCTGCTTCAATTCAGCGATAACCCCTGCACGAGTCTTGCTCGAGACAAACGAAACTTCTGGCGGATAACTTGCTTCAGCAAAAGCGGCGCCCGTGGCCGCGACAAGAGTTGCAGTAATAACTATTTTTGAAATGTTCATTTGCGCTTTCAGTAGAAATATGAGCCGGGATGGCGACGGTGTCGGCAATCTGTGAAACTTGCTTTCCAGCATGTCTTACCGTGTGATCGATACTATGCGCAAAGAAAATTAAGATAAATTAGCTAAAATGCGATCTTCTGTTCCGCATATGGAACGATAAGACAGGATTTTGATGAACAAATTAACCATCGACCTCAATGACCTGTATTTCTTTGTACAGGTTGTTGACAGCAACGGCTTCACAGCGGCGGCAGACGCTCTGGGCATACCGAAATCCAGATTGAGCCGGCGTACAGCAGAGCTGGAGAAATTGCTTGGCGTCCGATTGCTGCACCGGACCTCCCGCCGGATCGCGCTCACCGACGTCGGCGCCGAGTTCTACCGGCATTGTGTGGCGATGATCGTCGAGGCCCATGCTGCCGAAGATGTCGTGCAACGCACCTTGGTCGAACCGGTGGGGGTTATACGTTTTAGCGCTCCGGAAGGCATGGTCGATTTGATTCTGAGCGATCTTTTGCCTCGCTTCATGGCCATGTATCCAAAAGTCCAGGTTATGACGCAGATTACCAATCGCAATGTAGACCTGATCGAAGAGAGGATAGATGTAGCCTTGCGGATTAATGCGCTGGCACTGGAGAATTCAAGTTTAGTTCAAACCAATTTGTGCTCAACCCCGTGGGGGCTATATGCGAGCCCTTCCTTTATAGAACGTGCCGGGCAGTTGCAATGCCCGGCCGATCTGGCCCCGCTGGACGCGCTTGTATTTGGCATGGAGGAAGAATCGCCGGCTTGGCGAATGCTGAACCAGGCCGGCGAACAACAAGCGGTTACCTTAAAGCCACGCATGAGAAGCGACAACATCCGGCTTCTTAAAAAGGCAGCACTTGCGCATATGGGAGTGATAGCTTTGCCGCGCCACATATGCTCTGAGGACCTGGCACAAGGGTCTTTGCAGCGTGTGCTACCCGATTGGCACCCTCCGGCGGGACAGGTGCGCCTGGTATTCCCGACCCGCCGCGGCCTCGTCCCAGCTGTACGGGCATATATAGAATTTCTGAAAGCGGAGTTGCCGGCCAGAGTTGCACTGCTATCCGGGAACAATTGACTATCTACGCGCAATGCGATGCACGGACACGCTAGCCATTCGAACTGTTTCGCGGTATGCCAGACATCGCCTCAATGGCCATTAGATGACTGATGTTGCAACCAGGAAATGGCCGTGCTGAAGTGCATAGCGCCATACCTCCTCCTCCGAACAACCGGACACAACGCCTCCGGCGCATGGTCAGCACGCCAGCTCTACTACGTCTGCGATGAAAACCGACCGCGGATCTACGACCAAGGCCTCGCCGGTTTCGTCATGGGCACTGACGATCCGTCGCTTGGCTACGTCTCGATCGTGCGGCTGCCGGCCGATGCTGCCCAAGCCCTGCTATCCCACATCCCCCCCTCCGGCAACTATCAATACTGCCAGTAGAAAACGCATCGACAAAGGTGTATCCCTATTTCACCGTTAAACATTGTTGGACGCTAATAACCGTTATCGGGCCAGAACCCTCAAAGAGTTCCGGAGAATGATTGGCAGATGCATCGCCCGGAAATCTTTCCATCTGCTTGCGACATTTTTCCAATGTTTTCAAACTCGGAGGCTTTCATGGCAATTGATTTTGAGGTTATCGATACCAAGGTGCAGGATCCGGATCCTGGATACAAGAAACTCGAGGATTGCAAGAAACTGATTATCTCGTCGCAATGCATCGGCATAAACTCAGCTGACGCCAGTAGCTACTATCACATGAGCTACGCAGTCTCATTCCTGTTGGTGGCTGTTGATAACAACAATAATGTTCTTGTCGACTGCTCGACCTTGCTTCCAACGCAAACCTTTACCTGCACCAGCTATCCCACATGCAAAGTCAAGGATTTCGCGATTCACGTAACACGGGGTCCTTTACCACCAGGTTGGGATCACACAAATTTTCCGTGTGCAGTTCTGCCGTCGGGGTGTGATTCCTTTTCCGTAGTCATCATCGCAACGCCAGCCGACAACTTTGTGCGGAATTGCTGTGGACAATGGAATAATGTCAAGGCTAGTAACTGTATCCGCAGGTGTTGCCCAAGACCTTGTGTTTTGCCGCCCTCTGTCAGGCCCCCTGTGCAGCCGATTCCCTCCGTCCCTTCGACTGGCGGACAACCTGGCGGCGTATCGGGTTTGAAAATCTGCCACTGCTACAATTTTGAATGCAACGGAATCAGCGTAAGGAAACCGGAGCCTAGCTCTGACTATGCGAAACTGGCCTCATGCCAGGTATTTACAATCAAAGGGCAATGTACGCTGCCCAGCGAAGCGGCAGCGAAGGGTGGCGCTGTATTCTCTGTCACATATCATCTGTGCAACGCAAAAGACACTTCCGAAGTCGTCGCTGATATACAAAAGCTTATTCAACCAAAAGTAGTTACCTGCGGTACATTTCCTGTGACGCTGATCCCAGACGTCGTGGTCGGCATCACGACACAGCCAATCCCAGCCGGCTGGAATCACGAGAGGTACCCCCTGTGTTACATACGCCCTGAAGCCGCATCTACCCTCTTGTGCGTCCGTGCCGTAGCAGGCACGACCTCGAATGTTCCCAACTCCCCCGCCACGACTAGTGCGCCGTTCGACCCTCCACAACTAAGATAGGTAAAGACCTTAGCCCGGTATGGCATACCGGGCCAGGCGATCGCACCTCAGGGAAATCGGCCGTCACAATCCCCATCCCTGAGACACGCTCGCTTAGCGATGCCAATGCCAGATTGTGAACACGCAATTTTGCAATTAATATGCCTCGCATGAACCAATTTTTGTTAGTTTCCGTGGCGGGTTTAATAGCTGGCGCAATGAATGCCCTGGCTGGCGGAGGTTCGTTCATCAGCCTGCCTGCATTAATCGCCGTAGGCCTGCCATCGGTTCAGGCAAATGCTTCGAGTACGGTGGCCTTGTTTCCTGGCGGCGTTGCCAGCGCGTGGGCCTATCGCGACGGGCTCGGGCCGCTGGGCTCGATATCGCTGCGGCCTCTGCTATTGACCACGCTCGTTGGCGGTTTGACCGGGGCGGTTTTGCTCTTGTGCACATCTCCAAAAACCTTCAATTTCGTGCTCCCCTGGCTACTTCTGTTAGCCAGTCTGGCGCTGGCTTTCGGACGCCAGATCGGCGAATTGCTGCGCCGTCATTGGCGGATAAGGCCATCGGTGGTTTTGGCGATCCAGTTCGGACTAGGCGTCTACGGCGGTTATTTCGGCGGCGCTGTGGGAATCATGATGATGGCCGTCTGGGGCCTGTTGGACAAGCGTGATCTGAAGAGCTTGAACGCCCCTCGTACGCTACTCGTCAGCGCCGCCAACGCGGTAGCGGTTGTTACTTTCATCCTGGCTAATGCTGTTCGCTGGCCGGAAACGATTGCCATGCTTGTTGCAGCAATAGTCGGTGGCTACGGAGGGGCGCAAATCGGTCGCCGCGCCCCTGCGAAAGTGATTCGCGCAGCAACATTGTTGCTGACGACTTGCATCACCCTGGTGTTTTTCATCCGAGCATACCTGCCGCAACTGCCGTGACGATAGATTGAACACCCAAGCCATGAACCTCGTGCACCGCGTGAACCGCTTACGGCGCATACGGCGATATGACTCGCCTCATACAGATACCGAGATATCGGCCCCAAAAATAGATCGCTTTGCCGCATCAAGGACACCGATCGGCATGCTTCAATAAATAGTATGCGTGCGCGCGTTGTCGCGCGGCGGCAACGAGTCCAGGAATCCAATGTCACGCAAGGTGTGATCGCTCAGATCGTGTGTGCGCACCAGATATCTGAGTGTCGGTTCTGGTGGAGTCCGCCGTTGCTCCCACCACGCTATGACCCTATGCAGCAGCCGGGCCAATAGGTACCGCCGACGCGGCACTGCAACCGGGTAGCTTGGCAATTCCGGGGTGATTCGAAGGGGCGGTGATCCGCTGTGCATGAGATATTCCAAAAACAGGTCTTAGGAGAGCGCCACGAACAGAGCAACGAGCAGCATGCAGGCGGCGAACACAAAACCTTGCAGCCTGATTGATCGCGCACTCTTGATTCGACTGAAAAGGATTTGTCCGGCGTAGATCCAGGGAAAATGGCAGGCGACGCAAACGGCAAGAAATACGGCAGCGATCTGAATAACCTGGTTCAGCAGCGGCAGTGCCGGGTTCAGGAATTGCGAAAACATCACCAGGATCATCGAATGAATTTTCACGTTGAATGAAACCGATACAAATCCATCGATCACACCGAGCGGCTTCATTTCCTTCTGATTTGCAGGCAAGGACGACTGCAGAAAGCCGTAGGCCAGATACAGGATATAGAGCGTACCGGCCCATTTGAAGGTCTCGTGCAGGAACGGATGCTGCCTGAATACTTCACTCAGACCCAGGCCGTAAACCAGGCACCAGAACAGATTTGCCGTCTCGAATCCAAGCCAGAACGGGATGGTTCCCCTGATTCCGAATTTCCCGCCGGCTGCGGCCAGGATAGTATTGCCAGGGCCGGGACTGATGACCATCGGGACTGAAAATCCTAGTATGAGTATCCATGTCTCGATTGTGATCATTTCACTTTCCTTTATTGGTCATTGGTCATTGGCGACAGAAATCTGGGAATACACCTCGTTTGCAGAGGCAAATTAAAACGCAGTAACCTGCTTTTACAAAACGAAGTATTCTCATGCCTTCGATAAGAAAAATTGATTGAGCAATGCGCCGACTGCCCCCACTCACATCCCTGAAAGCCTTTGAAGCAGCCGCCCGGCATCGAAATTTCACGCGCGCTGCGGCAGAGCTCTACGTTACGCAGGCGGCCATCAGCCACCAGGTGAAGCAATTGGAAGATTGGTTGGGATTTAAGCTGTTTGAGCGGCGCGGCCACACGCTGGCGCTGACGCCCGACGGAAAATCGTATCTGCCGGGCGTGGCCGATGGCCTGGATCGCCTGGCCGCGGCAACCGAACGCTTGACGAATCAGTCGGCAACCGGTTCGCTGCGCATCACGGTGCTGCCGTCCTTTGCAGCAAAATGGTTGATGCCCCGCTTGAGCCGATTCCATGCCGCGCATCCGGATATCGAGCTGGATTTGCTCAGTACGGAGGAAAGTTGGGATTTTTCAGACAAGCAAATCGATCTCGGCATCAGATTGGGCAATGGCCGCTGGCCCGGCTTGCAGGCCGATCTCATCGCCCAGGAGTGGCTCACACCGATGTGCAGCCCGGCGCTGGTCGCGCACAAGCCGTTGCAGAGTCCATCCGATTTACGCCACTACGCACTACTGCATGATGCGCCGCGGGACGGCTGGCCGAGATGGCTGGAACTGGTCGATGCGTCGGCCGTAGACGCCCGCAAAGGCGCGGGTTTTACCGATAGCGGGCTAGCGCTGCAAGCCGCGATCGATGGCCATGGCGTATTGCTGGGCCGTTTGTTTTTAGCGGCCGACGATCTTGCCGCCGGCCGGCTGGTGACGCCGTATAAGCAGCGCCTGAAAAACGACTATGCCTATTGGTTGGTGTGCCCAAAAGCTTCCGCGCAAAATCCCAGGATCATGGCGTTTCGTTCATGGCTGCTGACTGAGGCCGCAGGTTTACAAAACGCTTGATTCGATAGCGCGAAGGCAAAACAACGCACCTCGCCGAGACGCTTTCCACGCATGCGCGATCAGGCTGACGGGATTTCAATCGTTCCCTCCAGGTATTGAACCGCCGCCCCAGAAACATAAACGCGATCATTTTCAACACGGCATTTCAGTAATCCGGTACGACGTGATACTTGCAGTGCCACCAGATTATTTTTCCCTAGCCTAGCAGCCCAAAACGGCGCAAGACCGGCGTGTATTGAGCCTGTCACCGGGTCTTCTTCGCCGCCATTGGCAGGCCAAAAATAACGTGAGACAAAATCATGATATTTCCCTGGCGCTGTCACCACCACATCCAATGGGCCAAGTTCAATGAGCTTTTGCAGATCCGGCACAACAGCCTTTACTTCCTGTTCATTTTCATAAATCGCGAAGTAAGCCTGCTGATTTTTCAGCACCTCTTTTGGTCTGATGGAGAGTCCTTCGAGCAGACTTGAAGGTATCGTTTCCAATTGCTCCGGGCTGCGCTTCGGAAAACTCATTTCTATCGACCCATCCTGCAATTTGACGGCAGACAGGGTTCCAACTGCCTTTGTCAGAAATTTAATGACAGGCATATTTTTGTTTTTTTGAAATATCAGATACGCACTCGCGAGCGTCGCATGCCCGCAAAAATCAATTTCCTTGAGTGGCGAAAACCATCGTATTTCGAAAGCATCTTCAGCACTGCGAACAAAAAATACGGTTTCAGAGAGATTATTTTCAAGCGCTATTGATTGCATCACGGCGTCCGGCAGCCAACTCTCGAGAGGTACTACCGCGGCAGAATTACCTTTGAATACCTGATCCGTAAAAGCGTCAATTTGATAGATTGGAAGTTTAATCATGAAGTTTTACCTCTATGTAAATTTTGATGACTACTTGCGGTATGCGGCTTGCACCAGTTCTAACGCCATCCAGCGCTTGAGAAGGTCTTCACCAGTCGAATCGGTGCGATCATCTGCGGCAATCAATTTACCATTGCCGCCAAAAATCAAAATAAAAGGCGCCTTGTAGATTCTCGTTTGGTAGTCCCTGATCGCCTCCGAGTATGCGTTAGTCCCTTTGCTGATAGGTATCTTGCGCACGGCGACATCCGGACGAACGCGCAGAAAATCAGCTAGATTCCGATCCAGTTGCATGCATGCTTCGCAGGTATCGTCATGGAAATACACGACCGTGGTCAACCCGGGCTCTGCCAGATCTTTTGGGGTAATCGGCAATTTGGCAGGGTCGACTGCAACGAATCGATTGCCAGCCTGTGACTCCACATGGGTCTTTACCGGTAGCATCAATTTTTCCAAGTCTGTCTTCCAGGCGAAAGCGAAATAAATCGCACAGGCAAGGATGATAAATACGCCAATATGCTTTTTCCCGATATGCTTTTTCTTTCTGCTTCGAAGCCAGAATAGGACCGCCGCGTAGCCGGCGCCAAGCAAGACCAGCGCCCCGATCAAGAGATACTTCGGTTGGTTGGGAGCGACCTGGGCAGCCTGATACTCATAGGATGCAGTTTTGGTGTCCTCCCCCTGCGCGGCTAGAATCATGGCGTCGATAGCACCCTCAATGCCCTCGGAAAATTCTTCCTTTTTCCAACGCGGCTCTATGAGTTCTCTGACGATTTGTGCGAGCTTTGCGTCGGGGAGCGCGCCAGCAATGCCGGGCCCCGTCAAGATAACGGGACCGTAGCCCTGGGCTGCCAAAAACAATACCCCGTTGCCTTGCCCATTGTTCCCAATGTCCCATTTTTCAGCCACTTTCACCGCATAGGGGTAAGGACCATCCGCGCCGACAGACGGTACCGACAAGAACACAATTTGGGTGCCGTTACGCTTCTCCAATGCCTGGAGCTTTTTGCTTATCTCCAGTCTCTTCGACATGTCGAGGACATCAAGATAGTCGTTGACCAGCTGGTAACGATCTGGAATAGGAAAGGCTTCCTCAGTTTGCTGATCATTTTCAGCTGCGTGCGCATAAGCAGCAGCACAACATATCAGCGCTACAAAGATCCAGAATTTACGCAGCATCATTCCAGCTCTACTTTCGGTACAGGAGGCAGCGCCGAAGTGTTTCCCGCGCTGAGATTTGCTCTAACCTTATAGCCGGCCCACTTCCCGATCAAATTACTTGGAAAGCGGCGCAATATGAGATTGTATTCAGCGACGGCTGCGATGTAGCGTTGACGCGCATAGGAAATACGATTTTCCGTCCCCTCCAGCTGCACCATCAAGTCTCTAAACAGTTCACTAGCCTTCAAGTCCGGATAACTTTCTGCAAGTATTAATAGTCGAGATAGCGGTGCAGACAATCGATCTTGTGCTTGCTGGAATTGCGCAACGGCGCGCGGGTCTCGGCTGTCTTCTGGAGAGGTCGGAAGAGCGGCAAGCCGGCCGCGCGCAGCCGCGATCTCAGCGAACAGTGTCGACTCATGAGTGGCATAAGATTTGGCCACTGAAACCAGATTCGGAATCAGATCGGTACGGCGAGCGTATTGATTCAACATGTGGCTCCATTCGGCATCAACCAATTCATCGTTGCGTTGCATACCGTTGTATTGATCAACCGAATACCACACCGTTGTGGTGAGCAATATGAAGAGGACTACCAACATGGCGGCAAGCCATCTGCGAGCATGGGATTTCGGCAGAGTGCCGAGGTTTGCGGCATTACTCACGCTGTTTTGCGTGGAAGATACATCGTCCATTTAAGCTCATTCATTTCAATTGATTTAGCTGTATAGCTACAGGCCGGAAAATGGCGAAACCGAAAATGGATTGCCACATGGAAAAAGAAGGCATATTACATTATCAATTGGAAAATTCACAACAAAATGAATATGCTGCAAATCGAGATGCAAAACGAGATGCAAAACGAGATGCGACACGAGTAACTCAACACGTGTGCGCGTGTGCTTCAGATCGAAAGAATTATCGCAACTGTGATCATCAGGAATAACAGCCCCCCTAGATCGCACAGCAAAAATTGTGATGGCAAAAGCCATCACTACCAGCTAGACATCTGACAACAAAGATCTGCAATCGGATTTGTGCGTCGCACAATACATCATTTAAATCCATTGCCCTTTACAAGCTGCGGCTAGTCTTTCGCCACCTTTCGTTATGCCACCAATGTTGCGTGTTTTTTGCAACAGCGGCTCCTGAGACTGCCTTATAAGGGCGCCATAACGCGATTTCCCTGACAATAATGCCGCATTGCAACCATATTTATTGTTGCTATACTGAAATTTAATTATTTACCATCTGTACCGCATATTGAAATCGCTTTCAGTGAGTTTTTTAGTCAGATCAAGCAGTTTCCAATGATTTTCCGATTAGCTCTGTTGGAGGGGACACCTGGAATTGTCCTCGACAAACTCGGGCGCCGTTATCGTGCTACACGAAGTTATTTGTATAAATTATTTCCACTTCAACGGAAAAGCTAGCAGGGTTACTCGACAAAACTGGATCGACACACCACCACGTACAAATAATTGATATTGAGTTGTAAGTTCGACTTAGGTCGGACATCCAATGAGTGCTGATCAGATCGGGGGAACTTCCGAGGAAACAAACTGTGGAGTCTCAAATGAACCACGTTTATCTGGTAACGACGTACGACCCTCGCCTTGTCACCCTGTCGCTGATCGTAGCGATGTTCTCATCTTTCATCGCTCTGGATCTGGCGCGACGCGTGCACACCGCGGACGCGGCCACAGCGCGTTATTGGCTGGTGGGCGGCTCGATCGCAATGGGTACTGGCATCTGGTCGATGCACTTCGTAGCCATGCTCGCATTCTCGTTGCCGATCCAGCTCGGTTACGAATTCTTTATTACCGCTCTGTCGTGGGTCGCGGCCGTAGCGGTATCATGGGTCGCACTTTCGATTGCTAACCGGACCGAGGTAAACTGGAAACAGGTCGCGGTGGGAGGAATGGCGATGGGTACCGGCATATCCGTGATGCACTACACGGGTATGTTCGCCATGCAGATGGAACCAGGCATCGACTGGCATCGAGGCTGGTTAGCCATCTCGGTAGCCATCGCCATGATCGCTTCATTCGCATCCTTAATGATCTTTTTCTGGATGCGCGACCGCCAGGGCGGAAGTCGCCTGGTGTGGCAAGCATGCGCGGCCGCGGTAATGGGATTTGCGATCGCCGGTATGCATTACAGCGGCATGCAGGCGGCAAATTTTCCCGTCGGTAGCATCTGCCGCGCTGCAAGCGCGCTCGACAACACCTGGTTTGCGCTGCTGATCGGCGGAGCGACCATGAGCCTGCTGATCGTTACACTGGTAACTTCGACGCTCGATGCACGACTGCAATCGCGAACAGCGACGCTGATGTCGTCACTCAAACAAGCCAATACCGAACTGCAACGGATTGCTTTTCTCGATGGGCTGACGCAATTGCCGAACCGGTTGCTGCTCGCGGACCGTCTCAAGCAGGCAGTCGCGCGCGCACGCCGCAATGGCCACGCCATCGCATTATTGTTCGTCGATCTTGACGGCTTCAAGACCATCAATGACTCGCTCGGTCATCATGCTGGCGACGAGGTGCTGAAATTGATCGCAAAGCGGCTCACTGCCACTATTCGCGAATCGGAAACGGTCGCCCGGATCGGCGGCGACGAATTTGTCGTCCTCGTCGACATGATGGAAATGGTCAAAGAGCGCAGCGTACTCGCCCTGCTGGCGCAACGCATCCAGGCAGTCGTGAGTTTGCCTATCATACTGGAGCACGAGGAGATACAGCTGTCGGCATCAATCGGCATCGCGGTGTTTCCAGACGACGCTGATGACGAACAACACCTGCTTACCTGCGCGGACACCGCAATGTACAGCGCTAAAGCAGACGGAAAAAATACCTATCGCTTTCACGACGCCGCAACCACCGCCCTTGCTGCGGGATTGATAGCTGATTTGCGCTACTTGCGTCACGCCTTAGAGCACGGCGAGTTCGAGTTGTTTTACCAGCCCAAGCTCGCACCGAACGGTAGCGACATGCTTGGGGTAGAAGCATTAATACGGTGGCATCATCCCGAACGCGGCCTGGTCGTTCCTGATGACTTCATTCCCATTGCCGAACGTTTCGGCATGATTGTTGCCATTGGAACCTGGGTGATCAACGATGCCTGCCGGCAGATGCGGGCATGGCTCGATAGCGGCTGGAAGATTCCCGTGGCGGTCAACCTCTCGGTCCTGCAATTGCGCCAGCCGGACCTGCTCGACCAGATCGGAGAATCGCTAGCGCGATATCAGATCGAAGCCAGGCAGCTTACGCTCGAGATCACGGAGTCGGCAGCAATGAATGATGCGGCACAGACACTCGAGGTACTCAAGCGTCTTGAAACTCTAGGGGTAAAAGTCGCTATCGACGATTTCGGAACTGGCTATTCAAGCCTGTCCTACTTGCGCCGTTTTTCTGTAGACGAATTGAAGATTGACAGTTCGTTCGTACAGGATATCGAGCATAGCGAGCAAGCGCGCTCCATTGTCGCGGCCGTAGTCAAGCTCGCCCATTCGCTCGGATTGCGGGTGGTCGCAGAAGGGATTGAATCGGCGCACCAAAGTGATTTCTTATCAAGAATGAAGTGCGATGAACTACAAGGTTACTTTTTTTCGCATCCCATCCCGGTGGACGAACTCGCGTACCGGCTGAAGGCAGGGAAGTTCAAGCTGGCTATTTTTACCGAACCCTATCCGTTCATCGGCGAGAAACCGGCATCCGACGAAATGGTTGAGAGCGTGCTTTCGCAACAGATTGACGACCTTGAGCTGACATTGACACGATACGGCTACCGCCTTAAAGAGCAGGAGTTTGACGCCAAACCGGCCGAGATCAAGGCGCTTTTCAGCGACACATTGGAGCTAACGCGTGCCAAGGAATTGCGCGACCAAATGTCGCGGGCCGGATTGAAGCTATGAGCGTCCTTACTTGCAATTAAAATCAAGGGCGCTCAAAAACGCCGGCCACTACTTTGAAATTGACTGTTCTCGCTGGGGTAAGGCCGGCGTCATCCCTTATTTGACTGGGAAAACTGCCGGGTTGGCCGTGATGTAGGCATTCAGGTTGTCGACGTTCAAGCTGCCGAAGCCGGTTGCCGCGCTCCATCCCGAGGCCGCAGCCTTCATCCCTGGATAAGTCGCGCTCCAGCCGTTGTATTCAACCGCATCGCCGTCCACCGTGGCGCTAGTCACAGGGAAGACCAGATTCGGGTGCGACGGGATTGCAGCGTACAGGGCCGAGCCAGGGAAACCCAGATGATTGCCGTGCGCCGACTCCAGGCGCGACCAGAAGCCGGCGAATATCGGCGCCGCCATGCTGGTGCCGCCGACCACGCCGGCTGCGGTGCCGCCGTTGTTCGCGGCAGTGACGTAGATGTAGGTGCCGCTGGCCGATGCAGCATCGAAAACAAGATCAGGCAAACCACGTGTAAGGTGGCCGATGCCGACAATGCTTAAAATCTGCCAGAGTGGCGCAATCTCATATTTACTGAAGCCGCCGCCAGTGGACCAGATACGCACGGCGCTGCCGACGCCGGTGGCAGCGCTGCCTTCATTCCACACCGCCTGGCCGTTATAGGCGCCGGTCGAAGTAGTAAACAGCGCTGTGCCGCCCACAGCAACCACATATGGCGAGCTGGCAGGTTCGCTCACGTCATAGGTCTTTTGCTTGGTAGTGGTATTTGCCACGCCGGGATTGCCTTGGGAATCGGTATCGCAGTTGTAAGGACCGGCATCGCCAGAGGCGACCGAGAAGGTGATCCCCTGCGCCACGCCTTGTTCAAACACGGCGTCATCGGCTGCTTGTGCACCGGACGCCTTGGCCGCAGCCTCGCACTCGCCCAGTGAAACATTGATCACTCTGGCGACGTTGGCGGTTACGGCAGCGTTATAGGTAGCGTACAGCGGCGCATCTTGCAGCGAGCTGGCGGTGTAGAAAATCAGTTGCTTGACGCCGCCCGCAGCGCCGTAGATCACCTGGCTGTCCAGCGCCCATTCGACTTCGCCGGATTCGTCAGAGCTCTTGGCGCCGACGTAGACCACGGCTGGCGTCAGCCTCGGCAGACTCGGATTATTGTTGAGGAAGGTCTGAAAATCATTCAGGGTATACGTCATGTCGCCTGCGGCGATCGTACCGACCACTGCGTTGGAAGCGGCTGGCGTGGTGACAGCGTTATAGATCCTTGGGTATTGCACCGGCGTGTGCGGTGTTTCGGTGCCGGCGACGGTTTGCACAATGCTCCTCTGCGCGCTGTGCACGCCGCTGTGCGTCACATGGTGGAGCGCCGCATTTTGCAGGCCCAGCACCGAGCCGATGACGGCCCCCAGTTCCGGCGGAACCTGGGCTGCCGTTTCATTGGCGAACACATCGCGGCCTTCATGCGTAAAACGTTTCAGGGAAGTGTTGAACGCTTGCTTGATGGTGGCGGCGGTGCCGTCGGCGCTCACCAGCAAGCGATTCGAGCTAACGTTGATATTCTTGAAGCCGGCTTTGCTCAAGTGCGCGGTGACGGCGTCCACTTGTGCCTGCGTAGGCGAATACTGGGCGGCGAACTGCGCTGGCGTCAGGAACTGGTGATACACCGGACTGCCTGGCGTGTAGAGTTCTTTGACGAAGTTGTCCAGTTGCGCCTTGTTGCGCAGTTGCAGGCTGACAGTGACGCTCTTCTCTTCACCTTGCACCATATCAACCGCAACCTTGTCCGCGGTGATTGCGGCGCCAGTGCTGTCGTGCGTCAGTACCTGTGGCAGGAACGCCTCGGTCTTGGTCGATACCCAGGTTGAGGTATCGGCAGCTGCCTGCGCCGCCATGCCGATGCATGCCAAGGAAAGTGCCAGTGCTGAAAAGCGCGCGAGCGCAAATCCCCTTGTTTTTGCCGCCGATGGTTTCATTTTCTTATTCCTTATATGGACGTAACGTCCCGCTGGAAAGGACGGAAGCGCTACCACATCCGAATTTACGAATATATGAGCGTGGTGTGATCCTGGCGGTCATTGGACACTTTGCGGAAGTCCGCCAGGTAGGCCCGGCCTTTTCCGGTCAGTTGTGGCTTGCCATGACGTTGAACGGCAAGTCTGAGGCCGTAAAATTTCTTCAAATATAGTTCTGGGATCGATGCTGAATTGTTCTTTTCAAGTTCAAGCAAAGCG
>NZ_DATMRK010000048.1:0-50065 GCF_035566375.1 Collimonas sp.
CGGTCTCGACAGCGGCAACGCCAGCAGCACCAGCCAGAGCGGGATTAGCGGCATTGCGGGTAATACCAGTGTCCGTACCGGCGACAAGGAAACCGGGATTGGTAAAATCTTCGACCAGGACAAAGTGCAAAAGGATATCGATGCACAAACCCAGATCACGCTAGCCTTCAGCCAGCAAGCACCGAAAGCAGTCGCCACCTTTGCGGGTGGACGGGCAAGCGATCTGCGCGATCAGGCGAAGAACGAACCCGATCTTGATAAACGGGCCGAGCTGATGGCCGACGCCAGGAAATGGGATGAAGGCGGCGTGTATCGGATCGCCTTGCATACCGCCACTGGGGCCTTGAGTGGCGGCGTTGCAGGAGCATTGGGGGCCGGTGCAACGGCCAGCGCGGCTCCACTACTCACCGACTTGCAAAACAATGTCCGTGACGGCTTGATTAACGCTGGGGTTGATCCGACTACTGCAATCCTCACGTCACAAACGATTGCGCTTGGGACTGCGGCAGGCATGGGGGCGTTGATGAGTGGGGGTAGCACGGCTGGTGCGGGGATGGGATTGGCCGTCGACGCTAACAATCGGCAGTTGCATCCGGATGAGAAGACTTGGATCAAGAATAATGCAGAGCGCTACGCAACGCAAAAGGGCATTTCCGTTGACGAGGCGCAGCAGAGGCTGACGGCGCAGGGGGATCGTCAGGTACAGAATGGTTCGCCGGGTGCATGGGATCAAGACGCCAGCGCATTTTTAAGTCAGGCACATGGCTTGTTGGCAGCCGATGGCGCTAGCGGGCCGGGCTATATGTTCTATGCGACGCCGGAGCAAAAGGCTAATCCGGCTATGTATGCGGGATTCGGGGGGACGAATACCCCTTCGGCCAGCAACATCGCCGCCGCGATGAACCGTGATCAGGCAATCCGGCAGGATGTAAGTGACGCCACCCTTGGCGCTGCTGGGATTGCAGGCGCAATTGCGGGTGCTGGCCCGTTGAGTGCGGGGGCGATGGATGCCTATGCAGCTTATAAGGCTGCGGCGGCTGGGTATTCTCAGGGGGCGGCTTTGGGAACGGGAATGGCGGTTGGTGGAGCGTCTTATACAGGCTCAGCTATATATGCAGGAATGCGTAGCGATCAAGATTTCTATACCGCCTTTAACCAACACTTCTCCTATTCCGGCCTAGCTGCTGCAACGACTATAGGTGGTTTAACTGGGATGTATGGTACTGCCATGTTCGGTTGGGCGGGCATCCCTAATTCCATTAAAAACGTAGCGACACTACCGGGATTTATAATCCGCTTTAACAGCGGCGTATTTGGCAAAGCTGCTGGCAGTGCGACACAAGGCGCCATTAATTCGTCTGCTAATCAATAATCGGGAGGCATAATGTTTGACGGCTTTTGGTCTGGCATATTTGGTGGTTTGTTCGGCCCTGCAATTTCGCAATGGTTGATCCGGTTTAAGTATTGGGTAATTTTCGTAGTGGCTACAGTAACAGTTCATGTCGCTTCTTTTATTCAAGATTGTTTAGAGTACGGTGTCACCGTTGCGTTTGAAAGGTCTATTAATTTGCTATCAAAACCTGCTGGAATTTTTGCACCAATAGCAATCGGTTTGCTAGCTGTCTTTGTAGCATTCGTAGGTTCATTGAGCAAACCTAAAAAATAAAAAGTAAGCGTCCGACTTGGTGAGTGCCAACAATCGACAGTTGCGTCCAACAGAAGAAACATGGATCAAAAATAATGCGGAGCGCTACGCAACACAAAAGGGAATTCACTATGATCAGGCGGTACAGGAATTGACTGCGCAGGGAGATCGTCAAGTACAGAATGGTTCGCCCGGCGCATGGGATCAAGACGCCAGTGCATTTTTAAGTCAAGCGAAAGGCATGCTTGCTGCCGATGGCGCTAGTGGGCCGGGTTATATGTTCTATGCGACACCAGATCAGAAGGCTAATCCGGCTATGTATGCTGGATTTGGTGGGACGAATACCCCATCAGCCGCAGACCTTGCGGCGGCCATCAATCGGGATCAGGTAATCCGGCAGGGAGTAAGTGACGCCACCCTTGGCGCCGCTGGGATTGCGGGCGCAATTGCGGGTGCTGGTCCGTTGAGTGCGGGGGCGATGGATGCCTATGCCGCTTACAAGGCTGCGGCGGCGGGATATTCGAGGGGCCTGGCTTTGGGGAGTGGGATGGCGATTGGCGGAGCGTCTTATACAGGAGGAGCTGCGGGTGGTGCGTTTTATGACAAAGTAATGAAGGGTCAAAGTGTTGCTGCAGGATTTGATCAACGCTTCTCCTATCCCGGACTAGGTGCAGCAATGGCAGTAGGTGGTTTAACCGGTATGTACAGCACGGCGATGTTTGGTTGGGCTGGGCTGGCGTACCAAATACCTTCAAAAATTGGGCGACACTGCCGGGATTTATTACCCGCATTAATAGTGGTGTGTTTGGCAAAGCCGCTGGTGGTGCAGTACAAGGCGCAGTTAAGCAGTCTAGCGATCATTAGTCGGAGGTTATTATGTTTGACGGTTTCTGGTCAGGGATATTTGGCGGCTTGTTCGGGCCGGCAATTGCGCAATGGTTAAGTCGTTTTAAATATTGGGTGATTTTTTAGTGACAATTTTATCGATATTCTTTGGAGTGCTAATTCTTGTGATCACAGAGAAAGGCTGGGAGTTTGCAATTGCCGTAGGATTAAAAAGAGCTCTGGAATTTTACAGCCTTCTGGCCATCGCTGGAATAGGCTTGCTAGCGGTCTTCGTCGCCTTCGTCGGTTCGTTGAGTGCTCCAAAAAAGCCAATCGAAGACGATAAAAACAATTCATGACTCTATTACTACAGCGGGAGTTATTGGTTCGGCTTATGGAGGTGTTATCGGTGGTATTTATGGACAAAACCTAGCCGCATGGTCAGGTCAAACAAGCTCTTTCATGCAGAATGCTACGCTTTGGGTAACGAAAACCGGAAGTATTTCTGGCGGAAAACAAGTCGGTACATCTTTTGGCAATGGAACAGCTTTAGGTGGATCAATCGATCCTTTATTTGATTCAGCAACAAATCCTTGGTGGGGAGCAAAAAACACTTGGAATTTAATGAAGGGCGAAAAATGAGTCTTGGATTTGGGATTGTAGCGATCTTATTGATTTCACTACTTGCGACATATCTCTTCTTCGGGCGAAAAGTAGAGAATTCATTTCGTAGTAAGTTTTTTTATTGGTTGAAGTCCACCATTTTGGTAGCTGTTTTTCTATTTCTTTGGTTTTGGTATAAAGAACCTGACGGATTTAGCTGGTTTTCTGTCTTGATGAGCTTAGGCCTATCAGGTTTATTTAATCTATGTCGCTCTCAAATTGGGGCTGGATTATAGTCGGCTGGTTGTACAGGTGCAGGTCACTGGTACTGCAAGAAACGCAGTTCTGGCCGTTGAATTTATTCTCTTCGCTTTTCTTTGAATAAATAAAACCCGCTCCCAACCCCAGGCATTGCGCGGGGTTAGGAACGGTCTTTTTTAGCTGCAGATGTCAGTGACGCTCCTAATCACTGGTAATCATCAAACACCCAGTCATGACCCTGACACGTACGGTGGCATTGGGGCTGAAGTCGGTCTGTGCCACTCCGCTGCCGTGCAGGCGTATCCAGAGTGTTTCGGGATTGTCGTCCTGATAGAAAGATACTGTGAGCCGTTGTGCTGCGTTTACTGTTGATGTGTTGCTGTCTCGCGTATCATTGCGCTTAGCCATACTTAACTCCTGGTAAGTTACTTGTGGTTAGCGGGTCTTGGATGTTCGTAGCATCCCTGGCCCGCGCTTCTTCTCATGCCTGCCGATCTTGCACGGACTCGTAAAATACGATTGCCGCTTACTATTTCAACTGCTGACTTGCGATCCTTTCTGTTGGTTGAAAGATGACTGGATATCGGTACAGTATAGAAGCACAGGATAGAAAGACCAGCGCATCTCGGCAGATTTAAGACAAAGGACTATTTATATCCTGCATCCGAGAATGAAGGACTAGGCCGCCTCGCCTTCGATCCGCAGAAAGCGCAAAAGCGTCTGGACGACGGTTTTTAAGAACAGAAACTGATCAACGACCAGATTGACGTCGTCCCCAAAAACATGGGTAGTTTTAAATTAGAGTAAGGTTGCTTTTTGCTCCCCTTCTTATTCGACAAGCTGCCAATCAATTTCTTAAATAAACTTCGAGAGGAAATTCATCGTGGATAAAGAACTGGATCAATTTCAATCCGACTTACTCAAATCGGTAAGTGACATGAAGGCAGGCAAAGCTGCGCGCTCGACAACCGTTGCGGTTTCCCCTATTGCCAAGGCACGCACGCAGTCCGGTTAGTCGCAATCGCAATTCGCTGCACTCATGGGCGTATCGGTCCGGACATTACAGGAATGGGAGCAAGGCCGCCGCGCCCCATCCGGGGCCGCGCGGACATTATTGAATATTGCAATACGCCATCCGGAAGTACTTATTGAAGAATCCCGGCGAGTTGCGTAATTTTTATTGTGACAATTGACCGTTTCGAAAACCGCCGCGCAGTCAAGCAAAGGCAACCATGAATTCGGCTCCTGGCTGCCGGTCTTGATTAACGATCAACTGCCATCCGTGAGCAAGCGCAATCTCCTTACAGATCGACAATCCTAAACCGGCGCCTTCGTCGCGCCGACTCGCGCCGCGCCAGAAACGCTTGAATAACATGGGCATCTCCTCCGGCGTAATTCCCCGTCCGCGATCTCGCACCGAGATCAGGTCGGCAGCAACGGTGATCACTACTTCGCTGCCGCGGGGAGAATGATGCAAAGCGTTTTCCAATAGATTTTTCACCAATACAAACAACCCAGCCCCATCTGCATCAAGCAGGATTTTTTGCTTTGGCAAGGCGAGATGCACCGAGACGCCAAGCCGTTCGGCAAGCCGCGTCAAATGTTCGGCTACGTCCTGGATCACTGCCGTCGCGTTCATTTCTTCAAACAGGAAATTCTTCCGATCGCTCACTTCTGCCAAATGCAATAGCTGGTGTACCTGGCGCGCCATGCGGTCGACATCCTTCAACAACAAATCGCGATCGGCCAGTCCATCGAGTTCTATTTGCCCTCTGATCAATGCCAGCGGAGTCTTCAGTTCATGCGCTACCGTGGCGAGGAATTCCTGCTGCGTCCGATAACCAAGTTCCAGCCGGTCCAGCGCTTTATTAAATGCATCCATCAGCGGCACAAGTTCCTTAGGCATGTCCGCCGTGGACAAGCGCGCATCCAGGTTATTCGATTCAATCCGGCTTGCCGCTTCCGATACATTGCGCAGCGGCCGCAGCGCCCGATTGAAGGTAATCCAGACAACGATGGTAAATACCAGCATGGCAATCAGTACTGCAGCGATGATGGCAGCTCTGAAGTTTGCGCTGTCATTGCTGAGCAGCGCGGCCTGTAATCGCTCGCTGCGCGCTATCTGAATATAAAAATTTTGCCTTTCGTGCGCGACACGCTTGGTAAATACGTGCAGCGTGGCGCCAGCGCGAACGAGCGTGAAATCGGCAATGCCAGAATCATCAGGAGCGAAACGAGTGTTGAGCGGGAGCAATGGTGTCTTGGCGCCATCGGAAGACGTCAGCAGCGCTCCTTGCCGATCCAATACACAGTAAATCGCATCCGATTTCAAGGCGTCGTAGATATATTGGTTGCGCGCAGACAGCACAACGCCCGCAAACCTTCCAGCAGAGTCGAAACGCATGCCAGTTACCAGGTGCTCGGCATTGCTGCGCAACTCTTGCCTGAGCAGCATTTGCGGCCCCCACTGCAGCACCGCGGCCAGAGCCGCGAAAACCACGGCGCTGATGATCAGCAGCGTGGCGGCGGTAGAGACGATTAACCTGGTCGCTAAGCTAGGCCGCATCTGGCGCCTCATGAAGGGCAAAGCCGTAGCCCCTGATGTTGGCAATCTCGACGCCAGAGTCGATTGCAAGCAGCTTGCGCCGCAGGCGATGCAAAGCTACGTCGAGCGCATTTGGCGTCACCGCATCGCCGATGCCCCAGGCGGCCATTTCGAGGGCGGTGCGGCGCACCGGCTGGCCGCCGGCGCGGACCAGGCTCAGCATTAGCTGTAGTTCGGAAGGTGCCAGCGATACCGTGTCGGCGCCGCTGCGCATGCAACTGGATTCGGGAAATACCTGTACGTCCAGATATTCGGGAACCAGGCTTTGCAACTGCGGTGGACGCCGCATCAAGGCGCGTATCCTGGCGACCAGCTCCTCCATCGAAAATGGCTTGGGCAGGTAGTCGTCGGCGCCGGCTTCCAATCCGGTGACACGATCGTGCAAGGCGTCGAGAGCGGTCAGCATCAGGCATGGCGCCAGTACGCCTTTGGCCCGCAGCCGGCGTAGTAAATCAAGGCCGTCGCCGTCTGGCAAGCCACGGTCGATCACCAGCACGGCGTAGGGAACATTGGCAAAGCCATCGGCTGCGTGGTCGATACGGCCATAGATATCGACTTCGATGCCCGCTGCCGCCAGCGCCACGCGAATCAGATGCGCCATGCGCTCATGATCTTCCAACAGACCGACTCGGTTCATGATTGATTCATCACTTAAAATTTGTACAAGTAACCCACCCGAGCGGTCAGTGCCGACGACTTGTCAACCAAGGGACTATCTTTGATCCCGGTGCCGCGCTGAAGATCGCCAACGTCGAGAAAGATCAATTGATTGGGCGTCAGAGCATAGTCCGCACGCACGCCAAACGCGATGTTGCTGGTCGATTTTCCAGTATAAGCTGCGCGGCCGGCGATGACTTCGTTTGGTTTGACGCCGTAGTAATAGCCCACATATTTGCTATCCATCCAGGTTGCGCTCAGATGCGGCGTCAGTTTAAACCTGCCCATCGCAAACCCATGTTCGATACCAAGCTGCACGGTATTACCCTTGGTGCTGCCGGCGGTGAGCCATTCCAACGATAACCTGGCGTAGGGGTTATCCCAGCTGGCGGTTGCGCCGCCCCAGATGCTCCCCTTGCGCTCATCCATGCCCCGCAACGTCGGTGAATCGCTGCTCTTGTAGCCGTCGCCCAAGGCATATTTGGCACGTAATGTAAAACTGAATTGGTCGACTGTCGCCAGTTTGAAATCGATGGTATTCCCGAAGAAATGAATCCAGCGGCTTTCATACAATACCAGCGGCAAGACCCTGGTGTGATTGCTGACTCCGCGGTAAGGCCTGCTTTCAGAACTGACGCCAACGCCCAGGCCCCATTGGCTGGCGTCGACCGGATGCGCTTCTTCCACAACTGCCGTTTCGGCGCAGCACAGAGTTGTCACGGCGCCAAGCGCCATGCCGATTGCGGCCGCGAGAGCCAGCCGGTAGGAAAATTTAAATTGGTGCATGTCGACTCCGCAAAATGATTGAATGAATAATCTGCTGCAGAGAAGCATGTTCGGCCATAAGCTCTTACCACTTACTTACTGAGACTTGCCGAGCCACTTTAAATTGGAAATATTCAGGTCAGATTGCTTCAGGCGGCGTCTCGGCACGCGTGCGGCGTAGTCGCTGCACCAGCCGGTCCATGTATAAATACACCACGGGCGTCGTGTACAAGGTTAACACTTGCGATAGCAGCAAGCCGCCAACCATGGCGATACCCAGCGGCCGCCGCAACTCCGATCCCGCGCCCGCGCCCAGCGCCAGCGGCAAGGCGCCCAGCAGCGCCACCATGGTGGTCATCATGATCGGCCGGAAGCGCAACAGGCAGGCGCGATAGATCGCCTCTTCCGGCGCCAGGCCGCCGGCTTCTTCAACGATGGCGACGTCAACCATCATGATCCCATTCTTTTTAACGATGCCGATCAGCAGCATGATACCGATCAGCGCCACCAGAGAGAAGTCGTAGTGCAGCAGTATCAGGGCCAGCAAACCGCCGATCCCGGCCGACGGCAGGGTCGACATGATGGTAATCGGGTGGATAGAGCTTTCGTACAGCATGCCGAGAACGATAAAGATTGCCAGCAACGCCGCCAGGATCAGGAAAGGCTGATTGGCCAGCGACTCTTGAAAAGCTTGCGCGCTGCCTGCAAAAATCGATGTCAGGCCGGCAGGTTTGGCAATCGAGCGCTCTTTCGCATTGATGGCGTCGATGGCGTCGCCAAGCGCTTGTCCTGGCGCCAGGTTGAACGACAAGGTTGCCGCCGGAAACTGGCCGTCATGGTTGACTGTCAGCGGCGCTGATGAGTGCTCGAACTTGCTGATAGCGCTCAGCAGCACCGGTACGCCGCTCTTCGACGGCACGTAGATACGCGCCAGCGCGCCTTCGTCGAGCTGGAAACGCGGATCGACTTCCAGGATCACCCGGTAGACATTGACCTGGGTGTAAAAACTCGCCACCTGGCGCTGGCCGAAAGCGTCATACAGCGTGTCGTCCACGGCCTGGGTGCTGACACCCAGGCGCGCCATCGCCTCTCTATCCAAGGCAATCTGCAAACGCGGCGCGGTCGGTTCGGTATCGCCCTCGACGTCGCGAATCTGCGGAACGGTGCGCAGCGCCGCCAGCATGCGCGGCGTCCATAGCTGCAGCTCCGCCAGGTTGGCGTCGCGCAGGGTGTACTGGAATTGCGTCTTGCTGACGCGCGCGCCAATCTGCAAATCCTGGCGGGCTTGCATATGCAGCGTGATTTCCGGGATATTCTTGACCCGTTTATTGATGCGATCGATGACTTCGTATACCGAGGCCTGGCGCTGTTCAAACGGCTTCAGGTCAATCAGCAAGCGGCCGACATTGAGCGAGGGATCGCCTTCGATCCAGAAATAAACGCTTTGGATATCTTGATCTTGCCGGACCAGCTGCGCCAGCGATTGCATCTGGCGCAACATCGCAGCGTAGGAGATATCCGGCGAGGCTTCGGTGACGCCGGCGATCAAGCCGTTATCCTGCTGCGGGAAAAAACCCTTGGGAATGTAGACATAGATGCCAAGCGTCACCACCAGCGTCGCCAGCATCACGCCTAAGGTTAGCCGCTGGTGCCGCAGCACCGCCCGCAGACCGCGAGCGTAGCCCTGGCGCATGCGCTCCAGAAAATGCTCGCAGCGCTGATGGAACCAGCCGCGGTGCACTCCCTGCACTGTCAGGAAGCGGGCGCACAGCACCGGCGTCAAGGTCAACGACACCACGCCGGAAATCAGGATGGCAATCGCGGCGGTGTCGGCAAATTCGCGGAACAGGCGGCCGACGACGCCGCCCATGAACAGCAGCGGTATGAATACCGCCACCAGGGAGATCGTCATTGAAAAAATCGTGAAGCCGATTTCACGCGATCCCGTGAACGCTGCTTGTTGGGGATCCATGCCCTCTTCCACATGCCGCAGAATATTTTCCAGCATCACGATCGCATCGTCCACCACAAAGCCGATGGAAATGGTGAGCGCCATCAGAGACACGTTGTCGAGCGTGTAGCCCAGCCCGTACATGGCCGCCATGGTGCCGAACAGCGACAGCGGAATGACGATCGCAGGAATCAAGGTTGCGCGCACGCTGCCGAGGAAAAGATAGACCACGAACACCACCAGCAGGCAAGTCAGGATGAGCGTGAATTGCACATCGCTGACGGATGAACGTATGGTTTGGGTGCGATCGCCCAGCAGCACCAGATGCAGCGAAGGCGGCAGATTGCGCTCAAGCGTGGGCAACACCTCTTTGATTTTGGCGACGGTGGCGTTAACGTTGAAGCCGATCTGCTTGTGCACATCGATCAATACCGCTTGATGCTGGCCTAGCCAGGCGCTTTGCTTGACATCTTCGACGCTGGTCAGCACGGTGCCGGCGTCGCGCACTTTGACCGTCGCACCGTTGCGCGAAGCCAGGGCAATCGCGCCATATTGCGCCGCATCGCTGAGCTGATCGTTGGTGTCCAGCGTGACGGACTGCCGGCTGCCGCTCAAGGTCCCTTTCGGGCCGTTGGCAGTCGCTTCGGTAATCCGCTGACGCACGTCTTCAAGCGTCAGGCCCATGGTCGCCACCCGGTTCGGATCCATTTGAATCCGCACCGCGGGTTTCTGGCGGCCGTGATAATCGATCGCGCCTACCCCGCGCACGCGCGCGATCTCAGGCGTCAGGAAATTCTCGACATAGTCGTCGACCTGGCCGATCGGCATGTTGTCGGCATACACGGCAATCGTCATCAGCAAGGCGTCCGAGGGATTCTTTTTCTCGAAGGTCGGCGGGTGCGGCAGATTCTTGGGCAGATCACCCAGCGCTGCATTAATCGCGCTTTGCACGTCCAGCGCCGCGGCATCCACGCTGCGCGCCAGATCGAACTGCACGCTGATCGAACTGGCGCCGAGCGAGCTGGTCGAAGTCAGGGAAGTGACGCCGGGCAGGATCGCCAGCGCTCGCTCTAGCGGCGAAGTAATCGAGGATGCAACGGTTTCCGCGCTGGCGCCGGGCAAATCGGTATTCACCGAAATCGTCGGGATATCGACTTGAGGCACGCCGGCAATCGGCAATTGCGTGTAACTGGCGACGCCGATGAACATCAGCCCGAGCATCAGCAAGAATGTCGCTACCGGGCGCCGGATAAACCATGCGGAAAGGTTCAAGATCTCAGTCCAGATTAGTGTTTGTTTATTTCAGATTTGATCGCTCAGATTTGATCGACGACACCGTAGTCGCAGCGTCCTTGACTTCAACTCGCGCGCCCGCCTGGAGCTGGAACTGTCCCTCCACCACGACCCGTTCGCCGCCAGCGAGTCCAGCCAGAATCACAGTGCGGCTATCCGCTACCGGGCCGACCGTCACCTCTCTTGGTTCAGCCACATTTTTGGACGTCACCACATACACAAAAGGATGTTGCGCTCCGGTCTGGATCGCGGTGGAGGGAACCGATACTGCATCCGGCAGTTCGTTCAACACTACACGTACCGCTGTGAACGCGCCTGGCCACAGATTTTCCCGCGCATTCTTGAAGATCGCCTTGCAGCGGATGGTGCCGGTAGCGGCGTCGATCTGGCTCTCGATAAGAGTAAGTTCTCCTTCGTCCAGCACAGCTTTGCCGTCTTCCGCCAAGGCCATCACGCGCAGGGCTTGGCGCTGGTGCTGGTTCTCCTGCTGCTGGCGCAGAACCGGCAGCAACACCTGAGGCAGCGAGAAGACCACGGCAATCGGCTGGATCTGGCTCACCACCACCAGGCCATTCGTATCGTTAGCGTGCACCAGATTGCCGGCGTCTACCAGCCTGGCGCCAAGACGCCCATCGATAGGGGTGCGGATGGTGGTGTAGCCCAGTTGCAGCTGCGCCATGTCGATTTGCGCCTGATCGCCGCTGAGGGTGGCGCGCTGTTGTTCGAGCAAGGCGCGGGTGGTGTCGAGAATTTGCCTGGTGCCGGAATCGCGCTGCTCCAGGAATTCGTAGCGTTCCAGGTCATGTTTGGTGTTGGCGAATTGGGCGCTGTCTTTCTGCTTCTGGGCCTGGGCCGCGCGCAGTTGCACTTCAAAAGGCTGGCGGTCGAGTTCGATCAGAACCTCCCCGCGTTTGACGTTACTGCCTTCCTGGAACAGCACTTTGTTGATTTGCGCATCAACCCGCGCATGCACTAGCACAGTATTCAGCGCCTGGACGGTGGCCGCGCTGTCCAGATAACTGCGCACGTTTTTGCGCTCTGCCAGCACAACTTTGACCGGCACCGCTTTTTCCGCGTCGGCGGTTTTCTTGCCGCTCTGGCCAAACACACCCAATTGAGTGCCAACGATGTACAAACCTGCTACCGCGGCTACTACGCCGGCCAGCCACCATGATTTTGCCGATTTCATGCTTTATCTTTTTAATCCAGGAGATGGGCGCGTATTCACCGCGTATTCAGCGCGGACAGAGTCAAAGCGAGTCAAAACGAGTCGAAGCGGCATCAAAACCATTTGTACGAAAGGAATATTTTCAACCCAGGTACACATGCACAACTCTGCGCGATTGCGAATCTATCAGTCAATACTTAGCCAGAACTTAGCCCAAACTTAGGCTCTGACCTCTGTTGCTGCGCGGCTGCACGCAAGCACCCATTGTAATGATCCAGTCACAAAACAAGCCGATATTTCTGCGTACCAACAAGGCCGCATAAACGCTGCGACGATGTCGCAGCGCATAGCCCCCGGGATAGGAAAACCGTCAACTCTCGATTGTTATCGGAAAGTCAAAACAAGATGAAGATCCTGCAAATAAACTCTCTTCTCATCATCGCAGCCAGCTTGTCGCTGGCGGCCTGCGGCGGTAGCAGCGGAGATAGCTCGCTGGCGCCGGTAACCACGCCGGCTCAGCCGCCAGTGGCCAATACCGCAACCGCAAACGGTTACTCGCTTTCTGTATTTGCCAAAGCTCCCAACGCCACCAGCAAGCCGGATTCGATTATCCGATTCGGCGGCAGCGTCTACATTGCCTATCAAAATGCAGGCGAGGTCAAGGATGGATCGGTTCCGGGCATTAGCAACGCTATCGTTCAATATGATTTGAAGGGCAACCCGATCAAGACGTATACGGCGCCAGGCCACGTTGACGGCTTATTGGGGCGCAAGGACACGAATGCTTTGTGGGCATTGGCTAACGAAGACGGCAACCCTCTGTTAACCATTATCGATCTGGCGTCCGGAGCCCAGAAAACGTATTCTGCAACGGTCAATCCGACCGCGCATGGCGGCGGCTTCGACGACATGCAACTCATCAACGGCGTGGTCTACGTGAGCGCCTCCGCCCCTGCCACCCCAGGTACACCGGCGCCAACCGTAGTGGCGCTTACCCTGAATCCAAACGGCACTACGTTTGACGTCGCTCCGGTGCTGGCAGGTAACGCCATGGCAACCGACATTACGCCATCGGTTGGCGGCGCCACCAATCCCAATTACGGCAAGCTGGTGCCATTAGTTCTCAGCGATCCGGATTCGATGGAGACCGACCCATCGGGCAATCTTGTGCTGGATAGCCAAAGCGACGGCAAACTGGTTTTCATCAGCAATCCCGGCCCGGCGCAAACGGTCAGCGTATTGTCGTTGACGCTGTATAACGACAAGGACGGCCCGACCGAACCGGTCGACGACACCCGCTTCGTTCCTGCCGCCGGCACCAACGGCAATACCTTCATGCTGTTCACCGATGCCTCAAATACGACTTATCGGGTGGACGCGCCGTTTAAACAAGGCGATGCGTATAGCGCCGGCCAGGGTCAAGTCATGCAGCTGGATAAAACCACCGGTCATCTGACGCCGGTGGTTGCCGGCATAGGCGTGGCGTCGGCGCTTCAGGATCCGCATGGGATTGCGTTTGTTACACCTTGATCACACCTCGATCACACCGTAACCTCGATCATCGATCTGGGATTGCTGTTCACTTCAATGCCAGATCGAGTTTCAGACGGCGGCGCGTGCTACGGCAATCAGTCGTGAATTAGTCGTGAATCTAGTCGTGATACAGAACCGATCGCCCGCCATCGATGACGATGGTGCTGGCGTTGATGAATGGCGCCTCATCAGACGCGAGAAAAACCGCCGTCATTCCGACCTCCTCCGGACGCCCAATGCGCTTGGGTGGCAGAAGATCGCAGGTGGCTTGCCTGGCCGCAACCGGGTCGGCGAAGCTGTTCCAGTATTCGATATTCAGGCGCGTTTCAATATAGCCCGGTGCAATCGCGTTGACGCGCACGCCGCGTGCCGCATACTCCAGCGCCAGCGCCCGGGTCAGGCCTATCACGCCGTGCTTGGCCACCGGATACGGAAAGCAACCGGGAATGATGGAAAAGGAATGAGTCGAGGCCATATTGATAATGCTGCCGCCGCCACCGTCAAGCATAGCCGGCAATACGGCCTGACAACAATGCCATACTCCGTCCAGATCGACCGACATGCACAACTTCCAGTCATCCAGTGTGGTTTTTAGCGGCTCTCGGAAAACGTTGATACCCGCGTTGTTGACCAATACATCGACGCCTCCAAATTGCGCCAGTGTCGCTGCCACCATGCTCTGAACCGATGCGATCTGCGTCACATCGGTGCCAACAAACAGCGCGCGTGCGCCTTGTGCTACGAGTTCACGCGCCTTGGCTGCGCCCAAGGCCTCATCCAGCTCGGCAATCACCAGGCTGGCGCCTTCCCTGGCAAAGCAGTCAGCTACTGCCGCACCAATGCCTTGACCGCCACCGGTCACGATGCAAATCTTTCCTTGAAGTCGATGAGTCATGTTGTTTCAGTTCATGTGTGCGTTAGCGTTAGCGAAGATGTCGAAAATTCAAGCAGGATCTCTACCATTCAGCGAAGCTGCCATCCTTGTGACGCCAGATCGGATTGCGCCAGCGGTGGCCGATAGCGGCGCGTTCCTTTACATACTCTTCATTGATTTCGATGCCTAGCCCCGGCCCCTGTGGGATGGTCACATAGCCCTTATCGTAGGCAAATACCTCGGGATGCTTCACGTAGTCGAGCAAATCGTTGCTCTCGTTGTAATGGATGCCCAGGCTCTGCTCCTGGATGAAAGCGTTGTACGACACCGCGTCCACCTGCAGGCAAGCAGCGAGGGCAATCGGACCGAGCGGGCAATGCAACGCCACCGCCACATCGTAGGCTTCTGCCATAGTAGCGATCTTGCGGGTTTCAGTGATGCCGCCGGCGTGGGAAACATCGGGCTGGATGATGTCGACATAACCTTCGCTCAGGATGCGTTTGAAGTCCCAGCGCGAATACAGCCGCTCGCCCAGTGCGATCGGCGTGCTGGTCAGCGGCGCCAGCTCTTTCAGCGCTTCGTAGTTTTCACTGAGCACCGGTTCTTCGATGAACATCAGCTTGTACGGTTCCAGCTCCTTGATCAGGATCTTCGCCATCGGCTTGTGCACCCGGCCGTGAAAGTCGACGCCGATGCCGATATGCGGCCCGACTGCGTCGCGCACTGCGGCGACGTTGGCCAGCGTCGCTTCCACCTTTTCATAGGAATCGACGAATTGCAGTTCTTCGGTGCCGTTCATCTTCACTGCGGTAAAGCCGCGCGCCACCGCATCTCTGGCTGCTGCGGCGGTATCGGCCGGGCGATCGCCGCCGATCCAGGAATAGACGCGGATGCTGTCGCGCACCGGGCCGCCCAGCAACTGGCTGACCGAGACGCCGAGCGCCTTGCCTTTGATATCCCACAGCGCCTGGTCGATACCGGCCAAGGCACTCATGTGAATCGCGCCGCCGCGATAAAAGCCGCCGCGGTACAGCACGGTCCAATGGTCTTCGATATGGCGCGGATCCTTGCCGATCAGGTAGTCGGACAACTCCTCGACGGCGGCAACCACGCTATGCACGCGGCCCTCGACGACCGGTTCGCCCCAACCGACCACGCCTTCGTCGGTTTCTATTTTCAGAAAACACCAACGCGGCGGTACGATGTAAGTGGTCAGCTTGGTGATTTTCATTGTTGCGTTCTCCTTAATGGAAACGTCGGGAAACGTCGGGAAACGTCGGCTCAGCGCCGCGTCAATTCTGCGTGAATTTGATCTTCATAAAAAAAGAGGCAATAGCGGCATCACTGTAACTATTGCCTCAAGCCACGGAGATCCGGCAAGATCGGCGAGACGAGCAATATTTATTGAGAGTTTCATGAAACATGACAATGCGCTTGCCAGATTGCGCTTAACAAGCGCAGCTAACTGGGGTCAGAGTGAACTTTCTGCGCGCCTTTTGCAGAAACTTCACTCTGACCCCACTTAGCAGGCCACGGAGTACTGCCTCATCGTTAAAAAGAACAAAGCCGCGGTGTGCGCTCTGTCTCTCTCCGAATCCGTCATGTGGGGTCAGAGTCAAGTTTCGCGATGAAGCACTGCGAAAGTTGACTCTGACCCCAGATGACTCATGCCGTGGCGATGTCATGAATTATGAAGCTCTCACTAACTCAGAACGAATGGCTGACGCCGATGTAGCTGGCGTTCTGGCCATGTCCCGGCAGGGGGTTGTCGTACTCGGTAGCGAAATCGGCGTTGCCCTTGTTGCGCACGGTGCCGACGGCGGCATACAGCAAGGTCCGTTTCGACAGGTTGTAGTTAGCGCCGAGCACGAACAGACTGGCGCTGCCGGCGTCGTGGTTGAGCTTGCTATGGTAGGCGGCGCCGATCAAGGTCAACGCCGGTGTCACCGCATAATTGACGCCCAGCCAGTAGTGATTGAGTTTGTCGGCAGCGCTAGCGGCGACGGTATCCGGTGCCGAGAGATTTTCGTAACCGGCAAACAGCTTCAGTTTGTCGAGCGTGTAAGTGCCGCCCACAATCAAATCCTTGGAAGCGCTGTAGAGGTCCGTATAACGCCCGTTGTTGTCGCGAATCACGTCGTAAATCGCGCGCAACTCCAGGCCGCCGGTGGTGTAGACCAAAGAAATACCGTCCTTGCGGCCATTTTTGGTGGAGCCGGCCTGTTCGCCCAAGCTGGTTTGCACAGTGGCGTTAAAACCGCTCCATGTCGGGGTCTGGTATTCGATGACGTTGTTAGCCCCCGGCCAGTTGCGACCATTGACCAGGCTGGCGGTGCTCATGAATTGCTGGCCAGTGGGATCGATATACCAGACGTCATTGACGATGAACAGGTTCTTGCCGAACTTGATCGAACCGAGGCCGCCGTTCAAGCCGACGTAGGAACGGCGATTGAACAAGGCGCTGCCGTTGGTGGTGCCCTTGGTAGCGTCAAAGCCGGATTCCAGCAGGAAGAATGCGCTAAGTCCGCTACCCAGATCTTCCGTGCCCTTGAAACCGATCATGCTGGTGCCCCATTGGTTGCCGGACGCCGCCAGCTTGCTGCCGGTCTTGCCGGTCAGGTTGCCGTTGGCGTCTTTCAGGGCGACGTTGGTTTGATAATCGATACCAGCGTCGACCCGGCCATAAATGGTGACGTTGTTCTGCGCTTGCGCCTGGCTGCAAACGGCGCCAATCAGCATGGCGGCTGCCGTTGCCTGCATACACTGCAATTTGATCTTCTTCTGTTTCACGTTAAGTCCCCTTTTTGGTTTAATTTTGCGCGACCTGTCCCCTCTCCGATTTTCCTGGAGATAAAATCGCACCTTCTTTCGAAGCCTTTCGAGCGCGAAACAGCTAGTAACCGATTGGCCGCCGCAAGTTACAAATGCCGGCTTCCCCGCTTACCGCCTGCGCCATCTCTATTCATTGCATCTTTGATCTGCCCGATCGCAGACGGTAATCCCTATGACAACGCCCGACTCCGGCGGCAACGGCGGCAGCGGCAAGCCGAAGTCGCGCAACGTTGCACCGGACAAGACTAGCTGGCCATCCGTCAAGGCCTGTAACAGCTCGGTCTGGCGCAAGTAGTGCGGTGCATGCGGCACGCAGAATGCGCGCAGACGGTAGTTACGGGCGGGATCAAGGCCTGCCAGACGTAGCGGCGCCGTATAACGCGTCACGTCTTCGCGCCGCCGATAGACAGCGCACAACACGGCACTCTGATCGGTAGCGCTAACCTGCAGCCAGGACAAGGCGCCAGCCGCCCCGCCTTGCCGCAAGCTGCCGCTATGCGCCAGATCGCGCCACTCTTTATAAAGAGAAATCCAGTAGCGCAGCTCGGTCTTTTCAGCGGCGTCCAATAGCCGCACATCCAGTTCTAGCCCGAGGTGGCCAAACATCGCCACCGCTGCGCGAAACGCCAGATCATGGCGGCGGCCCGTGGTGTGGGAAACTGCCGGCCCGATGTGGGCGCCCATCACCTCTGGCGGGAAGAAGCGCAAGAAACCGCGCTGGATATCGAGACGAGTCAGGGCATCATTGCAATCACTGGTCCAGACCCGGTGCGTGTGCGCCAGCATGCCGTAGTCGGCACGCCCGCCACCCGAAGCGCAACTTTCGATTTCGACTGCAGGGTGAGCGCGGCGCAGCTCGGCCAGCAAGCGATAAAGCGCCTCCGTCTGAAGGTGATACGCAGCGCGGCCATGATGCCCGGCGGTGGCAAGATCGCGGTTCATATCCCATTTCAAATACGCGATCGGATAGGCCTGCAGCAAACGGTTAAGTTTGTCGAAGATATATTCCGTCACCTGCGTATTTGCGAAGTCAAGCACCAGTTGATTGCGCCCGGTTAGCATCGGCCGCCCCGCCAGTTGCAGCACCCATTCCGGGTGGGCGCGAAACAGGTCGCTGTCGGGATTGACCATTTCCGGTTCAACCCACAAACCAAATTGCATGCCGAGCTTGCGCACATGATCGATGAGCGGCTTTAATCCTTGCGGATATTTACGCGCATCAGGCCACCAATCGCCGAGCCCGGCGCTATCGTTATTGCGATGCTGAAACCAGCCGTCATCCAGCACGAAACGCTCGACACCCACTTCAGCTCCGGCGCTGGCCAGCGCCTTCAGGCCATCCAGATCGTGATCGCAATACACCGCTTCCCAGGTGTTCAGATGCACCGGCCTGGGCGCCATGCGCTGCCCCGGCCAGCTCAGTATGCGTTGCCGCACGAAGCCGTGGAAATTAGCGCTGAGCCCATTCAGCCCTTGCCCGCTGAAAGAGAAGTAGGCCGTCGGTGTGCGATAGCGCTCACCGGGAGCCAGCAATATCTCGCCCGCCGCCAGCCACTCCCCTATCTGCAACTGACGCCGGCCATCGTTAAGCGGTTCGATCAGCACCGTATGGTTGCCGCTCCAGCCTAAATGAGCGCCAAGCGTCCAGCCTGAATCGTCCGCCAATCCGCTACCGATAATCACGCCGGGAAAGGAATCGTGAGAAGTGCGGCCACGTCGGCTGTCGCGACGCCAGGTGGCAATCCCGAGCGTCTCACGCACTTCCTGGAACTCCAGCGTCCAGCGCCCCGAAAATCCCAGCACCTGGTCTGCCTCTGGCGGCAACGGCACACAGGCGGCAGCCAGCCAGTCAAGCCGAAACGGCGTGGCGCCGCGATTTTCCAACTCCGTCCAAATGCTGACAACATCGGTATCTGGATCTAATGTGTAATTGATGCCAAGGCCAAGTTGCGCCGTTTTGTCACTCAAGCTGAGCTGAAGTGAATGCTGCCCTTGATCCACCTGATCCAAAACGAAACTCTGAGCCCAGTCAAGTTCGCCCAGGCTGCCTGGCCGGCTGCCGGCGAGCGCCGGCTGATTGAACCAGCCGAAGCCGTGAGTTGGCAGCACATTCAACGCCGGATCGTTATCCAATAGCGTGGGCGGATGCGGCCGCGCGTTCGCTGCCGGCCATGTGTCCGTACCGACATGGCTCCTGGGACCGAAGTGACGCCAGACAGGAGGCGCACCGATAACCGGCTCCAGCACCATGCTCAGATCGCGGCCACCCAAATGCAGAAATTGTGATTCAGTCATACATACTTCCTTCGTCTACCCTTTGGTTGCACCCATCGTCAAGCCGGCGATGAAGTGCTTTTGCATGAGAAAAAAGACCAGTACTGGCGGCAGTGCAGCGACAATCGAGCCGGCCGAAACCAGATTCCACTGTGCGACCCATTGGCCATTGAGGGATTTCAGTCCGGCCGTCACCGGCATTGCGTGGTCGCCCTGTATCAATACCGTCGCCCAGAAATAATCGTTCCACACGAAAGTAAAAATCAACACCGACACGGCGGCAATCGCCGGCCTCACCAAGGGCAGCACGATCCTCCAGAAAATCTGGAATTCGGAAGCCCCTTCAATGCGTGCCGCGTCAATCAGCTCGTAAGGCAGCTCGCGAATGAAATTACGCATGAAGAAGGTGCAAAAGCCGGCCTGGAAAGCGGTATGGAACAACACTAGGCCAAGTATCGAGTCATACAAGCCAAAGCGCAGGCTCAGATCGCGAACCGGCACCATCAGGATTTGAAATGGCACGAAATTGCCGCCGACGAACAGGAAGAACACCAGCAGATTCAAGCGGAAACGATAGATTCCCAAGGCGAATCCGGAAAGACAACTCAGCGCAACCGCGCCGATGACAACCGGTACCGTGATCAGGATGCTGTTGAAGATATAGCGCGCCAGCGGCGTGTTGCTGAACACCGCTAGATAGTTTTCGCTCATCTGCCATTGGCTCGGCAGTCCCCAATAATTTCCCATGCTGATATCGGCCGGGCCGCGCACCGAGGTCAGTGCAACGGCGACCAAGGGCAGCAGCCAAATCACCAGCGCCAGCACCAGGCACACGCGATACAGCCACTGCAACGGCTGGCTGGTTCGATCGATCGGTGTTGGAAACATTTAGCCATGCTCCTTTTCCTGTTTGTATATCCGCAGCAGCACCATGCTGATATAGACCAGCATGATCAGGAACAGCACTGTCGCAATAGCTGCGCCGTAACCCATGCGATAACCGTATTCGCTGAGCGCTTCTTCATACATGTAATAGGCAAGGACGCGAGACGAACCGTACGGGCCGCCC
Organism: Collimonas sp.; assembly: GCF_035566375.1. Lineage (GTDB taxonomy): Bacteria > Pseudomonadota > Gammaproteobacteria > Burkholderiales > Burkholderiaceae_D > Collimonas. The sequence goes on from NZ_DATMRK010000048.1 coordinate 20,356, forward strand.
TGGGTCATGATGGAAATCATGTCGAAGCTGCGCAAGGCGCCGACGATGGTGACCACTACCGCAACGAAAGTGGCCGCGCGCAATTGCGGCAGGATGACCTTGATCAGCATCTGCCAGCCGCTGGCGCCTTCCAGCCGCGCCGCTTCAATCAGGTCGGCCCGCAAGTTGTTGAGGCCGGTCAGATAGAGGATCATGCAGTAGGCTATTTGCGGATACAGGCCGGCAGCTACAATGCCGTAGGTGACCAGCCGGTCGTCCGACAGCACCGCTACCGGCGAGATACCGAAAAAATGCAGGACGTGGAACAGCAAGCCGTTGCTGGGATCGTAGAACCAGCTGAACACCAGCCCGATGACCACCTGCGAAATCACAAACGGAAAGAAAAACAATGCTTTGACCAGGCGGATTCCGAACACGGCCTGGTTCAGAAACAATGCCATGCACAAGCCGATCGGGAGCGCCAGCATGAAGCCAAACAGCCAGATCAGATTGTTCTTTAACGAGATCCAGAAATCCGGGTCGTCATAAAGTTCGATGTAGTTATGCAGGCCTATATAGCGGGCCTTGCTCAAGCCATCCCAGGCATACAGGCTAAGAGAAACGGTTTGGAAAATCGGCGCAATCACATACACGGTAAACAGGATCAATGCCGGCGCCAGGAACATCCATGGCGCAATTGCGCGCTGGTGACGCTGCCAGAAAGAGAACCCGGTTGCTCGCACAGCTGCCGCCGCTACGGGGGGGCGTTGGGTTGCTGTCAACATAAAAATTTCCTAAGAACTTGCTCAAAAATGATTGCTTAACTATTGAGCGCTTCATAAAACATGACAATGCCCTTGCCCGGTTTGCGCTTAACAAACGCAGCTAACTGAGCTAACTGGGGTCAGAGTGAACTTTCTGCGCGCCTTTTGCAGAAACTTCACTCTGACCCCACTTAGCGGGCCACGGAGCAGCTGCCTCATCGTTAAGAAAGAACAAAGCCGCGTGGTGTGCTTTGTCTTTCTCCGAATCCGTCATGTGGGGTCAGAGTCAAGTTTCGCGATGAAGCGCTGCGAAAGTTGACTCTGACCCCAGATGACTCTTGCCGGGGCGATGTCATGACTTATGGAAGTCTCAATAAAAAACAGAGTCAAACACGGCGGTAATCGCCGCCGTGTTGCTTTTCCGGCGATTGTTTTTTTACTTGTAGACGCTTTGACGCACCTGCTCCAGGCGCTCCAATACTTTCTGGCGGGACTCTGGTTTCAGCATGTAGCGCTGGAATCCATCCATGCCCGCCTTGGCCATTTCCGCCGGCGCGTCGCGGTCGTAATACTGCGAGAGGCCGCTAGCGTTCTTCAGCAGATCAAAGCCTGCTTTCAGATAAGGATCGGTCGGCTCGCTGGCTTTGATGTTGACCGGCAGCTCTTCAAGTATCTGGCTTACCCTGGTCTGCACATCGGGACGCGCCATGTACGTCAGCAAGCGTCTTGCATCTACCTTGTTCTTTGCTTGCGCAGGAATATGAACGGATTCGATCGGTGCTTCTTCCGCCATCGCCAGGCCCGGGGTGATAGCAGGGAATTGCATGAAACCCAAGGTGCTTTCAGTGAGGCCGGCAGCTTTCATTGGCGCTACCGCGAAATTGCCCATGAGGTACATGGCGGCCTCCCCTTTGACCATCGCCGGCACCGCCTCTTCCCAGGTATATGAGGCGTGATTCGGCAAGAAATAGCCAGGCTTGACCAGCTCGTCCCAACGATCAAACACGGCGTTCACGCGTTTGTCGGTATAGGGCACCTTGCCGTTGGTCAGATCCATATGAAATTGATAGCCGTTGGCGCGCAGATTGAGATAATCGAACCAGGCCGCCGTGGTCCAGGTCTGCTTGGTGCCGATGGCAAACGGCGTGACGCCGTTCTGCTTGAGTTTGGCGCTGGCGTCGAGCAATTCCTTCCAGGTCTTGGGTGGTGTGATGTTCAGCTTCGCAAATATATCCTTGCGATAGTAGATGCCCCACTGGTAATACAGATAGGGAATGCCCCATTTCTTGCCGTTGATGGTCATCGCGCTGGCGGCTGGCTTGAGGGCCTCGTCCAAGCCTTGTTTAGCCCACAGATCAGAGACGTCCTCGAACAAGCCGGCGTCGACGAAAGGCGCCATCCGGTGCCCCGGATACCAATTCACCACATCCGGCGGATTGGCGGTGAGGAAGTTGCGGATCGAGGTTTTGTAGCCTTCATGATCGAAGGTATTGAGCTTCACTTCGACATCGGGATTTTCGGTTTTGAAACCTTTGATGATGGAGTCAAGGGCCGCCTTGGCGGCGGGATCCGATGCATCCGAATTGATGACGAGCGTGCCGGCGCTCGCAGATAAGGCGGTTGCTGCAAACAGCAGCGGCAAGAGTTTCACTAACAATGTCGAACAAGTTCTCATTACAGTCTCCTTTTTATTTTTTCGAATCATCGCGTCATTTCGACGCAGTTTTTTGGAAAGTCTCCCCTTCCATTTCCAACCGCCCGGACCAGCAGCGTTATGCAGCGAGTGGAAGCAATATGTCGCTAGCGTCGACGCAGCGCGGCAGCGCATCGCCCTCAGCGTCGAAGACATGCAAAGCGGAGCTGGGCACCGCCATCGGGACGCGCTGACCGGGATCGGCATGCGTATTGCCGGGCACCTTGACGATCCAGGGCGCGTGCTCCTCACCGCTACGCAGGTAGAGGTAAGTTGCATCTCCCAGCCGTTCTTGCCATTGCACTTCGCGTATCAGGTGCTGGCTGCCGTTGCCGGCGCTTGCGTCTTCGGGGCGGATGCCCAGCGTCACTGGCGCGCCGATTGGCACGCGGCGGGCGTCCACCTGCGCCTCCAGAATCTCTCCGGTCGCGAGAATTACCTGCGCCAGTCTCTCGCTGGCGGCGATCAGTCTGGCCGGAATGAAATTCATTTTCGGCGAGCCGATAAAGCCGGCCACAAAAAGATTCCTGGGGCGGTGATACAGCTCAAGTGGCGCGCCGCATTGGGCGATGCTACCGGCTTGCGCAACCGCGCTGCCCGAATTCAACAGCACGATGCGGTCGGCCAGGGTCATCGCCTCGACCTGATCGTGGGTGACATAAACGGTGGACGCCCTGCCGATTTCTCGGTGTATCTTGGCGATTTCATAGCGTGTCTGCACGCGCAACACTGCATCCAGATTGGACAGAGGCTCATCAAACAAAAATACGCCCGGTTCGCGCACAATGGCGCGGCCGATTGCCACCCGCTGACGCTGGCCACCGGACAGGGCTTTGGGAAGGCGCGCCAGCAGATGCTCCAGTTGCAGAATACGCGCCGCGCTGACGACCTTTTCCCGGACCACTGCCTTGTCGACCTTCGCCAGGGTCAGGCCGAATGCCATGTTTTCGTAAACTGTCATGTGCGGAAACAGCGCGTAACTCTGGAACACCATCGCCACACCGCGCTGCGCTGCCGGCACTTCATTCATTTTCCGGTCGCCGATGAATAGCTCGCCGCTGCCGATGTCTTCGAGGCCGGCGATCATCCGCAACAACGTGGATTTGCCGCAACCGGAAGCGCCGACAAACACGCAGAACTCTCCTTGCGCAATATTCAGATCCACGTTGCGGATGACCGCTTCGTGCTTGCCATAGGCTTTGGATACGCCCTTCAGGGTGATGCTTGCCATATTCTTGTCTCCACATGTGCAGCAGGATGCGCTGCGCGTCATGCGCATGTAATTATTGTGGTCAGGATGGCGCCGGCGCCGGGGCAAATGCTTGCCGCGGCACCAGCGCCCAAAGGGCTGATTGCGTTGCTTCGGTAATGCTCTGCCGATTACTGAATGGCAGTCACCGTCATGCTGGTGACGGTGTAATTGGGATCGTTGGCGTAGAGATAGATGCCGCCATTATCGCCATTGCAGGTATATGTGCGATTGCTGCCGTCCCAGACAAGATTGTAGGTATTAGTCTGAGTCACGTTATTTGCGTAGGTAGTAAACACACTGCAGTGACTGCCGTAATTTGATTTGAAACGTGGCAGCCAATGCACCCCGAAGCCGCTCTGGGCATACGGATCTTTTGCGTAATCGAGCGTGATCGCCGGCCGGCCGGTGGCGGCGTCCAGTGCTTGCTTGACCCCTACGTGCACGGTGTAGTTGCCGGTATGGATCGGAATGTTGCTGACCTTAACGTAGTCCCCGCTCCTGAATGTGGACGGCAGATTCTCGGCAAGCGTGACAAGGTTGTTGGTGGATGCATTGAAATCCAGCCCGAGAACTTTTGTAATGGTGTCCGATATCATCGCAAAACTGACTTCGGGATAAGTTGTGTTACCGCCTGACACCTGCCATGCAGCCAATCTGCTTAGCCACTTCCAGGCTAAATCGGGTTTATTCGCGTTGTAAAAAGCAGTAGGCAGATAGGTATGCGATTCGACGCCGGGTGAGTTGAGCCCGTTTGTCACGTGATCCTGCGCATTTTTGGCTTGATACAGACTTTCGGCCTGGCTGTCGACATAGACCGCCTGGTTCGCCAGCGCATTCGCGTCGGTGATGATGCCCTTATACAAAGGGAACAGATTCGGCTCTTCTGCGTATTGGTCAAAGTAAGTCAGATTGCTGAAATCCGAGCTTGAGCTGGTGGTAGCCCTGGTTCGGGCGACTGCAAAATGACCGGTGCCGTTGACGTTGTTCCAGTACGAATTGAAATACGACGAAAGCTTGTTGAATTTGGCCGCCATATCCGTGCTGTCGGTGCTGGCTTTCAACGCCGGGTAATTCGACACATTTCTATAGTAGGCAATTTCGCTTGCCGCCATATCGCCGCCAATCACGATGTCAAACTGCACCCCGGAGTTGGCGGGGAATTCATTGTAGGTCCCGTCCTCGCCGCGATCGCGTCTTGCTATTCTGAAGCCGTCGTGCACGTTATCGCCGTTGAGATTGCCGCTTATATATTTCCCGTTCTGGGTATTTGAAAAATTGTTATTGATGTTACTGATGTAGTTCTGGAACGCGCTGCCGAGATAGCGCGCGTCGCCGGTGAGGCGGTACATGTTCGCGATGTTTTCGCCGATCTCGAAAGGTGCCGGCGATTCGTCTCTTTGCTCATATCTTCTGCCGTCCAGCCCGATTGCCCAATACGGCGCCGTGACGATGTCGGTTGAGCTGATGACATCATCATGATGTTGCGTGACAAAATTGTAGGCCATCTGATAGTTCTGCTCATACATCCCGAGATAATATGCGCCGATTGCGTGATGCACGTAATCTCTTGAATAGTAGGCACAGCGATTGAAAAGCCCCGCGAAGTACCCGGTTTTCATCGTCGCCTGAGAGCACTGAGTGGGATCTTCGGGATAGTTAGGCCTTATCGACGCCCAGTTTCCCAAAGTGGCCAGGAAATTGTAATTCGCGTTTGTAAAATCCATCTTGCGTGCTTCCGCAACCGCTTGATTGAAACCACCGACCAAGCCCGCGGCTACGCTGCTGGAGCTTGCCGTCAGTTCCTGGGCAGCGGCGCTGCCGCCATAGAAAATACCGCTGATCGCCAGAGCCAGTAGCAGGCCTTTTTTCTGGAAACTCGAACTGCGTTGCGGCTGCAAGCCAGCCATCATTGTGGTGCGATGATGACGACCTTGGTTACCATGTTTCTTGAGTTTTGCTGCGCCTTTGTTCATGATTCCGTCTCCTGTTTTTTTTGAGGAAAAACCAATAGGTCAATATGGAACACAACTAAAACGATGGATGCAATACACTTTCTTGATACAACTGCTCGTCAACCTGTGGCGCTGCCGCAAGAGCGCCGCACAATCAATGGCACGGCGTCGCGCATATGGGTCTTCTCCGGCGGCTCGCCGGCGATTGCCCGCAGCAGTATGGAAGCGGCATCGCTGCCGTCCTTGAATGGTTCGGTCCGCATGGTAGTCAGGGGCGGCGCCGCAAAGGCTGCCAGCGGGATATCGTCGTAGCCGACTACCGCGACGTCTTCCGGGATACGCAGGCCCGCATCGCGCAACGCAGCCATGGCGCCGAACGCGATCGTGTCGTTGCCGGCAAACAGCGCGGTGATACCTGGTGCGCGGGACAGCATGTTGCGCATCGCGTCATAGCCGCTTTGCGCGCTGTAGTTGCCATACGCGATCCATGCGGGATTGATATCGGCGCCGAACGCTTGCATCGCATCGTGAAATCCGCGCAGGCGTTCGCGTGGAATTTGATTTTCGTCCGATGCGTAACCGAGATGGGCAATCTGCCGGTGTCCGAGCGCAAGCAGGTGGTTGGTGGCGCGTCGCGCGGCGTCACGGTTGTCGGCATCGATACTGCAGACGCCCTGGTGTTCAGACAGATTCGAACCAAACACCACCAGCGGAAATGCGTTACTGGCCAGTTCACACAAATAGGCGTCGTCGATTCCGCGCGGGTTGAGGACAATCAGTCCATCGACGCGCCTGCTGTCGACCAGATCCGCAAATACGCCCGGCCGGCTGGTTTCTTCGACTGGCTCAAACAAGACCTTGTATCCGCTCGCATGGCAGGTCAGGTTAATTCCAGCCAGAAAGCGCGGCAGGTAAGCGTCAATATCGATGTTGATGTGGTCGCGATGCGGCATGACCAGGGCGACAGTCCTGGTTGCCCCGCTGGCAAGCGATCGAGCGATCGCATTGGCTACATAGCCGAGTTGCCGGGCGGCGGTCAAGACGCGCTCCCGCGTCTCCTGGCTGATACCCATCCCGGGCACATCGTTGAGAACGAAGGAAACCGTCGTGCGCGACACGCCAGCGAGCTTTGCCACCTGATTGCTTGTTACGTGACTCATTGTCTTTGACCTGGAATTTAGTTACTAACACGTGTTAGTAACGCTTTAAAAAAAAGGACTTTCTAAATGTCCATTACTACAACCTGCATTGACGATTTCGACCTGTTCAGCGATCACTAGATAAATCTTCGCATCTACTAACGTGCTTTAGATAATAGATAGTCAAATCAGCCGCGTCAAGTTTTTTTTAGTTAAATTTGAGTGAGCTTGGATGCGCACCGAAAACTGATCGTCATCCAGCCGTCCTCCCTCGGCAAGCGCCGCAACTTAACTCACCATCCGAACTTCAGCTCCACTCCTAAGTAGTCCCCATTTCTGCCGCCCGCCTGGCGGATCGTATCGCCCACTTGGAAATGCACCGCTTCCACAGAGGCGACCAGGTTCGGGTTAATGCTCCAGTCGGCACGCAGCTGCCCGTACGCACCGGTCCAACGGTCGCCGCGGCCGGCGGTCCCTGGCACGGCGGCGGAACCTTGTGCATAGACTGCGTCGGCTGTGGTCGCCCGCCATTGCAGGCCGAGCGCGGCCAGTACCGTCAGTGTGCTGGACGGACGGATGGTAAGCGATGGTTTGACATGAATCAGATTGCTGTATCCGGTAAAGCCCGCCAGCGTGAAATAGTAGCCATTCGGGAAAAGCGGACTGAAAGTGCCGACCTGGCCGTCGCCCGGATGACGGTCGCCCGATGCCATGTCCAATTGCAGGCCGAGACGAGGTTTCCATGCCCGGTCTGCAAACGTGTAGCCACCCAAAGAGCCAAGCGCCCAGGCCGAGATGGTTTTGCTGCCGACTCGCCCCCCCTGCCCCATGATCTCGACATCCCAGTCGATGCGGTCGGTGTTGATGGCGTAACGCACGTCGACAACGTCACGCCGCTCGTCACCGCTTGCATCGAGGAATTTCGCGCCGTCGCGGCTGTAGCGGGAATAGTAGGCGGAAAGATCCCCCGGACCAACGTGCTTGCGCTCCAGGCGTATTCCGTTGAAGGTCAGGCGGCTGTTCGAGGTGTCGTCAAAGTCAGTGGCGGCGCGGTTTTGCACCGGACGGGTGAGGTAGCCTATGGTCCGCCACTGGCCGCTTTCCCAATCAGCCCACAGGGCATCGAAGGCCTGGCGCACGTTCGGCCCATCGCGGACCGATACGAAGCGCTGCAGGTCGAATGCCATTTCCTGACGCCCGACGCGCGCCTTGAAGGTGCCGCTAGCGTGCTGTCCGGTAACAGTGACGAATGCCTGCTCCACATCCAGCTGGTCCTTGTCCACAGGGCTGACCGCATCCTTGCGGAAAGGCCGTGCATCCTCAAGCTGCAGGAAGGCCTGCACATGCTCGCCCAGGCGCAGATCGCCATGCAGCTGGGCGCGCTGCAAGACATAGGTTGCCGGACGTCCGCCCCCTATGCCGAAGAGCGCAGAATTATTGACTTCCATGCGCTCGCGCAAGCCGGCGCCGAACGACAGATAGGAAATCCCATCGTCGGACAGCGCTACGTACTTCAATTGGTCAAACGGCTTTCTCGGCAGGCAGGGATCCGCCAGCACTCCCCAATCCTCGTGCCAGCGATTGAAATTGATGACCGGCCTTTGAACCGCGCAGGCCCCAGCATCTTGCGCAAACGCGTCGTGCAGCGGAACGCAGCCTGCGATCAAGAGCAGCAAACAGTGCCGGCCGAAGCCGACACTCGTCAGCATGGACAACAGATTACTTCGCCGCATCGTGAATCTCTGCTACATAGCCTCCTGGGAATTGCACCACGGCGCTATTGCCCTCATTGGTCTTGTAAGATGGCGCGAGCAGCTTGACGCCATTGGCCTCTGCCTTTGTCAGCGTTGCAGCCAAGTCCTTGACCTCATAGCCGGTCATTTCGCGACCGAACGGGTAAGGCAGTTTGCCATCCGTGGCGAACACGACCATCTTGCCGAAACCGGAGCTGATCCGGATGCGTCGGATCTTGTCGGCGGGACGGCCGATCTCGCCGCCGTCCGCCTGCCGCTCGTCGGAGACGATTTTCCCATGCGAGAACCTGATAAATTGCTGCATGAATTTATCGGCCGCCAGGCGCGATACGTAGACGCGGTTTTCCGGGATGGATTCCAGCGGCGCGTAGGACGGCGCCTTAGTATGCCAATACAGCTGCATCTTGACGCCGCCGGCCCACTGGATCAGTACGTCCTTGCCGATCGGATCGTCGAACGGCTCGACCGTGAGATCGGCGCCGGCAGCCACTGCAGCTTTTGTCGCCGCGGCCATATCCGTCACCAGGTAGCCGCTGCGCTCTTCGCCGAAGCCGTAGGGAAGCGGCGTCTGGAAGGCGAATACCGAGAGCATGCCGACCGGCGTCTGGATGTATTGGGATGCCGTCTTGCTCGGAGTCGGCGTGACGGTGAAGACGGCGCGCGGCGACGCCTGGCCGCCGAATGTAGCGACGAAACTATTGACGAAAGCGTCGATCGTGTCGCCGGATACATAGACATGGGTGGTGTCGTATTGCGGCCCGACAGCTACGCTCGCGGTCGCAGCTTCATTCTTGAACGTATTTTTTGCCGAAAGCGGCAGAGTGAAGCTGCAGACTACGGCGCCAACAAGGCTGACAGCGATGAAACGACGACAAATTGGAAAAATTCGCATGGATGAATTCCTTTAGCTGGAAATTTGAATGGATGCGCGAACATCAGTTGCCCGAACTAGCGTAAATAACTCTGCATTGATGATAGAAGTCGGATTCGCTCAAGCATTGCGGAAGGCCATACTGGAAACCGATTTACCTTGAAATCTTCCGGGCCGCGGCGCCCAGCAACGTTTCAATCGAAAACAAAGTTTGCATGCCTGAGTTTATCGCTCAGGGCAATTTTTATCCCCTGCCAAAAGGCCGGTATCGGACAGACGATTAGTGACTTTTTATCGTGATGAGCGCTGAAGCGATGTCTAGTTTTCCCCGGATTCAAAAGAAGCTCAGAAAATGAAGAGCGTCAGGATCAAGACGTTCGCCCTGATCCGCTTACTGGTCTTTTGGCAGTATCAGGACACGCTGCGGCTAACTAAACTTCTCAAGGCTTATCCAAGCGCCCACGGTATCTCTGGTACCTCTATCGTTCACCAAGAAAGGCCAATATCATGTCAAAGAAAATCGAACGCGAAGAAGTTAGCTCACGCCGCAAATTGCTGGTCTCCGCTGCAGGTGTTGCTGCCGGCGCCGTGCTGGCATCTTCCAGCGCCGCCGCTGCTTCCGCCGTATCAACATCCGGCGCAGGAGCCGAAAAACGTACAATCAATTCGATCACCACCAAAGACGGCACCCTGATTCATTTCAAGGACTGGGGAACAGGTCCGGTTGTGGTTTTCAGCCATGGCTGGCCATTGCAGGGCGACGCCTGGGAAGATCAAATGATGTTCTTGGCCAGCAACGGCTACCGGGTGATTGCACACGATCGTCGCGGGCATGGACTGTCTAGCCAGCCATGGAGCGGCAACGACATGGACACGTATGCCGACGATCTGGCGACACTGATGGACACCTTGGATCTTAAGGGTGCAACCATGGTCGGCCATTCCACCGGCGGCGGCGAAGTGGCGCGTTACATCGGACGCCATGGCAGCAAGCGCGTCGCCAAGGCTGTGCTGGTGGGCGCCGTACCTCCGCAAATGGTGAAATCTGCCAACAATCCTGACGGTTTGCCGATGTCCGTGTTCGACGGCATCCGCAGCGGGGTGCTGGCCGACCGTTCGCAATTCTTCAAGGACTTGACGATACCGTTCTACGGTTACAACCGTCCTGGCTCCAAGCCATCCCAAGGCGTGCGCGACACATTCTGGGCGCAAGGCATGCAATGCGGGATTAAAAATGCCTACGATTGCATCAAGCAATTTTCGGAAACCGACTTCACCGAAGATTTAAAGAAGATGGATATGCCAACGCTGATCGTGCATGGCAGCGATGACCAGATCGTGCCGATCGACACCTCCGGCAAGGCCGCGGCCAAAATCGTCAAAAATGCGAAGCTGATTATCTATGAAGGCGCACCGCACGGCCTGCCGACCACGCACAAGGATAAATTGAATGCAGATTTGCTGGCATTCTTGAAATCCTAAGCGATGCCTGGCCGGCGCAGTCGTTTAGGCGGCGCCGGCCAGGCAGGACATCATGCCGGGCAATGTACCGACTCGAGCGCGCCATGCTGCTTACTTCGGCTCGTTGAAATCGATGTGATCACGGAATATCTGTTCCACCCAATCGGCGAACAAGCGAAGCTTGGGCACATTTTTCCGATTTTGCGGGTACAGCAGCGATACCGGCCTGGGTACTGGCAGCCACTGAGAGAGGACTTCCACCAATTCGCCGCGGTCCAGATATTCCCGCACCTGGTAGCGCGCAGGCTGCATCAGGCCAAGGCCCTGCAGGCCGCAAGTGACATGGGCATCGGCATCGTTCACAGATACGATGCCCGACATCTCGACTTTGACGACCTTGCCCTCCACCTGGAAATCCCAGTCGAACGCCCGTCCTGTCCTGCCGGAACAATGTGTCACCATGCGATGCTGCCGCAGTTCTTCAATCGTGCGCGGAGTGCCGTAACGTTTCAGGTAGGAAGGCGAGGCACAGGTAACAAACTGCATGCTGCCAATCTGCCTGCCGACCAGCGAGGAGTCTTGCAAGCTGCCGACGCGCAAGGCGCAGTCGACGCCTTCCTGGGTCATGTCAACCAGGCGGTCAGTGAGACTCATGACCAGTTCCAGATCTGGATAGGCATCATAGAACTCGGCAATGCGAGGCAGCACCACGTGGCGCCCGACCGCCCCCGGCATATCGAGACGCAGCTTGCCCTTAGGTCCTTTCTGGCCGTGGTCGCGAAAACTGTTTTCCAAATCTTCGATGGTGGCCAGGATCTGGGTGCATTTTTCAAAGTACTCGGCGCCATCCGGTGTCAGCGACAAACGGCGGGTAGATCTTTGCAAGAGCCTGGTGCCAAGAAAAGCCTCCAGGTTTTGCAGTGTCGAAGTCAATGAAGCACGTTGCAGATTCAATGTCTCAGCTGCCTTCGAAAAGCTGTTTGCCTCCACAATCCGCACGAAGGTTTGCATGGCTTTCAAGCGATCCAAGAAGCTCTCCTCAATATTGTTCAATTAAATCATACAGTATAGATGGGGAAAACCAGAACAATCTTTACCCGGATTTTCCCTAGAATGGCGCAAGGGAAGAGCTCTCCAGCGCGGATAACCAACCCGGCACAAAGATCAGTATCAATACCCCTTTCGTATAGACGACAATCCCGCCTCGCGTAGCATAATCCCAGCACTCCCTGATGCTTCTGTCACGGAGCGGATTCTGACCTTACTTATAGAATTTAAAATATAGCGATGACTACGAGCAGGAGCGTATACCGTCAAGAGTTTGCTCACCTATATCATGGCAAACAGATGGCATGGCATCAATCGATATGAGGAAGCACTGAATCGCGAATGCTGTACTAGAGGCTCTGCCAGCATCGGGCAAGCGACGCACGATTACCCGAAACAAGGTAAAGCACACCACATGCAACCAAATTGAATCGTACAAACGCATGAATGCCATAATGACCAGCCGTCCAGCGATCGACCTGTCGGCATCGAAACTGACGCCGCTGCACGCGCATCGCATGATCGTATTGCATCGGGCAAGAGGTATCGCGGGCGCCGGCATGAATAGCGCACTGGTAGCCATGGCTGCCAGCCCTGCCCAGAACCCGGCAGCGCAACAGCTGCTGGAACGCGAGTTCGATCTGCGCATACGCCTGCATTCCAATTGGGCCCTGCCGCCGCTGTCTCTGCAAACCTACGACCAGGGACTGGCACTTGTTTTCCCCGATCCAGGAGGCGTATCACTATGCAGCCTCCCAAAAGGAAGGCTCGACATCGGTGACTTCTTGTCCATTGCACTGGCCCTCACGGCAGCAGTAGACGACATGCATTCCAGCGGCATGCTGCACCTGGCTTTGCATCCCTCCAGCATTGTTCTGGCACACAATCGGCGTGTTTATTTAACGGGCTTTGGCAAAGCCAACTATTTAAGTAAAACGCCGAGAGGATTCGAATGCGCCAGCAACGTCTTCCCTATCCGCGCCACCTCGGACCAGCGCACGATTTTTCACGGGATGGACGGCCACGGCGACGACTTGCATGCGTTGGGTGCAATACTCTACGAGCTGCTGAACGGCGAGCCGCCATTCTCGCGAGCTGACGATTTTGACCCGCTGCGTTTACCCAGCGGCAGCGGCGCCGGCGCCAGCCCAGATTTACGGGAACGCCTGTCCACGATCACGCTGAAACTTCTCGGCAGGCGCAACGGCGAATGCTACCAAAGCGCCAAATCCGCATTGACTGATCTTATAGACTGCCGGGGCGAATGGCGCAAAGTCGGCAAGGCAGCTTCCTGCTTATCCTTGCCTGGTGCAGATGTACATGAATTGGCGCCAACACAAAATGCACTCTCGCGCGAGAACGCCGATTTATCCCGGCAACTGCAGATAGAAAGGGAAAGGCGCAGAAACGCCGAAGACGCGTTGGAAGCCAGCAAGGCGTCGATCAACATCGCGCGGCTGCTTACCCGGGCCGGCACATGGCGATGGAATGTAGCAAGCGGGGAACTCAGCTGCTGCGAAGAGCTGGTTCGCCTGCTCGACTTTAATCCTGCCCCCCATACCGCCACCTTTGAAGAATTCATGGCGCGCGTTCATTGCGAAGACAGAACGCGGGTAGAAAGAGAGCTCTACGAAGCGCTGAGCACGCACAAGAGCCTGCAGCATGAATTTCGCATTACTCTCGCTCACGGCAGCCTGCGCCACCTGCGCAGCGCCGGCCAGGTGAAAGTCAATCGCGCCGGCAGACTGGAGTTTGACGGTTCGCTCATGGATATCAGTCATGAGAAACGTTCGGATGAAGCTCTGCGCCAGGTACAGGGCGAGCTTGCACGTGTAGCACGGATATCCGCAATGGGGCAGTTTGCCGCATCGATGGCGCACGATGTCAGTCAACCGCTGGCGGCCATCGTGCTCAATGCAGAGGCAGGGCTCTGCTGGCTGCGGCAACAGCCGGCACAACTGGCTCAGCTAGAAGATGCCTTGAAGCAGATACGCGAGGCCGGCCAGTCCGCAGGAAACATGATCCGAAGCATCAGGCGGATGGCTTGCAAATCCGGACCTGAATTTGCTCCCGTCACCGTGGACGATGCTATCCGGGAGGTATTGCAGCTGTTTCGCGCCGAATTGCAAAATCGTAAAATCAAGGTCTGTTCTGAGCTTACGCTCTGCGCACACTTGCTCAACGCCGATCGCGCACAATTGCAGCAGGTCATCATGAATCTGTTGCTGAACGCGATCGACGCCATGAGCGGCATCGAAAACAGAACGCGCTTGCTGTATGTCCGTTCTGCCATCATGGACAAGTCGGGCACTGTGCGGCTTAGCATCGAGGACAATGGAACCGGCATCGAGGCCAACTCAGCCGACCGCCTGTTCGATCCGCTGTTTTCCACCAAGCCCGACGGCATGGGCATGGGACTTGCCATCTGCCGCTCGATCGTCGAAGCCCACGGCGGACGGATCTGGTGCACATCGCGGCAACCGAACGGCACTTCATTCCATATCACTTTCCCCGCAGACGGCGCACGGCTTGGTGCGCCAGACCATCAGCACATTCTCGATTCTGAAAAGAAAGCGACGTGACATGGAAGCCATTTCGATCATGATAGTGGACGATCATCCGCTGATACTCGCGGGCCTTACATCGCTCATCAATGCGACACCTGATTTCCGTCTTGTCGCCCAGGCCGCCAACGGGCGCCAGGCGTTGGACTATTACCAGCAGCTGCGCCCGCTGGTGGTCTTGATGGACCTGAATATGCCGGAAATGAACGGCGTCGAAACCATCGGGCGGATTCGTCAGATCGATCCCAACGCCTGCGTTGTGATCCTGACCTCGTACCAGGGTGAAGAAGATGTCTATCGCGGTCTGCAAGCAGGGGCGCAAGCCTATCTGCTCAAGGACGCAGGCCTGGAGCAGCTGATCAAATGCATCAAGACTGTCGCCGGCGGCAGCAAATTCTTGCCGACTGAAGTCGCATCGAAACTGGCCGAACGGATGGAAACCAACCGGCTATCGAAACGCGAGCTGGAAATCCTGGTTCATCTGGCGACCGGCAAGAGCAACAAGATGATTGCGCGCAGCGCCGGGATCGAGGTCGGCACCGTGAAATTCCACGTCAATAATATCCTGGCGAAACTTAGCGTATCCAGTCGTACCGAAGCAGCGACTGTCGCCGCCAGACGCGGCCTGATCAGCCTGTTTTGAAAATAAAGAGCGCTGCTTTTGCAGCACTCTCTGATTCGATTCCTGAGCTGCACCCGGGACGGCAAGCATCGCTGCCGTCCCGCTGGCAAACATTAATCGATTGACGGCGCGATCTTGCGCAAGGCTTCAGCTACGCCAGCGCCGTAAGCCGGATCGGCTTTATGGCAATTGCCGACGTGACGCATCTTCACCTCATCGGAAACACCGCGCATTGCACGCGCGGTATTCTCGAACAGGATCTGTTGCTGAACCGGACTCATCAGCCGGAACAGTGCGCCGGGCTGCGAGTAATAGTCTTCGTCAACGCGATGATTCCAGTGGCCGGCGGCGCCGCAGATCGCCAGCGGAGGTTCACGAAAATCCGGTTGTTCCTGCCATTCGCCGCCGCTGTTCGGTTCGTAAGGCGTGCTTCCTCCGCCATTGCCGTCGACCCGCATCTGGCCATCCCGATGATAGCTACGGAAAGGGCATCTCGGCGCATTGACCGGAATCTGATGATGATTGACGCCTAATCGATAGCGCTGCGCGTCGCCGTATGAAAACAAGCGTCCCTGCAACATCTTGTCTGGTGAAAAACTGATGCCAGGCACAATCTGAGCAGGATTGAATGCAGCTTGCTCGACCTCGGCAAAGAAATTCTCGGCGTTGCGATTGAGCTCCATCACGCCGACCTCGATCAGCGGATAGTCCTTGTGCGGCCAGACCTTGGTCAAGTCAAACGGATTGATGCGATAGGTCGCAGCATCTTCCTCTCGCATCACCTGGACGAACAGAGTCCAGCGCGGAAAGTCTTTTTCTTCGATGCTGTCGTACAAATCCCGTTGCGCACTCTCGCGATCGCGGCCAACCAGCGCTTCCGCTTCGGCGTCGCTCAGATTTTCAATACCTTGCTGGGTCTTGAAGGTGAATTTCACCCAGAAGCGTTCATTAGCTTCGTTCAGGAAACTGTAGGTATGGCTGCCGAAGCCATGCATATGGCGATAAGTGCGCGGCAAGCCGCGGTCGCTCATGACCACCGTGACCTGGTGCAAGGCTTCCGGCAGCATGGTCCAGAAATCCCAGTTGCTGTTGGCATTGCGCAAACCTGTCCGCGGGTCGCGCTTGATGGCGTGGTTCAGGTCTGGGAATTTAAGGGGATCTCGCATGAAGAATACCGGGGTGTTGTTGCCGACCAGATCCCAGTTGCCTTCTTCGGTATAAAATTTCAATGCAAAACCACGGATATCGCGCTCTGCATCCGCCGCGCCGCGCTCGCCGGCCACCGTGGAGAAACGGGCAAACATCGGAGTTTTCTTGCCCACCTCGGCAAACAGCCTGGCTTTGGTGTAAGCGGTGATATCGTGCGTCACGGTGAATGTGCCATATGCACCCGCGCCTTTGGCGTGCATGCGGCGCTCGGGAATCACTTCGCGGTCGAAATGCGCAAGCTTTTCCAGGAACCAGATATCCTGCAGCAGCGCGGGGCCGCGCGGCCCCGCGGTCTGGATATTTTGATTGTCAACGACGGGGGCGCCAGCTGCGGTGGTAAGTTTTTTCATGATCTCTCCGGGATTGGGTCGGATCAGAATAGCTTCATTAGCCAACGCTTCCACCTGTCGAAAGCATACTTTTCTCCATGCATTTCGATCAGGTTTGGCAAAATAAAAAACCGAACCTGGCGATCAGGCTTCGTTGTCTACTTTAGAATCCGTCGCATCTTTTTTTGCCAGCGTAGCAGGCTGTTCCACGCCGGTAATTTTACTGACGCATTCCGTGCGCAGCCAGGAGACGGTGACCGGCTCACCGACGATAAGGCGTTTGACCGTCGGCACCACCTGTTCGCCGACCAGTATGCCCAGCAAGCCGACCAGGGCAATGGCAGGCGGCGCAGGCGAACGCACCTGCAGCAACGCATAAATGACGCCCACCAGCAATCCCGTTGCCAGGGAAATGATATAGATTTTCATGGCTTTCTCTTTCTAACAATCGCCGCAATTCAGCAGAATTGCAGCAGCTGTTCCAGAATTTCCGCGCCAGCGTAAAACTGCAAATTCAACGCTGGCACGGCCGCTTTTCCTTATTTGCTGGCGTGCACAGGCGCCAATGTTTCGTGGCTGCCGACAATGCGCTGCGGCGCCTTATGCACCATGGTGTAGGCATAATCGACACCCATGCCGTATGCGCCGGAATGCTCTTTCACAATGGCCATGACTGCATCGTAGGTCTCTTTCAAGGCCCAGTCGCGTTGCCACTCAAGCATGACCTGCTGCCAGGTCACCGGCACAACGCCGGCCTGGATCATGCGCTGCATAGCGTAATCGTGCGCTTCCTTCGAGGTGCCGCCGGAGGCGTCGGCAACCATATATATTTCGTAGCCGCCTTCGAGCATGGCGCAGAGCGCGAAACTGTTGTTGCACACTTCAGTCCACAAGCCGGAAACGATCACCTTCCTTTTGCCGTTGGTGGCGAGCGCGTCGCGTACTTTTTGATCGTCCCAGGAATTCATGGAACTGCGTTCAAGGATATCCTTGCCTGGGAAAACGTCGAGCAGTTCTGGATAGGTGTGTCCCGAGAAGGCTTCGGTTTCCACCGTAGTGATAATGGTAGGAATGTTAAAGGCTTTCGCCGCTTTGGCCAGGGCAACGGTATTGTTCTTCAGCACCTGGCGGTCGATCGACTGGACGCCGAACGCCATTTGAGGTTGCTGGTCGATGAAAATGATCTGGCAATTGGTCGGAGTCAATACTTCAAGTTTCGGGTTCATCATGATGGGATCCATTCATAGTTGGTAAAGTCGACGCTATAGCGAACATGCAGCTAGCTCAGGCGATAGGCGCTCTGTCCCACACCTGGCAACTGCGGCCGGGGGCGGATATGCGTGCTATCTCCAACCATGTTAGGGCGTCCGAAAATCGAAAACCACTATCTAAATGTATGACAAAACGTATTGTCCGAAAATTCATCGTGACATTTAATCAAGAGCCGATGACCTGATCCAGCTGCATAATTACGCCAGGCCGCGAGATCTGATGAGATGATTGATATATCATTTACCCGCTCTCTTAAAGCCACCAGGGAAACCAGCCCTTAATGACGACAAATCCGACCACAACCCCGACCGCAACTCCGCCGACAACTTCGCCGCAACCGATTCGGGTGATGATCGCCGATGATCATGTTTTAATGCGAGAGGGCATCGTCGCTGTGCTGGCCGGCTTTGACCACATCGAACTGGCGGGGCAGGCAGGCAATGGGCAAGATGCGGTCGAACAGTTCCTGCGCTTGCGGCCTGACGTCACGCTGTTGGATTTGCAAATGCCGCTCTTGAGTGGATTCGATGCCATGATGTCGATCCGCTCCCTGGATAGAAACGCCCGTATTATTGTGCTCACTTCCTACAAGGGCGACGCGCAAGTTGGACGGGCTCTGAAAGCTGGCGCCGCCGGTTATCTGTTTAAAGGCGCGTTGCGCATGGACCTGGAGACGGCAATTCGGACAGTCCATGCAGGTGAACGATATATTCCACCTGAACTGGCCGCTGAAGTCGCAGACTACTTTGCGTGCGACGCACTGTCGGGGCGAGAGCTAGAGGTATTGCGGCTTGTCGCCGAAGGCAACACCAACAAAGAAGTCGGGCGGCAACTCGCGATCAAGGAAGAGACCGTGAAAGCCCACGTCAGCGCGGTGCTTGCAAAGCTGGGAGCAAACGACCGCACACATGCGGTCACCATTGCCGTGCGACGCGGATATTTAGACGCTTGAGTGAAAAATTGACATCGCCGCGTCCTATTCCTGCCCGCATTGGCAGACCACGCTTTTAGCGGCTGCCGCATCCGCAAATTCCCCTACCTTTCGTTCAGTAGATTTCAGTCTGCTTTCCTCGTATCTTAAAAAGAAACCAGGAAAACTCATGACTACTTCTTCCCCGCGCGATAATTCCCCTTCCCTTCTTTGCGTTCTGGCGGCAACCGGCCTGACTTGCTGTGCGTTGCTGCTAGCCGCCGCGCCTGCCATGGCCGCAGAACAACAGAACGCACTCCAGCACGGACGCCAGCTGGCGCAAGCCTGCGCCGCATGCCATGGAATAACTGGCAATACGGCTAATCCTGCACTCTATCCGAATCTGGCAGGGCAAGCGCCAGCTTACCTGGAACTGCAGCTAGCCAATTTCAAGAGTGGGGAGCGGCCTAACCCGATCATGAAGGGCTTCGCCGCCTCGCTGACAGATGCCGACATGCATGACCTTGGCGTCTATTTTGGCGCGCAAGCTGTCAAAGCTCAGCCACCATCAAATCACGAGCAGGAAGAAAAAGGAAAGTACATCTTTACCAAGGGAAGCATCGCTGGCGCACCAGCCTGCACCAGCTGCCATGGCGCCCAAGGGCATGGCCAGGCAGCGTTTCCACGCATTGCATCGCAACCAGCAGGCTACACGCTGGAACAACTGCATGTTTATCGCGATGCGCCAAAGTTCAATAATCCTTTGGCAACTGTCATGAAAGGCGTTGCGGTCAAGCTGAGCGAGGATGAGATGAAATCGGTGTCGGCTTATATTGCAACGCTGCCATAAGCGCGCTGGGAAGGGACTGGCATACTCAGTCCCAGCGCAGATTTTCTATGCGCCGATCGGGCAGGAACCAAAGGGCGGCCACAGCCGCATACACCAGCAAACCGGCAATGCCGCTCCACAAGGACAGCAATATTGCCAGGAAATAGAGGACGATCGAGATCTGGTTTTTTTTCCCCTTGCCGAGGGCAAGAGCCAGGCGAGAATGTTCACCTTCCTTTGCAAGCAGTGACTTTCCTAGCAGCAGGAAGGCGAAGGAAGACATCAATAACACGACCCCGTAAATGGCCACTGGCGGCGAAGCAGTTGGATCCACGCTGACCCAGGCGGTAACAAAAGGGATCAGCGACAGCCAAAACAAGAGATGCAAGTTGGCCCATAGAATCAAGCCGTTGACGCTTTTCACCGGTTGCATCAGATGATGGTGATTGACCCAGTATATGCCGACGTAAATGAAGCTCAGCACGTAGCTGGACAGCAGCGGCGCAAGCGCGGATAGCTCGCCCCAGCCGGTGCCACGCGGAATTTTCAGATTGAGGACCATGATGGTGATGGCAATCGCCACCACGCCGTCGCTGAATGCCTCCAGCCGGCTCTTGTTCATGCGGCGCCTGCCTGGACCCGCCCCAGGTTCCATTGCGCGATGATCATGCTGCATAAAATGGCAATCGGCAAAAGCAAGGCGCTGAACCCGATCGCCAGATAGGCAAATGCGGCAAGAATCGCGCCGCCGCCAAAAGCGGCGAGAGGCCAGATGAATTTCGCACAGCGCGCACCGACCGTTTGGTCCGCCGCGCCGCGCAGTACGTCTACCGTGTCGATCACAAGTTGCGTCACATTCCCGGTCATCATCGACGTCGGCGCCAGATGCGACAGCAACAGCCTGCTGGTCGCGCTGTGCACGCCCATGGCGGCGGTGCCCAGCAGGCCAGCCGCCATTGCAAACGGCGTGACGTCCGCCGCCACCGGCGAGGCAAGCCAGCCGCACACCATGAAACCGCAAAGCAGCAGCATCTGCAGACTCAGCGCCAGCGTCAGGCCCGGCCATCTTCGGCTTTCAGAGGCGGCCATCAAAAGGCGGGCGGCGGCGACGCCGAGAATAAAGGCCGGGAAAGCCAAAAACTTGAGAAGAATCGAGACATGCGACGGATCCGCCAATCCCGCGCCGATCAATACAAAGTTCCCTGTAACGTGGGCGGTAAAGAGCCCGAACAGGGCAATGAATCCGAGTGTATCGACATAACCGGCGACACAGCCAAGGCTCATCCCTTGTAATTGATTGCGGCGATTTGCATCCATGGGTCCATTCTCCTGGCGTCAGCTTTACAACATTCCTCGCCCAGCTCTGATGGCAAGCCGCAGCGTCGGAACATAGTAACTGATTGCCGCGTCAATTCGCCCTGCCATTTGGCCAGTGTAGCCAGTTTAGCCAGACAGGAATTCAGCCATCAGGTTTTTTGGAAAAAAACCTGATCTTTTGGTCCGTGTCTAAAGCGATAGCGACGCATAAACTAGCCGCTAGCAATTTCGTGCTTCCGGCCATTGCCGCCGTGCCCAAGCGTCCCTTCGTCCACCGGGGCTGATATGAATCGATCCGAACCGCTACCGCCCGCACAACTACGCGCTGATCGTGCGCCCTCGTTCTTTCCTATAGTTCATTAATGGAGCAGCACATGGAACAAACTATCTCAACACCGGCTTCGCAAGGTACTCCCGACGTCCTGATTCTGACGAATGGACGCTTTCACACTGTGGACCGGAGCAAGCCGCAAGCCAATGCGGTAGCAATCAAGGATGGAAAATTTCTTGCAGTGGGTGATACCGATGAGGTGATGCGGCATCGCACTGCCACCAGCCGGGTAATCGACCTGAACGGCCGCACAGTCATTCCAGGCCTGAACGATTCGCACCTGCACCTGATCCGCGGCGGTCTTAACTACAATCTCGAACTGCGCTGGGAAGGCGTACCCTCGCTCGCCGATGCCTTGCGCATGTTGAAAGAACAAGCGCTGCGCACACCCAATCCACAATGGGTCCGCGTCGTCGGCGGCTGGAATGAATTCCAGTTTGCTGAAAAGCGCATGCCGACCTTGGATGAAATCAATCTTGCGTCGCCCGATACGCCGGTATTCATATTGCACTTGTATGACCGGGCATTGCTGAACCGGGCAGCGCTGCGCGTGGTCGGCTACACCAAGGACACGCCGAATCCGCCTGGCGGCGAGATCGTCCGCGACGCTGCCGGCAATCCTACCGGCATGCTGATCGCCCGTCCGAATGCCATGATTCTATACGCCACCTTGGCCAAGGGCCCGACCCTGCCGCGCGAATTGCAAGTCAACTCGACACGGCAATTCATGCGCGAGCTGAATCACCTCGGTCTGACCAGCGCCATCGACGCCGGCGGCGGATTCCAGAACTACCCGGAAGACTATGCCGTGGTGGACCAGCTGGCGCGCGATGACCAGCTGACGATACGGATCGCCTACAACTTGTTTACGCAAAACAAGGGCAAGGAACTGGCAGACTTCGAGAAGTGGACAGGCATGGTCACGCCTGGGCAAGGCACAGACTTTTACCGTCACAACGGCGCCGGCGAGATGCTGGTGTTTTCCGCGGCCGATTTCGAGGATTTCCTGGAGCCGCGCCCAGACCTGGCGCCCGGCATGGACGACGAGCTGGAAAAAGTCGTGCGTCACCTGGTATCCCAACGCTGGCCGTTCCGCTTGCATGCTACTTATGACGAATCCATCGAACGCATGCTGAATGTGTTTGAAAAAGTGAATCGCGATATCCCTTTCGATGGCTTGCATTGGATGTTCGATCACGCAGAAACCATCAGCCCCAAAAACATCGACCGCGTGCGCGCCCTTGGCGGCGGCATCGCCATTCAGCATCGCATGGCTTTCCAGGGAGAATATTTCGTTGATCGCTACGGCGCGGAAGCTGCAAAAAATACCCCGCCTATCGCCCGCATGCTGGCGGCAGGTTTGCCGGTTGGCGCCGGCACGGACGCCACGCGTGTCGCCAGCTACAACCCCTGGACCGCACTGTACTGGCTGGTGTCCGGCCGCACGGTAGGCGGCCTCCGCATGTATGACAGCGCCAGCCGCCTGTCGCGCGATACCGCGCTGGAACTGTGGACTGCCGGCAGTTCCTGGTTCTCCAGCGAGCAAGGCAAGAAAGGCCGGATCAAGGAAGGCATGCTAGCTGACCTGGCGGTACTCAGCGCGGATTTTTTTAGCATCGACGAGGAAACGATCAAGTCGATTGAATCTGTACTGACGATCGTTGGCGGAAAAATTGTGTACGGAGAGGCCGAATTCAAACCGCTCGCGCCTGCGCCAATTCCTGTCTTGCCAGACTGGTCGCCGGTCAATACTGTCCCTGGGCACTATCGGCCGCTGCCGAATAAACCAATGACGTCCATGCCGCATCAATGCCAGGGTGCCTGTGGCGTGCATGCACATGCGCATGACGTTGCCCGTAAATCGGCTGTCCCGGCGTCGAATTACTCGGGCTTCTGGGGGGCATTAGGCTGCAGCTGCTTTGCGTTTTAAGGTATGGAGCAGCTGCGCTATCTCAGGGAACTGTCGCTCGAATGATGCGATATGCATCTGCCACGATCGGGGCCGGCATCGATTGTTCAATTAAAACGAACAGTATGAGTGCATCCGGCCCCAATTATCTTTACCTGCATTGTGCCTAGAATGAGCCCCAGCAGGAAATCGGTACAGGCATTTTTCGCCATGGTCAGCATGGCATCTCAAATGAAGGATATATCGTGAGCAACATCCCCGAATCGGACATTTCTCCCGGCATGGTATGGCTGCTGGCCATCTCTACCGGGCTCATCGTTGCCAACCTGTACTATGCGCAAACACTGGTCGGCCCGATCAGCGCGGCTACCGGCCTGTCGCCCGAGGCGGCCGGGCTGATCGTTACACTGACGCAAATCGGCTACTGCCTCGGATTGCTATTCATCGTCCCATTGGGCGACCTGATTGAAAACCGCCGCCTGATCACCAGCGCCCTGGCATTTACTGCCGTGGCGCTGGTCGTAGCGGCAACTGCGGCCAGTCCGTCAATCTTTCTGGCGGCGTCGCTGGCAATCGGACTGGGCTCGGTGGCAGCCCAGATCCTGGTTCCTTTCGCCGCGCATTTATCCAGGGAAGCGACGCGCGGCCAAACTGTCGGCAAGGTTGTCAGCGGCCTTTTGATCGGCATCCTGCTGGCGCGCCCCGCAGCCAGCCTGGTGGCTGGCCATGCCGGCTGGCACGCCGTATTCGGCGGCGCCGCTGTAGTCGTCGCTGCGCTGGCAGTGCTATTGTGGAAAAAACTGCCGCAACGCGTCCCCGTCTCGCCACTTAGCTATCCGCAGCTGCTGGCATCGCTCTGGCATCTGTTTCAGCGCACACCCGTGCTGCGCCGTCGCGCCGCCTATCACGCCGGGCTGTTCGGTTCATTCAGCTTGTTCTGGACCACGGTTCCTCTGGCACTGGCCGGCCCGGGATTGCATCTGTCGCAGACCGGCATCGCAATTTTTGCCATGGTTGGCATCGCCGGCGCGGTAGCGTCGCCGGTCGCGGGGCGGCTCGCCGATGCTGGTTTCACCCGGCCTGCCACGGGTGTGGCGCTGCTGTTAGGTGTTATCGGATTTGCATTACCCTTGATTGCCACCGATTCACGCAACGCCACACTGGCTATGCTGGCCTCGGCTTCTATTATTCTAGACATGGGAGTCGCTGCCAATCTGGTGCTTGGTCAACGCTCGATCTTCGCACTGGGTGCGGAAGTGCGAAGCCGCCTGAACGGCATCTATTTCGCCATCTTCTTCGCCGGCGGCGCGCTCGGCTCGGCATTGGGAGCCTGGATGTATGCCAGTCACGGCTGGCAAGCTGCCATGCTGACCGGCATGGCATTCCCGGGCCTGGCACTGCTCTACTGGGCGACCGAATTCATCCAGGGTGGCGTCAAGGCATATAAAAGCGTCGGGTAAAGATGCGTTCCTCGGTAGCCAGCGTGGTCGCGGCTGCCGACTGTGGAGAGATCGTCAATCCGGACGGCGTAAAGAACCAGATTGAGGGAAGCATACTGCAATCGGCCAGCTGGACCTTGTATGAACAATTGCAGTTTTCGACCGATGGCGTCAAAAGCATCGACTGGTCCAGCTATCCGATCATGCGCTTTTCCCAGGTGCCGGCCAAGGTAGAGGTATGCTTGCTGGAGCGCCCTGGGTTGCCATTTCTGGGCGTGGCCGAAGCTGCCCAGGGACCAATGGCAGGTGCATTGGCCAACGCACTGGCGCAGGCTACTGGCAAGCGCCTGCGTAATTTGCCATTGGCCGGGCCGCAGCTGCGCTCCTGAGTCTCAAGTGATGTACGGA
Organism: Collimonas sp.; assembly: GCF_035566375.1. GTDB lineage: Bacteria > Pseudomonadota > Gammaproteobacteria > Burkholderiales > Burkholderiaceae_D > Collimonas. Next base: position 45,407 of record NZ_DATMRK010000048.1, read on the forward strand.
TAGATTTTTCTAAAGAAGATAATTTTCAAAGGAACGCCATAATGGATTCGAATCAGTCTCAACACGCAAAACTGAGTTCGCTGGGCCGGGCGCTGCGCGACTTGCATAAACAATTAATTCACGTTGAAACCCAGAACTTTGGCGTCGTCGGCAGCCCGTTAGAGCACCTGCACCTGGTAGTCAATCACCCTCATTTTTCCTGGCTGCAGAAATTATCAGGTTTGATGGCGCAGATGGATGAGCGCCTTGATGAGCCAGAGGAGATCAGTGCTGCCGATGCCTATGCGTTCCGAGTCGCAATAGAAGAACTGATCGGGCCAGGCGAAAAAGGCGATATGGCATTTCGCGCCAAGTACAACGCTTTATTGCACGACTCGCCCGACCTTGTGATGGCGCATGGCGCGCTGCGCCAGATACTAGTGAGCGTTTCTCCGCAAAACCAACCTGCCCGATAGCCGTCCTCTTCCGCCAAAATCGTTGACTCATGTCAGCCGATGGAATATCCAGCCGATGCGGCTTGGCGCCGGCTGGTAAGCAATTTTTGCCGAAATACTCAGCCGGATGGTAGTCCCCTTGCCTGGTGCTGACTCCAACACCATGGTTGCTCCCAGCTTGCTGGCACGCTCGCGCATGCCCGGCAGGCCCCAGTGCCCGGCAAGTTGGCCCGAGCGCATCACTTCCACAGGCAAGCCGCAGCCGTTATCCTGAACTACTAGAATCAAAGCTTTTCGCCCATGCATCACCTCAACCTTTACCTGAGTAGCCTGGGAATGGCGGAAAGCATTGGTGAGCGCCTCATTGGCAATACGGTACAGTTCGTGCCCGACAGCCGGGATAATGCTGCGCGGCTGCAGCGATTCTTCGAAGTCAAACTGCACGCCGCTTTCCCTTGCCAGATCTCCCCCATTACGCCTGATCGAAGCAGTTACGCCAACGCCGAAATGATCGTGAGCACGCAGGTCGTGCACCCGCTCTCGCCCTTCCAGCAACATGCAATCTGCCCCCTCGAGCGCGCTGTCGATCATTTTTCGGGCCGGGTCTTGCCGTGGAACGTGCGCCGTTGCTGCATGAAAGCGCAGAATCATCGCTTGCGTCCCCTGCAGCAAGGTGTCGTGCAGTTCGCGCGCAATGCGTTCACGCTCCATCAACCTTTCTTCGCTGCGGGCGCGCACCTGCCGCGCGACCTGCGCCAGGCGAAAATTGTAAAGCACCCAAAGGATAGCCACGATCAGCAAGCCAATCAGCATTCGGAACCATAGCGTTTGATAGAACGCTGGCGCCAGGTAGAACTGCACGGCGGCGCCCTCTTCGTTCCATACTCCGTCGTTATTGGCCGCCTTTACTTTGAATCTATACTTTCCCGGCCCCAAGTCGGTGTAAGTCGCCGTCCTACTGGCGCCGGCCTTCTGCCAATCGCTATCCACGCCCTCCAGCCGATAACTGAATTGCATGCGCTCAGGCATGGTCAAGCCCAGTGCCGTGAAGTCAATCTGGATACGGCCCGGGTGCGGGGGCAGGCGTGTCGCAGTTTCTGCAACAAATGGAAAGGCAGCATGTTCCGTCGTGACCCGGCGAACGTACACCGGCGGCGGCAGCAGATTCCTCGGCACCGCCGATGGATTCAGCCAGAACACGCCGGCTGTCGTACTGAACCACAGCACACCGTCGCTGCCAAGCACCGCAGACGGCAACGGTTCGCTTTGCGTCGCCGCCCCGCGCAATCCGTCTTTATGGTCAAGGCGGCGAAACTGTACGCGATATCCGGGTTCACTCTGCGCATGCCTCAGCTCATCCAGCGCGATACTGGTGATGCCGGCAGTGCCGTTCAGCCACAATGCGCCATTAAACTCCAGCATGCCTGAGATGCCGAGCATGCTGTCGTCGCCGGTGCCCAGGATGGGAGTGAATTTCTGGCCATCAAAATGGAACAGACCGTTTTCTCCGCCTACCCAGATATCGTTGCCGCTACCGCTGATCTGCAACGCGCTGCCAACTTGAAGACCTTCTTCGACGCCATACTGCCGCAACTTGCCCCGCTCAAGCATCAACACCTTATTGCCGCGGCATGCAAACCACATCCGGCCATCCCTGTCTGCGTGCATCCATAAAATCTTCCGCTTAAGTTCCGGAAAGCCGCCCCCGGCCTCCCATGCGCCATCTCGCAGCCGATAAGTTCCAGCCCGTACTATGGATATCCATAACGCCCCCCCGGCGTCCCGGACAATGCCATGAATCTGTGGAGCCCGGACTTCCTTAGGCAAGGCAATTTTCTCTCGCGCCAGTCCGCGCTGATGGAACAAGCCATCTTTCGCCCCGATCCACACGCTGTCAGGCGCTTCTCGCCACAGCGCCGTGACGGTGTCCTCTCCGCTTTCCCGCGGAATACTTGCAAATGCTTCTTTTGTCGGCTTGGCCAGAAGCGTTTTCCCTACCCACAAAGCGCCATTTTCGCCAGCCGCCAGCGCCGGGCTGTCGCCATATATTTGAGGTAATGCGACACCGGAAAGTGCATTGCGCCGAAAACGATCCAGACCGTTTTCGGTACCCACCCAGACATTGCCCTCTTTATCTTGCAGGATGCTGTTTGGAATAGCGCCGCTCAAACCGTGTACGACGCCAAAAACCTCGATGCGGCCATCGGTGCTGGTGCGGATCAAACCATCCGCACGGGTAATCCAAAGATGTTCGGCGTCTCGATCGAACAACATGGTCCCACCGCTCACCCGAGGCTGTGGCCACGCATGTCTGGACATCGTCGCAGCTGCCCCGTTGAGAGCGACAATTTCGCCCTTGGGACCTCCTATGCTCCAGACGCTCATACCCGGCCCCTGAACCATTCGCCCCATGCCGACAGGACCTGGCATCTGAACAAAGGCTTGTCCTTTCGGCGCTAATCTGAATGCACCAGATTCGCACTGCGCCCAGACGCTCCTGTCCTGGTCCGGCAACAGCGTACAAGTGCTCTCAGGCGCATGAAAATCCTGTGCCGGCTGTTGCCAGCGCTTGCCATCAAAAACGCGCAATCCCATGCTTGTGGCAGCCCAGACTCTGCCGACGCCATCTTCTGCAAAATCGAAAACGCTTGCCGCTGGCATTCCTTCTTCAAGGCCGTAGTTGCGAACCTTCCCATCTTTCCAGACGCTGGCGCCACCGCCAACATACCCGAACCAGAGTGAACCAGACGCCAGCAAGCGCATGCCCCAGACATTGTTAGACATGGGCTGCACTCCGTTTGGGCGGAAACGCTCGAAAGTTACGCCGTCAAATCGGAAAATTCCGCTAGGAGAGGCAAGCCACAACCAGCCATCAGATGTTTGAGCGATCGCGATAATGTAAGGAGGAGCTCCGTCCTTTGCAGTCCAGCTCGTGTGATGCATGTCTATCGGGACAGCATTGCTTGCGCTCATGGGATTTTGCGAAACCTCCGGCGAGAAGCGAGTGGCTGATAGCGCAGTCTGTTGCAACAACAGAACCGCTAGTGCGAGAGCCCAACCAGTCATGATTTTGGACACCACTTAAAAATCAGCCACATGAAAGATATTGCCTCGTGCATTCCTTCCACTCTCATGTTCTACTCCCAAAAAAAAACGCAAGCCGGCAGCCAAACCGGCCCCTTTTCACCCGTTCAGGCAATGACGTATAGCGGCATGAATGTTACGCCACATGCTTGCCGGTAAGCAATCAGTCTGGCCTGCGCCGAATCCTGACTCTGCTCAAGGCGAGCCTTGGCTTTATCGCGCTTGGTACGGGCGTCGGCAAGGGAAACTTCAGGGTAGAGGCCAAAGGAAAGCAACTTCTCTTTTCCGTCAAAGCGGTATTTCACGCGCCAGTAAGGCCCGCTGTTCGGCTTCGCCAGTAAATGCAAGCCGCCGCTATCGGCCAGCTTATAGGGTTTCTCTTTTGGTTTTGCATTTTTACAGGCTGCGTCTGTCAGTGCCATCAGTTCATTGGGTCAGGGTTGATATGAGTATCCCCACAGGGTACTTTTGATACTCCCCCAAACACCCCCAATTTTTTGGGATGTCAATGAACCAACCGAGACGTCATGAAACGAAAAACCCGCATTCTCATAGTGAGGTATGCGGGTTTCAGGACTTCTTGGATCTATTTGAAACTAATACTTGGCGGAGAGACGGGGATTCGAACCCCGGATAGGCTATGAACCTATACACGCTTTCCAGGCGTGCGACTTCAACCACTCATCCATCTCTCCTGCAACTACAACAGCGTTTCGCGAAATTTGATTTTCACGAAGCCGCGTATTATAGCAACAAATCCGGCAGAAATAGAAATTTCTCTTTAAAGCCTTATTTAAGCCCTACTCAAGCCCTACTCAAGCCATTTCCAAGCGCTTACTGGGCTTCCTTGAGCTGCTCCAGGATCGCCGGATTTTCCAGCGTGGAAACATCCTGGGTGATTTCCTCGCCTTTGGCCAGTACCCGCAGCAAACGGCGCATGATCTTGCCGGAACGGGTTTTTGGCAAGTTGTCGCCAAAACGGATTTCCCTTGGTTTGGCAATCGGCCCGATTTCCTTGGCGACCCAGTCGCGCAATTCCTTGGCGATCTGTTTGGCTTCATCGCCGGTGGGCCGGCTGCGCTTGAGGACCACGAAGGCGCAGATGGCTTCGCCGGTGGTTTCGTCCGGCTTGCCGACCACG
>NZ_DATMRK010000049.1:0-58283 GCF_035566375.1 Collimonas sp.
AAGCATCGTGGCACGTTATATCGGACCTAAAGCAAAACTTTCCCGCCGTGAAGGTACGGACCTGTTCCTGAAGAGCGCACGCCGCTCGCTGGATTCCAAGTGCAAACTGGATTCCAAGCCAGGTCAACATGGCCGCACATCTGGTGCACGTACCTCCGACTACGGTAACCAATTGCGCGAAAAGCAAAAAGTTAAGCGTATGTACGGCATTCTGGAACGTCAGTTCCGTCGTTATTTCGCTGAAGCGGACCGTCGTAAGGGCAACACCGGCGAAACGCTGCTGCGTTTGCTGGAAGCGCGTCTGGACAACGTTGTTTACCGTATGGGTTTCGGTTCGACCCGTGCTGAAGGCCGTCAATTGGTCTCGCACAAGGCGTTCACCGTCAACGGCAACGTGGTCAACATCGCGTCTTACCAGGTTAAGCCAGGCGACGTTGTTGCCGTTCGCGAAAAAGCTAAGAAACAAGTACGTATCGTTGAAGCTCTGTCGTTGGCAGAACAAGGCGGCATGCCATCGTGGGTTGCGGTTGATGCGAAGAAAATGGAAGGCACATTCAAGTCCCTGCCAGACCGCAACGAAATCGCTAACGATGTCAACGAATCGCTGATCGTCGAACTGTACTCGCGTTAATTTTAGTTTTCCCGGCCCGGCCCGCAGTTTTTTCCGCAGGTTGGGCCTTTTCATCTGGGTGCCGCCGGCAATCTTCTGGATTTCCGGCGGCACCCTTAATGCCATCAGCCTTATCGGTGTAACGAGCCGAGGGTATTGAAAAGGACATTTCATGCAAAACAGCTTGTTGAAGCCACGTATTATCGAAGTAGAAGCACTGGGTGCCGGCCACGCTAAAGTCGTGATGGAACCGTTTGAACGTGGTTACGGCCACACTCTGGGCAATGCGTTGCGTCGCGTGCTGCTGTCGTCGATGGTTGGCTATGCGCCGACTGAAGTGACGATCGCCGGCGTGGTGCACGAATATTCTTCACTCGATGGCGTGCAAGAAGACGTAGTCGATATTCTTTTGAACCTGAAGGGTGTCGTATTCAAGTTGCATAACCGTGACGAAGTCACGTTGACTCTGAAAAAAGATGGCGAAGGCGCTGTGTTGGCTTCCGACATCGATCTGCCGCATGACGTTGAACTGGTAAATCCGGACCACGTGATTGCCCACCTGACCGCTGGCGGCGCACTCGACATGCAGATCAAGGTTGAAAAAGGCCGTGGTTACGTGCCAGGCAACGTCCGTCGTCTGACGGAAGATGCCAACAAGACTATTGGCCGCATCATTCTGGACGCTTCGTTCTCGCCAGTACGCCGTGTTTCCTACGCTGTTGAATCGGCGCGTGTGGAACAACGTACCGACCTCGACAAGCTGGTCATCAACATTGAAACCAATGGCGTGATCACTCCAGAAGAAGCGATTCGCCAATCGGCACGCGTACTGGTTGACCAACTGAACGTGTTCGCGGCACTGGAAGGCACTGAAGCTGCTGCTGAAGCGCCATCGCGCGCACCGCAAGTCGATCCTATCCTGTTGCGTCCGGTCGATGATCTGGAGCTGACAGTACGTTCGGCTAACTGCCTCAAAGCAGAAAACATTTACTACATTGGTGATCTGATCCAGCGTAGCGAAAACGAACTGCTGAAGACGCCAAACCTGGGCCGCAAGTCCTTGAACGAAATCAAGGAAGTTCTGGCATCCCGTGGTTTGACACTGGGCATGAAGCTGGAAAACTGGCCGCCTGCAGGCCTGGAAAAGTAATATTTGTTGTTCAGCCAGGGGTGAGATAGAATCTCGCCCCTGAGCTTGTTTTGCTCTTGTTGTATTCATTGCTGTATCTATTGTTGTGCTAATTTCAACCGGCCCGCGACCAGGCAATAGCCAAAGTCGATCGAAGAGCTGGATGTAAACTCAAAAACTGAAAGGAATTACCATGCGTCATCGTCACGGTCTTCGTAAATTAAATCGTACTTCTTCCCACCGCCTCGCCATGTTGCGCAACATGACTGTTTCGCTGCTGCGTCACGAAGCAATCAAGACCACATTGCCGAAGGCAAAAGAGCTGCGTCGTGTGATCGAACCGATCCTGACACTGGGCAAGACCGATACTCTGGCAAACAAGCGCCTGGCATTCGCCCGTCTGCGCGACCGCGAAATGGTTTTGAAGCTGTTCGCTGAACTGGGCCCACGTTACGCTAATCGTAACGGCGGCTACCTGCGCATCCTGAAAATGGGTTTCCGCGTTGGCGATAACGCTCCTATGGCTTACATCGAGCTGATGGATCGTCCGGAAATCAGCGACGCTGCTGAAGTACCGACAGCGGACTAAGCTCAGTTCGTCAACTTAGTTAGCCAACTTAACCAGCCAAGCTGCGTTAAAATCAAAAGCCAGGCCTATAGCCTGGCTTTTTTGCTTTCCGGCGCCGTTCCCTGGCTTTCTTGCTGGCAGCCAGTGGCGCCCGCTGTAAGGATCGTTCTCGGGGATCGACTATGTCAGACGCCGTGCTTATACTCACCAACTTGCCTGATGCGCCCAGTGCGCAGGCGCTGGCGCGGCAACTGGTGGAACGCAAACTGGCCGCCTGCGTCAATATCCTGCCGGCGGTACAGGCAGTGTATCGCTGGCAAGGCGTAGTGGAACAGGCCAGCGAAGTGACCTTGCTGATCAAAAGTGTCCCCAGCCGCTACGCGGAACTGGAAAGCGCGATCAAGGCGGTCCATCCGTATGTATTGCCAGAAATAATTGCTTTACCGATTGTGGCCGGTTTGCCGGCCTATCTTGACTGGATTACCGCAGAAACCCAAAAGGACGTGAATGTTTAAGTCTCTCAAGCAATTGTCAGTGTTGTTTGCCATGCTGTTTGTGTTTGGCCTGGCGCATGCCGACGAAGACGATTACCTGGCGCCCGAAGTGGCGTTCAAGTTTTCAGCGCGCATGGCCGACGCCAAGACTGCGGAAGTGACCTACGCGATCGCCGACGGCTATTACATGTATCGTGAACGTTTCCACTTCAAGGCCGAAGGCGCCACGCTGGGTGAACCGCAGATTCCGGCCGGCACCGTCAAGTTCGATCAGACCTTCAACAAGAATGTCGAGACTTATCATCACAACGTCACCATTCGTTTGCCGGTCGAAGCGAACGGCAGCTTCACGCTGATTTCCACCGGCCAGGGCTGCGCCGACAAGGGTTTGTGCTATCCGCCTATGGATTCGCGCGTCAGCCTGTCTACGGCCGCTGGCAGCACCACCGGTGGCGGTTTGTTGAGTGCGATGGGTATCGCCAAAGGCGGCGTTGCGGCCGTTGATACGCCGCAAGCAAAGTCAGCGACTGACAATAACGCAGCTGCGGCAATCTCTCAGGCGTCAGGAAACGCGATTTCATCTGCGCCGGCCGATACCGAAAGCGGCCGCATCGAATCGTCGCTCAAGGGCGGCAAACTGCTGGTGATCATGCCATTGTTCCTGCTGCTAGGTCTGGGACTCGCCTTTACTCCCTGCGTTTTACCGATGGTACCTATCCTGTCGTCGATCATTGTCGGCGAGGGTGCCAAGGCCAGCCGCCGCCGCGGGTTCCTGCTCTCCGTGACCTATGCGTTGGGGATGGCGTTGGTCTACACCGCGCTGGGTGTTGCTGCCGGCTTGGCGGGCGAGGGCTTGGCTGCCACCCTGCAGAATCCCTGGGTATTGTCAGCGTTTGCCCTGCTGATGGTGCTGATGTCCCTGTCTATGTTCGGCTTCTATGAATTGCAGTTGCCAGCGGCTTTCCAAACCAAACTGACGCAGGCTTCCGGTCAGCAATCGGCTGGCAAGCTGATCGGCGTGTTTGTCATGGGTGCGATTTCGGCTTTGATCGTCGGGCCGTGCGTGGCGGCCCCGTTGGCGGGAGCCCTGGTGTACATCAGCCAGACGCGCGATGTGGTGATTGGCGGTAGTGCGCTGTTCGCGATGGCGGTCGGCATGAGCGTGCCGTTGATATTGGTCGGCATTTCTGCCGGCTCTCTGTTGCCGCGCGCCGGGGTCTGGATGGAGTCGGTCAAGCGTTTCTTTGGCGTGCTGATGCTGGCGGTAGCGTTGTGGATGGTGACGCCGGTTGTCCCGGTATTGACACAGATGCTGGGCTGGGCCGCCTTGGGTATCGGCTATGGCGCGTTTCTGTTGTGGGGAAAATCATCCGCCTGGTTCGCCAAGGGATTCGGCGTCGTATTCATGGTGTGCGGCGTGGTGCAACTAGTCGGTGGCGTCACTGGCGGGCGCGACGTGCTGGCGCCGCTGGCGCATCTGGGAGGCGCGCAGGAAAGCGCCAGCACGCAATTTATCAAGGTTAAATCAGTAGCGGAACTGGACGCCGCATTGGCGCAAACCAATGGCAAATCCGCATTGCTGGATTTCTATGCAGACTGGTGCGTCTCGTGCAAGGAAATGGAAAAACTCACTTTTACCGACTCCCGTGTAAAGGCGCGTTTTGGCGAAATGATATTGCTGCAAATCGATGTCACCGCCAACAATGCCGATGACAAGGCGATGCTCAAGCGCTTTAATTTGTTTGGCCCGCCTGGCATCATATTGTTTGACGGCCACGGACAGGAAGTGCCCCGCGGCCGCGTCATCGGTTATCAAAACGCCGATAAATTCCTGCAGTCGTTATCGATGCTGGATGCAAAAATAATCGCCAGATCAGCAGGCTGATCTCGCTTCTAACCGTAGCTTATGTCGATAGTCGATAAAATTCTTTACGTTACGGCCAAGGCAACGCTATAGTTTCAGCTCTATGTATTTTGCAAACCCCGTGCAATTTAAAGGAGACTGAAATGACTTTACGCCTTGGCGATGTCGCCCCCGATTTTGAGCAAGACTCTTCGCTCGGCAAGATTAATTTCTACGATTGGGCAGGTGCGTCGTGGGTGGTGTTGTTCTCGCATCCAGCCGACTTCACACCGGTCTGCACCACCGAACTTGGTTTGACGTCCAAATTGAAATCGCAGTTTGAACAGCGCGGCGTCAAAGTGATTGCGCTGTCGGTAGATCCGGCTGACAAACATCAGGAGTGGATCAAGGATATCAATGAAACACAGAACACCGTGGTGGGTTTTCCCATCATCGCCGATGCTGATCGCAAAGTGTCCGAGCTGTATGATCTGATCCATCCGAATGCCAGCGCAACAGCAACAGTGCGCTCGCTGTTCGTGATCGACCCAGCCAAGAAAGTACGCCTGATCATCACTTATCCTGCCAGCACCGGCCGCAATTTCGACGAAATCCTGCGCGTGATCGATTCCCTGCAGCTGACCGATAATTATTCGGTTGCCACGCCAGGAAACTGGAAGGATGGCGAAGATGTCGTGATCGTTCCATCGCTGCAGGATGAGGCTGTACTCAAGCAAAAATTCCCCAAGGGTTACAAGGCGATTCGTCCTTATCTGCGCTTGACGCCGCAGCCTAACCGCGACTGATTTTGCTGCCGCATCGAAGTCAGCAACTCTAAATGAAAAACCCCGTTTTTTGTAACGGGGCTTTTTTATTCCGAACTGACGACACTCAGCGTCGATCCAAAGCCTGGCTTTCCAGATAGCGACGCCGCTGGAAAAATACCAGCATGCCGATCACGATCGCCACCATGCCAGCCATCGCGATCCAGAATCCGGCATTGTTTTTCAGCAGCGGCATCTCGATAAAATTCATGCCGAAAATCCCGGTGATCAGGGTCAGCGGCATGAACAGCGCGGTGATGACGGTGAGTGTGCGCATGATTTCATTGGTGCGATGAGCGACTGCGGAAAAATGGATCTGCACCGCCGATTCAATCGATGACTCCAGCCGCCGCGCGTGATTCAGCACGCGTGTGATGTGCTCCATCACGTCATGGATGCGCACCAGCAGCAGATCCTTGGCGCGGCTGATCTCCACGCCGTCATCGATATCGACGAAATAGTCGCGCAACTCTTGCATCGCATCGTGCTGTTCTTCACATAGATTTTCCAGTTTGCGCAACTCAATCCGCGCATCCAGCAGCGCCATCCAATCCTTGAAAGGCCGGCGCGGATCGAGTAGCGCGCGCTGCCAGCGATCCAGCTGCGTCGTCAGCGGTTGGCGCAGGTCCAGATATTGATCGACCATGGCGTTGATCAGTCGCAGCAACAGGTCTTCCGGCGAGGTTGGCGGACGCGTCGAATGCGGTGTCTTTTCCGGCTTGTTGCAAAGGTCTAGCAGGCGCGTGCGTGCGGCCTCGATGGTACGGCTGTAGCGTTCGTGGACCGTGATCAGCGCATGATCCATGACCAGAAAAGTCACCGGTTGCGTCGCCAGTTTGCTCAATGCGGCGGGAATCCGGCGCTTGCTGCCTTCGCTCTCGGGGGAAACTGTTTTTGACGCCGAACTCTTGTCTCCGGCATCCGCTGCGCCATTCAGCATCAACTTGCGAAACACCACCATGCCGTAATCCTGAGTCGAATCGAAATACGAGGGGTGATTCGGATTCAGCGTATCCGTCATATGCGGATCGTAGATCTGGACGCCGGTAGCGCGGGTAATGGCGTTGCGCCAGGCTTCCGGATCGGCGCCTACTTCTTCGTGGGTGGCGTCGATCCACAGGAAACCTTTGGCCGGTACGGTGTCTGGGATTTCCTTGCTTTCGCTAACCTGGTTGTCACTGATGAGAAAGATGTCCATGCATTGTCGATAAGCGTTTAAAAATAAGCCAGAGGGCGATCATCGAGAGCAGCGATACGCTGATGACGGCGCCCTGCATCAGCGGTGATAAGAATACCGCGCCAAACCAGGCTTTACCTAGCAGTACACCGGCGCTGGTAGCGCTCAGCCGCAGCGCTTCCAGAGCAACATAGCGCGCCCGCATCTCCATCAGGCCGCCGATAATCCACAGCCCTGCGATCAGCCAGGTAGCGTAAGCCAGACTCTCCATCCATGGCATGCTGACCTGTGCCGCCAGGAAATGGGTGGTGACCAGCAACACGATGCCAAATTGCAGCAAGCAATAGACCTGGGCGGCGCGACTTAGTTGCGGATGATACAGCGGCCGGGCGATATCGAAAGCCGCGCTCGGCCATTTTGCGGCAACATCGGCAGGGCGCCAGCCTGGTGCGGCAAGCCAGACCCGCAGTTTGTCGCCACGGCTCTGTGCGCGCCAGGCATCCAGCCAGAGCACTTTATACACTTCGAAATTGGCCCAGATCGGATTCCAGCTGCGCAAGGGGCTGCGAGTGCCGTACACTACCGGATCCTGGTCGCTCTCTTCGATGAAGCTGCCAAACAAACGATCCCACAGGATCAGGATGCCGCCGTAATTTTTATCCAGATAGATATCGTTGACGCCGTGATGCACACGATGATTCGACGGCGTGACGAACACCCGGTCCAGCCATCCCAATTTACCTATCTGCTGGGTATGCACCCAAAATTGATAGAGCAGATCGATCAGCGCCAGCGCAGCAAATACTTGCACCGGATAACCCAGCAGCGCCATCGGCACATAAAAAATCCAGCCCAGAATCGGGCCGCTGCTGGTCTGGCGCAAAGCTGTGGACAGATTGTAGTCTTCGCTTTGATGGTGCACCACGTGGGCCGCCCACAAAACGTTGACCTCATGGCCGCAGCGATGCAGCCAGTAGTAGCAAAAATCGTAGAGCAGCAAGCCGGACAGCCAGACCCAGATGCTGTCGCCAGGGAGTTTGAATAGCGCGACATGATTCACCAGCCAGGCATAGATGCCGATGCGCAGCACTTGCATGAAGACGCCCGAGACCTGGCTCAATACGCCCAGGCTGATGCTATTGATGGCATCGTTGAGGCGATAAGTATTGCGCCGTCTCAGCAGGCCGACGATCAGTTCGATGAATATCAATAAAAAGAAAACTGGCGTCGCCAGGGTGATTACCATTTCTTGCATGTCAGTCTCCTAGTCGCTTGGCGGGCGATCGATTGTTATGTGCTTGCATGGTAACCAATGCCGAACGCATTTGGATTAGAGCGCCCTGTCTAGTGAGGGGCGCAAGCGCCTGACAAGCGATGCCAGCGATAACAGAGCGGAGGAGTCGTCAGGCTGCGGTGGGGCCGCAGCTGCCAACGAATTTGACATGATTTTTAATGGTTTGATGGCAGGAATGTAGTTCTCAAGCACGCTTGCCATTTGTTACCGTAAGCAGATCGCACCTCAGCCTTTTTTTAAGTGACGAGCAATATCCAGCGCAAAATAAGTCAGCACGCCGTCTGCTCCAGCGCGCTTGAACGCCATCATGGCCTCCATCATGGTCTTGTCATGATCGAGCCAGCCGTTTTGAGCGGCGGCCATGATCATCGCGTATTCGCCACTGACCTGATAGGCAAAGGTCGGTACTTTGAATTCATCTTTCACGCGACGCACGATATCCAGATAGGGCATGCCAGGTTTCACCATCACCATGTCGGCGCCTTCGGCCAGATCCAACGCGACTTCATGCAAAGCCTCATTGCTGTTGGCGGGGTCCATCTGGTAGGTGTTCTTATTGCTCTTGCCAAGCGTTGCGGAAGAGCCGACAGCATCGCGGAATGGCCCGTAAAACGCCGAGGCATATTTGGCAGAATAAGCCATGATGCGGGTATAAATATGGTGATGCGCTTCCAGTGCAGTACGAATTGCGCCGATGCGGCCATCCATCATGTCGGACGGCGCCACGATATCCACCCCGGCCTCGGCCTGGGTCAGCGCTTGCCTGACCAAAATGGCGCAGGTTTCATCATTCAGTACATAACCGTCCGGGCTCAGCACGCCGTCCTGGCCATGGCTGGTGTAGGGATCCAGGGCAACGTCAGTCAGGATCCCGAGTTCAGGAAAACGCTGTTTCAGCTCACGGACCGCGCGCGGGATCAATCCTTCCGGATTGGTGGCTTCGATGCCATCCTGGGTCTTCAGCGAAGGATTTATGACGGGAAATAAAGCGATCACCGGGATCCCCAAAGCCACACATTCTTCCGCCACGTTCAACAGCAAATCAATCGACAGGCGCTCAACCCCTGGCATCGATTTGATTTTTTCGCGCTGATTTTTACCATCCAGTACAAATACCGGATAAATCAGATCGGCGGCGGTGACCGTGTTTTCCCGCATCATTGCGCGCGAAAAGGCGTCTTTGCGCATGCGGCGCATGCGGATGGCTGGGAATTGGGCAGTTTTCTGAGAATGTGGCATGTCGGTTTCCGAGATATCAGGTGGGGGGATAGCGATCAAGTTTGGCGCTTCGCTAATATTTTCGCTGAAAGATAAAAAAATCGTGAACTTTTTCGGGTGAGTCCTTCTCCTAGCAATAGGTGCATCATTCGCCTCCCGCTTCCCTCCCTGAGCGGGGCCGTATCGCTTTTGGTGATAAGGCATTCTGCCCTGGAGATATTCCCCTTTCTCCAGGGCTTTTTTATGTTTAGCTAATTGACTAAACTTGCTCTTCGTCGTCGCCCGCTGCTGCATCAGGTGCTGCATCAAGCCCGTCATCGGCTGTACCAGTCAGGCCAGCCAGCTCCAAAATACGATCATTGGCTTCTTCCAACCCACTGCGGTTCAACGCTGAAAACAGCTGCGCGGTAAACGGCAGTTGCTGATTGTTTTCATCAACGTAACTTGCCAGGAAGGTACGGGCCTGGCGCAGCGCATTGGTTGCATCGTTGCGGTTGAGCTTGTCGGACTTGCTCAAGATGCAATGAATCGGCTTGCCGGTAGGCGCAAACCATTCCACCATTTGCACATCGAGTTCGGTAAACGGGCGGCGCGAGTCGACGATCAGCACCAGCGCTGCCAGTTGCTGGCGGCGGCGTACGTAATCGCCGAGCAATTGCTGCCAGTGCAGCTTGGCCGAACCGGACACTTCCGCATAGCCATAGCCAGGCAAGTCGACCAGCAAGGCACGAATCTCGTCGATCCGGGTTTCATCCTTGCGATGCTGGGCGACATGGGCGCCGCCTATGGAAAAATAATTGATGTGCTGGGTACGGCCGGGTGTTTTAGATGCAAAAGCAAGTTTCTTTTGATTGCACAAAAGATTGATAGCGGTCGATTTGCCGGCGTTGGAACGGCCGGCAAAAGCGATTTCCGGGACTTGCAAAGTTGGCAAGTCTCGAAGATGATTGACCGTGGTAAAGAAGCGGGCTTGCCAGAGTAGGGACATGGGGTGAGCAGAAAATGCGGTAAGGGGAGGCAAAAATGCCGGAAAGCTATTGTACAATAAGGGGTTATGTACTGCTGTTCCGCTTAGCTTTGCCTTATACGCAATCGATGGCCTTTGGGAGCCAGGTTATCGATAGCTGTGGCTGGGCCGGCCAGCTTCGTCGCCACCGAATTCTAAAATCAAGTCTCAGGGTGTTTGAATGAACCGTGCGTTTTTTCCAGTAGTGACATCTTTCTTCGTTGCAGTGCTTGCGCTTTCCTCCGTTGCCCACGCAGCGGATGCGCCAAAAGCCGGGCCTGCCAAAGCGGATCCAGCCAAGGGCGAAGCACTGTATACCGGCGGCGATGCGGCGCGCAATATCACCGCCTGCGTCACCTGCCACGGCGCGGCCGGCGCCTCGACCATCAGCGTCAACCCGAAACTGGGCGGCCAGCACGCTGAATATATCCACAAGCAATTGACGAATTTCCAAGGCGCTGACCGGAACAATCCGATCATGTCGCCGCTGGCCAAGGTGTTGACTGACGATGAAATGAAAAACATCGCCGCCTATCTGGAAGCGCAAGCGGTCAAGCCGGGCGCCGCTAAGAACAAGGACACGCTGGAGCTGGGTAAAAAAATCTATCGCGGCGGGATCGCCGAAAAGAACATTCCAGCCTGTGCCGGTTGCCATAGCCCGAACGGCGCCGGCATTCCGGCCCTGTTTCCGCGCATCGGCGGCCAGCATCAGGATTACACTGTTACCGAGCTGAATAATTTCCGCGACCGCATTCGCAAGAACAGCCCGCAGATGGCGACAATTGCGCGGGATATGTCGGATGATGAAATCAAGGCGGTCGCCGATTACATCGCTGGATTGAGATAAAAACAATAATAGTTCATGAATTCAGGGGTGGCCTAGGCCACCCCTTTTTCTTTTGAAAAAGATAAATTGTCTATGAGCACAAGTACGCACGAAATCAAGGATAGCGAGATCACTACGGCAGGAATACAGCTGAAGACCAGCCGGCGCTGGCTGGCCGACGCGGTTGAGTTGTTGTCGTCGATGCGGTTTGCCATCAGCTTGCTGACGATTATCGCGATCGCCTCGGTGATCGGTACGGTGCTCAAGCAAAACGAGCCGATGCCGAACTACGTCAATCAATTCGGCCCGTTCTGGTTTGAGGTATTCAGCAAACTGGGTCTGTATTCGGTGTATTCGTCCTGGTGGTTCCTGCTTATCATGACCTTCCTGGTGATCTCGACTTCATTGTGCATCGCGCGCAATGCACCGAAGATGCTGAAGGACATGCGCAGCTGGCGCGAACACGTGCGTGAGCAATCGCTGCGCAACTTCCATCATAAGGCGGAGTGGACTTCGGCCACGGCGCCTGCGGTGCTGGCCCAGCAACTGGTAGCGCGGATTGCCGCCAAAGGCTACAAGACCAAGCTGGTGGCGAAAGACAATGCCACCCTGATTACCGCCAAGCAAGGCGCCGCGAATAAATGGGGTTATATCTTTGCCCACAGCGCGATCGTGATCATCTGCATCGGCGGTTTGCTGGACTCCGATTTGCCGATACGCGCGCAACAATGGCTGTATGGCAAAACGCCGTTCAACGGCAACGGCATCATTGCCGAAATCCCGGCAGAACATCGCCTGGGGCTGGGTAATCCCACCTTCCGCGGCAACACCCTGATTCCGGAAGGTTCAGCCAGCAGCACCGCCATCATTCCGCAAAAAGACGGCGTCATGATCCAGGATTTGCCATTCACGATCCAGCTGAAAAAATTCATTATCGATTTCTATAGCACCGGCATGCCCAAGCTGTTCGCCAGCGAGGTTGTGATCAGGGACAACGCTGACGGCCATACTTTCCCGGCCACCATCAAAGTCAACCAGCCTCTGATCTACAAGGGCATCGCGGTCTATCAATCGAGTTTTGAGGATGGCGGCAGCAAACTGAAACTGACCGCCTATCCGATGGCCGGCAGCGGCGAAACCACCTTTCCGGTGAGCGGCGAAGTCAACGGCACGACTCCATTAGCCAACCTCGCATTAGCCAACCCCGCCTTAGCCAATAACGGTAATACCGACTATACGATTGAATGGTCTGGTTTTCGCCCGTTTAACGTGGAAAATATGGCTCAGTCGGGTGACGATTTACGTGCCGTGACCAAGGCCAAGAGCATCAACCAGCGTTTGAGTGACGATTTGAGCAGCCATCTTGGCAATGCGGCGAAAAGCGCCAACAAGAAGGATTTGAAAAATGTCGGCCCTAGCGTGCAATACAAATTGCGCGACAAGACCGGCCAGGCACGTGAATTCAGCAATTACATGCAATCGATCAAGGTCGATGACGCCTATGTGTTCCTGGCCGGGGTGCGCGATGCGCCGGACGAGCCGTTCCGTTATTTGCGGATTCCTGCGGACGAGGACGATACGGTGCATGAGTGGATGCGCATGCGGGCGGCGTTGATGAATCCGGAATTGCGCGCAGCGGCGGCACATCGTTATGCGCAGCGCGCGATACCCGAAAGCCGTGACGGCATTGCCGCCTTGCGCGTCCAGCTGGAGCAATCGGCCATGCGCGGCTTATCCTTGTTCGCGGGGGACGACAAACAAGCCGGCGGCCAGGCTGGCGGATCGGCGGGATACCTGGCGATTTCCAAATTTCTGGAGCAAGTGCCGCCGCAAGAGCAGGAAAAGGCGGCAGACATTTTCATGAAGATCCTCAACGGCAGCATGTGGGATCTGTGGCAGGTAGCACGCGAGAAAGATGGATTGAAAGAACTGCCGGCGGATGACAAGCGCGCCCGTTTCTTGCAATTGAGCACTAATGCACTGTCAGATGCAAGCTTCTATAATGCGCCTGTATATCTGCAAATGACGGGTTTTGACGAGATCAAGGCGTCGGTATTCCAGGTTACCCGCTCACCGGGCAAAAAGGTGGTGTATCTGGGCTGCCTGCTGTTGGTGCTGGGCGTGTTCTCGATGCTGTATGTGCGTGAGCGCAGGTTGTGGGTGTGGATTCGCCCGGACCAGAATGCGGCAGGGCAGTCGCATGCATTGATGGCGATGAGCTCACAGCGCAAGACGCTGGATTTTGAAAAAGAATTTGAAGTGTTGAAAACACAATTGAAGCAGTCGGAAGCATAGGTCGGTTAGCCCTGCAGAGGTGCGGGGCAAGGCAGGCAAAGATAGACGTTCCGTTGTGCCTTCGGCGCAGTAGCGGAACGATATGGAGAAAATGATGGAACTGACACAAACGTATTCCCCACCCGGCAGCTTTATCAAGCGCCTGTCCGTGATCGACTGGCTGTATGCCGTCGCGCTGGTGGCAGCTTCGCTATTCGCCCTGAATCGCTACGGCAGCCATATGGATTACTACGAAAAAGGTGTGCTGCTGCTAGCCGGCCCGACATTTTCCTGGCTGGGCTGGCACTGGAAATCGGTGCGCTGGCTGATGGCTTTGCTGGCTGTGTTGTCGTTGTCGGCAATCGCCATGTATGGAGGCGTGCTGGACATGGCCAACCAGAAATTTTTCCTGAAATATCTGCTCTCCAGCCAGTCGGCGATTCTGTGGATGAGCACGCTGTTTTTCCTGTCTACCCTGTTTTTCTGGGGCGGCTTGATCACGCGCTCCGAGTTTGGCGCATCGATAGGCTCCAAGCTGTGCTGGGCTGCGGTGGTGATGGGTTTCACCGGCATGCTGGTGCGCTGGTACGAGTCTTACCTGATCGGCGCCGATATCGGTCATATCCCGATCTCCAATCTGTATGAAGTGTTTGTTCTGTTCAGCCTGATCACCGCCCTGTTTTACCTCTACTACGAACATCACTACCGTACCCGCCAGCTCGGCGCTTTCGTGCTGCTGGTGATCTCGGCCGCTGTCGGCTTCCTGCTGTGGTACATGGTGTCGCGCGACGCCGCGGAAATTCAGCCGCTGGTGCCGGCGCTGCAAAGCTGGTGGATGAAAATCCATGTGCCAGCCAACTTCATCGGCTACGGCACCTTTGCCTTGTCGGCGATGGTGGCAGTGGCTTATCTGCTGAAATCCAAGGGTTACCTGGTTGATCGCTTGCCAGCGCTGGAAGTGCTGGACGATGTGATGTACAAGGCCATCGCGGTCGGTTTCACTTTCTTTACCATCGCCACCATTCTCGGCGCTCTGTGGGCCGCCGAAGCCTGGGGCGGCTACTGGTCGTGGGATCCGAAGGAAACCTGGGCACTGATCGTCTGGCTCAATTACGCGGCGTGGTTGCACATGCGTTTGATGAAGGGCTTGCGCGGCCAGGTTGGGGCATGGTGGGCGCTGATCGGTTTGCTGGTGACGACTTTTGCTTTCCTCGGCGTGAACATGTTCTTGTCCGGCCTGCATTCGTATGGAGAGTTGTGATCTGATGACAAAACCCGCGCAGGCAGCATCACCTGCCCCTGTAGATTTAGTCATTTTTGATTGCGACGGCACCTTGGTCGACAGTGAAACGGTCGCTACCGACGTGCTGGTGGCCTATCTGGCGGAGTTAGGCACGCAGCTGTCAGCCGAGGTGGCTCTGGCCCGCTTCAAAGGCGGCAGGATGGCCGATTGCGTGATCGAACTCGAACAAATGCGCGGCCAGCCCTTGCCGGCCGATTTCACCAAAGTGTTGCGCGAACGGATTGCGCTGGTCTTGCATCAGCGTTTGCAGCCGATCGAGGGCGCCCTGGAATTGGTGAAGTCGCTCAAAGTGCCGTTCTGCATGGCCTCCAACGGACCTCTGAAACAGATCGAGTTATCGCTCGGCGTGACCGGTTTGCTGTCTTATTTCGAAGGCCGCATCTTTAGCGCCTACGAGGTCGGTTCCTGGAAGCCGGCGCCGGATCTGTTTTTGCATGCGGCCGCGCAAATGGGCGTCGAGCCTTCGCGCTGCGCCGTAGTCGAAGATAGCCTGCCTGGTGTGCAGGCAGGGGTGGCGGCCGGCATGCAGGTATTCGCCTTGCAGCCGGAGCAGGTCGAAGCGAAACTGCCGAAACAGGCTAAAGTGATTTCCCGGCTGGCAGAGTTGCACGACCATATCAATATCGCCGGATAAAATAAAAGTGCGCGATAGCGCGTTTGCTCCTGTAAGGATGCGGCGGCTGCTCTGACTAAGCTTCATCAACTTCACCGGAGATTTGCATGCCGCTCTATCGTCGTCCCAACGGAATCGATCTGCCGTTTTCTTCCGAAATTACGCCGCGTGAAGTATTTGAATCGCGCCGCAGTTTTATGCGGCAGCTTGCCGTAGGTGCGGCGGGCGCGGGCGGTTTGCTGGAGCTGTCGAGCGGTGAGGCCTGGGCCCAGGCCGGCGGCGGCCAGAAACTGGCTGCCAAAGCCAATCCGGCTTATGTCGTGATGGACAAGGCGACGCCCTATAAAGACGCTACCAGCTACAATAATTTCTATGAATTCGGCACCGAGAAATCAGATCCTGCCGAAAATGCCGGCAGCCTCAAGACACGACCCTGGACGATAGCGATTGAAGGCGAAGTCAAGAAACCGCTGACCCTGGATATCGATAGTCTGTTGAAACTGGCGCCGCTGGAAGAGCGTGTCTACCGCTTGCGTTGCGTCGAGGGCTGGTCGATGGTGATCCCCTGGATCGGCTATTCCCTGTCGGCGCTGATCAAGAAAGTGGAGCCAAACGGCAACGCCAGGTTCGTTGAATTCACGACGCTGGCTGACAACCGCCAGATGCCGGGTTTGCGTGCTCCGGTGCTGGAGTGGCCGTATATCGAAGGTGTGCGCATGGATGAGGCAATGCATCCGTTGGCCTTGCTGACCGTCGGCATGTATGGCCAGGTATTGCCGAATCAGAGTGGTGCGCCGGTGCGCATGGTGCTGCCTTGGAAATACGGATTTAAATCCGCCAAGTCGATTGTCAAGATTCGCTTCCTCAAGGATCAGCCGCAGACAGCATGGAATATCGCAGCGGCGCGCGAGTACGGTTTTTATTCCAATGTGAATCCGGATGTCGACCATCCGCGCTGGTCGCAAGCGACCGAGCGCCGCATCGGCGAAGACGGTTTTTTCACCAAGAAGCGCAAGACCTTGATGTTTAACGGTTACAACGAGGTAGCCTCGCTGTATGCCGGTATGGACCTGAAGACGTATTTCTAAAATCTGGAATGCTCAGCATGTTCAATCCGACGCCCAAGCAATTCAAGTTCCTCAAAATCATTCTGTTTGCATCGGCATTGTTGCCGGCGGCACGGCTGCTGCTGTTTGGATTTACCGATCGCCTGGGCGCCAACCCGATCGAATTCGTCACGCGCAGCAGCGGCGACTGGACTCTCTATTTTCTTTGCATAACGTTAGCTGTAACGCCGCTGCGACGTTTTACCAACTGGAATTGGCTCATCAAACTGCGGCGCATGCTGGGTTTGTTCGCTTTCTTTTATGCCAGCCTGCATTTCACGACATTCCTCTGGTTCGATCATTTTTTCGATGTAAGCGAGATGCTCAAAGACGTCGTCAAACGCCCTTTCATTACAGTCGGCTTCATCGCTTTCATCTCGCTTTTGCCACTGGCGTTGACCAGTACCAACGGTATGATCCGTCGCCTGGGCGGCAAGCGCTGGCAATGGTTGCATCGCAGTCTTTATGTGATTGCCATGTTGGGAATCTTGCATTTCTGGTGGATGCGCGCCGGCAAGCACAATTTTGAAAAGCCGATTCTGTTCGGGACTATCGTCGCCGCGCTGTTACTGGTGCGAGTCTGGTTTGCCTGGCGTAATCGCAGCGATGGCGCTGCCAAATCTCGCGCTTCCGTTCAGAAGCGCCAGGTAACGCCGACCCCGACCTGACGATGGGTCTGGGCCGCGCAAGGGTCGCAGCCGATACCGAATTTCAGCCCCAGGTCGAGGTCGAGATTCGGCGTCGGCGAATAGACGGTCCCGGTCACGATGTAGCCGGGATTGCTGCTCGAATGCATGTCGCCGCTGGTATCACTGGCCCTTTCGGTATTGCTCAGGATGCCGCCGTCCAGGACCAGGCTCCACTTGGGATTAAGCTCGTACAAGGCATAGGCAGATAAACGCCACTGCACGGTGCGGTTGGCTTGCTGATCGCTAGCCAGACGATACCGGTTGTAATACGCGGCCAGGTTGCCGCTGAAAGCCCAGTCGCCGCTTTGATAGCTGCTGATCAGCGTCAGCGACATGCTGGTGGCGCCATGCCCCAGGCCACGGTTGGGATCGCCGCTCGGAAACGTTATCTCAGGCTTCACGCCGAGGCTAAAGTCATCGTGTTCCAACAGCCGCCATTTCATCCCCAATGCAATGTCATTGATGCCCGACGGCTGCGACAGCGTTGCCGGCGGATTGACATAGATATCGAGATTTTTCAGCAAGCCGTAGCTGTAGGTAAAGTTGGCGACATGCGTGTGCACATCGTTCTGGCGCAGCCAGTCGGTGTTCAGTTCAAGCTGATGATTGCCCTTGTCCTGAGTGCTTGTATCGTCGGTCACCAGTGGATGGTTCGCGTGCGCCGCCTGGATCAGTAAACAGGAAGTTACGGCAGTGAGCAACAGCTGTCGCATGGTCTTCCTGTTCATCTTCTGCTTAAGGCGATATGACAGATTCCAGGGCGAACAGATCGGCTGGATTCTCGCGCTGCCTGATCAGATGCACCTGCGCACCGTCCACCATCACTTCGGCTGCACGGCCGCGCGTGTTGTAGTTGGAGGACATCGTCATGCCGTAAGCGCCGGCCGACATCAGCGCCAGTAAATCGCCGGCTTCGACCGCCAGTGAACGAGCACGCGCCAGCCAATCGCCTGATTCGCATACCGGGCCGACCACGTCATAGGTCTGTGCAGTCGTGCTGCGCTGGCTGACGGTCTTTACGTCATGCCAGGCTTCATACAATGCCGGCCGCATCAAGTCATTCATGGCGGCGTCGACCACCGCAAAATTCTTGGCTTCCGAATGTTTCAGATACTGAATTTCAGTCAGCAGAACGCCAGCATTGCCGACAATTGAACGGCCCGGTTCAAACATCACCTTGATTGGCACGCCCTGGTATTTCTCCTGGCGCCAGGCATTGATGCGCGCAAACAAACGGCCCAGGTAATCGGCAATCGCAACCGGCTGTTCATCGTCATAAGTAATGCCGATGCCGCCGCCGATATCCAGATGGTGCAACTGGATGCCCTCGCCGGCCAGTTGGTCAACCAGCTCGATCAGCTTGTCCAATGCTTCCAGCATGGGCGCGTCATCCAGCAACTGCGAACCGATATGGCAATCAATTCCGACCACATCAATATGCGGCAGAGCGGCAGCGGTGCGATAGCAAGGCAGGGCTTCGTCATAAGCCACCCCGAATTTGTTTTCCTTGAGACCGGTCGAGATGTAAGGATGGGTCTTGGCGTCGACATTGGGATTGACGCGTAACGAGATGGCCGCGCGTTTGCCCATGCTGCCGGCAACTTCGTTGAGGCGATGCAGTTCTGCAGTCGATTCAACGTTGAAGCAAAGAATGTCGTGCGACAAGGCCAGCCGCATTTCCTGGCGCGACTTGCCGACGCCGGAAAAAATTACTTTGGCGGGATCGCCGCCGGCGGCGATTACACGTAATAATTCGCCTCCCGAGACGATATCGAAACCGGAGCCAAGCTGGTTCAGCAATTGCAGCACGGCCAGATTGGAGTTGGATTTGACCGAATAACAGATCAGCGCGCCATCCGGCTTGCTGCTGTGTTGTTTGCAAGCATCGGCGTAAGCTGAAAAATTAGCTACCAATGCGGCTTTGGAGTAGACGTAAGTAGGGCTGCCAAATTGTTGCGAAATAGCGGTTAACGCGACGTTTTCAGCGTGCAGGACGCCATTCTTGTATGAAAAATACGACATAGTGGCGGCTTATTTGGTAGCAGGTGTTGTTGGTGTGTCTATGGTTGTCGGTGGCGTCGGGACAGTCGCATCATCAGATGTCGTCGGAGCAACATTTGGCTTGGCCGGCGCCGGTGCGGTTCTGACGATAGGCGGCGGTAGTTTGGCAGGCATGAACAGCGGACCTTTTTGGCCGCAGGCCGCCAGGCCGAGCGTAAGCGCGAGCATGGCGATCGTGCTGATGGGCGACAAATCAAAAATGGGCTTCACGGATTAGAATCACAGTTTAACGAAACGGATTGGAGTGTAGCATGACAGAATCAGAATTCCTGGCGGCGGCAGAAGCTGTCTTGAGCAAGATCGAGACGGCGCTGGAGCAGGCCGCAGACAATACCGATCTGGACGTAGAGTGCAAGCGTAGCGGCAATGTGCTGGAGATCGAGTTTGTCGACAACGGCAGCAAGATTATCGTCAACAGCCAGGCGCCGATGCAGGAATTGTGGATTGCCGCCAAATCCGGTGGTTTCCATTACAAACAAAAGGCTGATTTCTGGGTCAATACACGTGACGGTTCGGAGTTCTTCGCCGCATTGTCGGCGATGATCAGTTCCCAAGGCGGGGTGCCGATCACGTTGTAAAATTTCTCGCCAGCGAGCTCAGGAAGCAGATTTCTCAGCGGGCATTTGTCGTAATATACAGACAATAATACAGACAATAATACAGACAATACAATGTTGTTTTGATACGTTCGTTTGCCGGTTGCAGCACGGGCTTGATTGCAAGCTTCGCAAGAACTGCATCAAGGAGAGTTGTTTAACGCATCTCAACTATCGATAGCCACCAATGAACACCATAAAAATCAGGGATTCAGAAGATGCAAGTGATTGGCGTGATGGCTCTACCTGCGGTGAGACAGCAGGCTATCGACCTCGAACCATGCCAATGCGGACCATCTTTCTGATAGGTGTATTGCTGTCCACAATCGAGCTGGCAGGAGCCGCCAACGTTCCCGCGGTGGTCGGTGCGGCTAGCCAGAACAATCTGCTGAACAACGGTGCAACCGAAACGCCGAGACACTGGGCCGCGGATACCAGCAATGGATGCAAAGTCTGGAGCCCGGTACCGATTGGCAACGAGATCACGGTGCGTTGGAGCGGGCGCTGCGATAAAGACCTGGCGCAAGGTCCAGGAACGGTGCGCTGGCTGAACAACAACAAACAGGTGGCAGAACTCACCGGCAACATGGAGCAGGGGAAAATACGCGGCCACACCACCGGCGTCGAAGAGCCGGGTAACCGCATTGACGGGATGTTTATCGACTCCCTGCCGGAAGGAGAAGGCAAGGCTAGCTTTGCTGACGGCTCAGGCTATAACGGTATGTGGCATCGCGGCCGCCAACTGGGTTATGGGATCATGACGTTTCCTCCGGCTCATCCACAATACCAAGAGATGCTGAAGGAGGGCAGAGGCAGGAGAGCCGAGAATGGCGTTTATATGCTGCGCGGCTGGTGGGAGGGCAAAACCTTTGTGCTCCCATGCGACAGCGAAGAAGAATGTGAAAAAGCCGTGGTGGCGATGATGAAGCGCGAGCAAGCCGCCGCCGCTGCCAAGGCTGGCGCCGTTGCGGCCCCCGCTCCCGCTGCGGAGCCGGTGGCGGCGCCTGTAACGCCGTCACCTGTAATACCGGCGCCGATAATGCCTGCGCCAGAATCGGCAATCCCTGACGCGACGCCTGCAATGGCAACGCCGGCGCCGGCACCAGAGGCGCCAGCTCTGGCGCCGGCCGCGCCAACCGTGTTGCCGACGCCGGAGAACACTGCGACGGAGCCTATGCCGGCCGCACCGGCGCCCGACATTCCTGCGCTAACCGCGCCGCCAGCTGAAGCACCGGCTCTGGAGCCGCTTGCGCCGGCCTTGCCACCGCCAGCAGCTCCCGCCACGGAACCACTGCCACCTGGCGCCCCTGACGCTGATCCTGCCGCAATTCCGGCGGCGGCAGCTCCAGCACCTGAGTTACCTGTCACAGAACCAACGATGGAGGCGCCGATTCCAGCGCCGCCAACACCCACTGCGGAGCCGGGCAGCGACCCCGCCGCCCCTGACGTTAAGCCTGTTGTCGTACCAGAGGTTGCGATACCGATTACCTCGGATGCCGACGTCGACACACTGCTCACAAAAAACGGATTTAGCTGATGAAGCGTGCAACACATATTTTTGAAACAACCGCAGTAAGCAATTCAAAAGAATTACCTGCATCAAGCGCATACCGAGAACCATGGCTGGCATTATTGCTTTGCGTGATTCTTTTATCGTGGCTGACGCCAGCCGCATATAGCCAGATGCGTGCTGATTTACCCGGCGCCAAAGCGGCTGCCGCAGCGCCGAAAAACCTGCTGGCGGAAGCGGCCAGCGGTGTCGGCGTCAAACAGTGTCAGCCAGCCATTACGCGTTTGTCGGCGCTGGCCATCAACGGCACTCGCGGCCACGATGTGCTGGTGGATTGGGATCGCGCCCATCCTGATCGCGGACCGTTCTTTTCGCTGACCGGGATCGAATATGCCGGCGCCTCGGCGGCAGTATCCATCACTGCCGTGCCGCAGGATGGCGGTGCATGTTCGGTTGCGGCCGAACGCATTTCTATCGCCCCGTATTCATGCAAGAGCATTGCCGATACCGAATTGAAAGGGTATAGCGCGACGCCTTTGCTGCCGACTTTCACGGTATATGTATCGCCTGCCGAGCCGGGTGGTTCGGTCTCGCTGGTGGATTCACCGCCGGGTTGCCTGATCATCCGGCGCTATGTGCAGTACAACTGGACCGAGCAGACAAAAATGGCGGCGCCGGTGCGCAAGTAATGTGCAAGTGCGGTGCAAATGCGGCGCACATGAAATGAAATACACAATATATTCGCTACTTTAGATTTGAATCCAAGACATGATTTCTTCAATTGGCAGCTTGCGCATCGGTATCACCATCGGTTTGCACCAGGAAAATGAATCGCTATGGAACAACGGCATCAAGCAAAATGCCGTGTACCTGGCGGAGACTTTGAAACAATGTCCGAGCGTGGCTTCGGTGCATCTGGTGAATACCACCGCGATCGCCATCACCGCGGCGCTGCCGTGGGATCAGGCACGTTGGCCAACGGTGACCTTCGAGCAAGCCAAAGACAATCTGGATGTACTGATTGAACTCGGCGGCCAGATCGACTCTCAGCAGACTGCTTACCTGAAGACGCGAGGCTGTCGCTTGATATCCTACTGCTGCGGATTTGAGTATGTGCATGTGATGCAATCGGTATTATTCAACCGGCCGCTATGGGGTTACGACCTGTTCGTCAACCAGCGCTACGATGCGATCTGGATGGTGCCGCAAGTAGCTACCAACAGCCAGTCCTATTTTGAGACTTTGCGCCGCCGGCCCGCGCAAGTGGTGCCGTTTGTATGGGATCCGATCTTCGTCAATCAGCGCAGTCGCGATTTCGAACATCACGGTGAATATCGCCCGCGCTCCGGTCCTAAACGGTTGACCGTCATGGAGCCGAATAACGATATCGTGAAATTCTGCATGTACCCGGCATTCATAGCGGAAGAAGCCTATCGGCAACGACCGCAAGACATAGAGATTTTACAGGTCACGAATGCCGAGCGGCTGGCCCGTGAGAGTAAGGAATTCATTGCGGTGATGAACCAGCTGGATATCGTGCGCCAGCACAAGGCGGTGTTCCTGGGGCGTTTCGAGACGCCCCAGTTTCTAAGCCAGATGACGGATGTGGTGATCTCTCACCAGATAGAGAATGCGCTGAATTATTTTTATTTCGACGTTTGCTGGCAAGGTTATCCGCTGGTGCATAACGCCTATATGTGCACTGAGCTCGGCTACTACTACGAGGGAAATAATGTACAAGACGGCTGCCGCAGATTGCTCGAAGTGCTGACCACGCATGACGACAGCTGGGCGGCATATCTGGCGCGCCAGCGCCAGGTATTGAGCCGCTACCTGCCAGCTTGCCCGCAAGTCACTGCCGAGTATGAGCGTTTGCTGACGAATTTATTGCAACAGCCGATTGTATGATCAGATGGTTTTAATCCTTCCTAATTCATGAAAAAAATAAATGTAGGTGTCTCCGTCTTTGCTGTGCAAGGTGCGCAGATTTGGTCTAATGGTCTCAATCAGAATCTGGCATTTCTGTTGATGCTGTTGCGGCAAAGCCCGCAAGTCGGCCGCGTGTTTTTACTGAACGGCGGCAACCTCGATCATATGCCTGAGGCGATGGGGCTGGACGGCTTTGATGTGCCTCTGGTGAAACCCGATGACGTCACTTTCGAGCTGGATGTAGTGATCGAAATGGGGGCGCAGTTGCCACTCGAGTGGTTGCGTCATGTACGGGCCTTGGGCGTCAAGATCATCACTTTTTTTGTCGGCCACACCTATGCCGACAACGCCGAAGCGCCTATGTTCGATGGGCCTAGCGGCCAGATTTTCAATGGCACGCCGTGGCATGAGATATGGACTCTGCCGCATCACATGAAAAGCAGCGGGCCATTGTTGCGCACCGTGTCGCGGGTGCCGGTGTTTGCTGTGCCGCACATCTGGTCGCCGCTGTTTATCCAGGGGCAGATCGACCAGGTTGAAAAAGACGGTCATCATTTCGGTTATCAAGCCAGGAACGGCCTCGATCGGCCGGGTTGGCGCACGGCGATTTTCGAACCGAATATATCGGTCGTCAAAAGCTGCTTTATTCCGATGCTGGTATGCGAGCAGGCATATCGGCTGGATCAGCGCTCGGTGAGTATGATGATGGTGATGAATACAGTGCAGATGAAAGAGCATCCAACCTTCAATCGTTTCGCCATCAATCTCGACCTGACGCAACATCACAAGGCCACTTATGAGCCGCGGGTGGCGTTTGTCGACTGCATGGCGCAGCAAAAGATGGATGCGGTGGTGTCGCATCAGTGGGAGTGCGGTTTGAATTATCTGTACTACGATGCGCTTTATGGCGGCTATCCGCTGATCCATAATTCGGAATATCTGAAGGCTGGCGGCGTCGGCATTTATTATCCGGATTTTGAAGCCAGCGCCGGCGGCCAAGCCCTGCTCGGCGCCTGGCGCCAGGAACCGGAATTCTGGGATGACTATAAAAAGGCGGGCGCCGCGTACTTGCGCAGGCTAGCTCCAGCACACCCTGATAACGTGGAAGCATTCGTGAAAAGACTTCAACACACCGTGGAGGGGCAGCCATGAGCCACCCTATGCCACAACGTAAACTGCGCGTCGGCGTAACCCTGTATGTGCGGCCGGGGCCGCAATCGATCTGGGAAAACGGTATTTTCCAGAATTGCGCATTCCTGGTGCAATTGTTCAATCAGTCGCCGGCGGTAGAGCGTGCAGTGCTGGTGCTGGACGGCCAGACCAACCAGGTCAGCGACGCCATGATGCTAGGCGATCTGGGGATAGACATGATCGGCCTGGATCAGGCCATGGAAACCCTGGATGTGGTGATTGAAATGAGTGCCCAGCTGAGCGAAGACTGGGTCAGGAAATTCCGCGAGCGCGGCGGACGTTATGCCTGGATGCGGGTTGGCAACGACTATGTGATCGACATCGAGCGCGCTATGTTCAACAAGCCGCACGGCGGTTTATGCAGCGACAAGCCTTACGACGCGGTGTGGACCTTGCCGGAGTACCTGCGCAGCTGCAAAGATTATTTCGGCCTTACTGCACGGGCGCCGGTGCACATCGTGCCGCATTTGTGGACGCCGCTGTTTTTTGAAAAAGGCATCGCCACCTTGCCCAGTCATCTCAGCTATGGTTACCAGCCGGGCAAACCGCGCTGGCGGGTGTGCAGTTTCGAACCTAATGTCTGCATGGTGAAAACCTCGCTGCTGCCGATGCTGGCATGCGAAGAAGCATATCGCGCGCAACCGGCGTTCCTGCAACATCTGCGGGTGTGCAATACCTTGCATCTGAAAGAGCACCTGAAGTTCTCGCAATTCGCGCGCTCGCTCGATGTGGTGAACCACGGGCTGGCGTCTTTTGAAGGGCGCTTTGCGGTGTATGAATTCATGGCCAACTATGGTGACTGCATCATTTCGCATCACTGGGAAAACGGCCAAAACTACCTGTATTACGAGGCCTTGTACGGTGCTTATCCGCTGATCCACAACTCGGAATTCATCAAGGACTACGGCTACTACTATCCGGAATTCGATTCCTTCGCCGGCGGCCAGGCCGTGTTGCACGCATTTGCCACGCACGATGCGCAGCTGGACGATTACCGGCGCAATGCGCAGACACTATTGCGCACGCTGGATGTGAGCTTGCCGGAGAATATTGAAATCTATACCCAACGCTTGCTGGATCTGTATTCGAATTAAAAAAGGCTTCCCTGATCGATACAGGGAAGCCTTTTTTTGACCAACAGCTTGTTCGGTTCGATCAGAACAATTCGTTCTTCACCTCATCCCTGGCTTTTTCTTCTTCCGTCGGCGCCGTGCTGCCGCCGCCAAGGCTCTGCGTCGCGATTCCCGGCGGGTATTCCGCATAATAGTATTCGCCGCCGGAATGAATCAGGCCGTCCGGCACCGCGCGGTCTTCCATCGGCACACCCTTCAATGCCTGCTGCATGAAACTGATCCAGATCGGCAGCGCCAGACCGCCCCCTGTTTCCTTGTCGCCCAGGCTGCGCGGCTGGTCGTAACCCATCCAGCCGACTGCTACCAGCGATGGCTGATAACCGGCAAACCAGGCGTCCAGCGAATCGTTGGTGGTGCCGGTCTTGCCGGCCAGGTCGGTACGGTTCAGCGACAAGGCCTTGACCGCGGTGCCGTAGCGCACCACGTCGCGCATCATGCTATCCATTAAGTAGGCATTGCGCGGATCGATGATGCGATTGGTTTCGTCGCCGGCGGTTTCCGGATGCACTTGCGACAATACATTGCCGTCGGCGTCAGTGATTTTGCTGATGATGTAAGGGCTGATTTTATACCCGCCGTTGGCAAATACCGCGTAACCGCCGACCATTTGCAGCGGCGTCACCGCGCCGGCGCCCAGAGCCAAGGTCAGGTATGGCGGATTTTTGTCAGCATCAAAGCCAAAACGCGTCACATATTCCTGCCCGTATTTAGCACCAATCTTATCCAGGATACGCACCGAGACCACGTTCTTCGACTTGGTCAGCGCGCGCCGCATGCTCATCGGACCTTCGTATTTGTTGCCGTAGTTCTTGGGTTGCCAGATCTGGCCGCCGGTCTCGCCGCCGCCGTAAGTGAGCGGTGCGTCATTGATGATGGTGGCTGGCGACAAGCCCTTTTCCAGCGAGGCCGAATAAATGAACGGTTTGAACGACGAACCCGGCTGGCGCCAAGCCTGGGTGACGTGATTGAATTTGTTGCGGTTGAAATCAAAACCGCCGATCAGAGCGCGGATCGCGCCATCCTTGGCGTCGGCGGCGACAAACGCCGATTCCACCGCAGGCATCTGCGTAATGCTCCAGTTTTTTCCATCCAGCATGACGCGGATAATGGCGCCGCGTTTGACTTTACGCTGCGGCGGCGCTTTGTCGCTCAGCAGATTGGTGGCGATGCTGAGGCCGGCGCCGCTGATACTGATTTCCTGGCCCGACGATAGCAATGCGCGGACCAGTTTCGGACTGGCCTCCAGCACCACCGCCGCGACGATTTCATCGCTGTCGGGATGGTCGGCCAGCTCTACTTCGATCGCGTCTTCAGCCTCTTCCTTGGTGCCGTCCGGGATCTCCATATAACCCTCGGGGCCGCGATAGCCGCGTCGCTTCTCGTAATCCATGACGCCACGGCGTAGCGCTATATACGCCGCATCCTGGTCGGCCTTGGTGATGGTGGTGAAAACGTTGAGGCCACGGGTGTAGGTATTTTCCTTGAATTGCTCATACACCAGCTGACGCGCCATTTCAGAGACGAATTCGGCGTGGATGCCAAATTCGCTGGCGCCGGTCTTGATGTGCAGGGTTTCGTTCTTGGCCTGTTCGTACTGCGCTTCATTGATGTACCCGAGTTGCAGCATGCGCAGCAAGATATATTGCTGGCGCACTGTCGCCCGCTTCGGATTAACCACCGGATTGTTGGCTGACGGCGCTTTGGGCAAACCGGCCAGCATTGCGGCTTCCGCAGTGGTGATGTCCTGCAGCCTCTTGCCAAAATAGATCTGCGCTGCCGAGGCAAAGCCGTAAGCGCGCTGGCCCAGATAAATCTGGTTCATATAGACCTCCAGAATCTGGTCCTTGCTCAGATTGCGCTCGATTTTCCATGCCAATGGAATTTCATACAGGAATTTGCGCGACGCTTTCTGGAAGAAAGTCGGCTCGTTGCTGGTCAGGAAAAAATTGCGGGCGACCTGCTGAGTAATCGTACTGGCGCCGCCGCCGCCGCCGGTCAGATTGGAAAAACTGGCGCGCAAGATGCCTTGGTAGTCGACCCCGCCATGCTGGTAAAAACGATCGTCTTCAATTGCCAGCACGGCTTTCTTCATTACATCGGGAATCTCGTTGATGCGCACCAGGCTGCGCCGCTCCTCGCCAAACTCGCCGATCAGCACGCCATCAGCCGAAAAAATGCGCAATGGGATTTTGGGTTTGTAATCGGTGAGCGAGTCCAGTTCCGGCAAATTTGGGTAAGCCATCGCCAGCATCAGGAAAAAAGTCAGACAACCGATAACTGTCAGGCCGACAACAATGCCAAAGAAGCCCAATACCAGCCGCAGCAAAAGCGGCAGGCGACGGCGCGAAGGGGGAGGGGAGTGCTGCTGGGTGTCGCTGTCTGGAGGCGTCATGCGATGCGTTTTATGAAAGATGGATGCCCGGCATTATAGCGGCACAGTGCTTGGCTCAAAACTTGCTCTGCATCATGCGTTCTTGATGGACAGCAAACTACGTTGCGAAATCCAGACAGAAATGGTCGAAAAAATCAAATTTGCATGAATGGAGTGGCTGTGGAGTCGAAATTCGTAGCAGTTAAACAATTGCTGTGTGGAAAATTTCTTTACAGTACCGCACTCTTATTGCTACGATTTCACCTTATAAAATTTAACATTGCTGTAAGCCCTGTTTTACAGGTTTTTCCTAACTTCGAGACGGTATACCGCTAATGCGACCGCCTTGCAGGCAGAATGTTCCCCAAATAATACATACTCGGGAGAAATGCTCTTGGCATTAGATCTTGGATCGCTGATCGGTAAGAAGAACCCGCCTCTGGTGGGAATTGATATTAGTACGTCGGGCGTCAGGCTGGTCGAGCTGTCGGAGACGGGCAAGGATCAATTGCGTCTTGACCGCTATGCCTCAGAACCGTTGCCGCGCGGTGCGGTGGTGGATGGCAATATTGAAAATATCGAGCAAGTCACCGAAGTGGTCCGGCGGCTGTGGAAAAAAAGCGGCTCGAGCACCAAGCTGGTGGCTTTGGGTATGCCGCCTGCATCGGTGATTACCAAAAAAATCATTCTTGCCAGCGGCATGCTGGAAGAAGAACTGGAGATGCAGGTCGAATCCGAGGCGAGCCAATATATTCCGTTTGCGCTGGATGAAGTCAGCCTTGATTTTGACGTTATCGGACCTGCGCAGCATTCACCGGATGACGTTGAAGTGTTGCTGGCGGCCACCCGCAAGGAAAAAGTTGAGGATCGTGTGGCGGTAGCGGAGGCGGCCGGCCTCAAGCCGACCGTGATGGACATCGAGTCCTACGCGGCGCGCGCTGCGATCAATCGCATCATCGGGCAACTGCCGAAAGCCGGGCAAGGGCAGATTGTCGGCCTGTTCCAGATTGGGACCCAGACCACGCATGTATCGGCGTTGCTGGACGGCCAGCTGATTTATGAACGGGAACAACCGTTTGGCGGCAACCAGCTTACTCAGGACATTGTGCGTGCCTATGGCCTCTCGTACGAGGAAGCGGATGCAAAAAAACGTAGCGGTGATTTGCCGGAAGGCTACCAGCAAGAGGTCCTCAATCCTTTTCTTGAGAGCGCTGCGCTGGAGGTTACGCGGGCCATTCAATTCTTCTTTACCTCGACGCCGTACACCCGTCTCGACCAATTATTCCTGGCTGGCGGTTGCGCCACTATCCCGGGTCTGGTTGAGGTAGTGGCTGGACGCGCCAAGATTTCGACTTCGGTGGTCAGCCCGTTTACGGGCATGCAACTGGGGCCGAATGTGCGGGAAAAACAATTGCGCATGGATGCGCCGTCTTACCTGGTCGCCTGCGGTCTGGCCATGCGGAGGTTTGGCTGATGATCAAGATTAATCTACTACCGCACCGCGAAGCTAAGCGTAAACAACGCAAGAACGCTTATTTCGCCATGCTGGCGTTGTCGGCAATTATCGGGCTGATCGCGGTGTTGCTGGTCGGCGCATTTTTCGCCAACAGTATTGCCAACCAGGTCGAGCGCAATCGTTTTATCACGGCGGAAAACACCCGTCTTGACGGCGAAATCAAGGAAGTTGCCACGCTCAAGCAGGAAATCGAGGCGTTGAAGGCGCGTCAGCAAGCCGTCGAGGATTTGCAGAGTGACCGCAATCAGCCGGTGTACCTGATGGACGAGCTGGTCAAACAGGTGCCGGAGGGCGTCTACCTGAATTCCCTCAAGCAGGAAGGGCAACGGGTGGCGTTGAACGGTTATGCGCAGTCGAATGAACGGGTATCCGAGCTGCTGCGTAATCTGGGTAACAACTCGGCTTGGCTGGAACGTCCTGATCTGATTGAGATTCGTTCGGCCAATATTGGCGGCACAGGTCGCGATGGCAAGCGTGTCTTCGCGTTTACCGTCAATGTCGGTATCAAACGACCGTCTGAAAAGGACGCCAAAGATGCCGCCGCAACGCCAAAAATTGCGGGTGCTGCCGTGACCGGCACCGGCGCTAGCGCCGCGCCAAAAGCAACCTTGAAGGACGCCAAATAATGGATTTGAATAATTTGGGCGCCTCGCTGAGCGCGCAGTTTCGCGGATTGAATGGCCGCCATCCAGGCCAATGGCCGATAGCCCCTCGTGTTTTATCTGGTGTCGGGGTATTTGCGCTGGTGCTGCTGGCGGGATGGTTTTTTTACTGGAGCGACCAGCAAGACGTACTCAACGCAGGCGAACAGCAGGAACTACAGCTAAAAGATCAGTACAAGTCGAAGATCCAGCAAGCTATCAACCTGGATGCTTTGCGCAAGCAAAAACTGCAGGTGGCTGACTACGTTTCCACCCTGGAAAAGCAATTGCCTAGCAAGGCGGAGATGGATGCGTTGCTGTCCGATATCAACCAGGCTGGCTTGGGACGCGGCCTGCAGTTCGAACTGTTCAAGCCCGGCCAGGTGGTCGTGAAGGATTACTACGCCGAACTGCCAATCAATATCAAGGTAACCGGCAACTATCACGATGTCGGTTCGTTCGCCAGCGACATCGCGAATCTGCCGCGTATCGTTACCTTGAATAATATGAACCTGACAGCAGGCAAGGACGGCGCGCTAAGCCTGGACGCAATTGCCAAGACCTTCCGTTATCTGGATAAGGATGAAGTGGCGGCGCAACGCAAGGTCGCCGATCCATCTAAACAGAAAGGTCAAAAATGACGTTTTTTCGCATTGGGCGTCTGACCCAGGTGACATTTTTTGTCGTATTCATCTCAACTTTGTCAGGTTGCGGTGACAGTGGTGTGCAGGAATTGAAGGAGTGGATGGCCGAAGTCAAGAGCCATACCAAGGTCGGGATTCCGAAGCTGACTGAGCCGAAAAAATTCATTCCCTTCACGTATGCCAGCGCGGCCAGCATCGATCCATACAACCCCAGCAAATTGCTGGTGGCGCTGGCCAAGCTGCAGGGTAAGTCAAACGGCTTGAAGCCGAATCTTGATCGGCGTCGCGAAACGCTGGAAAACTATCCGCTGGATACGATCAAGATGGTGGGAACGTTGCAAAAAGTGGGTTTGAGCTATGCCTTGCTGCAAGTCGACAAGACCGTGTTCCAAGCCAAAGTGGGGAATTACCTAGGACAGAATTTCGGCATGGTCACCGGCATCACTGAGTCTGAAGTAATTTTAAAAGAAATCGTACAAGATGCGTCCGGCGAATGGGTCGAGCGCGAAGCCAAGTTAGCGTTGCAGGAGAGCACAAAATGATTGCAGCAGGAAAAAAATTCGTTAACCTGAGCGTAAGCCGGCTGAGTTTGATTCGACAGAAAGCATTGATGTTGGGGGCGCTGGTGTGTTTGCTGGCGACCGGAGCATCGGCAATGGCCGCCGAAGATAACGCAATTACTTCGATCAATGCCAATCAGCAAGGCGCCAATGTCATCGTCAAGATCAGTTTCAAGCGCCCTTTGAGCGCACAACCCACTGCGTTTTCCATCGTCAGTCCGGCCCGTATCGCGCTGGATTTCGTCGGCGTCGGCAACGCCACCGGCAAGACATCGCAAGATATTAGTCTGGGTGACGTGCGCAACGTGGTCTTGGCGCAAGCCGATGACCGTTCGCGTCTGGTATTCAATCTGAAACGATCTTTGTCGTACGCCACTGCAATGGACGGCAACGCCTTGATCGTCACTATCGACGGTTCCGGCGGTCTTGCCACTCCGGTCAATGCCGTCGGCACGCCGGTGGCTCCAACAGCCACGGCTACTGCTGCGGCGGCAACGCCCTTGTTGAACGGCAAGCCGGCACTGCGCGATATCGATTTCCGCCGTGGTACTGCGGGTGAAGGGCGGGTGGTGGTTGATCTGCCGAACACCCAGGTCGGTGTCGATGTGCGTCAGCAGGGCCAGACAATTGTTGTGGATTTCCTGAAAACCAGTTTGCCAGACGTGTTGCGTCGTAAGCTCGATGTCGGTGATTTCGGTACGCCTGTGAAGACCATCACCACCGTCACGCAAGGCGAGAACGTGCGCATGATCATCGAGCCGAAAGGCCTTTGGGAGCAAAGCGCCTATCAAAGCGACAGCCAGCTGGTGATCGAAGTCAAGCCGCTCAAGGAAGATCCGAACAAGCTGGCGCAGGGCACCCAGGGTTATCACGGCGACAAGCTGTCCTTGAACTTCCAGAACGTCGAAGTGCGGTCGGTATTGCAAGTGATTGCCGATTTTACCGGCTTGAACATTATTACCAGCGATACCGTCGGTGGCAATCTGACCTTGCGGCTGAAAGACGTTCCTTGGGATCAGGCCTTGGATATCGTGATGCAGGCCAAGGGCTTGGATATGCGCAAGAATGGTTCGGTCATCTGGATCGCACCGAAAGATGAATTGTTGACGAAGGAGAAGCTGGAGCTTGAGCAACGTTCACAAATTGCCCAATTGGAGCCATTGCGTACCGAATCATTCCAGCTGAACTATCAAAAAGCTGAAGCCTTCAAGAAGGTCTTCGGGCTTGATGACGCTGGCGGCGGCGGCGGCGGCGGCGGCGGCAAGAAGAACTCAATCTTGTCAAGTCGCGGCAGCGCAGTGATCGATCCGCGCACCAACCAGTTGTTCGTGACCGACACGCCGACCATCTTGCAAAACATTCGCAGTCTCATACAAAAAATCGATATCGCTTCGAGGCAAGTTCTGATTGAGGCGCGCATGGTCGAAGCGAATGACGGCTTCAGCCGCGACCTTGGCGCCAAGCTTGGGTTTGGCTTCAATAGCAAAAATGTCAGCTCCGGTGGTACGCAAACCGCACCGGTGTCGAACAGCACGCTTCCTCTGATCGCAGGAAATTCAGTGAATTTGCCAGCCAATCCCTCTACCGGTACTGCAGGATCCGTGGCGTTGACCCTGTTCAATTCCGCTGCATCCAAATTCATCAGCCTCGAATTGTCGGCGCTGGAAGCGGACGGACATGGCAAGATCATCTCCAGCCCACGCGTGGTTACAGCGGATCAGCAAAAGGCCCTGATTGAGCAAGGCACTGAAATCCCTTATCAGAATGCCACCAGCAGCGGCGCCACATCGGTTGAATTCAAGAAGGCAAATCTGAAATTGGAAGTTACACCGCAAATCACACCGGATGGCAATGTCATTTTGACGGTCGATGTAACCAATGACAGCGTCGGCAAAGTCGTTCCCGGTGGCGTCTCGATCAATACCAAGCATGTTCAAACCCAGGTTCAGGTCGAAAATGGCGGCACTGTGGTGATCGGCGGTATATATACTCAGACGATTTCAGATAACGTTAATAAAGTGCCACTGCTTGGAGATATTCCGGTTCTGGGTTATCTTTTCAAACAAACGGCAATTGTTAATCAAAGAACTGAATTATTGATTTTCCTGACACCGAAGATTGTCATCGACCGGATCGCTGGGCACTAATTGCGCAGAAGACACCGGCCGGGCGCCGGTGTCTTTATTTTGAGCAAAAGGTTAAGTGGTGAAATGGTGCGGTACACAGGCAATATCTTTCTGGTCGGCCTGATGGGCGCGGGCAAAACCACGGTTGGCCGTGCTCTTGCAAAAAAACTCAATAAATTATTCATTGATTCTGATCACGAAATCGAGGCGCGTACCGGCGTCTCGATTCCCTTGATTTTTGAAATAGAAGGCGAAGAGAGCTTCCGTCAGCGCGAGACGGAGGTGATACGCGATCTGAGCGCCCGGCGCGGCATCGTGCTGGCCACCGGCGGCGGCGCTGTCATGCGGCCGGAAAACCGCGAATATCTGAAAAGCCGCGGCACAGTCATCTACTTGCGCGCCAGCATCCACAACATTCTGCAGCGTACCAGCCGCGATAAAAACCGGCCGCTATTGCAAACCGCCGATCCACGCCGACGCCTGGAAGAACTGTCGCGGCAGAGAGAGCCGTATTATCGCGACGTGGCCGACATTGTCATCGATACCGGCCGACCTAACGTACAATTCCTGGTACACAGCATTCTGAGCCAGCTGAAGCTGGAACCCGAAGAACTTGAGCTGGAACAGCAAGCGGGTGCAGTCAGCCAGGCGGGCGTTATCCCCCTTTCTTCACAAAATTTTTCTATGAGTTTTCCTATGGGTTTTCCTACGACTCAGCAGTCGACCCCTCCGGCCTTAGCGCCAGCCATCACGCTCCAGGTAGAGCTGGGTGAGCGCAGTTATCCGATCGAAATCGGACCATCGTTATTGACAGACCGCGAGCGCATCGCCCGCCTGATCACGGGCAAGCAGGTCGCCGTGGTGACCAACACTACCGTTGCGCCGCTGTACCTGCAAGGGTTTAGCCAGACATTGCGGGACGCCGGCAAGAGCGTGCTGGAAATCATCTTGCCGGACGGCGAAGAAGAAAAGAACTGGGGCAGCCTGATGCAGATTTTCGATCGACTGCTGAGCGCAAAATGCGATCGCAAGACTACCCTGATCGCCCTCGGCGGCGGCGTCATCGGCGACCTTACCGGTTTCGCTGCTTCGGCCTACATGCGCGGCGTGCCATTCGTACAGATTCCTACCACCTTGCTGGCGCAGGTCGACTCCTCGGTGGGCGGCAAAACCGGCATCAATCATCCGCTCGGTAAAAACATGATCGGCGCTTTCTACCAGCCGCAAGCCGTGATCGCCGATACCATGACCTTGCATAGCTTGCCGGAACGCGAGTTGTCGGCCGGGCTGGCGGAGGTGATCAAATACGGCGCTGTGATCGACGCCGAATTTTTCAAATGGATAGAGACAAATATCGGCAAGCTGATGGCGCGCGATAACGTCGCCCTGGCATACGCCATCCGCCGTTCCTGCGAACTGAAAGCCGATGTGGTCAGGCAAGACGAGCGCGAAGGCGGTTTGCGCGCCATCCTGAATTTCGGCCATACCTTCGGCCATGCAATTGAATCCGGTCTGGGCTACGGTAAATGGCTGCATGGCGAAGCGGTTGGCTGCGGCATGGTGATGGCAGCAGATTTGTCGCATCGGCTGGGCCACATCAGCGCCGTCGACAAGGAACGGGTCAGCGCGCTGGTGCGCGCCGCCGGCTTGCCGACCGAAGCACCCAACCTCGGCGCCCAGCGCTGGCTGGAGCTGATGCAGATCGACAAGAAGAATGAAGACGGCCAGATCAAATTTATCCTGATGCGGCCTTTGGGCGGCCATCTGATCACCGCCGCGCCGCAAGAGGCCTTGCTGGCGACACTTCAGCAACTGGCGTCCGGAGATCTGCCACGATGAACCCAGAAGCGTCTCTCGCACCGTATGCCGCACATTCTGCGCTATCGCGAGGACGCTTGTTTGAGGAGGCCCCCCCTAGCGCACGCAGCGAGTTTCAGCGCGATCGCGACCGCATCATCCATTGCACTGCATTCCGCCGGTTGGAATACAAGACCCAGGTATTCGTCAATCATGAAGGCGATCTGTTCCGCACGCGTCTGACGCACAGCATCGAAGTGGCGCAAATCGCTCGCTCGATTGCGCGCAACCTGCAGTTGAACGAGGATCTGGTGGAAGCGATTTCACTGGCCCACGATCTGGGACATACACCGTTTGGCCACGCCGGCCAGGATGCCCTGAATGACTGCATGGAAGCGCATGGCGGCTTCGAACACAATCTGCAAAGCCTGCGCGTGGTCGATAAGCTGGAACAGCGCTACGGCGCTTTTGACGGCTTGAATCTGATGTTCGAAACCCGCGAGGGCATCTTGAAGCATTGCTCGCTGGCGAACGCGAAAAAACTGGGCGACATCGGCCAGCGCTTCATACTGCGCCTGCAACCGAGCCTGGAGGCGCAAGTCGCCAACCTGGCAGATGAGATCGCCTACAATAACCACGATGTCGACGACGGCTTGCGTTCGGGCTTGCTGACGCTGGAGCAGATGAACCAGATCGATTTTTATGCCACGCATAGTCGCGAGGTCGAACGGTTGTTTCCTGGATTGAGCGGGCGGCGCGCGATCAATGAAACGGTGCGGCGCATGATCAATGCCTTGATCACCGACTTGATCCAGACCTCGCAACAACGGATCCTGGACGCCCGTTTGCAGAGCCTCGACGATGTACGCAATGCGCCGCCCCTGATCGCATTTTCCGATGGCATGGCGCGGCAGGCCGCCACGCTGAAACGCTTCTTGCGCGAAAATCTTTATCGCCACTACCTGGTTAACCGCATGACCGCCAAGGCGCGTCGGATTGTCGCGGAACTGTATGCCTGTTTTAGCGCAGAGCCGACGCTGCTGCCGCCCGACTATCAAGTCGGCCCGGCAAATTCGCAACAGCAGGCGCGCGCGATTGCCGATTACATCGCCGGCATGACTGACCGCTATGCGATACGCGAGCACAGGCGTTTGTTCCTGGTGGACGAAGGGCATCTGTAACATTCATTCACATTCGGAGCGCTGCGTTTATTGATCCGGCCATGACAAGTTGGGGTAGACTTTATCGCTATTCACTTACCTTCACGAGGATCACCATGCATCGCGTATACCAAACAGCAGTGACATTGACTCTGGCAGTAGCGGCCTCTGCCGCGCTGGCCCTCTCACTGAGTGACCTGAGCAACCAGGATGCCAGCAGCGGCCTCAAAGCGGCGTTGCAAAAGGGGGCGGATGTAGCGGTGTCCAAGCTGGGCGTCGAGAATGGTTTCCTGAATAACGACAAGGTAAAGATCGGTTTGCCCGGCGTGCTCGATAAAGCCATGCCGTTGTTGAGGATGACCGGCCAGGGACAGAAGCTGGACGATCTGGTGGCATCGATGAATCATGCAGCGGAACAAGCCGTGCCATTGGCCAAGCCCTTGTTGTTGAATGCTGTCAAATCGATGTCAGTGACGGATGCAAAAAATATCCTGACCGGCGGCGACACTTCGGTGACCGATTTTTTCAAACAAAAAACCTCAGCGCAATTAAGTCAGAAATTCCTGCCGATTGTCAAAGGCGTGACCGACCGCAACGGTCTGTCGGCGAAATACAATGCGATCATGGAGCAAGTCGGCAAGACCGGCATGGTGCCGGCTCAGCAAAGCACCGTGGAAGGTTATGTTACCCAACGTGCACTGGACGGTTTGTACACAGTCATCGGTGACGAGGAGAAAGCGATTCGCCAGGATCCCATCAGCGCCGGCAGCGCGATTATCGGCAAGGTGTTTGGCGCGCTCAAATGAGAGAGTGCATCAGCAATCGTGGAGACAATCGCAGTGGCAACAATTAACAATAATATGATTTGATAATAACAAAGGGCGCATTGACTGCGCCCTTGTTCATTTATTGGCGCGAGCTATCCAGCTCGCACGTTTGGCGGCCGGTTCAGGTCGCGGCGGGGAGTTCTTCCGGCAGATGCTTGATAGCGTCATGCTGGTGGTTTTGCATCTTGTCCTTGTACTTGAT
Source organism: Collimonas sp. (assembly GCF_035566375.1). Classification (GTDB taxonomy): domain Bacteria; phylum Pseudomonadota; class Gammaproteobacteria; order Burkholderiales; family Burkholderiaceae_D; genus Collimonas. The sequence continues at coordinate 37,239 of NZ_DATMRK010000049.1, forward strand.
CACCTGGCGATCGAGCTTGTCGATCAGGGCATCGATGGCAGCATAAAGATCGTGAGCAATGCTTTCAGCATGCAAATCTTTTCCTTTTACGCGCAGATTGATTTCCGCTTTTTGGCGCTTTTCTTTTTCAGTGATTTTGTCGACGGTCAGAATCACGCTGATATCGATGACCTGGTCGAAGTGGCGTTTGATACGCTCTAGTTTGCTTTGCACATATTCGCGAATGGCGGGGGTTAATTCGAGGTGATGCCCACTGATGGTGAAGTTCATACAGCGCTCCTATCAAGAATATTGCTGGCGGTCCGGAACAGAATACGCTGGATCTTTAGGCGGACGGTTCAAGAGCAACTGTCCTGGCAAGATCCAATGAAACCCGCTTGAGCCGAACACAGCAAGGGTAAGCTTAACAATCAAACCAGAAAAAAACTACAAGGCCTTGCGCAGGTTAACAGACGGAATTTTCAGTGCTTCGCGATATTTTGCGACGGTGCGGCGGGCGACCACCATACCTTGTTCCGCAAGCATGTCGGCAATCTTGCTGTCAGAGAAAGGATTTTTTGAATCTTCCGCTCCTATCAATTGCTTAATGAGTGCCCTGATTGCTGTCGAGGAAGCCTCTCCGCCTGCCTCGGTAGCAACATGGCTGCCGAAGAAATACTTCAGTTCAAACATCCCGTGGGGAGTAAGCATGTATTTCTGTGTGGTTACACGAGAAATAGTACTCTCGTGTAGTCCCAGTGTATCAGCTATTTCACGCAACACAAGCGGCCTCATGGCGACTGCCCCGTGCGAAAAGAAATTCCTCTGGCGTTCCACGATTGCTTGCGCAACCCGCAGGATGGTGTCGAAGCGCTGCCGCATATTCTTGATCAGCCACTTGGCTTCCTGCAGCTGTGAAGTGAGGGCGCCGTCGCCCTTGCTTTGCTTCAGAATGTTGGCATACAAGACATTCACTCTGAGCCGCGGCATGACGTCATTGTTTAGCATCACCTGCCAGCCTTGTTTAGTGCGCCTGACGATCACGTCCGGCACCACATAGTCGGAAGTGTTGGCGGCGAACGGTGCGCCCGGATGCGGATTGCATTGCTTGATGACTGTCTGTGCTTCGCGCAGATCCTCGTCGTCGCAATCGAGCGCCTTCTTGATTTTATTGAAATCGCGTTGCGCAAAAAGCATCAGGTGATCTTGCACAATCGCCAATGCCAGGCGGCGTGTGACGAATGGTACTTTGATAAAACGCTTGATCTGCAAGCTCAGGCATTCCGCCGCATTGCGGGCGCCGACGCCGGCCGGGTCGAAACTTTGCACCATCTTCAGCGCCATCGATAACTCTTCGATGGCGATCTCCAGTTCTGGCGGCAGACGCTCCAGAATCTCTTCCAGGCTCTCTTCCAGGTAGCCGTTATCGTCCAGCGCATCAATGGTCAGTTCGACCAAGGCGCGGTCGCGCATATCGTGCAGCGTTTCGCGCATTTGCTGCAGCAGATGCTCGCGCAGGGTTGATTCGTGGGCTTCCAGCTGCGGCCGTGCATCCTCGTCGTCCGAGGTTTTTGAGCTGCGCGCGATGTCGTCAAAACTCCATTCGCTATCGCCGCTTTCCTGGCTGTTTTCAGCGGCCGGCGGCGTGTCGAGACTGGCTTCGCTTTCGCTCGGCGAGCTGCTGACTTCGCTATCGCCTACCGGTGCATCCATGGTTGACGTGGTGCCGCTGATGGCGCCGTCGGCCAGCAGGCGCACAGAGTTATCGAGCGGATCGTCGACTCTTTCCAGCAGCGGATTATCCGACAGGATCTGTTCCAGTTCCTGATGCAGTTCGAGCGTAGATAGTTGCAGCAGCCGTATCGACTGCTGCAACTGAGGTGTCAGCGCAAGATGCTGTGAGGTGCGAAGCTGGAGTGATTGTTTCATGGCTACCGTGCAGACAATTCACTTTGAGTTAAGCAATATATTTGCGAGACAGAGTTCAGGAGCCACCGTAGCGTGGCGAATTACTCTGCCTCCAACTATTCAGATAAAACGGTCAAATTACAATTTTTTTTGCCGGCGTAACTGCGGTCCGGCGCCTGCCACATCTGCATTTGCATCCGCATCAAACCTACATGCGGAAATGCTCACCCAGATACACGCGTCGCACCGATTCATCGGCGATGATGTCGTCCGGGCTGCCGCTGGCCAGCACGCTGCCCTGATTGATGATGTAGGCGCGATCGCAGATACCTAGCGTCTCGCGTACATTGTGATCGGTGATCAGCACGCCTATGCCGCGTTCCTTGAGAAAGCGGACGATGCGCTGGATCTCGATCACGGCGATCGGGTCAATCCCGGCAAACGGTTCATCCAGCAAAACGAAGCGCGGATTAGTGGCCAGCGCGCGCGCGATTTCGACGCGCCGGCGTTCACCGCCGGACAGCGACAAAGCCTGGCTTTCACGTAATTTTTCGATTTGCAATTCGTGCAGCAGCTTGTGCAACTGTTCGTCGATCTGCGCCTTGCTGAGCGGCTTGCCGTTGGGCCGTTGCAACTCCAGCACGGCGCGGATATTGTCTTCCACCGTCAGCTTGCGAAATACCGAAGCTTCTTGCGGCAGATAGGACAGGCCAAGCACCGCGCGCCGATGGATAGGCAGGTGTGAAATGTCGACGCCGTCGAGGTCGATCTCGCCGCCATCCGATGGCACCAGGCCGACGATCATATAGAACGAGGTGGTCTTGCCGGCGCCATTCGGCCCCAGCAGGCCGACCACCTCGCCGCAATTGACTTTCAACGATACGTCATGCACCACCTGGCGCGCGCCGTAGCTTTTTTGCAGGCCTTTGACGATCAGGGTGCTGGGTGTGCTCATGGTGCAGCTTTCGGACGCGGTTGGATCACAGCGCGTATGCGTCCGGCGCCCGGCTGGCTATTGCCGTTGACCGTATTGTTGACCGAATAGAATTCGGTGCGGCTATCGTAGGAAATGAATTCGCCGTTAACTTCGTCGGTTGGTTTGTCGCCTTGCAGGCGGCGCATCTGCGCCTTGGAAAACAGTTTGGTGATTTCAGTTTTACCGTCGTATTCAATGCGTTCGGCGTGGCCGTCAATCCACAGGTCCGGACCGCCGTCGCGTTTTTGCTTGAACGTCGCCAGCTTGCCTGGATCCGCATACAAGGTGGCGAACTGATAACCGGAAGGATCGGTGGTCACTACCACGCGATCGGCTTTCATCAACAGCGTGCCACGCGTCAGGACTACGTTGCCGGTGGCGACATTGACCTGTTTGACGTCGTCATAAGTGAGCTGGTCGGAATCGATCAGTGTCGGTTTCTCGGAGTCTGCTTTTTCTGCACGCGCAACGCCTATGACGCCGAGCAATAGCAGAGAGATTAAAAAAATTCGTTTCATGAAAAATCCTGAATAAAGGATAGAGCGGTATGCATAAAATGGGTCGCTTATTTCGTTGCTTATTTCGTCGATCAACGCGGTTTTGGCGGAAATACGCCGTGCACCCTGCTAAACATTTTCAGTACACGCGTGGAATTGTTGAAATCCATGCCGGTGCCGTGCAATATCGATTGCCCCAGTGTGAGTTCCACCGGTTTGTCTGATTGCATGACGTCGTCGTCTGGCAATAGCAGCAGGTACTCGGACTTCAAGTGGAAATTGTCTGCCAGCGGTGTCTTTGGCCGATCTGCAATAACGTCGCCGTATAAATGGACCTTGCTATTGTTGTCTTCAATCTTGCCGCGGTTGGCGCGCAGGTTCATCGGCGGCTTTTCTTTGTCCAGGCTATGGATTATCGGTTTTTGCACATCAAACGAATCGTCCTCTGGATTGTGGGTCAGCAGATCGCCGGAGATGTTGTAGCGCGGCAGTCCGCTGGGTGACATTTGCACGTAGTTGAAATGCTCGACGAAATAATCCGGCTCGGTGCGTGCCGCCTTCGGCAGCAAGTCTTCAGTATTCTTGTGCATCACTTGCAGCAGCCAGAAACTGCCGAGCGCCAGCAAGACGAACAATATCAGCAGCAGCAGAAAACGAAAGCGGTAAGCCGAGCGCAGATTTTTCATGCGGCGCCTGACGGGATAGCGCGCACGGTAGTGTGCAAATACGACGCCAGTGTGGCGGCGTAAGTATTTTGCGCATGCATGATCAGGTCACAGATTTCGCGTGCGGCGCCGTGGCCGCCACCGGCCTGGGTGACGTAGTGCACGCGGCTCCTGACATCGGGGTGGCCGTTGGGAACGCTGACGGCAAAGCCGACTTGCGACAATATCGGCAGATCGATCACGTCATCGCCGATAAAGCCGCAAACATCCGCGCTCAGCTGCAGTTGCGCCAGCAATTTGGCAAAAGCCGCGTACTTGTCATGCACGCCTTGCTGCACATGGGCGATGCCGAGGTCGCTGGCGCGCCGGCTGACAATCGCTGACTGCCGCGCACTGATGATGGCAGTGGCGACGCCGCTTTGCTGCAACTGCTTGATGCCGTGTCCATCGAGCGCGTTAAAGCGCTTGAGTTGTTCACCGTCGGCGCCGTACAGCAAACCACCGTCGGTCAGGATGCCGTCGACGTCAAAAATCATCAGGCGGACGTGCGCTGCGCGAGCTGTCAGATCGGCATTCTCCTGGATCGTCATCAGATCACCTTGGCGCGGGTCAGGTCATGGATATGCAATGCGCCGACCAGCATGCCGCTGGCGTCGGTCACCAGCAGCTGATTGATGCGGAATTGCTCCATCATGTGCACCGCATCGACGGCCAGTTGATCCGGGCCTATGGTATGTGGATTGGCGTGCATCACATCGGCAATCGTGAGTTTGGTGAAATCCTGGACCTGCTCGATCAGGCGCCGCAGATCGCCGTCGGTAAACACGCCGATGACATGAAATTTATCGTCCACCACGGCCGTCATGGCGATCCCCTTACGGGTGATTTCCAGCAGAGCCATTGACAGCGACACATCCGCGGTCACCGCCGGAATCGATTCGCCGCTGCGCATGACGTCGCGCACATGGGTCAGCAGACGGCGTCCGAGTGCGCCGCCGGGATGGGAGCGGGCGAAATCTTCCTCGCGGAAGCCGCGCGCATCGAGCAACGCCACTGCCAGCGCATCGCCCATCGCCAGGGTGGCGGTGGTGCTGGCGGTTGGCGCCAGGTTCAAGGGACAGGCTTCCTGGTCCACCTTGACATCCAGGTGCACATTGGCCAGCTGCGCCAGCGCCGACTCATGGTTGCCGGTCATCGCGATCAGGCTGGCGCCCATGCGTTTGATGATCGGCACGATCGCCATCAACTCAGCGGTCTCGCCTGAATTGGAAATCGCAATGAATGCATCGTCTTCAGTCACCATGCCGAGATCGCCATGGGCCGCTTCGGCAGGATGGATGAACAGCGCCGGGGTGCCGGTAGAGGCCAGCGTGGCGGCGATCTTGCGGGCGATGTGGCCGGATTTTCCTATCCCTGACACCACCACCCGGCCATTGCAATTGAGCAGCAAGGCAATCGCCTGGGCAAAGGGATCGTTGAGGTCGTCGGAAATCCGGTTTTTCAATGCGATGATGGCATCGGCTTCGATTTGCAGGGTGCCGCGAGCAAGCTCCAAAGCACGGCCTGCGTCGAATGACTTGGACAGGATTTTGGGCAAAATTTTGGTATCGGTTAGACTCATCCCGAAAGTATAAACGAAATCCTAAAGCAAAAAACTTGCCAGTCTTCATCGGCATCAATTAATCTGTCTTCAATCGTCCTGACGCAGGCGTTGCCGCAACATAATGTTGATATTGAATTAATTACGATGATGCTTTCTGGACTAGAATTGACAATTTTGCTGCTCGGCTCCGCCGTATTGGGGGTGGTGGCTTTTCGCAGCTTCCATTTGCCGCCCATGCTGGGCTATCTGGCAGTGGGAATCCTGATCGGCCCGCATGCCCTGGGTTTTGCCGAAGACAGCAACACCACCCACGCGTTGGCGGAATTCGGGGTGGTGTTCCTGATGTTCTCGATCGGCCTCGAATTTTCGCTGCCGAAGTTGACGGCGATGCGGCATATCGTGTTCGGCCTGGGCATGGCGCAGGTGGCGCTGACCATCGGCGCCACCATGTTGTTCGGCTGGCTGATGGCGATCGTCCTGCCGCAATTCACCAATATCAGCTGGCAGGCAGCGTTCGCCCTGGGCGGCGCGCTGACCATGTCTTCCACCGCCATCGTTTCCAAGTTGCTGACCGAAAGAATGGAGCTGGAAAGCGAGCACGGGCGCCGCATTATCGGCATCCTGCTGTTCCAGGATCTGGCGCTGGTGCCCTTGCTGATTATCGTGCCGGCACTGGCCGCGCATAGCGGCAATCTGCTGGCGACGCTGGCCTGGGCCAGCGGTAAAGCGATATTGCTGCTGGCGCTGCTGCTGTTTTTCGGCCAGAAGCTGATGCGGCGCTGGTTCCAGATCGTGGTGCGGCGCCGCTCGCAAGAACTATTCATGCTGAACCTGCTGCTGATCACGCTGGCGTCCGCCTGGTTGACCCAGCGCGCCGGCTTGTCGCTGGCGCTGGGCGCATTTATCGCCGGCATGCTGATTTCAGAAACCGAATACAAGCATCAGGTGGAAGAGGACATAAAGTCATTCCGCGATGTGTTGCTGGGCTTGTTCTTCATTACCGTCGGCATGCTGCTCAATCTGCGTCTGGTGATGGAACACTGGTGGCTGGTATTGCTGCTGCTGATCGGCCCGGTGTTTCTCAAATTTGCGCTGATCGCTGCGCTGGCAAAAATATTCCGATCTTCTACCGGCGTCGCGCTGCGTACCGGGCTGGCGCTGGCGCAGGCTGGTGAATTCGGGTTTGTGTTGCTGAACCAGGCCGGCGGTTTGCAACTGGTCGATCCTTTGCTGATCCAGCTGATCCTGGCGTCGATGGTGCTGTCGATGCTGGCCGCACCTTTCATTCTGGCCAAGTCGGATGCGATTGTGATGAAGCTGTCGGCCAATGAATGGATGATGCAATCGCTGGCGTTGACGCAAATCGCGACGCGCACCATGGCCACCAAGAAGCACGTGATCATCGCCGGTTTCGGCCGTAGCGGCCAAAGCCTGGCCAAGTTGCTGGAGGAAGAGGGCATCAGTTATCACGCGCTCGATCTCGATCCGGATCGGGTCCACGATGCGCGCGCCGCCGGCGCCCAGGTATCGTATGGCGACGCCTCGCGCCGCGAGAGCCTGGTGGCGGCTGGCGTGCATCGCGCCGCCGCTTTGGTGATTACCTACGCCAGCACGCCCTCGGCCTTGAAAGTGTTGCACCACGTGAGCGAACTGGCGCCAGCGCTGCCGGTGATTGTGCGTAGTTACGACGATACCGATCTCGACAAACTGCGCGCCGCCGGCGCCACCGAAGTGGTGCCGGAAGCCATGGAGGGCAGTCTGATGCTGGCCTCGCACGCGCTGGTCATGCTGGGCGTGCCTCTACGCCGCGTGGTGCACAAGGTGCAGGCCGTGCGCGATGAGCGTTATGCCACCTTGCGCGGGTTTTTCCATGGCGTCGACGATGCGCCGGACGCCGCCGATCATTTGCAGGTGCGCTTGCATTCGGTGGCCTTGCCGGAAGGCGCGCGCGCTATCGGCCGTTCGCTGGCGTGGCTGGGCCTGCCGGAAATGGGCGCCGAAATCACCGCCTTGCGGCGTGGCCGCAACGGCATTGCCCTGACGCCGGAGGCGGTGTTACAGGCAGGCGATATTGTCGTCCTGCGTGGCGCCGCCGACGCCATCTCTCGGGCTGAAGGGCGTTTGCTGCAAGCCTGGAGCGTCACCAGCCATCACAGTGACGAAGATTTTTGAGAATAATACCCATTCTCATTCAATCGACATTTACAATACACGCTTTGTGTACGTTTTGTGCACGACTTAAGCGAGTTTGTGATTGTGAAAAAAGCAATGCGTCATTGGTTGGTCAAGCTGCACCGCTATAGCGGCTTGTTATTGTCCCTATTCCTTGTCATGGCAGGCCTGACCGGTTCGGCGCTGGCCTTTAACGATGATATCGACGCCTGGCTCAACCCGCAGTTCTACCATCTCACCTCAACCGGCAGCAGGCAGCCCATCGATGTACTGGTGGTCCGGGTTGAGCATGATTATCCGCAAGCACGGCTGGCATTTATTTCGACGGAGCAGGACGCCAATGCGCCGCTGCAGGCAAAGCTGCGTCCGCGCAAGCCGAACCAGGAGTTGGCGGTCGACACAGTGTTTATCGATCCGGTCAGCGCTACCGTGGTCGGCGAGCGCAATACCAAGGCCGTCAGCCTGGCGCGGCAAAATCTGATGCCGTTTCTATTCCGCCTGCATCGCTACCTGTTGCTGGACAAGCCCGGCGCCATCATCTGCGGCAGCCTCGGCTTGTTGTGGCTGGTGACGCTGTTGATTGGCATCGCGCTGGCCTGGCCCAAACATCGCAAGGGCTGGGGCAAGGCACTGTCGGTCAAGCGCGGCGCCGGCAGTTTTCGTCTGATGTATGACTTGCACCGCACGGTTGGCCTGGTCGCCGGGATACTGCTGGTGATAAGCGCTTTTACCGGCGCCGTGATGAATCTGCCGGACGTCGCCCGGCCGCTGGTCACCAGTCTGTCGCCATTGACGCCGCCGCCCAAGGAGGTGGCCAAAGCGCCGGCTACCGAGGCCAGGCCGCAGATCAACTGGCAACAAGCGCTGGTTGCGGCGCAGGCCGCCATGCCGCTTGCCACGCCGGCGCGCATCGCCCGTGACGAAAAAAACGGCGTCTACCAGATCCGCATGCGCAAGCCGGACGATATCCAGGAAGGCGGCAGCGTGCGGCTATTTATCGATGCCGCCGACGGCCATGTGCTGCGCGCACTGGATCCGTTAAAAGGCTCGGCCGGCGATGCCTTCATGGGCGTGCAATACGGCTTGCATACCGGCCAGATACTGGGTTTGCCAGGCAAGATCCTGGTTGCGTTGCTGGGCTTGCTGCCGCTCTTGTTCACGATTACCGGGATCGCCATCTGGCTGCAAAAACGCAAGTCGGAAACACTGGTGCGCGCCCGTCGTTTGCAGCAGGCTTGAAGAATTTCAGGCGCTGTCTATTTCAGGGTTTGCAACTTGCCGAACAACCAGCCTGTCTTACTGCCGCTGAGCGTCATTGCCATCTGCTCGCGGGCTATCGGCATACGGCATAGCGGGCCCAGGGCGATATCGCGCAAGGTACTGGCGATGCGCGAATCGGATTGAAAGAATGGCGTCAGCAATTTGCTGGCGCCCTGGTAATAACGCAGATGGGCGCGCCGCCGTTGCGAATACAGGATCAGCGCCGGCTCTACCGCTGGCGTTTCGGCAAAACAGCTTGCCAGCGTCATCGCGTCGATCAACGCCAGATTGGCGCCTTGCCCCAGTTGCGGACTGGTGGCGTGGGCGGAGTCGCCAATGCAAACCACCCGCGCATCATGCCAGTGCCGCATCTGCACATCGGCATAGCGTGCGAAAGTAAGTTGTTCAGGGCTTTGTATATGCTGCAGAACCGTTGCGATCGGCGCCAGCTCCAGCACGGTTTTTTTCCACGTTTCCAAGCCTTGCTCTTGCCAATGCAGCAAGCGGTCTGCGCGCAGACTCCAGAACAGGCTGAGTATCGGCTGCTCCATTTGCTGATAGGCAAATCCGGTCGGCATCAAGCCCAGCATTTGCCGCGCATGACGGAACCATTGGCGCAGCCCGCCCTGGGTCAAGCCATCGTCGGGCACCAGCGCCCACAAAGCGCCCCAGGGATAAGGCGTAATTTTTTGCGGAATCGCCAGCGCCGCTCGCAATTGCGAACGGCTGCCGTCGGCAATCACGGCGCAGTCGAATTCACCGGCCAGGTGTTCCGCACTGCCTGGCGCCGGAGTGCGGCAAAACAGCAAGGTTTTGCCGCCCGTTTGCTGGATGCGCGTGATGTCGGCCCCGGTGCGGATCTCTACCCCTGTGCTTTGCACGGCCTGCCATAGCACCGAAAACAAGGCGCCGCGATGCAGGCCGAGGCCGAACGATTGCTGGTCGTAATGGCGGTAACGAACGTCCAGCACCGTGCGGCCGCCAGCGGTAGTGCCGAACAGGCGGTCGCTGCGGGCGCCGTGTTCCAGGATTTGATCGAGCAGCCCCAGCGCTGCCAGCACCTGCATGCCGGTCGGCTGCAGCAAGATGCCGGCGCCTACCGCGCTCGGCTGCGCGACTCTTTCGAAGAGGGTGACATGATGGCCGGCGCGAGCCAGGAACAGGGCGCTGGCGGCACCCGCCGTGCCACCGCCGATGATCGCTATGCGCGGCATGGTTGCGGCGCGCCGGGGACGGCTTTCAATGGCTCAGAAGAATGTCTGGCGCGGCGGCAGAACGGCTGCCGGGCAGCGGCTGATTGCTTTGTCCATGATACGCAAAGACCACCGATTCCTTAACCGTCTCGGTATTGTTCCTGCCGGCCGCATGGAACAGCCCGCTGTGGAAAAAAACCACATCGCCTTGATGCAATTCCACCGATTTTCCCAACGCAAATAGAGCCTGGTTCTCCACAACTTCAGGGCGCAGGAAATCCAGTTCATCCATTTGTTCCGGTTTCATATCGAGCCGATGCGAACCTGGAATGAAGCGCAGGCCGCCATTGTTTTCATTTTCGCTATCGAGCGCCAGCCAGACCGAAATCAGCTCGTTGCGCGGAAACGACCAGTAGCGGATATCGCGATGCCAGCCGGTGGCGGTGCCGAAATGCGGGTGCTTGGTCATCACGCAATTATGGTGCGACAAAGTCAGGCATACCGGTTCGCCCAGCAGCAACTCCAACTTCGCCACCAGTTGCGGATTGCTGGCCCAGGCGCGATAGCTATCGTCGCGCTGATAGGCATTGCGCAGGCGTCGCGCGGTGCGGCCGCCGACGCTGTCAAGCGACTTCGGCGCACCGGCGTAGCCGACTTCCGATTCATATTCCAGCGGCGCCACCGCTTGCGCCAGATGGGCATTGGTGGTGGCCACCATCCGCTGGCAATCGGCCGCCGGCGCCATGCGCGGCAGGATCAGGTAACCGTCTTTTTCAAAGGCGTCAATTTGCGCTGCGGACAGCGCTGGAGTGGTGTTGGTAGACATGATTATCTCGTGTTATCGCATTCCATCAGCGTAGCAGGGGGCGAACACTGCCGCTGTGGAATGGCTGTTTATTTTTTATGCAGTAATGGTCCCAGATATTTACCGGTGACGCTGGCCTCGTTGGCCGCGACCTGTTCCGGTGTCCCGGTAGCGATGATGCGGCCACCGCCAGCGCCGCCTTCCGGCCCCAGATCGATCAGCCAGTCAGCGGTTTTGATGACATCCAGATTATGCTCGATGATGACCACGGTATTGCCTTGATTGCGCAGGCGGTGGATCACTTTCAGCAGCAGGTCGATGTCATGGAAATGCAAGCCAGTGGTAGGTTCATCCAGGATGTACAAGGTGCGGCCGGTATCGCGCTTCGACAGTTCCAGCGACAGCTTGACCCGTTGCGCTTCGCCGCCGGACAAGGTGGTAGCGCTTTGGCCGAGGCGGATATAACCGAGACCGACATCCAGCAAGGTATGCAATTTGCGCGCGATGACCGGCACCGGTTTGAAGAATTCATGGGCTTCTTCCACCGTCATGGCTAGCACTTCGGTAATGTTCTTGCCCTTGTAATGCACTTCCAGCGTCTCGCGGTTGTAGCGCTTGCCGTGGCAGACATCGCAAGGCACATACACGTCCGGCAGAAAGTGCATTTCCACTTTGATCACGCCGTCGCCCTGGCAGGCTTCGCAGCGGCCGCCCTTGACGTTGAATGAGAAACGTCCGGCGTTATAGCCGCGTTCCTTGGCCATCGGCACGGTCGAAAACAAATCTCGGATCGGCGTGAACAAGCCGGTGTAAGTGGCAGGATTCGAACGCGGCGTGCGGCCGATAGGCGCCTGGTCGACCGAAATGACTTTGTCGAAATGTTCGAGGCCGCCTATCGATTCGTGCGCCGCCGGTTCCGCTTGCGAGCCATACAAATGGCGTGCGGCGGCGTGATACAGCGTATCGTTGACCAGCGTCGATTTGCCCGAGCCGGAAACCCCGGTGACACAGGTCAGCAAGCCGACCGGCAAATTCATCGTGACGTTTTTCAGGTTGTTGCCGGTGGCGCCGGTGATGATGAACTGGCGGTCAGGATCGGCCGGCGTGCGTTTTTCCGGCACCGCGATTTTCAGCGTGCCGTTCAGGTATTTGGCGGTCAGCGATTTTTTACTTTTCAGAATCTGCTCCAGCGTACCTTCGGCGATCACTTCGCCGCCGTGCACACCAGCGCCCAGTCCCATGTCGACCACATAATCGGCGGTGCGGATCGCATCTTCATCGTGCTCCACCACCAGCACGCTGTTACCGATGTCGCGCAAATGGCGCAGGGTTTCGATCAGACGGTCGTTATCGCGCTGATGCAAGCCGATCGACGGTTCATCCAGCACATACATGACGCCGGTCAGGCCGGAACCGATTTGCGAAGCCAGCCGGATCCGTTGCGCTTCGCCGCCGGACAAGGTGTCGGCGCTGCGTTCCAGCGACAGGTAATCGAGGCCGACATTATTCAGGAAGGTCAGGCGTGAGACGATTTCTTTGATGATGCGGTCGGCGATTTCCTTCTTGGCGCCAGTCAGTTTCAGCTTTTCAAAGAACGACAAAGTCTCACGCAGCGGCGTCGCGGCGACTTCGTAAATGGCTCTTTCCTGCTTGCCGTTGCCGACCTTGACGAAGCGTGCTTCGACGCGCAGCCGCGCACCGTGGCAGGACGGGCATTCCTTTTCATTGATGAACTTGGCCAGTTCTTCCTTGACCGCCATCGAATCGGTTTCGCGATAGCGGCGCTGCAGATTGTTGACCACGCCTTCAAACGTGTGCTCCTTGATGACCGTGCGGCCGCGTTCATTGACGTAGCTGAACGGAATCGTTTCGCGGCCGGAGCCATACAACACTGCCTGCTGGGATTTTTCCGGCAGTTTTTCAAACGGCACGTCGATGTCGAAATCGTAGTGCGCCGCGATGCTGGTCAGCATCTGGAAATAGAACTGGTTGCGCCGGTCCCAGCCCTTGACCGCGCCGCTGGCCAGCGACAGGTTAGGGAAGGCGACGATGCGCTTGGGATCGAAAAATTCGATATGGCCGAGGCCGTCGCATTCCGGGCAGGCGCCCATCGGATTGTTAAAGGAGAACAGGCGTGGTTCCAGTTCCTGCAGCGAATAACCGCAGGTCGGGCAGGCGAACTTGTTGGAGTACACGTGCTCGGCGCCGCTATCCATTTCCAGCGCAATCGCGCGGCCTTCAGCCAGGCGCAGCGCGGTTTCGAAACTTTCCGCCAGCCGCTGTTTGACGTCTGCTTTTACTTTCAAGCGGTCGATCACCACATCGATAGTGTGCTTCTCGGTCTTCTTCAGTTTGGGCAGATCGTCGACTTCATAAATCTTGGCAGTACCGGTACCGCTCTGGATCCGGAAGCGCACAAAACCTTGCGCCTGCATCTGTTCAAACAGGTCGACATGTTCGCCCTTGCGATTGGCCACCACCGGCGCCAGGATCATCAGCTTGGTCTCTTCCGGCATCGCCAGCACCGCATCCACCATCTGCGACACCGATTGCGCCGCCAGCGGTTTTTCCGGATGGTCCGGGCAGTATGGCGTGCCGACGCGTGCATACAGCAAACGCAGGTAATCGTGAATCTCAGTCACGGTGCCGACAGTGGAACGCGGATTGTGCGAAGTGGCTTTCTGCTCGATCGAAATCGCCGGCGACAAACCTTCGATCAGATCGACATCCGGCTTTTCCATCAACTGCAGGAATTGCCTGGCGTAGGAAGACAGCGATTCGACGTAGCGCCGCTGGCCTTCCGCGTACAGCGTATCGAACGCCAGCGACGATTTGCCGGAGCCGGACAAGCCGGTGATCACGATCAGTTTGTTGCGCGGTAAATCCAGATTGATGTTCTTGAGGTTATGCGTACGCGCACCCCGGATGCGGATCTCTTCCATTTACAGCTTTCAGCGTGAGTTTAAGGCCGTGTTGGCTTGTTGGAATTGCAATTTTCACGTTTGAAAGGCCAGCTTCTGGCGCCGGCGGGGGTGTTAGCCCAGCGCATCGATGGCATAGTCAATGGCATATCAAACGGATCAACCTGATACTATAACGGGTTTCGATCTTCGTCGTTGCACCCCCTTCAACGGCGCATCCGTTAATGCCCAATATGATTAGTTCGCCCACCACTCCCGATAATGACGCCGGCAGCCGCATGAGCCGTGCCGAAGTCAAGGCCAGCGGCGCTTTGGCCTCGATATTTGCATTGCGCATGCTCGGCCTGTTTTTGATTTTGCCGGTGTTTGCGGTGCATGCTAAAACCTTGCCCGGCGGCGACAGTGCTGCACTGGTCGGCCTGGCCATGGGGATTTACGGCCTGGCGCAATCGTTCGGACAAATTCCGTTTGGCGTTGCCTCCGACAAATACGGCCGCAAGAAAATCATCGTCATCGGCTTGATTCTGTTTGCATTGGGATCCTTCATTGCCGCCGCTGCAGGCGATATCTACTGGGTCATCATCGGCCGCGCGATACAAGGCGCGGGCGCGATCTCGGCAGCAGTGACCGCTTTCATCGCCGATTCCACCAGGGAAGAGCATCGCACCAAGGCCATGGCGATGGTCGGCGGCTCCATCGGTTTGACGTTTGCCCTGTCGCTGATCATTTCGCCGCTGTTGTACCAATGGGTCGGCATGGGCGGCATCTTTGCCATGACCGGCATCCTGTCGCTGGCGGCGATAGCGGTGGTGGTGTGGCTGGTGCCATCGGCGCCGCTGGTCAAGGCCAGGCGCGTGGCCTGGTCGGAAATCTTGCGCAACAGTGAACTGATGCGGCTCAACTATGGCGTATTCGCCTTGCATATGACGCAAATGGCGATGTTCGTGGTGATGCCGGCGGCGCTGGTCAAATACGCCGACTTGCCGCTGGAGTCGCACTGGAAAATCTATCTGCCGGTGGTGCTGGCATCTTTTGTACTGATGCTGCCGCCGGTGTTTGTCGGCGAGAAGCAGGGCAAGATGAAGCAGGTGATGCTGGCCGCCGTGGCTTTGTTGCTGGCGGTGCAACTCGGTCTGCTGCTGACGTTCTCCATGGCAACGATCCATTGGCAATGGCTGGTGGTGCTGTTGCTGGGATTTTTCATTGCCTTCAACGTACTGGAAGCCAGCCAGCCGTCGCTGGTGTCGCGCATCGCGCCGCCGGCCGCCAAAGGAGCTGCTCTGGGCGTCTACAACACCATGCAAGCCCTGGGTTTGTTCTGCGGCGGCGCCCTAGGCGGATTGCTTAAACAGCATGTTGGCGCCCCCTCGGTTTTCATATTAGGCGCGGCAGCGACCCTGGGCTGGCTTATAATCGCATCCAGCATGAAAAATTTGCCGCGCCGGGGTCGTTCATCGGCTACTGCGGCAGCGTAGTGCACAACGCGCAGCAAGGCCCGCAGCAAGGCCCATTAAGCAGCATCAGACAGCAAGCGCCTTGGGCACGATGCATCAAGCGCAGTTTTCAACGCATTTTCAAGATATGAGCATTTAGGAGAGCATTACATGGCATCGGTCAATAAAGTCATCATCGTCGGCAATCTCGGCCGCGACCCGGAAACACGCTACATGCCGAACGGCGAAGCAGTCACCAACATCGCCGTGGCCACGACGGAAAGCTGGAAAGACAAGAACAGCGGCGAGAAAAAGGAATTAACCGAGTGGCACCGCATTACCTTCTATCGCAAGCTGGCGGAGATCGCCGGCCAGTACCTGAAAAAAGGTTCGCAGATCTACATCGAAGGCCGTCTGCAAACGCGCAAATGGCAAGACAAGGATGGCGCTGAACGCTACACCACGGAAATCATCGCCGACACCATGCAGATGCTCGGCAGCCGTCAAGGCGCGGGCGGCAGTGCACCTATGGACGACAGCGGCTACAGCAGCGCGCCACCGGCACGCCAGCAAAATACCGGCGCCCCGGCAGCCCCAGCCCGCCAGCAGGCGCCAGCGTCGCGGCCAGCGCCGAATTTCTCGGATATGGATGACGATATTCCGTTCTAGCACCTAACTTTTTAGTTTTGTAAACACCCGACCCACTTCTCTATATGAGGAGTGGGTTTTTTCTTATTTACATAGAAGTTGTAGTTTGATTTAATAAAAACTTATCTACTAACTTTAAAGAAAGTAAATAAGTGTCAGCCTCTCAATCTCTTGAGGTTCGCAATCTCGTATTTTCTTTCGGCGAAAGGTTTCCCGCACTCATCGATCGTGAGACGGGAATTCCTGACTTCGATGTCACCCTCTACGTTTTGACACAGCTCAGAGCCAGGAACCTCTCTTCATCCACTCTCACTGCTGCAATCCGCTCTGTGATGTTCGGGTATCAAGTGCTGGAGCACATGGGAATTGATTTCCAAGAACGAATCGACAACGGGAAGTTATTTGACTTGGGGGGAGCTCGATCGCTTAGTGGACAGCTTCTCGTGGACTCAAAAAAAGCTCCGACGGGTTTTGGTCAAATCGGCTATGGCATCGATTCCGAGGCGCGTATTTAGCCTTGAGTCGGTCCGCAAGTCAGCTCCGGCGATGGACGACTCACAAAGCATCAATGCTGAAACAGTGGCAACCAGACTGTTGTATTTCCGTGATTTCGTGAAGTGGAAAATTGATCGCAGCCTATATGCGCTTTCGATAGATCATGAGAACTATTTAAGACTGCGCGATGCCAAGGATCGTGCATTAGTTACCATTAATACCCGCATACCCAAAGGTTTTTCTAAGAGCGATTTACTTGCTCGCCAAGGCTTATCCGCAGAAGAGATCAGTTTGTTGCTGGAGGTCGTTAAACTCGACTCTATATGCAATCCTTGGAAGTCGGAATTCATACGAGTGCGTAACCGTCTGATCGTCCATTTGCTGTTGAGCCTCGGTCTTCGCAAAGGGGAATTGTTGGGGATTAAGATTGGTGATATGAACCTCGAGAAGAATGAGTTGGCCACGAGCTAGCGAAGCGCCGCATTGGGTATTTTCCGTCTCAATCTTAAGCCTGGCTGATAGCGTAGTTGCTGCTTTCGGCGATGACGGCTGGAGAATTGGAGAGCCTTTCCGACAGAAAAGGGGAGTTTCAGCCTTCAGCAATGCGTTTAATCAGAGCTCTACGACATAAATTACACAGAATACGATATCCCCACTACGATGTGACCTTGGTGGTGATCCGATTTGCAGCGTGTGCCTGTCTATCCTAGATTGGATTCCCCCTGTGCCCTTGGGAGATCTTCCCACTCACGTCACCCTCGCCCAGGAATGAAGATTATGAATCGCGTAACTAACTCGATGTAATAGATACTGTGTACGGGAAGCCTAAAACGGAAAGTGTAAACAAACCTGGCTTTTTACCCAATTTGTTTACGTTTATAAATGCAAAAAATCTATTGGCAATTGTTTAATTGGATTTCGAGACTGTTTACACAATTAGGTATGCAGAACCGTTCTAGGAAATATGTTTTTGTATTTGTGAACAAAACTAACGCAGCCCTTGAAAAGGCTGCGTTTTTTATTGTTTACACTTTTTTTTTGAAATTATTATTTCGCTCCTTAAGGCATACCTCAAAAAAAAGTAGCCAATGGTTGGCTCGTTTGTGCGACGACAACCCGGCCTGATAATTCAGAGTTCTTCAGGAAATTTGTTGCCGAACATGGGAAGGCCGCTCTTTGACTCCTCATGCGAAGCCTCGTCTTGAATGACGTCCCAATGCTCGACCAGAATGCCATCGACGATGCGCAGAATGTCTGCCGC
Organism: Collimonas sp.; assembly: GCF_035566375.1. Lineage (GTDB taxonomy): Bacteria > Pseudomonadota > Gammaproteobacteria > Burkholderiales > Burkholderiaceae_D > Collimonas. The sequence goes on from NZ_DATMRK010000049.1 coordinate 55,055, forward strand.
GATCCAGTTCTTCGGCTGGCCATGGCCAGAAAATCGCCCGTGGACGATCACGAAATCGCCATCGGCCACTATCACCCCCGGTTCGTACTTCAGCGTAGCTGGAACGCTTTTGATGAGATTGAACAGGCCGTCGCGGCCGGGTTCGATATGCGCGCTATGCTGGATGTAATTGGGCGACCAATAACGCTCACATGTCACGTAATCACGCTTGTTAAACAAGGTGTCGAATGCCTCAAGGACAAGTGCTTTATTTTTCGTTTCAATCGTTTCATTCATTTTGTTCTCCAAATTCACGGTTGTGCTCTCCGCCGTAAAGATAGCTGCACGGCTTATCAAGAAAGCTTCGCAGACCAGGCCGCAGCCTGATCTCAGCCCGTACTGGAACGGCGACGACGTGCACAAAGGACTCGCCTCGCACGGAGGTCGTCACAACGCACTATCGTCGCCCGCCCGAACCATCTCCGATCAATGTGGCGGTTGCTCCATCATGTCGTTGAACTGGATTACAAACGCAGCCTCGTCAGGTCCCGGGTTATTGCGCAGCATCTTTGCGCCCTCCACCAACACCTCCTCCGCGTCTGTTCCAAGGACCTTGATAGTTTCGTCGATGAACTGTGCCAGAGGCATCGCCCGAGGTTCGTCATTGCTATTCAGCAGATCCGTTTGCACCCAGGGCGGAGCTAACTCCAGCACCTTCACCGAACTGTCTTTCAACTTGTAGCGCAGCGATTGGGTGTACGAGTGTATGGCCGCCTTGGTGGAGGAATACACCGCCGACATCGCCAGTGGCACAAACCCCAGTACCGACGATACATTGATGACAGTAGCCGCATCCTGTTTCTTCAAGTGCTCGATCAGCGCCGACGTCATCCGGATCGGGCCCGCCAGATTGGTCGTGATGGTCGACACCAGGAGGCCTTCATCGATTGTGCTCGCGGCATCGTCGATCTGCATGATGCCCGCGTTATTGATCAGCACATTAAGCTTTGGGTGCTCTGCAATCAGTTTTGTTGCGACCGCCGCGATGCTGGCAGGATCCTCGACATTGAGTTCCACCGACTGCATGCCGGGATTCGCCTTGGTTACTTCATCCAGATGGCCCTTACGCCGGCCGGAGATGATTACCTGGTTTCCCAGTTTGTGCAAAGCCTCTGCCAGGCCACGCCCAATTCCTGAACCACCACCAGTAATAAAGATAGTATTTCCACTAAGTTTCATTTTCTGTTCCTCTTGTTTGGTTTGTTTAAATACAATTTGCAGCAGGGCGTGCTCTGGCCCGTTCGTCAAACAACCGGGGCGTTCCCAGTCGATCTTCCTACCATCTCGTGGCGGAATTTTTAGCAGTCATGTAAGTCTCCTTTAATATGACCGGTCATCTTAAAAATGCTAGAAAAAAACCAAAAAAACTGTTTGCGACAGTGGATCAGACCAGAATTTTACGAAACGTCACATCCATGAATGCATCAAATGCATCGCGACTCCGTTCAACTCTCGCCCTCAAGGTCGCCCCTTCCCACGCATTGAGCAAAAATCCCGCGAGTGTCTGTGCGTTCAGTTCATTCCCTATCGAGTGATCGGCTTGGCCGGCAGCAATGGTCGCCCCAATAGTTTTGGTCCAAGCTTCATACACTCGCGCTAACTCGCTTCTGATGATCGGACTTTGATCCGACAGTTCAGCACTAAAATTTCCGAGCAAGCAACCTTGTTCAAAGTCGAGGCTAACGATCATTTCATTGAGTGCAACAAAATACTGTCTCAACCGTTCCACTGGCGCGATTGACTGATCTGTCAATACATCTCGAAAGTTACCGCGGGTTCCATAATAGGCCACGATCTCCGCTCCGAGCGCTTCCTTGCTCTCGAAGTGGTTGTAAAACGACCCCTTCGGCACACCGGCTGAAACAGTAATGTCTTGCACGCTGCAACCATTGAAACCCTTCTCGGGGAGGAGTTTTAATGCTGCTTCGATAATATGGTCGTGTACGTTCGGCTTTGGCATGAAAATATAATATGACCGGTCATCTCATATGTCAAGCAAGACTCTTCAGATTTTTAATGATCAGGAAGCAGCAACGTATAGCCGAATCCGGCCAATACCTTCGCCTGCGATCAAGGTATATGAGCTAGCAGTTACCCGGTTTGATAGGGGTCTATTGAATGCGCATCCTTTACAGCGCGATAGCCGCAAATGCATTAGCCCGAATCACGTCCACAAAGCCGACACCGTCTATCTTCCGATATTTTGCCGCCCCGGGTTGTCCGGACTGAGCCCATTGCGTGTAATAGGCAATCAGCATTTCCGTTTGCTCGTGATAGACCCTTAAGCGTTTTTTAACCGTCTCTTCCCTATCGTCGTCGCGCAGAATCAAATTCTCACCGGTCATATCGTCTGTTCCCTCGACCTTCGGCGGATTGAATTTCACATGGTAGGTACGACCAGACGGCGGATGAATCCGGCGCCCGCTGATGCGTTCCAGAATGACCTCGTCCGGCACATCGATCTCCAGCACGTAGTCAATTCCGACGCCGGCTTCCTTCATCATCTCGGCCTGTGGCAGCGTGCGCGGAAATCCATCGAACAGATAGCCGTTGGCGCAATCGGCTTGCTTCAAGCGATCTTTAACAAGGCGAATAATGATTTCGTCTGATACCAAGCCGCCCGCGTCCATCACCTGTTTCACTTCCGCGCTCAGAGGCGTCTTGTCTTTTATCGCAGCTCGTAACATATCTCCGGTGGAGATATGCGGGATATTGAAACTTTCCTTAATAAAATTGGCTTGTGTGCCTTTTCCCGCACCAGGCGGTCCTAAGAGTATGAGACGCATAATATTTCCGTAAAGTGAGATTCAATTCTCGTGTCAATGACAATTCCGTGTTGCTTCAATGCCGGGCATGTTTTCATCGCATTGATTAATTGATTGATTAAACCGGCTGCTTGAGCTGCTCCAGAATGGCCGGATTTTCCAGCGTGGAAACATCCTGGGTGATTTCCTCGCCTTTGGCCAGTACCCGCAGCAAACGGCGCATGATCTTGCCGGAACGGGTTTTTGGCAAGTTGTCGCCGAAACGGATTTCCCTTGGTTTGGCGATCGGCCCGATTTCCTTGGCGACCCAGTCGCGCAATTCCTTGGCGATCTGTTTGGCTTCATCGCCGGTGGGCCGGCTGCGCTTGAGGACCACGAAGGCGCAGATGGCTTCGCCGGTGGTTTCGTCCGGCTTGCCGACCACG
>NZ_DATMRK010000050.1:0-14224 GCF_035566375.1 Collimonas sp.
GCGAGACGAATTCTTGACGCAAGGTCATCATGTCTACATCTTTCCAGGGCATGGTTGTCAATCCTTTGGTCTTCATTCGAATGAACCAAAAGTGTTACCCATGTCCCGGCACACCTGTTACCTATGTCTCCGGTCTATACAAGATACCCGCGACTAGTGGCACAATACGGGGTTTTCAGGATACTGCTAAAGGAATTTCAATGAGTTTGCCCGCGATTTTGTCAGCGACAGCCCCAGGTTCCGCCGTGATTTTGACCGGCGACCGTCCCACCGGCCCTTTGCACCTGGGCCATTTCGTCGGCAGCTTGCGTAACCGCGTCGCCTATCAGCACACTTATAAGCAATTCATCATGCTGGCCGACGCCCAGGCGCTGACCGACAATATGGACGACACCAACAAGGTGCACCGCAATGTGGTCGAAGTAGCACTCGATTACCTGGCAGTCGGTATCGATCCAAGCCTGTCGACGATCCTGATCCAGTCGCAGATTCCGGAACTGGCGGAGCTGACCTTCTATTACCTGAACCTGGTCACGGTGGCACGGCTGGAGCGCAATCCCACGGTCAAGGAAGAAATCCGCCTGCGTGGTTTCGAGCGCGATATTCCTGCCGGCTTCCTGACTTATCCTGCCAGCCAGGCGGCCGATATCACAGCGTTCAAGGCGGTGCTGGTGCCGGTCGGCGAAGACCAGATCCCGATGATCGAGCAAACCAATGAAATCGTGCGCCGTTTCAACCGCACCGCCGGCCGCGACGTGCTGGTTGAGGCCAAAGCCCTGGTGCCGGAAATCGGCCGTTTACCGGGTATCGACGGCAAAGCCAAGATGAGCAAGTCGCTCGGCAACACCATCAACCTGGGCGCCACTGCCGATGAGATCCGGGCCGCGGTCAAGCAGGTGTACACCGATCCGCTCCATCTGCGGGTGCAGGATCCGGGCCATATCGAAGGCAATGTCGCCTTCCTGTATCTGGATGCCTTCGATCCCGATCAAGCCGGTCTGGCCGAGATGAAGGCGCATTATGTGCGCGGTGGCCTGGGCGATAGCCTGGTCAAGGCGCGTCTGGAAACCTGCTTGCAGGATTTGCTGGCGCCTATCCGTGCGCGGCGCGAAGAGCTGGCCAAGGATCGCGGCCATGTCATGCAAATCTTGAAAGACGGCACTGCCAAGGCGCGTGAGGTGGCGGCGCAGACTGCGGACGAAGTCAAAGCCGCTCTTGGTCTGACTTATTTCTAATTTACTGCTGTATCTTTGCGTCAGTAGTTGAGTGAGAGCAAGGCTGATCCGTCGCCGCTGACCGCAGGCAAGAAAATGCCTCGGCCAGCCAGTCGCGCTTGCCGCGCCGTGCAATGGGCGCTGAGGCCGGCGCCGGATTAGCATTTGCCGCTGGCCGATTGGCAGTAAATTCAAGCCAGTGGCCAGCTAGCTTATCGTCAAGACGTGTTTCCAATGCATCTCCTCCATCAGTACTAATTTTCCACGAACGCCGCCTGTTTGCAAGGTACCCGATGGAACAAACGGTCGAAATACACCAAGCCGTCCACTCCTTCCTCTTGCAAGTCGAGTTCCTGTATTTCAACGATCATGATGGTGTGGCTACCGATTTCCTCGCTACGCGTAATCCGCCCGGACAGATTGGCCAATGCCTTTTTCAGCAGCGGCACCTGCCTACTGTCTTCATCCCAATGCTCGCTGCTGAAGCGGCTCTCCATTGCCAGATTGGTCATGCCGGCAAACAATCGCGCCTGTTCCTCCTGTTCGGCATTCAGCACGTTGATGCACAGATTGCCATTGCGCTTGAACACCTGATTCATGGCGCTGCTGCGATTCAAGCAAACCAGCAGCGTCGGCGGCGTGTCGCTGACCGAACAGACGGCGGTGGCGGTAATGCCGCAACGCCCCGCCGGGCCGTTGCTGGTGATGACATTGACTGCGGCGCCAAGGCGCGCCATGGCGTTGCGGAACTTGCCGCGCCGGCTTTCGATAGGATCCATGCTGATCTCCAATTGTTCCCCAGTTGCGCAGCGGCTACTGGCGAATGCCGTCGAGCACATTGATATCGTCGCTATTGTGCAAGTGCGGCGCTAGCCAGCCGTTCTGGTCATAGTCAGCCAGGCACTGATCGACCATCGCCGTCATCTTCGCCAGTGCGCCGGAACCCTGGGCGTGGCGCAAACACTGCATGCGGATCTCATCCTGGCTGCCGGCGTAGTTGATTTCATACAACTCATGGCGGCCGCCGAACTCGGTGCCGATGGCGTCCCACAACAGTTTCAGGATCTTGATGCGCTCCACATGATCGATGCCGCCGGAGCCCCGCACATAGCGCGCCAGATAATCGTTGATGACAGGATTCTTCAAATCGCGCGCGCCCGAGGGCAGATAAATCAAACCGCTGGCGACGATCTCTTCAATGATTTTCTTGATCGCGGTATAGGCCTGCGGCGCCAGCACCCGATACGCCTGCTGCGCCTGGGTGCTAGGCATCCAGCTGCCGCTCTGCCACGGCTCGGCGCTACCCGTCATAGCGTCGGTCAGCGACCAGAAAGTATTGCGCCAGGCCAGCACTTCACCGACCGCCGCCTGCACCCCGCGGAACTCGAAGCTGCCAGTGCATTTCAAGGCCTTCACCAGCAAGGCGCTGATGAAATCCAGCTTGACCGCCAACCGGGTGCAAGCCTGCATCGGGAACAAACCGCCGAAACCGCCTTGCGAAAACCAGCTGCGGCAACGTTCCAGATCGCGATAGATCAACACGTTTTCCCAGGGGATAAAAGCATTGTCGAGAATCAGGATGGCGTCGTTTTCATCGAAGCGGCTCGACAAGGGATAGTCGAACGGCGCACCGGCCAGACCGGCATTCAACTCATAAGAAGGGCGGCAGATCAGTTTCATGCCCGGTGTGTTCATCGAGGCAATGAACATCAGCGCCAGATCGGTATTGTCGCCCAGCAGCCCGGCCGAACCCTGGCCGATAAAGTTGTAATGGGTCAGCGCCGAATTGGTGGCCACCACCTTGGCGCCGCTGACATAGATGCCGGCCTCGGTTTCGCGATCGACCGTCATGAACACATCGCGCACCTGGTCGACCGGTTTGTCGCGATCGATCGGTGGATTGACGATGGCGTGATTCAGATACAGTCCAGCCTCCTGAATCCGCTTGTACCAGTTGCGGGCGTTATCGGCAAACTTGCCGTAGAACTCCGGCACGATCCCCAGCGCGCTACCGAAAGCTGCCTTGTAATCGGGCGTGCGGCCCATCCAGCCGTAACTCAGGCGCGACCAGGCGGCAATCGCATCGCGCTGCTCGCGCAATTCGGCGGCGCTGCGGGCATAGCGGAAAAACTTGTGGGTGTAGCCGCCGTTGCCGGTATCGGTCTCCCAGCACAGTTCATCCTTGGTGGCCGGATCGTGCAGGGCGTCGTACAGGCGGGCGATGGAGGCTGCCGAGTTGCGGAAGGCCGGGTGGGTGGTGACATCCTTGACCCTGTCGCCGTAAATATAGATTTCGCGATTGTCGCGCAGGGATTCGAGATATTCGGCGCCGGTGAAAGGCCGCGTCTTGTCGGCGCGCAAGTCTTCTGGATAGGGCAAGGGCAGGTCGCGTGATGTCATTTTTGTCTCCTCGGTATTGGTTTTTGACTGACACCATGGTGCAATCTTTCGCGCCAAATCCCAATGCACGTAAGCAGGAAACGTTGGTACTTTTCACGACTGCCGCGGCGCCCCCTGCACGCCGACGCGTCGCCATTCGCTGGGCGCAAGCTCGGTATGCTGGCGGAAGAAGCGGCTGAAATAAGAGACATCCTTGAATCCCAGGTCGTAGGCAATCTCGGATACCGGTTGCGCTGAGAACAGCAGCTGGCGCTTGGCTTCCTGCAACAGCCGCTCATGCACCAGCCGTTTGGAAGGCACATCGGCCACCCGGCGGCAGATATCGTTGAGCCGGGTTTCGGTCAGGTTCAAAGTGCTGGCGTATTGATCCAGCGGCCAATGCTGGCGGAAATGCGCTTCGATCAATTGATTGAAATTGTGGAAAGCCTGAACATCGTGCTGGCGCAAGGTCTTGCTCGGCAACGGTTGCGCCGACAATCTTGCCATCGCAACAAACGCCAGCCGTGCCAGCGCCAGCAAGTTCAGTTCGCGGCCGATATCCTGTTGCCTGAATTCTTCGCGCAGCTGGGCAAAGAGAGTCAGCAGTTGCTCGTGGCCAGTCTTGGCTGCGTCCAGTTCCACGCACATCGGAACCGATAGCGTTTGCTTGAGCAGATTGCTGGGATCGCTGTCGAACAGGCGCCAGATCAATTGCTGGCGCACCGACAGCACATGGCCGGCGGCGGCGTCGCTGATAACGAAGGCATGCGTATGCGACGGCGGCGTCAGGAAAAACAGCGGCGCCCGTGCATGGTAAAACTGATCGTCGAGATGCAGTCTGACTTCGCCGCTCTCGATAAAATGCACCTGGAACACCCGGTCATGGCGATGGGCTGGCATGTTGCGGCCGAAGAACGCCGCCAGCTTTTCCAGTGCCTCGTAATGCACTTCCTCGTCTTCATAACGCAGATCGAAAGTCCGGCCCAGGTCGATATTGGGAATCGGCGCATGGGCTAATTTAACTGCGGATTTAGCAGCAGCCCCGTGTTTCGGCATAAGTTTCGGCACAATCGCCTCGCCCGCATTCTGGAGCGATTTCTAGTACGCCGCTCCCGGCTTGTCGTTCTTCGCTCCGGGTTTGACACTATCGAGCAGCCTGATAGCAGCGTTGCGCAAGACGCCGGTATCGGCGCCAATCGCCAGGAAGCAGACACCGGCGGCCTGGTACTCCAGCGCCAGCGTCGCATCGGTAGCGAAAATGCCGGCGGCTTTCCCGGATGCGCGGATACTGGCCAGCGCCCTGGCTATGGCGGCCTTGACGGTTGGATGCCCAGCCTGCCCCAGATAACCGAGCGACGCCGCCAGGTCAGCCGGGCCGATGAAAACGCCGTCGACACCATCGACCGCCAGAATCGCCTCCAGCTGCGCCAGCCCCGCCGCCGATTCCACCTGGACGATCAGGCACAGCTCGGCTTCGACCTGCTGGAAATATGCGTCGACGCCATTCCAGCGCGCACCGCGTTCCAGGCCGGTGCCGACCCCGCGTACGCCCTTGGGCGGATAGCGCATGGCGCGCACCAGCGCCTGTGCCTGCTCGGCATTCTCGACCATCGGCAGCAACAAGGTTTGCACGCCGGCGCCGAGCAATTGCTTGATCAGCGCCGCATCGTGATTCGGCGGCCGCACGATGGCTTGCACCGGATACGCCGCCAGCACCTGCAACTGCGCCTGCACCGAACGCAAATCGTTAGGGCCGTGTTCGGCGTCGATCAACAAATAGTCAAAACCGCAGCCAGCCAGGATCTCGGCGCTGAGCGGATTCGCCAGGCCAAGGAACAGGCCCACTTGCAACTGCTGCTGGCGCAAGGCCTGCTTGAAAAGATTTTCTGGCATTTTCATACGAAAACTCCTTATACGAAACGGAAGGCGATCTGCCCGAGCGGGCCGTAATCAGCTTGAAAAGTATCGCCGATAGCCGCCAGCACCGGCCGCGTAAACGAACCGCCAAGCACCACGTCGCCGGCATTCAGTTGTTCATCGTAAGGCGCGATCTTGTTGGCCAGCCAGGCGACGCCGGTGGCCGGATGATTCAACACCGCAGCGGCCAGGCCGGTTTCCTCGATCACGCCGTTACGATACAACATCGCGCCGACCCAGCGCAAATCGACATCATGCGGCCGCACCGGCAAACCGCCGAGGACGACGCCGGCGTTAGCGGCGAAATCGGAAATGGTGTCGACCACCTTGCGCGCCTGATTGGTTTCGCGGTCGAATTGTTCGATGCGGGCATCGATGATTTCGATCGCCGGCGTCACATAATCGGTCGCCGCCAGCACATCGAACATGGTTACTCCCGGGCCTTTCAGCGGCTTGCCCAGGATGAACGCCAGCTCAACCTCGATACGCGGCGCGATGAAACGAGAGAAGGGGATATCGCCGCCCTGCTCGAAGAACATGTCATCCAGCAGCGGCGCATAATCCGGCTCGGTAATCTGTGAAGACTTTTGCATCGCCCGCGAAGTCAGGCCGATCTTGCGACCCTTGATGACGCGCCCCTCGGCCAGCTTCAGCTTGACCCATTCGCGCTGGATGGCGTAACCGTCCTCTATCGTCATCTGTGGATATTGCTTGGAAAAGTGGCGCAACGGCATGCGCGATTTTTCGGCGCGGTTCAGCTGCAAGGCGAGATCGTGCAGGGTATTGATTGGCAGCATAGGTAGTCTTTCCGGTCTTTCAAAAATCAGGGGAATTCAAGCCTTGCGATAGCGCGCATGCAGATTGTTATTTTTCCAGCTGCCAGCTTCGCTGAATTCATTGATTTCCAACGACAGCGCCAGCCCGGTTTGCTGGAACAGCTCGGCGAAATGTGCTTTCATCACTTCGAACAGGGCTTCGCCGGTGGCTTGCTTGACCGCTTCCGTGCGGCCCGCGCCGATTTTCAATGTGGCGTGGACGAAAGCGGCGTCCAGATCACCGTCGGCGATGCAATAATCTTCAGCGGCCAGCGCCCGCACCCGCACGCCGCCGATCGGATAGACAGGCTTGCCCTCGGCTTGCTGGGCAATCAAGGCCGCCGCCAGTTGGCGGCACAGGGCAGGGAGGTCGCCGCGCTCGCGCAGATTGGCGGAATATTCCAGGGTCAGATGTGGCATGTTGGCTCCTATTTGTCTGTCTGCGGATGCAAGGGCGTTACCGGGAAGATGGCGTTGATCTGGCCGGTGCCGGAGCTGCCGAAATACGGCGTCACCACTTCCACGCCCTGGTCGTAATCTTTGCCGCCCAACAGGCCCAGCAGCATCGCCGTGTCATGCATGCCGCCTTCGCCCCAGCATTTGTCGTTGTACATCGGCAGCATTTCCATGAAGGTTTTCCAGTCGCCGCGTTGCCACATCTCGACCACCGCGCGGTCCATCGTTTCGAGGAAGGGATTGAACACCTTGTGCATATACTCCGGCGCCGTGCCGTTCAAGGCAAAATGATGCGACAGCGAACCGCTGGCAAATACCGCCACCGTGCCCTCGTACTCGTCCTCGATCGCCTTGCGCACCGCCAGCCCGAAGCGCTCGCTTTCCTTGAGATCGTGCCAGACGCACCAGCCGGCCACCGACACCACCTTGAAATGCTGGTCGGCGTTCATATAGCGCATCGGCACCAGCGTGCCGTATTCCAGCTCCAGCGTGGTGTCGCTATGCGCGCGGCTCTTGACTTCCATCCGGTTGGCGGCCTTCTCGATCAAGTGGCCGAGTTGCGGATTGCCCGGATATTCATACGCCATGTTCTTGATGAAATGCGGCAGTTCATTACTGGTATAGACGCCCTCGAAATGCGGCGCGCAATTGATGTGATATTCCGAATTGACCAGCCAATGGACATCGAACACCACGATGGTGTCGACCCCCAATTCACGGCAGCGGCGACCGATTTCCTTATGGCCGTCGATAGCCGCCTTGCGGCAATCCTTATGCGGGCCGTCCAGTTCCGACAGATACATTGACGGCACGTGTGTAATTTTTGCCGCCAGCGCCAGCTTGCCCATTTGTGCTCCTCCTATTTTTTATCACCTGCTGAACCATCTTTTGCGATGCGCTTAACAAACGCAGCTAACTGAGCTAACTGGGGTCAGAGTGAACTTTCTGCGGGCTTTTTGCAGAAACTTCACTCTGACCCCACTTAGCGGGCCACGGAGTACTGCCTCATCGTTAAAAAGAACAAAACCATCCAGTGCGCTCTGTCTTTCTCCGAATCCGTCATGTGGGGTCAGAGTCAAGTTTCGCGATAAAGCGCTGCGAAAGTTGACTCTGACCCCAGATGACTCTTGCCGGCGCGATGACATCCCAATAGATCTCAAACACCCCAACGCGGAATCGGATGATCGCCATAGGAGATGCAAACGTTCTTCGCTTCAGCAAATACCTCGAAACTGAAATGCCCGCCTTCGCGGCCGGTGCCGGAGGCCTTGACGCCGCCGAACGGCTGGCGCAAATCGCGCACGTTCTGGCTGTTCACAAACACCATGCCCGCTTCGACGCCACGCGCCATGCGCAGGGCGCGGCCGGTGCTTTCAGTCCAGACATAGGATGACAAACCGTAAGGCGTGTCATTGGCGATGCGCAGCGCTTCGGCCTCGTCGCGGAACGGAATCAAACAAGGTACCGGCCCAAAGATTTCGTCTTGCGCAATCTTCATGCGATTGTCGACATCGGCGAACACTGTCGGCTGGATCCAGTTGCCGTTTTTCAGGTGAGCAGGGAGCTCCAGGCTGCCGCCGCCAAACACCACTCTGGCGCCCTCATCCTTACCCAGCTCGATGTAACGCGCCACTTTCTTTTGATGCTCGCGGCTGATCATCGGGCCGACGATAGTCAGCGGGTCCATCGGGTCGCCCACCACCAACCGCTGCGCACGCGCCGCAAAATCGGCGACGAATTTGTCGTAGATGCCACGCTGCACCAGTATCCGCGAGCCGGCAGTGCAACGTTCGCCGTTATTGGAAAAGATCATGAAGATAGCCGCATCCAGGGCGCGCTCATAGTCGGCGTCGTCGAAAATAATGAATGGCGATTTGCCACCCAGTTCCATCGAAAATTTCTTCAAGCCCGCCTGCTGAACGATGCGATTACCGGTGACCGTGCTGCCAGTAAAAGAAATCGCCCGCACATCGGGATGGCGGATCAGCGGCTCACCGGCTTCCTTGCCGTAACCATGCACCACGTTGAACACACCCGGCGGTATCCCGGCTTCCAGGATCAGCTTGCCGAGCATGTCGGCAGTCAGCGGCGACAGTTCCGACATCTTCATCACGGCGGTATTACCCAGCGCCAGGCAGGGCGCGGTTTTCCAGGTAGCCGTCATGAACGGCACATTCCACGGCGAGATCAGCGCGCAAACGCCGACCGGATGCCACATCGTGTAGTTCATGTGGCCGCTATCCGAGGCATAGCTTTCGCCATCCATGTGCGCCGCAATCTCGGCAAAGAAATGGAAATTATCGGCGGCACGTGGAATCAGCGCCTTCTTGGTCTGGCCGATGACCTGGCCGGTATCCCTGGTTTCAAGCTCGGCGATCTTGGGCACGTTGGCCGTAATCAATTCGCCCAGCCGCCGCATAAGCGCCGCACGCTCCTTGGCCGGCCGCCCGGCCCAGGCCGGGAAAGCGTCTTTTGCCGCCTGCACCGCAGCCGCGACTTCGGCTTCACCGCCGCTGGCGACTTCGGCGATGACTTCATTGTTAGCGGGGTTCAAAGTCTGGAAAGTCTGGCGGCTTTCGACTTCCTTGCCGTTGATAAGATGTTTGATCATGCGCTTGCTCCAGCTGCGGGGTTAAAGTAGGCAGCATCGTCGACGATGGTGTTGACCAGCCGTCCGACGCCCTCGATTTCAGTCACCACGCGGTCGCCCGCGACCACATCCGCCAGACCTTCAGGCGTGCCAGTCAGGATGACGTCGCCCGGCATCAGCGTCATGCTGGCGGACAGGTATTCGATCAAGGCCGGGATATCGAAAATCATGTCGCGGGTATTGCCGTCTTGCGTCAGCTTGCCGTTGACGGTAGTGGTCAGGCGCAGATTGCCTGGGTCCGGCACCGAGCTTGCGTCCACCAGCCACGGACCGAGCGGGGTGCAGGCGTCGCGGTTCTTGACGCGCAGATTGGGGCGGTAATAATTTTCCAGATAATCGCGGATCGCATAATCGTTGGCGACGGTGTAGCCGGTCACATACTGGAAGGCGTCGGCGCGGCTGACATTCCTGGCCCGCTTGCCGATCACCACCGCCAGCTCGCACTCGTAGTGCATGTAAGTGGCGTCGGCAGGGCGGCGCGAGTGGGCCAGGTGGCCGGTCAAGGCATTCGGCCCCTTCAAGAAAACCAACGGCTGCTCGGGCGCCTTGAACGCCAGTTCGCGCGCATGATCGGCGTAATTCAAGCCCAGCGCAAAGATGGTTCCAGGGACTAGCGGCGGCAGCCAGTGCGCCTCTGCTTCGGCCAGGATGCGGCCATCGGCCAGCGCGATGCGTCCCTCCCCTGCAGGCCGCACTTCATGGATCGCGCCATTGAAAAAAATCCGGCCACGTTTTGTGTTGTCGATGCCGCTTGGTTTCATTTGTCGCCTCCTGCTGCTGCAATCCGGAAATTCAATTCGCCCAAGCCGGCCGCCGTCAATGTCACGTGATCGCCCGGCGCAGCTTGCGGCGCCTGCCATTTGACGCCGACCAACAGCAAGTCGCCGCGTTGCAGCGTCATGAATTCGGTTACATCGCGCAACAGTTCAGGGATGCTACGTAGCAGATCGGCCAGCGCCCACGTGTCGACTTGCCTGCCGTTGATTTGCGTGGTTATCAGAAGCGCCGGCGTCTTGGCGATTTTTTCTGCAGGAAGCAAATCGCCGGAAATGACGCAGGAATTATCGAAACATTTCTCGCGTATCGCCGGGCGGTAGTAACTGGCGTGCGGCAGGCTCAAATCGGCGACCAGCACATAACCGGCAATCGACGCGGCGGCGTTTTTCAAAGTGACACGCGCCGCCGGCGCACCGATCACGACACCAATGGTGGCGCCGATTTCCACCGCGCTGGCGCCAATCGGCAGGTTGATTGCAGCGCCGCCGCCGATGCGGGTGTTGGCCGGTTTGATATACAGCACCGGAGCTTTAGGTGCGCCTTTGTATGGCGCTTCCGTCAACGCCGCGCCGATGCGGTGCAGCGAATCGCTGTCGTTCAAGATAACGCCGTAGACGGCGCCCGTGATCTGGGCAGGAAAATTATCTGGTTTCATCTCCACTTTCGCTTTTTGTTGGAAGCGCTTGCAAACAAGGCCATGCGTGTTTGCAGCGGTCTTCAGTTATGCGATCTGCTCTTGGCGGCGTTCGGCAACTAGCTAACATGTTAGCTAATATAATTACTAATATGTTAGTGTGTCAACCGCAATCCCGATTTATTTATCAATACAAAATCGGGCATCGATAGCGTTCCAGCAAGTAGAGTTGAAGTAAATAGACCAGGAGCAACGGCCACCGGCGTCATCGTCCAGCGTAGCGGCCGCCTCTTGCGGCTAGTCCTAAACACTGAGGAGATTTTTTTGGAACACCGCAATCTTGCCCTGCTGCTGCTTCAAGCCCGCGAATGCGTGATGAGCAAATTCAGGCGCATTCTCAATCACCACGGCCTCACCGAACAGCAATGGCGCATCATCCGCGAACTCAGCGAACAACAGAGCATGGAACAATGGCAGATCTGCGAAGCCTGCCAGATCATCAGCCCCAGCCTGGCGGGCGTGCTGTCCAGAATGGAAGAGACGCAACTGGTAACGCGCTCACGGGTGGATTCCGACCAGCGCCGCATCATGGTCTCGCTGACCCCCAAGAGCCGCGCTCTGGTTAGCGCCATCGCGCCATTGATTGAGCATCAATACGCGCATATCGAGTCGGCGGTTGGCACTGAGACCGTGCAGCAGTTGTATCGGGCGCTGGATGATTTTCTGGCGCAGCAGGATTTGCCGGTGGCGTTGGTTGAGTTGCCGGTTTTTGATAAGAATGCGGTTGTGGGTGCGGGCCAGGTGCATGGCGGGAAATCTGCGCCAACTGCCGCTAGGGCTGGCGTCGGGAAAAAACCTGTCAAGGCTAAGGGCTAAGAACTAGGTTGGGAGGCAAGTTACAAGCTGATATCGGTTGAGGCTGATAATGCTAAATTACGACTTGATCTGGCAGGACGTGTACTAAGGTGAATGTCTCAAATCATCTCGACCCAGGCGATAAACGAGCCTTTCGCGCATGTCTGCTATGCAGCGATCGCAGCCGATGGCATCAACAACACGACCGGCGCGAACCGGCCAGATCCAGCCATTCACCCCGTCTATGAAATAGATGTTGCGGAAGCAACATATTCGTGGCAGCATTGCGTCAATTATTTCCACTAAGAAATTACAGATTGGCCAGCGACGGACAGTCCGCCATAGCAACTGATGAACACAATTTTTGCGTGAATCCGTCCTTGTTCACGGCAGCATCCAGCGATTTTTTCTACATTTTCAAGGTTTCAATGGACAAGCAACTGGTCTTCATTTGTTTCCTAACGTTCGTCATCCACATCATTGGCACCCTGGCATACTCCGTACGCATCGCGGGGATTAGGACAAGACGGATTGCCGTTTCGCTTGCCCTGTTCAGTATTCTTGTTCTTGTCTCACGGACGTCGAATTCATTTCTTGGACCATTCCTGGCCAAACGGGTCGAGTCAAATATCGGCAGGCAGTTTGCAGCAGAAAGTTTGCTTTCCGATTTCCGCTGGCTACTAATCTCCGCATCGCTTGCGACCATCGTCGGAGCTTTGCTAATCCCGACTTTTCAGCGTGTTTTTTGTCGGGCCGTCGAGCATTTCCAAGTTCACCGCTCGGTGCCCAAATTGATTCTGCACGGGTTTTTCAAGGGCGGACTATCCTACATCAAAGACGTTGCAAGCTTGCCGCGAGTGGGCAACGTTGCAGGACTGCGCGATAGCGGTAGTGTCTCTGTATCTATGACCTCGCTAAACGTTGCTGCAGTAGCGCTATGGACCGTGGGCCTGTTTGCTGCGCTATATGCAGGAGTCCTGGACCCAAGCGTCCGAGTAACGTCCAGTACGCTTTCGTCAATCATTAACGGAGGGGCCACTGTCATGATGGCGGTATTTATTGACCCACACATGTCGGGCATGACTGATGATGTCATTGAAGGTCGCGTTAGTGAGTCGGAGTTTCGACGCGCGGTAGTTTGGCTGGTGGGTAGCAGACTGGCGGGTACTGTGCTCGCCCAACTTTTACTGGTTCCTTCCGCGCTGCTCATTGTGGCCGTGGCGAAATCTCTGTGATGACGGCTAAAACCGCATTTTCAGAAATGGCTCAATTCGGCCAAATCCGGTCATTTACTCAGCCTAGCAAAACGATGTCATGCGAGAAACTTTCTAGTGATATGATGCATCGTTCGATGCCATCATCGAGAGCAACTCTCTATTCAATATCTCACTATGCTCATCCAAATACGACGATTTGTCTGCCTCGTTTCCACTCTCGCTGCGTTCCCCGTAAGCGCGCAGTTGGGGCAATCGGCGAGCGGTACGCTGGCGAGTACACAACCGACACTGCAATCGGAAATTGCAGTGCAAAGCATAGGCGATGATTCGTTTCGTTTAGTGCTGAAGAGCTACAACAGCAGCACTGTCGGCGCCGGGCAACAGGAACTACTGCCGAAAGCCAAAGAGGTTTGCGGCGCGAAAACCGTCAGCTATGGAAAATACCAATTTAAAACCATGGAACCAGTGGGCCCAACAACAGCAAGTGGGACCTTCTTAGTCCTGACACAAGATATTACTTGCGGCCTCAGCGCTGGCACTCAACTAAGCGCAGCACCTACGATAGTCAGGGACGAACGATGGCGTCCCACCGATGCACAAGTGCAGCACGTTGAACGTCAAAGCAATACCTACTTCGCGGCAAAAGACGGACGTAGATACAAAGACGCGTACGAGCTGCTTTCAACTTCTGCTAAGCAAATAACATCGTTTGAGCGTTGGAGTTCCGTAGCGCAGAACTTCAATTCCAAAGCGGGAGAGGTGCTCCACCAAGATATCAAAAAGATTACCTGGTACAAGAATCCGCCGCAGGCAGCACCTGGCACCTATGCCGCAGTGGATTTCTCCAGTCAGTTTGCCAACGTCAATATCCACTGTGGATACCTTGTATGGTTTGAGCAAGGCGATGGCTCATTTGTAATGGTTCGAGAAGAAGAGAACTTTATCGATAAGGTTATGGAGCAAAAAATGAACCCAAATGAGCTTGTACGTGTGCGCTCAGAATTTGGATGTAAGGGCTAGTCAATCAGGAGGCGGGCCATATTGACGTGTTGCGACCGTCGCAATCCGGCCAGCTCCGGTCATTCGGTGATCTCTGTCGTCTGCCAACTGACCGTCAGCAACGCCTCAGGGTGGCGGCGTCAACTTAGCTGGGACAGGATCGAAATATCGTAGCGGGAATGATCGGAGGGGAGCATGATCTAAGCAAGGGCCGCAATCGGGCTGCGGACGGTTTAGGAGTGAATTGGCATGACAACTAGGATCACTGTAGCCGCTGACAACGTCAGGATCGGCGATATTATTTACAACGG